>JBBSDF010000035.1:0-38138 GCA_038249665.1 Chitinophagales bacterium
ACATGCAGATTGCTAAGTATATTATTAAAACCAACTAAGTTACCCATGCCTATATTTCCATTTTTAAGAATGGTTAATGCATTGCTTCGATTGTTGTCGTCTGTACCGTTACCAACAACAAGTATAGGGTCAGTAGGCAGGTCTGAGGTGGCATTGCCACTAGGTACATTATACCTGCCTAATGCAGTACTTTGAAAAGCCTGAGCCGCTGCACCATACCCAATAGCATTTGAAAAATCGCCTAGCCCCCGGGATATATTACCAATTGCAACCGATCCTTGGTTTTGTGCATAATTAAAACTTCCTAAAGCTATGCCGTAGAGATCGCTAACTATATTATTATAACCGCTTGCAAAACCGCCTGTACCTGAAACTCTATTATTGAATCCAAAGCTGGAAGAATAAACACCAATATTATCATAAGCCCAGCTATTAGTTGTACTCCGGCCAGCCCGTAATGCTGCTTTTCCTGCAATCCACAATAACCCGGTACCACCATTTTCTGTGGGCGTCAATCCTCCGCTATTAAGAGAAGAAGGGCTGCTGAAAAAAACACTGCTATCGGCTACATGCAACCTTGCCGTGGGTTGACTGGTACCAATCCCTACATTTTGTGCATTGCTTGTTTTAATAAAAAATATAACCAAGCCTAGCGTTAATATTTTTAATTTCATATTTTTTAATTTAAAGTTTTATAAATTCTACTCTTCTGTTGTTTGCTTTTCCTTGTGCAGATGTATTATCCGCAGCCGGTTCTGCTTCGCCTTTACCATCCGTTTGCAGTCGGCTGCCTTCTATCCCAAAGGAGGAAGAAAGATTTTCTTTAACCGCTGCAGCCCTTTGTTGAGAGAGGAACAGGTTGGCTTTGTCATCTCCGTCACTATCGGTATGGCCAATGATTTTTACTTTAACTGTGGGATTTTCTTTTAGTACCGTTGCAATTTCTTTTAGGGTACCGTAAGATGAAGGGTTGATTTTATCTGAGTTCACATCAAACAAAATACCGGTGGTGCTAAATTTACCAGTGGTAATTAATTTGCTCCGGGTATCAGGCGCACCTACTGCATACCTAAGATTAGAAACCATAAACACATCATCATGTTCCCTGCCATTTGAATAATTCATGTAAGTGGCCCCCAGTTTAAACACATTGTATTTCATGGTGCTATTAAAGGCTTGTGGTATATCCAACACTTTTTCCTCATTCAGGTACAAACGAAGCCTGTTTTTCTGGCGCCACAGCGAAAATTTAACCCTGGCAGGTATTTCAAAATCATCCCCGTTACAAAACAACTTTTGTGAAGAAAGATCTTCGTTTTTACCCATCTCTTCGCCCTTTTCATAGGTTATATAACCCATGCCACTATTGCAACCTGCCCAGTTAAATTTAAAACAAGCATCGGTTAAGTAAGCCTCCCCAATATCTTTTCGGGGGTTGGCACTTTTATAAATCATAAAGTTATAACCCAAAATATTGTTGGTTCGGTAACGGGTTACTACCTCAAACTCAAGGGTAAAATTATCGGGCATATCTTTCACCATTTCGGGGGCAAAAAAACCGTCTTTGGTCATGCTCAGCCATTTGCCAGGCAGGTTGCCAATGGTTACTACTTGTGCACTGCTGTTGGTGTTCCATCCGGTAGGGAAGTCGCCCACTTCGGTTGCTGTAAAGTCGTCGTAATACAAAATTTTTTCACCAGGGATAAAATCGAATGTTGAGTACACCTGAAAAGAAGGGGCTTCATTTGCGCCAGTTGAAACGGCACTGTTTGCACTTGTGGTTTCGTTAATAGCAGATTCAGTTTCTGAATCTTCCTTTTTCTTTTTCTTCTTAAATAAACCCTTTATACCATCCTCTACTTTATCCAGACTTTTATCAATGGATGCGTCGGCTTTGTTATTGGCCTTGTTTTCCGCTTTTGATTTCACAGTTTTTCCGGGATCAATTATTTGTGCTGTGGTCATAAATATGCAGGGAACCAGGCATATACATAGACAGATAATCATTTTCATAACAACTTATTTTTGAATGCGTTTATTGATTGCTTTTAACGATACAAAACTCCTGAAATCAATCGGCCTACACTTAATGGTTTGTCGCCAAATAATAAACTCATGGTTTTCCGTGAGACGGAAACGAATTAGCGGAGCATTAAAATGGGATTAAAAAAATGAACATTGAAGCTTTTTCAGCGATATTGACCTCAACGATATACCGGTATCTAACCGTTAGTTGATATATTTGAAAAAACAGCGCTTATGATGCATCTTATAAAAGTATTTTTTTTGCTAAGTCTCTTTAAAATATTTTTTTTCTCTGTAACAGCCCAAAGCAACGAATTAAAGCCCGACGAGCTTTTAAAGAAAGCAACCATTGAAAAAGCAGATACCTCAAAACTTAAATTACTGGTGGAGGCGGCCAATCAGTTGTATGATTTGGGCCAGACAGAAAAAATGCTGACTGTTATAGAGCAATCCAGGCAGTTGATAGCGACTACGCAATTTGTTCCGGCACAAATTGAATTGTACCGATTGTTGGCAGACTATTACGGATTTGGCGGAAAACCTGAAATGCGCCACTTGTATGCCGATAGCATGATTTCGCTTTCGCGCAAAGCAAAATTTAATTTAGGCGAAGGAAAGGGTTTGGCAACAAAGGCATTGGCTTACGTGGTTGATTTTAAAATGGAAAAGGCAACCGAAAATTACAAAGCTGCCATTCCAATTTTTGAAAAAGAGAATGACTATAAATGGTTGGCTAAATGTTACAAGGGGCTGGGTAATTCTTTGATGCAGGGCAGAGATAATGTGGGAGCAACGCAGCAGTACAAACTAGCTGCTAAGATGTTTAAAAATCTCGGATTGAAGAATGACGAAGGTTTGGTGTATGGCAATATCTCCAGGGCATTTGCAACCAGCAGCATGCTGGACTCAGCAATTTATTATAATGACAAAGCTAGTCTGATAGCCAGCCAGTTGCCGGGTGCCGTTCAGTTACAGTTTATCACGAACATGAGTGCTGCTGAGTATCTGTCAAAAAAGGGACAGTACGCACTTGCAACAGAAGCGATACGAAAAGCACAAAAAATTGCTGAGTCGAAACAAGACATCAGTATGCTGGGAGCAGTTTATCATATAAGCGGTGCTATGGCAGTAGACCAAAAGGATTTCAAAAGAGCCCTTGAATACAGTCTATTGTCTCGCGAAATTCATAAAAAGTCTGGAAACTATAGTGGTCAGGTGGAAAGCCTCAAAGAGCTGTCAAAGGCATATTCCCGGGTGGGCGATTATAAAAATGCGTATGAAAAAAGGGTGGAATATATGGGTTTGAATGATTCGTTGTTTAGTGCGAATTCGGCAAAAGAAATCAATGAGTTAAATGTAAAATTCCAGACGAGTGAAAAGGAGAAGCAGATTGCAGAACAAAACCTGTTGATTGCCAATAAAAATATCCGGTTGCGAAACCTCCTCTTTTCGCTGATGGCAGCGGGTTTGTTGATCAGCCTGTTGCTGGCGTTATATTTTCAACGCCGTAAAACATTTCAGCAATCATTGATCACTTTAAAAAAGGAACAGGATCTCTCTCTATTAAAAGCACTGATGACGGGAGAAGAAAAAGAACGTAGCCGGCTGGCGCGTGAGTTGCATGATGGGTTGGGCGGTATATTAGCTGCTGCCCAAATGCAGATTAGCAATGTTGAAACAAGCGGTGAGCAAGCGGCGCTATTGAAAAAACAAAAAGCAACCGAATTGGTAAGCCAGGCAGCCAGCGAAAGCAGGCGCATTGCCCACAATCTTTTACCAGAAACATTGCTACGGTATGGACTGGATGAGGCATTGAAGGAATATAGCAAATCGATTACGGACAGCAAATTAATACAACTGGATTATGAGTCGGTAGGCATGCAGCTAAACCTGGATCAATCTGCAGGGCTAAGCATTTATCGTATTATACAGGAGCTTGTAAACAACATCATAAAACATTCCGGTGCCACAGAGGCGCTGGTGCAATTGCAACGGGAAGAGGGAAAATTATCCATTACGGTAGAAGACAATGGAAAGGGATTTTCGCCTCAACAAAATGGCAAAACCGGTATTGGCCTTAGCAATATCCGATCAAGAGTTTCGTATCTGAATGGCTCATTTGATATACGCTCAGAAGAACAGAAAGGTACATCGGTTTATATTGAAATTCAACTAACAAAAAATGCAGCAGCCTGATAATACCATCGTTGTTCTGGACGATCACTTATTGATAAGGGAGGCCATTGAAAAAATTATAGCAGAGAACACATCCTATATTTTTTCGGGAGCCTTCGATACAAGCAGCCAGTTGCAAAACTACCTGCAACGGGAGGGAGTACCTGCCTTTTTATTGCTGGATATCAATCTTGGTAACGAGGATGGCATTTTGCTTTGCAAGCAATTACGAAAGCAATACCCCGGCCTGAAAATCATAATGCTTACCGGGCTTACGCAGGCTACCATTGTAAAAAATGCCATAAAAAACGGAGCAAACGGGTTCATGCTTAAGAACATGCAAAAAGAAGAACTGTGGGAGTGTTTATCGGTTGTTTCAAGGGGCGAAACGTGGCTACACAAGGACCTGCAGCAAATTTTGTTAGGTAGTGGAAATAGCGGACAGTCTGCCGACAACGGTTACACACCAAAACTATCCCGCAGGGAGAAAGAAGTACTCGAACTCATCATGAAGGAAATGACCACACAGGAAATAGCCAATACCTTATTTATTTCTGTAAATACCGTTGAAACGCACCGCTCCGGATTAATGAGTAAACTGGGCGCAAAAAACATTGCGGGCCTGGTAAAAATTACCATTGAAAAAGGACTGCTGGATGGTTAACAGTAGCCACAAGACTTTCATTAAAAAATATATTTATTGATTAGATACTGACGATAGCGCCATCCCAAAAATATTTACGAAAAAAAATGGACCTGTCTCATTGAAATTAAAAAATTGCTTTTATATCCTGGAAACATACAAATCAAACTAAATGGCAGCATTTTAATAAAAGTGCCGCCATATAATAACTGCTACTTATTTTTTTCGATCACATTTTTTTTTGTATCTCTACCCCGTCTGTCAATCTGTTCCAATGGTTACGCCATCACCATCTACCCTTCCCTGGCAACGTCTCCCGCACGGGGCGTTGCGTTAACCACTTCAAAACAATTTTCCTACTTAATTAAAAAGATCTGTTTTTGTTTAGCTTGGTTCCAACTTAGCAATTATCATTACAAGTCATTCGATATTTTACAGGTACGATATCATCCAACGTAGTACCCAATGTACCCTGCAAGAGCCCTTGCTGAGAAATGTCACAACAGTTAATTCTGCGATTCAACTTTAATTAAAATCCCTTTTTACAGGATTGCTAGCCGCTGTAAACCAACATATATTTACCCTATAAAATAACGTCATGAAAAAAATAATACTGCTTTTTGTACTATGTACTTTTATAGAAAAAACATTTGCACAAAAAGAAACCTTTGACCTTGCCACTTTTACTCCACCCAAAGGATGGGACAAAAAAGAAGGAAAAGACGCCATTCAGCTTTCAAAACACGATGAAAAAAGTGACGGTTATTGCCAGATCACTTTGTATAAATCAACACCAGGCACTGCCGGTCCAAAAGAAAATTTTGATATGGCATGGACCGCTTTGGTAAAAGAAACAATAGCCGTTTCAACTGCTCCTGAAATGCAACCTCAACAATTTTGGTACATCAACAATTACAAGCTATCAGAGGCCCTACCTTGGCTTTGGGTATGCTACTGATAAAAGCACCGGCAAAGAAATGTATATCGTTGTATTTCATCAGGGGCAAACAGGTTGGCTAGAGGTTATCACAAAGGATAAAAACAGTTTTGTGCAACAATATAAATTTGATCCGGAAAGCCAGAGATGGGACAGCGAAATTGATCTTTTAAACCCACTCACTGCAATGTTCAGTTATAATAAGTTTGCAATTGCAGCGCCAGATTTCACTGGCAAGTGGACTAGTGATTTTACCGGAATACAACAATTATACCATGTTTATACAGGAAATTATGCTGGTATGAATGTGAGCCAGTCGAATGAAGAATTTAACTTCAATGCCGGTAACAATTATGATTGGAAATTCCTTGCGGTTAACGGCACGGTGGGTTCAATGAAATACAACAAATCAAATTCTTCCGGCAAACTTACTATATTGAATAACTGGCAGGTAAAATTTTCAAAGATTGAAAACAAAGCAAAGACATACCATGCATTTTGGACGTGTATTAAAGGAGCAAGAATATTGAACCTGCTGGATGCTGATTTTCCAGGCTCCGGTATTTATACCCAATATGGGAAGGCAAAATAACTGCAAATGCAATTTCGAATAGACGCAAAAACTTTTGGGTTTATGTTGCTTAAGTAAATTCAGAAAAGAATTGGGATAATGCAAAAATCAAACTAGCCAAGCGGGGCTTATGCGGTGTCAAAAAAGTATGGTTACAATAAAAAACTTTTTTTAGTAACGCCTCCCGCAGGGGACGTTGCGTCAACCAAAACCTCACTTAGTTTTTTTATCTGCCCTTATGGTAATCGTATAGCCTGCATCATCGGCGTTGGTTGTATTGGAGTTGGTGTACACATCTAGTTGTAAAAGTTTTATATCCCCCTCGTAGATATAGTTGATTAATTTTCTTGTTTTTACGTTTACATCAATTTCCCGAACGATGGAGTTTCCTCCAATTAAAGTTTGGATTTCTTTATCTAACATATCAAAAATGGCCATGGCTGCAACCCTACCTCTTATTGTAGGAGTGATTGCTTCGTACCTCATCAATTTGCTATCCCTCTGGTAATTGGTGATGACGCCTTCGTTAAAGCCATCTAAAGTTATCAAACTTTTATTTTTGGGTGCCAGGTCGCTTTCAATAGGATTACCCATAATATTTTCAAATCGATTGCTTGGGTCATTTACAATTGTTGTGAGTTGTTCTTTAAATAATTTTTTATCAAATGTGTTGATGTCAATGGTTGGTGTAGTTGGCGTAGTTGGTGTAGGATCGGGTTTTATATTCACTACAGTCGTGGGTTCCTTTGTTGATATGGAGGCCGGACCATCTTCTGTGTACATAAACATCTTGTAAACGGGTTTATTTTTTTTGCCCCGATAAGCTGTAAGAAATACAAACCGGTTGCCGCTGTTGAAAATTGCTTTGACGCCATTGAACTTTTCTTTTTTAAATTCAGGAAATACTATCGGAGATTCGCCATTCACAACCGGGTCGTATCTTACAAATTGAATTTTATCAGCGACTCTTTTAGTGAAGTAAAAACTATTGTTCCCTGCATAAGCTTCCACAGTATGTTGAGTAAAATAAAGTTGGTCTGCAGGGGAGAAGGCACCATTTATGTTGGTTGTTTTTTTTGTAGCGTTGTTATAAACACTCAATGCATTGTTGCGTCGATACATAAAATGATCGCCCACTTTTAAAAATCTCGTATTTTTTGAAATATCCTGCCAATTACTGGCAGGGTCTTTTTCACTTATCACTGTAGCGTATGCTTTTTTAGCCTCGTCAAATTTTATGAGTGCGCCTTTGTAACTAATGTAAATGACGCCATCCATCGTTTGTGTGTCTACACTTTCGTCTACGAATGATAATGCCTTTGGGGTAGGTTTAAGTTGTTTATCTTCAAAGGAATAGAGTAGCAGTGTTTTTATATTTGTAATACTATCTATCGATTTATAAAGGACGTATAAATTATCCTTCGTTCTTAAAAACCTATTGTAAGGGAATAGGCCGTATTTCAGAGTAGAATAATTGTTTTTAAATTCATATTTGCCAGCATCGTTGATGGAACGTTTCATTACATTGATGGTAGTTTGATAAACGCCCGTAGGCCGTTCTCTGCCATTGCAATACACGTCCGTTTTAAATGTTTCTAATTCGGTGTTCACACTGATGGGTGTGGTAACGTAATTATCGTTCAGCTTTTGTGTGAATACTAAATTTGCAATTGGATTGTCGTTGTAATCGTTAATGATATAAATGTAGAAGACGTCTTTAGTAAATTTTCGAATTAGAAATGCATCCTTTTCATAATTGGTAAATATTTCGTCTGCTAAAAAAGTTTGACCGGAAACTAAAGTGCTATTGAGGTTTAGATTACTACCCCTGTAATCAATACTAGTAATGAATTGAAGGCCGGTGGAGGGATGGTATCTGGCCAGTGATTTTTGCTCGGTATCGAAATTTGCGAAAGCGAAATAGACGTATTTATTGGTGGCTTTTAAGTAGCCAAGGCCCGTTTGAGCCGGGAACTGCCGAACAACTTTTGTATTGTTTTTAGTACCATCTGTTGAATACAACTTACCAGTGGGGGTTATAAAATAGTAACTCCCATCTAGTTGTGCCAATCCTGGTACAGGTTTAACACCAAGATAACCATCAGACCCGTTTACGGCATCATCTCCGAGGTAAGTAAGCTGTGCATTGGTGGAAATGCGGCACATCAATGCTAAAATAAAAATAAATACTTTCATGTGAATGTTTACTTTGTAAAGACAAACAAAGTTTAAAAGTAGTATAATAAACGTGTAAATATATACCCTTGAGTGGGTATAAAAAAGCCTTTTTCAGAAACGTCTCCAACAGGGAACTTTACCGGAAAAAAAGTTTGTACCCTTTCCTAGCAACGTCTCCCGCAGGGGACGTTGCGTCAACAACATCAAAACTATTTTTTCTTACTTAATCCAAAATATCTGTTGTTGTTCAGCTAAGTAGCTAAGCAACCTATATAATTACGCTATATTTAATATTTTGCGGGTATAGTATTATTTCTATTAGTACCTAACGTCCCCAGTAAGAGGGGTTGCTGGGAATGAACTTGCTCCGTAGAACGCAACGACCCCTATGGGAGATGTTGCTAGGTAAAAAAGGTATTTTGTAAGATAAAATATATTTTGTTTTACTTTATCCCCGTTTTTTCTATCCGTATATTTTCAAATTCTGCTGGTTTTATAGTGGCGATACCTGCTTGTAAAACGAAGGTTTGATTACTGATGTCTGCTGCAGTCATCGTTTCATTTCCAATTTTTACATAATAAGCTTCTGTGGGTTTATTGCCGAATAATTTTCCATTTTTAAAATAATTGTGCAGTATATTTTCTGCATCGGCTTTTATTTTTTTCCATGTGGCGGAATTGTTGGGTTCATTTTTATGTACATCCAACATTTTACCCAACTCATTTTCAATGGCAGCTTTTACGCTAATTATTGAAGCAGTCTTACTGTGAGTCGAAGTAGTTTTAAATCTAACTTTTTGCCTTACAGAATCTTTATTATAAACCTGCCTTAATTGTGCCGTGGCTGTTAAAGTAAAAGGGATCATCGCAAATAAAATGTAATACTTCATAACCGTAGTTTATTTATTGATTACTAAAATTACAAAGCAACAGTAACTTCCACATCCCTTAAAAAAGGGATATTATTCCCTATACTAAAAAAATGTTACAATATATGAGTCGTATTCGTATCCCATCATTTTAATGACATAACAATTTGATAATCCGGTAGCAAAATGGGATCTCATTCTAAAAAATTTTAACGACTGAGTGATCGAATAGTCAGCCTTTAAAACAATGATGTGTATCTTCATCCACAAGCTGTAAAAAATCAAGTAAGGATGAAACAGCAGGCATCGGTTCGTATGTATGCCATTCGAAATCGGCGTGCATCCAATATACTCTCCAGCAGTTTTTATTCTTCACAAAAGTTGTTTTTGCATAACCGAATTCTTGAACGGTTAAAGGGGTTTTGAAACTGGGACGAATCTCTACCAAAATAATACTTTGATTTTCTATTGTGTAGCCAATATCCAGCTTAGCACGGATATGTTCAGGGGGTCTCACATTTTCTATGTAATTCTCCATGATCTCTATATTTTCTAAGGTTTTAAGTATATCAACTGCCATAATACATTCTTATTTTAGAGAGCATTCTGCTATTTCGAGCATCGTCTTTATTATAAATCCGATAAATTATATTTTGTTCAATGAATTGTTCATTCATATAACAAAAGAGAAATGATGGTTAAAATTATTTTTTACACTATTGCTCAATTTTCATCCAAGCAACATGGGTCATCTCAAACTTTAATTCATCTTCCCTATGTTTACCCACCTGTACCCAACCGCATTTTTCATAAAACTTTGCGGCCCTAGTATTGGGTGAGGTACCCAACCATACGGTAGTGTGAGTTTGCAAAAAATACCAATGCAGCATGATGTTGTGCAGTTGTTTACCAATGCCCTTTTGTTCAAATTCAGGGTGCACGAACAAGGCCCAAATATTATGACCTTGTAAATCGGCAATAGCGAAGCCTACAATTCTTTGTTCTATTTCACAAACCCATCCCTTGCCCCGCACTGTAAGAAAATATGCACAATCGGCATCGGTTACCAAGTCCGGGTCAGACAAAGTATTTTCTATAACCGAATTGCGAACAATTTGAATTTGTGGAATATCAGCAATATTGGCTTCCCGAAAAATCATAAACTCAAGTTAGGTTGATATACTTAAAATTTGTACAGCCCCATAGCGTCACGCAGCCAATTTTAAACAAAGAAAACCATTTTTTCATCGGATCCATAAAAGTTATTGGGATAACTCGTTACGGGTAAAATCGTGTTGGGCACTTCGGTGATGCCATCTACACCGATAAATTGATAATTATGCTGAAAAGTATCTTCCCACCGCTTCATTCTTTAGGCCGTTATTTCTTTGCCATCATTATCAAAAAATGAATAACGGAATGGCATTAAATTAACGAAGTAGCAAAACAGTACCATTTAATTTCTTTAAGGGGTTGCCATTTAATTGAAATGTAAGTAACCAAGTAAAAGCATTGCTATCTTGTTGTTGTCCTTTAAATCTTCCATCCCAGCTTTGTAAAGGATTTGTAGATTGAAATACAATTATTCCATAACGATTATATATCGTTATGGAATAAGACTGAATATTGCCATAAATAAGTGGTCTAAAAAAATCGTTTCTACCATCTGCATTTGGCGTAAAGGTATTTGGCACATACACGCCTTCTATACAATTAGGTTTAGTTGTAACCAGTATGCTATCATTACCAATACATCCAAATCTGTCGGTTGCTTGTAAGCGATACAAACCGGGATCTGATACTGTAATCGATGTGTTGTTACTTCCATTGTTCCATAAATAGTTAATGAAGCTAGATCGGGGTATTAAAGTTACTTTTTCATAATCACACTTCACAATATCAGGACCCAAAAATTCCTTTGGTATAGGTTGTAATGTAATAATAGATGCAGTGTCGGATGCGATACATCCATTTACATCTTTCACGAGTACTATATACTCACCCAAAGTATTAACATTTATAGCTTGAGAAGATGCCCCTGTGTTCCAGCGGTATTCGATAAAGCCAGGACCTGCATTCAATTGGTTAATAGTTCCTTCACATAAAAGTGGGCTATAGTGAATTGTTGGGTGAGGTAAATCATACACATTTAGAATCTTCAAACTATCTCTTCCTACACATCCTTCTAGAGTTGTTACAAGTACAAAGTAAGTGTCTTCAGTTTTGGCAATAATGGTTTCATTAGTAGACCCATTACTCCATATAACTGGTGAAAACCCATTTCCAACACTCAAAGTAATACTATCACCAAAACAAAAACTGGTATCATTCCCTAAATCTATGTTTGGTACTGAATTAACTGCAACAATAACCGTATCATATGCGAAACAACCTGGTGTAAGCTCTGCTATCACTGTATAAAAAGTATCCCTAAGTGGTGAAACAGCTATCGTTTCACCTAAGGTAGTATTCGTTTGATAGGCTGGACTCCACTGGTAGTTTATAAAACCAGCAGTGGCAACTAGTTGGATGGTATCCCCATAGCACAGCGATGTATCTTCTCCAATAGAAATAGACACAGAGGCATTTAATGATATTACTATGCTATCATACATAATATTGGTACAAGAGTCAACTACCCGTACCCAGTAAGTGCCGGGCTGGTTAATAAGAAGTGTAGAATCGGTGGAACCATCTTGCCATTCGTAGGCTGCAAAAGAATTGCCAGCACTTAAGAGTATCGTGTTACCTACACATATTTCTGCATCATTACCAAGATTGAGTGTGCCATATGAAGAAGCTGCGGTTACCACTATTGAATCTTGTACGGGCACACACCCATTTATAAATCTGGTGTAAATTACGTGTTGACCAAAATCTAAAAAACGAACAGTAATTGAAGAATCTGTTTGTGATACAATTTGGATATCCGCCGATACTTGACAATTAGGAGTCTGTCCACAAGCCTTATTTTTAATAATTTTATATATACATGTTTGCGAAATATTACAAACGCTATTTTTCCCTATAATTTTTAAGAAAGAACAAGAGTCAACATATTCCGAACAATTAAAGCGCATTTCAGGATAATCATTTTCCCAAGAAATAAATTTTGTAATCGAAGTATGATTTCCAGATTTGCCTTGCCACCATTGTATAGGTGTAACCGTTAAATTTAACGTGGAGGTGTTAGATAACTGATAGAAATTATAACAATTAGTATTAGGATTTCCGCCTAAGGAATCCATGGGTTGTATTAGCATCATGCCTCCGAACGAATAACCGAGAGTACCGCCATGGCCGAAACTTCTAATAAATCCACCTAATGTGACCCCTTCATTTGGCGCTGGCGCATTCAAATATGGCCAATATTGTTGCGTTTGACCACCACTTTGCGCCCACTTTACTTCAAGGTTAGCATCCAGCATGATGCGCTTAGAACTAGTTCCGTTTCCTTGAAGTGATATTGGGTAAAATCCGTTTGATATGATATGAAAACTATTACCAGATTTTATCATTCGTGATCTTAATAAGATGAATGATCCGCTGGTAGTTGATATTAGAAGATTTTCTGTAAATATTTTTGCTTTTAAAACGTTCCCTGAAGTATCAATTCTAACAATACCCCCAATTGAACGTTGAGATAGATCTGGTGAAGTTGCTTCAATATTAAAAACAATATCATCATCAACTGAAACGAGATCTACTATACTGAACTGTGTGGTGTCGATAGAATAATGTTTAGACCATAATGTTACCCCTGTATTTAAATCAACTTTATGTGTGACCTTAAAAAATATTGATCTGCTACTCCTAAATACCCTCCAATGTATAAGAATCCATCTTTGACCAGCATATTACTGAAATATATGCCGGTTGTTAAATTTGAATCATTGTAATTCTGCCAAACAATATTACCGTCTCTATCGAACCTTGTTAGATAGTGCTCAGGTCTATTAAAAGGCGGGGAAGAAACTGTGACTACACCACCGTCAGGCATAGTTGTAATACCAAAGAATCGATGAGGATATGCCTCCGGATCTTGTATGCCTTTTGTCCAAATAATATTACCATTCGCAGAAACTTTAGAAAGTAATTGCATCTCACCAAAAGATCCGGATAGCATATAAATATTTCCATCTAAAGCTTCTTTTGCACGATAAATAGCTGTAGGGCCATAAAGACTATCGGGTAGTTTTCTTGCCCACTCAATACAACCTTCTGGTTTTGTTTTTAAAATGATACCCGACTTAAAACCATTTGCTACCCTTTCACCAAATGACAGATTACTTTGGTCATTTAAAGTAAGTAAGCCAAACATGTTACGATTGTTAAGTTGTTCGCCATAAGCACGATTTGAACTAGAGGTATCGGAGGAATATGTTCCAGAAAAAAAATAATAAGATGTGATAGTGTCTGTACAAGCTCCGTTGTAAGCAACAAGCTGTACTTTATTTAACCCTATGTTGGGAAAAATTGTTGCTGGTTCGTTTAAAGATAGTTGTACAAACCCAACAATGAATCTGTAACTAGTAGCGTTTATACTTGCATTTTGTAAATCAATGGGGCCTGTTAAGGTAGAAACCGAGTCTCCATCAGGGAAAATTTTAGCTACAACAGTACAGTTGTAAGGCGATTGTGAAAAAGTCGGAAATATAGACGTAACTAGAAGACTTATAATAAAAAATCTTGCAAAAATGGTAAAAGATACGGCATTCATGGAACGGGTTTTATAACTTTTGTGTATTTACGAATATACGACAGCAAACGTAAAACTCAAAAGGCATAACTAAACTAGTAATGGAAACAGCTGTTATAAAATATGTTGAACAAAAAATTTAGTTATTATTTTTAATTAAAGATAAGGTGAGTTGTTAGCAATTTAAATAGCGTATACCAATTAAAACGTTGAAACCTGAAATTAAGAATATTAAAAAAAAGATTCTTTCACTTAAATGATGGATACAAATTGGTCAATTCCAGGTAGAAAAAATACATAAATAAACCAACTATTAGCCGCTATCTGATGTTCATTTCTTTGTAGTTTCCAGCCTTTTCGTACCTACATCATGATACAACCACCATCCTGCCGCCACAAAAGGAATTTCAATTAAAATCGCAGTGGGGCTAGGCTGGTCATCAAAGAAATACCACAAGACTATTTCTACTAATAAAATGGTGAACGAAGTAAATAGTACGACAAATAAAGTTCTATTTTTTATGTATGGATAAAACACGGGTATTTATTGTGAATAATAATTAATGGATACTTCTTTATAGTTGCGTCATAATGATTTATTTTTTTTATCTCTTTTACAAGCAAGAGTATCATGCACATCATGGCTACCAGTGCACTCAATAGCCAAATGATTGATGGCCATAATGACGGTGAATAGTTGATTGGTATTTTTGCCAATGCTCGTATCCAGCATAAACTGTTACAAAGCCGTAGCAAATGGTTCCAAATTAGTACAATCTTTGTAATCTCATAATAAAAGATTGATTGGCTAAAATAAAAAAATCTGTGATGGACATTTTTAGTTTGACAGTCGTAAATATCCAAATCCATATTGATGAACTAAACCGTCAATAACAAATACTTCAGCAAAGCACCGTCCAACATTATGAAAGCACTGTTGATATTTTTATAGCGCAACAGCACCAGTAAATTTAGTGTGGCAGTTAAAATGACACACCAGTCTAGAAGAAATCCATTAACTACCCTATAACAAATAGTCGCAACAATGGCTACCAAAGCTTCATTTACCTTCCCTAAAAGTGCGGTAAAAATAGAGCGTTGTGTATCAAATTCAAATAGGATTCATTAGTACCACAAAAATAAACGATGGTAAATAAAATACATGGTAGCATTAACAGCTCCTGAGATTCCATTGATTTGATGGTCTAAAAAAGGAGCAGTTGAAAAATACCGTACCGCTTTAACGTGAGATTGAACCCCGTCGGGTTGACATAAACGTAAAAAACTCTTTTAGAACCAGTTATAAAATAGTAGGCTAGAACCCCATCGGGGTGGCATTATAAAAAATATTCATCCCTATTTACAATGCCTGCAAAAATAGATGCGACCGCTACAGGGCCGAATACAGCATCCGTTGAATTTTTACAATAATATCACCCCGATGGGGTTTGTTATAGATGAATGTTACAAAACATTTAGAAAGAAATTCTGCCTTTACCATGGGCCGAATAAGTGTGTAGTTATTGATGGATGAGTAGAAAGTAAAAAACAATTGAGCATCCAGCCATAATACTCTATCTAGATTTTGCTATTTTATGAGTTAAGTGACTCAACGCAAATTCTCTATTTACTGAATGTAAAATTTTGCAGGATGCTGTTGAAAAAAGATATACAGTACAAGTGAGTGACACAACAATGTAGCATAGTAGAACAACTGCTGGCCAATAACATGAATTGGCTATCAACAGCAATTGTTTAGGATGACAACATGGTTTATTGATGCAAGGACTGCTGAAAATAATTTACGAATGCTGTTGCCTCATCGGGTGTTACAATGATTTTTTTGCCCGCTATAGTTTTTATTAAAACAGTTTTATCGCGGCGGGTAGCATACCATTGCATACTGCCCATTTGTTTGTTAGAAAATTTGCCGAAATAACCAAACAATCCTCCTACGCCGAACACCCGAACAGTTGAGCTCAACTGTTCTTTTGCAATAAGTTCTACAGATTGTATGGTAACACGCTGAATGATCACATCATTCAGCAATCGGTGTACAATTAATATATCACCGCGCAATTCGTAATGCAATGGTCTGTATAAAAATGCGAGTAAATAACTGCCGCCCAATACTATAGCTAATAAAATGGGAATAAATAATCCAATTTCTTTGATACTTACAAAATGCCCGTATAAAATGGCAGTAAAAAGTATGCTGATGCCAGTGCTGATGGCCTTCGCCAAATTATCTAGTGATGTTTTGTAAATCATACCCACATTTTAAACATGAACAAAACGAATACAATTTAAAAATAAGACAACTGTTGTAGATCGCGAAAAAAATAGTGTTAAGTCTGCTGCCAATGGCACATATAAAAAAAGGGCAGTCCTTTCAGACCACCCTCATCGGATTACCATCCTTTATGAAAAAAACGTACAGCTACCGCTGCTTTATAAATCGTACCACAAAATTTTGTTGCTGAATGATGCACCGTAGCGTGTACACACCTGCTGGTAAATGACTCACCGCAATTCCGTTTCTAGTTCCAGCAATCAACAAAGGTTGCGCTACCAACTTACCTGCTCCATCTAACAAAGATGCATTGATAGGCTGGCTGTTTGCAAATGCAGGGATGCTTACGTACAACCAATCCGCTGTTGGATTGGGATATACGCTCACTTGTAAACCCGCTGTATTTTTGAGTAAGACAATATTGGTATAGGCCACCGTTCCATCATTATCCACCATCTTTAAACGGTAAAAATTATTTCCTTGCCATGGTTGCGAAACATTAAAACTGTATGTTGCACCATTACCGGAACCACCCATAGGTGTTTTATTTCCTACAGAAACAAAATCTCTTCCATTGGCCGAACGTTGTACCTCAAAACGATTGGTATTGATCTCCGACGTGGTAACCCATTTAATTAGGTGCGACGTACCAACAGCTTCTGCCGTAAATGATAGCAACATAACTGGTAGCGGACCTAAAGGAAGGAGCACGGCACTCCACCCATCTCCCTCTCCTCCATTAAAAATACTGTTGGAAAAGGCAAGGTTTCCGCTGTTTACAAAACCATCCCCTACACTGCCTGAGAAAATAAGGTTAGAAACTATATTGTTGCTCTCTTTGGAAAAGCCATCCCCCGCACTTCCTAAAAAGATGTTGTTAGAAATACCGTTGTTGGTCTGTGCGGCAAACCCGTCTCCAACTCCTCCGCTAAAAATAGTATTGAACAGGGAATTGTTGGACACAAACGAAACACCATCTCCTGCACCGCCTGTAAAAATTGCATTCGACAAACTGTTGTTAGATGCATTGCCAAATCCATCTCCTGCACTTCCCAAAAAGATGTTGCCGGTGGCTATTGCAAATGCCCCGTTATGGATCCCATCACCAGCACCTCCATAAAAAATATTGTTATTGGGTGGTTGTGCCATTACAGTTAAAGCCACCCAACCGTACAATAAGAGTAAAATATATTTTTTCATGTAACTTTTTTTAGCACGCCCTCCAATATTGACCGGTCGCTCACTTTGTATGATACAACTATTCACCGGTTCTAGCTCCGCGTCCGCCATTTAAAGCATTATCGGTGGCGTAATCGACCGGGGCAACATTTCTATTGCTCACTTGTAAAAAGGTAGGTGTTGAAGGAAAACCTCCGCCTCTTACCACTATGCCAACTGGATTTGCAAGTAAAGGCCATCCAACCGTATTTGCCTCAATACTTGCACTCAGCAAACCATCACCATGTGCACCTGTATATCCTCTACCGTCGGTATTACCTGCAAACACCACCAATTCTTGCGCATTACCACTCATTTCCATAATGCCATAAAATGTAGCCCCGGCTTGTGTACGGTTAGAAGTAGAAGTGGCTAAAGCTCCGCAGCGAATAATTGCATTTCCAGTTCCAGAATAAGCTGCGTTCCCATTTGTCCAGGTCTCGGTACTTGTACCAATATTCAGCCCTCCAGAAACAGGTGAGATACTGGTATTGCCCCAGGCAAATTCTAAAGGGGATGGAGTATTGTTTCCACCGCGACAAGCTTTTTCATATTCAAATTCTGTAAGCGGGCGCATGGCCGCCCAATCTAGCCAAGCCATCATATTCAGAGGAGAGAAACCAGTAGCTGCTTCTTCAGGTCGCGGTACCGTCATGGCAGGCACACTTCCAACTGCACCAATATTATTGCGCAAATTGGCGCTTGTTTGATCCAGGGTATTTAAAAAATCAAGTTGCTGTTGCCTGCTAAATTCATATTTCATAGTCCAAAAAGCCCTAAAGCCTTTTGGAAAAGAAGCGGGTATAGAACCAGAATTTAAAAAGTTACCGGCTGCTGATAAGTTCCCGGCAGTCAGGCCACAAGTGATGCTGTTTTCACTGGTGATAGGATACCAGGTGTTAACCGCGCCGTCTCTAAATTTGAAGTTTTCCGCAGAAGCATTGCCGAGGTTGAATGGACTTTGCGGAACATACACCATTTCCACTGCGTACACTTTAATTTCTACATTTTCATTGTCTAGTACGCCGTCTGCTCCGTAATTCCAACGGATAGCGGCATTTGTGAAATTAACATCACCAATACCGTCTGCACTCCTATACATGAATACCCCTTTGCCATCAGTGGCTGGTTGTACGGTACTGCCTACAGGCGCTGCTTGCCCTGTAGCGTTGATGGTTGCTTGCAACCATACGGATGTACTTTGTTTGCGGTACTTCACAAAAATCCAGCAGCCGTCATAGTTAGACTCATTGGTACTGGTTCGCCAGCTATTTTTCCAATTGATGCTAAATTGCACATTGCTAAAGTGGGTCGATAATGGACCAGCAGTACTGGGGTTGATCAGCGAAACGCTGGTAACCAACACGTCGTTGGCATTTGAAAGTTGGGCCAGGCATAATATGCTGGCGAAACATAGAATCATTTTTTTCATAACGATGATAATTTTTATAAACACAAATTTATCTTCGTTATAGCCCCGTCCTATACCCGCCAGTGGGTATTTTTAATTAAGAAGGTTGTTGCAAAATATTATTTTCATAGGCCCATTTCACTAAAGACAACACGTTGCTGGCACCGGTTTTACGCAGAATGTTTTTGCGATGCGTTTCAACAGTGAGCAACGAAATATTGAGGGCCTTTGCAATTTCTTTGTTAGAAAAATTTTTTTCTATTAAGCCAATGAGTTGCTTTTCTCTGTTAGTGATGTTGATGGCAAGGGCTGCTTTTTTCTGCACACTCAACTGCTCCAAATCCTGCAAAACGCTCTGCTGAAAATAAATACCCCCCGCATGTACTTTTTGAATAGCCATGGCCAGTTCTGCAGCATTGGTTTGTTTCAGCAAATACCCAACAATATCGGCGTCTTCTATCATGTTGTTTACTGTTTCAGCTTGGCCACTCATGCTAAGGGCGATGATCTTTACAGCTGGATACAATCGTCGAACTTCTTTGGCTAATTCCATCCCCGACATGCCGGGCATCATCACATCGGTTAATAAAATATCAACTTCGTTGGTGGCCAATAAATCCAGCATCCCCGCTGCGCTGTTGGCAGACGCTACCATTTCAAGATGGTCATACTTTCCTAACAAGGAAATCAGTCCATCAATGATAATCTGGTGGTCATCTACGATTGCAATCTTTATTGTTTGCATTTTTTTATTTTGCCGGTATAAATATAGTCACTACAGTACCGTTCCCTTCGCTGCTGTCCCACTCTACGGTGCCCTGTAAAAAAGCAATACGGCTTTGGATATTTTGTAACCCAAGTCCGGTATTTTCCCGTTCGTTCTGCCACATTTTTTGTACATCGAATCCTTTCCCATTGTCTTCTATCAACAACGAAATACCTGTTTCATTGTTGTGAATAGATATGTCTAGTTGATTGGCATTGGCATGTTTAATAGTATTGTTGATTGATTCCTGAATTACCCTGTAAAGTATGGTTTCTACCATATCATCAATGGGGCTGTCTAACCCTTCGGTATGCAGGTTGATGCTGATCACTGCTTTATCTATCTGCTGGGTAAAGTCCCGGATAGCGCCCACCAATCCTTTGTTCAGCAGGGCATTGGGCATCATGGCATGACTTACTTCCCGCACTTCTTTACAGCCTTCGCCCACCATGGAGGTTACCTTTGAAATCAGTTGCTGTTGTGCAGGATCCATTGAACCCATTTGTGACTCTACCACCTGTAGGTTCATCCAGGCCGCGATCATCACTTGTCCTACACCATCGTGCAGTTCGACTGCAATCCGCCTGCGTTCGTGTTCCTCTGCCATCAAAATATCAAGTGTCGCTTTTTCCCTTTGCTGCATCAAGTGACGTTGTAATTCTTTTTCCTTTTTTAGCTTATCTTTTCGATGTAACATCCAACCCAATAAAATCAATAAAGCAAATAACAGCACACTACCTATCAGGAGTAAACGCTGTTTTGATAGTTTAGTTTGTTGCAATAAAATAGTTTGCTCTTTTTTTTCGGTTTCATACAGTTCCTGTAATTCCGCTATACGGTTCACCGATTTTTCGTTGATGATCCTATCTTTTACTGCAGTGGCTGAATCTTTGGCAATGATAGCCTGAGCAAAGTTATTTTGTTGTCGATACAATGTCGAAAGCCCTTTCCAAGCCGTTGATTTCATGTTCAACTCCTGAATACTGTCGGCCAATGTGATCGCTTTTTTAAAATACTGTTCCCCTTGTAGCATTTGATTTTGCTGAAGGGAGAGTTGGCCAAGGGTAAGATAATTGTCAACCATAAACGGGAGGTTTCCGGCTGTAGAATCCAGTCGCAAACATTCAAGAAAAAAAAACCGGGCACTATCTGGTCGGTTGCTGTACATGTAACAGTTACCCATGTTATTGTAGAAAGAAGATTTATTGCGGTTTAATCCTAAAGAGTCTGCAATCGCTACTCCCATTTTATCAATGGCTAATGCGCTATCGAACTGGTTGTTCATCCCATATAAATTCGCCAATGTTTGAGCAGCATCCAAATAAGAAACGATGTTTTTCTGTTCCTTATTTAGCTCCATCGATTGAAGGATGTATTTCTTAGCCAAAACCGTTTCATTTTTCAACTGATACACTTCTCCAATATTTGCCAATACACCCGCCGTGCCTTCTACATGATTACTTTTTTCGAACAGACGGAGTGCCTTAAAATAATTGTCCAGTGCATTTGAATAATCAGATTTTTTAATGTAACATATACCGAGCCCGTTGTATGCCCGCCCTTTTAAACTATCGGCAGTAGAATTGACCAGTAACTCCAACACTTGCTGATAAAGCTGGGTAGAGAGGGCTACTTTGTTTCTAAGGTTATAATGAGCTTTGCCCAAAAGCGCCATTGCTTTGTACTCACCAGGCATGTCTTTGGAAATGCTGTCTATCAACATCGCATACTTTAATACAGAATCTCTTTTGGTTTGGGTATAATAGGATTGCTGCTCGTACCAGGTATTTGCCTGCGCAATACGGTCTGCCTTTGTTTCTAAGGCATTGTTGCAAGAGAAATGAACAACAATGAATACCAAAATGGGTAGGCATTTTATCAACTTTTGCATGAAGCGTGTAGTATTAAGGTAAAAGCAATCAGCGCAACACCCGTGGTTATAAAGGAAAAGAAGCAATGACTACCATTGCAATATATTCTTTTTGTTTTGAATATCTTAAAAAGGTACGTTAAACGGCTAAAACAAATGTTGTCCTCCTAACATTCTTAAACAAACAAGATGTTAGTATCGGAAGGGGGTTGAAAATCAAAGAAATCAAAGTGGAGCTTGCCATTCATTTTTGGGCTTACATTTTACCGTGTTGCAAGAAGCTAAATTTGCTTCCAACAAAGTAAGAGTCGCTCGCAATGGCCATCACAATAGGGTGCAAAATATAAAGGCAATTATTTTCGGTAATTGGTCTTTCGGTTTAAATCCAGGCTAAATCTTTGCTGAGCATTCATAAATGAGTGTGCTGAGCTGTGGTGAGATATTCAGAAAGGACGTCGATGTCTCTATTTAACTCAACTACTTTTTGTTGGATGGTTTGGTGCAAAAATTCTGTATTGGTTCCATCGTCGCTTTCCAGCAAGTCTATGCACAGCAGTATTGCGGTGAGGGGATTCTTCATTTCGCGAAGTGCATATAAGATACCTATTTCCGTAATGGTTGTTTGATGGGGCATAATAAAACCGCATTTAAAATTAAATTGATAAACTAAGAATCACCCACCAAAAGCCTTATCAGCTTTCCCCATATTTACAAACCGTTGTGCCAATCCTTGATACCCTTAGGCGTACTTTGGTAATTATTATTACGTCCAGATTAGTTGGTCAAATATTTAATGGTGAGCAGGGATTAATTTATACAAAATTATAAGTTGCCATTCCGTTTATGTTATACAATTCATGGGATTGTTTGTATAATTATTAGATCGGGATGGGTGGAAGTCATTTGTTTTGAAAAGAAGGATGGATCGCTCATGTTAAAACGAATTTTCGTGACCCTGCTTCTCAACAACCCTTTACTAACAATGCCTCCCGCAGGGGACGTTGCGTCAATAAAATCTAACCTTTTTTCCTTCTTATTCCAGACGATATGTTATTGCGCGGTTTTGCGTCAACACAGCGTATGTTATTGCGCTGCGTTCCATATTTTACGATTACAATTCGCAGTGCGCAACGCCCCCTGCGGGAAACATTGCTAAGAAAGGAAAGAAAAAAGGAAACCAATTGGTGGCCGGTGAAATTTGGAAACTGCTTTCAAAATAAAAAAGCTTTCTTCTCTACTTTCATTCATCCTCTTCCAAATCGTGTAACGCAACCTGTAACAGATTGTCTTTTACAAAATTGCACCAATGGCAATCTTCTTTGCCGCAACCTGTGTAAAAATCTCTAGCCTGTATTTTTGTCCATACGTCAGTGATTTGTTGCTTCACCGTTTCGGTATCTTGCGGACTGATCACAATTTTTTCTTTTCTATATTGCTTCTTTTTATCAGGCTCTATAAAATCAAATTCGGTGCTGATCACTTTCCAGTCTTTTTGCTGATAATGATCTATCAGTATTTTATAAAAAATCGCCTGCCGCCAATAGTCGCCACCATCGGGCATCTTATCGTGCGGGCCTTTCATTTTAGGCAAAGCTTTTTCTATATCGCCCGTTTTATAATCTACCACGTTCACATCCTTGCCATTAAATTCTAGTTTATCTAGCTTTCCTTTTAACGGAACGCCGTTTACAATTACCCCACGAATATTGCGTTCTACCGCCACTACAGTATTCCATTGGTGGATGTACGTATCATAATAGTTGCTGAGTACTTCTTCGCCATATTCCAATCTTCGGGCAAAAGCCTCTTTTGTAAAATTTTCGCGGTGTTTATTTAAATACCATTTAAAATGTTCAACCATGGCTGCTTTTGGCGGGAAAGTTTCATGGCCACCATCCTGCATGGTTTTGAATAATTTTTCCAGGGCATGGTGAATGGCACTTCCAAACTCGGTTGCTTCATTTTTACCTGATGGTATGCGAATAAGATTTTGGTAGTAAAATCCAAGGGGACATTTTAAATAACTGTTGAGTGCTGTTACGTTCATCACAAATTTTTCGAGCAAGGGCGATATAAAATCATCTTCCGCTTGCGCTATTTCTGGGGCTTGTGCAATAAACTGTAAAAGTTGGTACTCGAGCAACACTTCTTCCGACATGTTGATCCTGTTCAATTCAAGATCGTGCTCCTCCATAATTTCTGCAATGAACATAGACGGTTCCATTTCCTTTCCGTCATTTTTATATCGGGCGTATGAGATCATCAAGTATTGTTCTGCGCGGGTGAGTGCTACGTAAAATAAACGGCGC
This sequence comes from Chitinophagales bacterium, assembly GCA_038249665.1. GTDB lineage: Bacteria > Bacteroidota > Bacteroidia > Chitinophagales > Chitinophagaceae > Ferruginibacter. The sequence continues at coordinate 23,965 of JBBSDF010000035.1, forward strand.
AACTCTTCTTCTTCTGATGATGCGGGTAGAGATGAAAACATGGTATCGGGCAGTTTGTATCCTCCGCCTGGTTTGCGCTTTTTCTCCCAGCCTGATGCATTTACGCCAGCAAAAAATACATACTCATATTCCAATCCTTTACTGCCATGTGCGGTTAGTAAGTTTACGCCTTTGTCGCTACCAGCTACTAACTGCATGGGCAGCGGTAGCTCTTCTTTTTTCATTAAATCGATGATGTCTATCAATCCTGCTAATTGCAAAAATGGGTTTCGGCTGGTTTCGTCTTTGATGAAATCGAAGAGCGCAGTGAGCATTTGCATCAAAGCAATTTTTTCGGGATGTTGCATGATATACGTCAGTACCGCTCCATTCTGTATCACATTTTCAAATAATTGCTGTAACGTAACATTGGGTACGTCAGCAATCAATTGTTCGAGGATGGCATTCATTTTCTTTAACCCCGGATGTATTCCGGTATCAAACAATGTTTTTGCAGGCTCATTGGCTTTGTCGTTCAACATTCTTCTGATAGAAGTTTGTTTGCCACTGTATTTTTCTGCGTTTACGGCTACTGTTAGCTTGGCTATTTCAATAGGGGGAATTTGATAAAAATCGTAATGCAATATTTCGAACAAAGCGGCATCGCCTCCATAGGGTGTATCATGTTCTGCGTATAGGTATCGCAACAGACTCAATAGTTTTTTAATAAAGGGTTGTTCCAGCAAATTGATGCTGCGTTTACTGTACACAGGAATGCCTTTCAGCCTAAAATAATGCGCCAGTTCAGATCCGTATTTATTTTCTTTATAGATAACGGCTATTTTACCCGGCGGAACACCTTCCTGCAAACGCTCGTAAATATCATTGGTAATCCCCGCCATTTCTTCGCGAATACTATTGTATTCTATCAGCAAAGGCAGGTGTGTGAGGTGCATGATTTTTCCATTGGAGGCAATCAACTCTTTGCTCAATCCTTCTATTTGCTTTACCAGGCGTTCTTCATTTTTATTGATGAGTGTTTTAGAAATATCTAAAATGGGTTGAGTACTTCTGTAATTGCTGGTGAGTACTACGGTTTTGAGTGTATCTGCATAGCGACTGGCAAAGCCCAACATGTTTTCTACATTCGCTCCCTGAAAACGATAAATACTTTGGTCATCGTCGCCAACTACAAATACATTGGGTACATCCCAATAATTCACCAGGAGTTGTACCAAGCGGTTTTGCGTTCCGCTAGTATCCTGAAATTCATCTACCAGTATATATTGAAATTTTTCCTGGTAATCGGATAAAAGCGCATTGTTTTCTTCGAACACCCGAATCACCCAGTTGATCATATCATCAAAATCGTACCGGTTGCGTTCCCGCATCAGTTGTTGATAGTGGTCAAATTCTTTTACGGCCGCTTTTAGTTTTTCAACCCTTTCTGTTTCTTCTTTTATTTTATCTTCTTTTAAATCGCCTGCATTGAACTGCTTGTATTTTCGTTTGTACACAAACTCATCTCTGGTGGAGAGGGTGCTGATGTATTCATCAATTTTCTGAATAATAAATTCAGGCGTCCATCCTTCTCTTTTCATAGAAGAAAACAATTTACGCAGGTTACTGATCTCAAAATAAACATCGCCCCTGTATCTTTTGAGGGGATTGTTTTTGGGAAACTGATCGATCAATTGTTTAAATAATTGAACGCTTTCTAATTCAGAAATAGCATCCAATGTGCTTTTTTCAAACAACGATAAATTATCCTGGATCACATCATTACAAAAAGCATGAAAGGTGTAAATATTTACTTTATAGGCATCGGCACCAATAAACTGCTGCAATCTTCTGCGCATGGCGATGGCGCCTGCATCGGTGTAGGTGAGGCACAGAATATTTTCCGGCAAAGCGTCGGTATCCAATAGTATCTTTCCAATTCTGGCAGCCAGTATCTGTGTTTTGCCCGTACCAGGGCCAGCAATCACCATCACCGGACCTTCGATGGTATCTACAGCTATGCGTTGCTGCGGGTTGAGTTGGTTGTATGTAGCGGTGAATTTTTGTAAAAGATTCTCTTTGTAAGACTGCATATGTAAAGATTGTATTGAAAGGTATTACTGATAAAATGCGGCTGTTAAAGTAAGCTGGCAAACTTACAGTTTAGTTCTCATTTCACTCAATTTGAAGTTGTAAGTGCTGAAGATTGTACGACATCCTTTCCAAAAAAATCGTCCTGCCACCTGTTTTGATGTATCCTCAGAGCGAAAAAACGGCTGAACCATTAACAAAACAGTCTGCAATCTGTTATAAGGTCTAAAATAAGATCATGAGCAAGGTATATAGTTTAAAAACAGTGCAGGTGTTGCCCATTTCGCTGGAGAAAGCATGGGATTTTTTTAGCAGTCCAGCCAATTTAGCAGAAATAACCCCAAAAAATCTTGGATTCAACATCGTATCGAAATATCATGGTGAAAAGATGTATGCCGGGCAAATCATCGAATACAAAGTGAGTCCGGTGTTGGGTATTCCGCTGTATTGGATGACGGAGATCACGCATGTAGAACAGCACAAATATTTTGTAGATGAACAACGTTTCGGCCCTTACAGCATGTGGCACCACCAGCATCATTTTAAGGAAGTGGCGGGTGGCGTAGAGATGACAGACATTGTGCATTACAAAATGCCTTTCTGGTTTTTGGGTGATATCGCCAATACTGTGTTTGTAAAAAAACAATTACAAACCATTTTTGATTTTCGTTTTAAGGCAGTAGAGAAGATTTTTTAAATTTAGTAGAAAATAAAAATAAAAAGCAGCCGTCTGTAAGGACGGCCGCTTTTGTGTTACATCATCAGGATAGCTGATTATCCCGGCATACGGGTAATGTATTTTTCAATTTGTTTGATCTGGTCAACGATTTGAGGTGTGGTAGGTTTGAAACCTTTTGCCTTGTTGAAATATTGTTTGGCAGCACGGAACTCTCTTTTGTTCATCATAATAGAACAGAGTTGCAGGTAAGCCGCTGCGTTGTTTTCATTATCGGGTAACCCGGCGCGAATGGCCTGGCGGATGTAAGACTCCCCTTCTTTCATATTCCCTTTTTGCATGGCCAACATACCCAATTGTAATTTATTGGGTCCTTCGGCTTGTTTGGTGAGGGCCCCGCCACCGAGTGATAAACTCTTTTTCATGTGCATTTCCGCCTCATCAAATTTTGAATCTACCATGGCCAGGTTGCCTTTTAGGGTATAATATACAGAGCGCATGGGCTTGATGAGTAAGCCGGGGAAGGTGATACCGTCTACAATTTTTTTAGCGCCTTCCATATCGCCCTCTTCCATATAAGATTGAATGAGGCGCATGGGGCCGAACAAAAAATGGCCCAGTACCAACACCGCCCCAATTAGATACAAAATAAAGGATGGCCAGAAACTGGTTTGATAGTTTACAAAAACTGCGATGGCCAGTAAGCCGATTCCCAGCCACAAGCGATATTTAATAATGGTATTCATCCACTTCATAACAAAAAAATTAGGGCGCAAAGATAACACAAGCAGCTACAGCGGCAAAGTAGAATGTTGACAACCCTCATTCGGAGTAAAAAATGTAAATATTGTTCCGACAAATGGTATAAAAACTTACTTTTGCCATCCCAAAACGGCTTTTTAACAGAAGCCCATTCGGAATGGTCCCGTAGTTCAATGGATAGAATAGAAGTTTCCTAAACTTTAGATCCAAGTTCGATTCTTGGCGGGACCACAATCGAGGACAAACTTCCCAGATGGGAATTTTGTCCTTTGTCATTTTTGTCCAAAGCTTTGTCAGTATCGAGTATCAAAGAAAGTGATTGGTGGTATGTGGGAGTTCGATATTCATTTTTCTCAAAAATTAACTTCTCAGAAAATATTGAACAAAAGATTTGATTTTTTAGAGCTGTACTTTCTGAAACATAAGTCCTGTCTATATTTTGCAAAAAGGAGAAGCCAAAATCCAAATAGCGTTTGTAATCTGAGGGTTTAGGTATTGCATTGTTCATTTCAGTTTCTATCTCATTAATCCTCGCTTCGTATTTACTTTTTATTGAACGATATTCAGTCATAACTAATTGACCATCCAACATTAGTTTTTGAGCATTTTCTATCCGCTCACGGTCCTTCCTGATCTCTGCATGTAAATGCTGGTTTCCTTCAGAAGTTTCTTTGTTTGTCTTCTTTAATTCTTTTTCTAAAATGATACGATATAAATTTAATACCTCTTTTTTTGCAGAGGTTTTTTGAAACTCTGCAACCACCTTTTCATTGGCTTCATCTGCACGAAATCTCTCTTTGCATCCTGGCTGGCAGTGATAATAAAAATACCGTTGGTATTTTCCTTTGGATGAGCTGCCGGTTAATTTGCCGCCGCATTTTGTGCAACTGAGAAATCCTCGTAAGTGCAATTCTTCTTTCTGTTTTTTACTGGCAACTGTTGATCTTTTTTTACCGTTCAGAATATCCTGTACATCATAGAATAGATATTCTGATATCAAGGTTTCATGGATGCTATTTACTTCATGTGCTTCTTCATCCTTGTATGCACGAATAATCAGCTTTCCGCAATAAAGCGGATTGCGTATCATCGTCCAGAAATAACTCCTGCTTATAATAAAATCTCTTTTATTGGCTTCCTTACGAATTTGATCGGGTGCTAACACAGCTTTGTTGATCTCGTTGAAAATCCATTCTACATGTTTTGCATTTTCATCTGGTACAATGGTAGGCCTGTTGTCAATTCTTATATTCTTTTATCCTTTGGGCGCCGGAGGTAATCCATCTTCCTTCCTTCTTTCTTCGCCCTGCGCATACCAACCAATACATTCAATGCTCTTCGGTCATTTTCCACTTCGGGTGCGGCAAGGTAAAATGCCAGCATAATTTTGTTTTCAGGAACGTTGAGGTCTAGCGGTGGCTCCATTGCTTGTGGATCTAAGCCGTGATTGTCCAATATTCTTATCATACCGTATGCATCGGCAGCATTGCGACTGAACCTGTCCCATTTTGTAAACAGCAGCAGATTAGCTGAATGCTTACCTTTTTTCAGCTTGGCTAAAAGTTCTTGAAATGCAGGACGTTTAAACGACTTAGCGGAATGGTCATCTTTAAAAAGCCCAAGTACTTCAATATTTTGAAACTGGCAGTAAGTCCTTAACCTTTCTACCTGGTGTCTTAAAGAATATCCTTTATCAGCCTGTTCGTCTGTGCTCACCCGGATATAAAGGAATGCTTTTTTCTGAATTATCGTAGTTGTTATTTATTGATATTACGTTGTCGTTGATTGTTGCCTGCCATTCTTTAAAATACCTGCATTCAATTTCAGCGAGTTGATACAGGTAACCCCTAATTTTTAAAACTTCTTCATCTGTATATGAATTGCCATTTACGTTGATGAGTTGCTTACTGGCATCCAGGTTAAGCTTTTGATTGCTATTAATTCGGCTTTCAATGGAAATTACTTTTTCTTTCATTTTCGTTTTACTAAGATACAAAATATTGATTATCAATTTAATAAATTAAACATGGAAGGGGAAAGTCTGCTACTTCTGAAAAGAAACTTATCGGTTCTTCGAATGCTTGTACTTTGATAGTTTTCATAATTGCCATTTGTATTTTTTACAAACGTACATCAGCGGAATTCATCACTTTCCCGTTTTGGAAGGATTGTGCTAGTTTGTTCCAAACTATGCTTTATTAGGTCAAACAATTCCGGTTTGTTTAGTTTTAGGAAAGTTTGATTTATTAGAATGGAAACTCAGATTTAAAAGGGGTAAGAATAGAAGTTGTAAACAAAATATAGGAATAACAAGTAAACCAAATTAAAGAATAAAAAGTGCCAATTTCAACTTTTTTCAAAATGAAAAAATTAGGGAGAGGTAAGGGAGGGGTTTGAAAATTCCGTTTGGGTTAGGGAATGATTGAAAAGGATTAGAAAGGCTTTTGAACAATCTAATTTACAGTCTCATTATACAATAGCACCTCCTTTACCCTTATGAATTTCGTAAGTAAAGATTTTTTGTTTTCGATATTAATAAAGTCTTTAATGTTGGCTTTTGATTCATTTTTTTATATCTTATAAAAGCTCGCTTATTTTCTTATTGATGAAACTATTTCTAATACTTTCTTTGTTTCACTTTCAATGGTTGCGTAATCTTTAGCTTCCATCAATTTTTTACTGATAAGTTTGCTGCCCATTCCTACGGCACAAACACCAGCTTTAAACCAGCTTTTAATATTTTCTTTTGTTGTATCTACACCACCGGTAGGCATAAACAAAAGTTTTGGAAAAATATCTTTAATGGCTGATACAAATTCAGGCCCCAGCATATTACCTGGAAATAATTTTATGAATGTTACTCCTGCATTTTCTGCCGCAATAATTTCAGTAGGCGTCATACAACCTGGGGCATAAAAAATATTATTAGCAACGCAATGTGCAGCTACATCGGGTACAAAACCAGGGCTTATTAAAAAATCTGCACCTGCATTAATATAATCTTCTGCTTGTTTTAAATTTTTAATGGTGCCTATGCCGAGTAATAGATCAGACATTTCTGCATCTCTTACTTCTACCATTTCTTTAAAATTATTAAATGCCGGTTCGCCACGATGCGTATATTCTACGGCTCTTATTCCGGCTTTATAAATAGCTTTTAATACTTCTATACTTATTGCTTCATCAGCGTTATAGTAAAGCGGCAATACGCCCTGTTTAATAATTACATTGGTTACCTTACTTGTATTGTTCATTTGCAAAAGATAAATTTATTAATAGCCAAACCAGCATATTGTTTATGATATTTTTTTATTTATTTCTTCAATGGCTTGTTTTGTAGTGTCTCCTTTTTCATAAAGCTTGCCCACTGCTGCTGCAGCTGCAAAATCAACAACCTGTTGTAACGAATGGCTGTTGTATAACCCATAAATTAAACCTGCCATAAAACAATCGCCACTCCCTACTTTATCTATTACATCGGCTAATTGAAATGTTTTTGAAATCCTCGTTTCAATGTCATTCCCAATTACTGCAAAATATTTGTCTTGTAGTCTATAGGTGAATGCTATTGTTTGCACTTTTGGATAAGTTAAGTGTATGGCTTTCATACTTTTTGCTGCTGCCTCAATGAGCTCATTTTCTAATTTATCCATGCTCTCATTAATAGGCGATGCTAAACCTAATAAACTTTCTACTGCCCAAATATTTCCCATCACTACATCACAATATTTTACCAGCTCAGGCATTATGTCAACAGGCTTTTTTCCATATTTCCATAATTTTTCTCTGTAATTTAAATCAACAGAAATAGTTATGCCCAGGTCATTGGCAGCTTCTAAAGCTTCCAAACAAACAGCAGCAGCATTGATGGTTAGTGACGCAGCTATTGCGCTAAAATGAAACCAGCTTACCTCTTTAAATACTTCATGCCACTTGATAGTGCCAGGCGTAAGCTCTGAAAAAGAAGAGCCGGCCCTGTCAAAAACTACTCCGGTATTTTTCATATCCTTTCCCTGTTCCAAATAATATAAACCCAATCTTTCGCCGCTATGAACAATGGCAGAAGTATCTATCTTTTTATGTTCTAAATAATTTTTAATGCTCGCCGATAAAAAATTATCAGGCATAGCAGTGCAAAACTTAACCGGTAACTTCCATAAGGCTAAAGCATGAGCGGCATTTAATTCGGCACCTCCTACATAAACAGGCATTAAATTTTGGTCAAAACTTTCACTTCCACTTGTAGGAGAAAAGCGCAATAAAATTTCACCAAAGCAAAAAATCTTCTTCATAAATTAAAATATTTTTTTGCATTGTTACAGCAAATATTCTGTACCATACTACCAATCCATTTTTCATCATTGGGTAGTTGCCCGTTTTCCATTTCACTGCCCAGTAGGTTACATAAAATCCTTCTAAAATATTCGTGACGGGGAAAAGAAAGAAAGCTTCTTGAATCAGTAAGCATTCCAACAAAACGGCTGAGTAATCCCATATTGCTGACAGATTTCAGGTGCTGAATAATACCGTCCTGCTGGTCATTAAACCACCAGGCAGCACCCAACTGAACTTTACCGGGAAAACTCCCATCATTGAAATTGCCAGCCATCGTGGCTAACATATCATTGTCTGCCGGGTTAATGCTATATAAAATTGTTTTTGCCAGTTTATTATTTTTATCAAGCCTGTTTAAAAATTTGGCAATCGCTTTAATATTTACAGAACCTCCAATTGAGTCCCAACCGGTATCTGCTCCCATTATATCAAACATTCTTTCATTGTTATTGCGAATTGGACCCACATGGTATTGCTGTACCCAATTTTTTTCAAAACCCCATTCTGCAAAATAAACCAGCATAGCCGATTTGAATTTTACAGCATCCTTTTTGTCTGGATTATTTCCTTTACGAACATTTTCAAATATGTTTTTTAATTGCTGCTCCGTATAATCTTCGACATACATTTCTTCCATGCCGTGGTCTGAAACCGTGCAACCATTTGCGGCAAAATAATCGTGTCTGCTTTTTATGGCAGCAATGTAATCATCAAAGCCAGTGATCGTTTTACCAACTACCACTTCAAGCCGGGTAACATATTCGTTAAATAAAAGAACACTATCAATATTCATAGCCTTGTCTGGCCTAAAGGAAGGATTCACTTTAATTTCAAACTCATCTTTTTTAATTTTTTGATGAGCCGCTAAATCATCCAACGGGTCGTCTGTTGTGCCTACATACGCCACATTCATTTTGCGAAGCAGGTTACGAACACTCCAATCTTTGCTTTCCAATTTTTCGGTACATTCTTCATAAATTTTCCTGGCAGTAGCAGGCGAGAGTTGTTCCTCGATATCAAAATACCTTTGTAGTTCCAAATGTGTCCAGTGGTAAAGAGGGTTTCGCATGGTATATGGCACTGTGGCTGCCCATTGTTCAAACTTCTCCCAGTCAGATGCATTACCGGTACAAAACTTTTCATTTATTCCATTGGCACGCATAGCCCGCCATTTATAATGATCGCCGTGCAACCAGGCAGCTGTAATATTTTCAAAATTTGCATCCACTGCAATTAGCTGCGGCGATAAATGATTATGATAATCAATGATGGGCATCTCCTTTGCATAACCATGGTATAGCTTTTCAGCACTATTTGATTCCAGCAAAAAATTATCGTCTAAAAACTTTTTCATTAATTATTGATCAAGTGATTTTACAATTCCCATTTCCAACCCACGCAATTCTGCCAATCCTCTTAACCTACCTACAGCACTATAGCCAGGGTTTGTTTTCTTTTTTAAATCATCCAGCATTTGGTGGCCATGGTCGGGCCGCATGGGTATAGAAATATTTCTTTGTTGCATTATTGCCACAATATTTTTAACAACATTGTACATATCCACATCACCTTCCAGATGGTTGTCTTCATAAAAATCTCCCCATTCATTTCTTTTAGTACTTCGTAAATGCAAAAAATTAATTCTATCTCCAAATTGTTTTACCATTGCCGGCAAATCGTTGTCAGCTCTTACGCCAAACGAACCGGTGCAAAAACACAAGCCATTGTTTAAAGATGGCACTGTAGCTGTTAATGCTTCAATATCGGCAGCAGTACTTACCACTCTTGGCAATCCTAAAATGGGATAAGGAGGATCGTCAGGATGAATAACCATCTTTACATTACATTCATCTGCAACGGGAATAATTTGTTGCAAAAAATGAATTAAATGGCTTCTTAATTTTTTCTCATCAATACCTTCGTACTTATCCAACGCCTGCTGAAATTTTTCTACTGTAAAACTTTCTTCACTACCGGGTAATCCTTTAATGATGTTTTGCTCCAATAATAATTTATCAGCATCGCTCATGCTTTCAAATCTTGCTTGGGCTCTTTCCTTTTGTTCGGCTGTATAATCTTGCTCAGCAGCTTTTCTTTTTAAAATGAACATATCAAAAGCAATGAATGCAGCATTTTCAAATAACAATGCTAAGGACCCATCAGGCATTGGATAAGCAAGGCTAGTTCTTGTCCAATCCATCACTGGCATAAAATTATACGTGACAATATTTATACCGCAACTGCTTAAACTTTTTATAGACTCTTTATAGTTTTCGATGTAAGTTTCAAAGTCACCAAATTGTGTTTTTATATCTTCATGAACGGGTACACTTTCTACCACATCCCATGTTAAACCTGCCGCTTCAATAATGAATTTTCTTTTTTCAATTTCAGCTATTGTCCAAACCTCGCCATTGCCGATGTGGTGTAGTGCTGTAACCACACCACTACAGCCTGCCTGTTTAATATCGCTTAAACTCACCGGATCATTGGGGCCATACCAACGCATGGTTTGTGTCATCTGATATGCTTTTTCAATCTTCATTTTAGTTTTTATTATACACCGCTAAATGCGCTAAAGCCCCCATCAACTTTTATGGTAGTGCCTGTTACAAATGTGGCATCATCACTCATTAGCCAAACTAATGCACCACCCAATTCAGTTGGTTCGCCAAATCTTTTAAACGGTGTTTGCTTAATAACAGATTCACCACGCTGCGTAAGCCCGCCGTTGCCGTCTGTTAATAATAGTTTGTTTTGTTCTGTAATAAAAAACCCTGGCACAATAGCATTCATTCTTATTTTATCGCCGTATCTATTAGCCATTTCTACCGCAAACCATTTAGTGAATGATTCCACCGCTGCTTTTCCCATACTGTAGCCAAGTACTTTTGTCAATGTTCTTTCGGCACTTACTGATGAAATATTTACAATTGCGCCACCACCGTTTTCAGCAATAGATTTTCCAAAAATTAGTGTCGGCAAAACGGTTCCCCACAAGTTTACATCCATGGCTTTCTTCATGCCGTCAATATTAATAGAAAAAATATCAGCTTCAGGTTGCAACACCGCTTCGGGCATATTGCCACCGGCTGCATTAACCAATCCATCAATTCTTCCAAACTTATCCAACACCTGTTTTCTACATCCTGTCAGTTGTTCTTCAATCAATACATCGGCTATCAAAGCAATGGCTTCACGACCTGCATCATTTATTTCTTTTACCCGTTCCTTTGCTTTCGCTTCATTCCTGCCCATTACTCCCACAATTGCTCCTGCATTGGATAATGCTTTTATAAAAGCATAGCCAAGTATGCCCGTGCCTCCTGTTACTATTATCACTTTTCCTTTTAAAGAAAAATCGTTGTTTACATTATTATTCATCGAAATAGATTTAGTTAACTTAGTTTATTGATTTCTTTACTTAAGCATTGCTACCCGGCTTGTTAACTATTGAGTGCAATAAAAATGCATCATTCATCACCCGGCCAGAACCCAGTACGCCAATTGCAAATATCATTGTTTGTCCATTGCATACCTTCATTATCAATAACTACCGGTAATTTGTTTGCGCCCTGTTGTCCATTCGCCGGTGCCCTAACCTTTGCTTCGAAATAAACCAGTATTTTCTTTATCACAATGTTTTTTTACGAGTCACTGCAGGTCACCCTTGTTATAATAGATAAAAGGGGGGATAAATTATGTGATCTAATTATTAAATCCCTGGAGGAACTTATTCTCAATAAGTTCTTCAAATCAAATCTTATCATTCTACTATTATTTTTAAAGGGTTAATTATTTTAGCCTTAAAGTGCCTGAGATACGAGAACCATTCTTCCGCATTTTTAATAATTGTTGCTTTGCTCCAGGCCGCTCCTGTATAATAAAATATAGGACTGTTATTTGGCAGCAGCAATTGTGTGAGTAGCTGTTCATTGGATACTTTCATTTTTACAACCGGGTCAAAAAATATGCATCCTGTACCGGTAATACCCTGGTCACCATATGCAGGCTCCCAATAAGCCATGATACCCTTTTGCTCATCCAGGATCATCAATCCCTTTTGCTTTCTTTTAACAATACCTGCTACAACGGGTAGAGAATCGCTCCCATTTATACTATAATTTACTTCAATCCTGTTTAATTGCGAACCTGCATCCAATGAAATTGTTTTTGTTACTTTTACCGCCCTTCCAGCTACATCCCATTCGCTATAAGATAGTTTAAAAGAAGAACGCAAGGGACCGTTATCCAGCACTCTCCATTGCTCATAATTTTTTGAATACCATATAGAATCATTTACATAAGGCGCCATATTACCTGCACCCAAAGAATGACCTACATGATAATAATCCATTCCGTCTCCATGATCAATATGGTATTCTCCCCGTTTGTATCGTTCATTTAATACTAATTTAGTTGTACGTTTAACCCATACATCAATTCCATAAGCATCTTCGTTTGTCCCTTCAAGCGCTTTGCCATACATTCTAAAAGCTATTTTGTCATTTTCCCAGGCAAAATCATCTTTACGTTCGGGTACATAACGACAAAATGTTTTGGAAACAACATTTGTGGGTTGCCCTTTCTGAATGTTTATTTTAAGAACAGCTTTGGGTTTAACATCTGCCTGAATCAGCAAATTCTGAATGGCAGATTTACCGGCATATTCCAATTGAAAAGGTATTTCTTTTTTTGTTACTACATCAATAACAACAAAATTAGTCGAATCAATCAAAGGGGATTTGGTGATAATATGTTTCCATGGAATACTAATTACCTGTTCACGAAAAATTTCATTTGAACTGTTTTGTATTGTAATCCTGAGTTTCGTTTGACCCGATACAAATTGCGTTTGCACGCAGATTGAAAATATAAATAGTATTGCACCTTTTAAGCTTGTCCGCATATAATTATTTTTTTTATTTGACATTCACTACCGCTATGGCTTGTATTTTCTATCACACTGTTTGGCTCAATTAATAGCGGATCTACCAATATCTTCATTTTATCGGACCTTCATTAAACCTATCAGTACTCAATACTTTTTAATTTCGGCACCAGCAAATGCATGATTAGCCAAGCTAGCAGGTAAACCACACCACAAATGATAAACATGATGAGGTAACCGGTTTCTTTATCTCCGATTGATTTATAATGATCAAATAACGCCCCGGCGCTTTTAGCAATAAGAATGCCCCCAATGGCACCGAACATTCCACCAATACCGGTAACGGAAGCTGTGGCACTTTTAGGAAACATATCACTAACCGTAGTAAAAATATTTGAACTCCATGCCTGGTGCATACCCATAGCAAAGCCAATAACAACAACTGCCAGCCACATATCAATTCTTCCAAGATATTGCGCAGATACCACCGGTAAAATGGCAATGGCGAAAATGAACATAGACGTTTTACGGGCTCTAAATACAGGCCATCCCTTTTTTATGAACCACATAGGCAGCCATCCGCCAAATACACTTCCAATGGTTGATAAGGTATATGCCAAGGCTAAAGGCAATGATTTTGCAGTACCCAACAAACCATATTGCTTCTCTAAAAAATCGGGCAACCAAAAAAGATAAAACCACCATACTGGATCTGTGAAAAATTTACCTAATGCAAAGGCCCAGGTTTGGCGGTACGTTAATAATTTGGTCCACGGAATTTTCTTTTCATTTCCTTCTTCATCTTTAGCTTCTTCGGGGTCGCTGTGAATGTAATCAAATTCTGCCTTCGATAATTTTTTATGCTTATTAGGCACTTCATATAAAGCGAACCAAAAAATTAACCAGATAAAACCGACGAGCCCTGTTAAAATAAATGCCCACTTCCAACCAAATTCCTGCGCTATCAGCGGTACAGTTAGCGGGGCAAGAATGGCCCCGATGTTGGCACCAGAATTAAAAATGCCTGTGGCAAATGCTCTTTCTTTTTTTGGAAACCATTCAGCCACGGTTTTAATAGCCGCAGGAAAATTGCCTGATTCCGTAATTCCCAAAGCACCACGGGCCACAAAAAACCCAACCGTGCTTGTTACAAATCCATGCCCGATGGCAGCGACGCTCCAAAGTGCTGTGGCCAATGCGTAACCAATTTTGGTCCCCAATTTATCGATCAATCTGCCCGCCCCTAAAAAACCAATGGCGTAACAAACCTGAAAAGCAATTACAATGTTTGCATAATCAGTTTCGGTCCAATTAAACTGTTTGGTTAAATCTGATTTTAAAATACTGATAACGGCCCTATCGAGGTAGTTAATGGTTGTTGCAAAAAAAACCATGGCACAAATAGTCCACCTGTATTTTCCGATAACTTGTTGTGTCATG
>JBBSDF010000036.1:0-35548 GCA_038249665.1 Chitinophagales bacterium
ATAAAACAAAATATTTACTTATTAGATTTCCATATTTTTAACTCCGGCTAATTAATGCCGGAGTTTTATATTTACAGCAATAGCTAATCAACAGCATGCACCGATACTTCCTCCTCCACAAACCACGCAACATGGTTTCTCAATTTGTGAGTACACACGATGTGGGTTTGTTGGGCGATATAACATTTGATTTTCCAGCCGGAACACATGCAGTGGGTAGACTCGATTTAGACTCTGAAGGATTGCTGATTTTGACCACCGATAAACGAGTTACTCGATTGTTGTTTTTGGCCGAAAAGCCCCACCCTCGCAGTTACCTAGTGATGGTACAAAATAAAGTGAGTGATGAGACTTTGGCATTGTTGAGAGCCGGCATTCCCATCAAAATTAAAAATGGCGAAACCTATAAAGCCACGCCTGTTTCGGTAGAGATCATCCCCGATCCTTTTATATTGTATCCACACGCCTATGACCATCGGATGACCTATCCACACACTTGGTTGCTGATTACACTGATAGAAGGCAAGTACCGACAGGTGCGCAAAATGGTATTGGCCGCAAGGCATCGTTGTTTGCGTTTGGTGCGATTAAACATCAGCGATTTACAGTTGGGCAGTTTAGCCCCCGGTGAAGTAAAGGAATTACAAAGCACTGAATTTTACCAGTTGCTTGGGATAAAACACCCCGATTTACCGTAAAAATCACGGTACAAACAACAAACGGGATGGTTATTTTGAAACATGATCCCGCACCTACCGCAAATTCCCATTTGGAAAAAAGCACCACTCCTTCGTTTGTTAATTCCCCTGATGGCGGGTATGGTGTTGCAGTGGTATCTACAATGTTGGATAGGCTTTATCGGACTTTCTCTGCTTAGTTTTTTGTTGGCTTTTACCTGTACTTATTTTTTTTCGTTGGGGTCCTTGTACTACCTACGCAAATTGCAAGGATTATTGTTGAGCATGGTAGTGCTTTGTTTCGCGATGTATGTATGCTGGCAAAAAGACCTTCGCCATAGCAGCCACTGGTATGGCCATTTTGTGCAAGACAGCAGCGTTTTCATAATTCGGATCAATGAACCACTCGTAACCAAAAAAAAATCGTACAAAGCAGAAGCCACGGTGACATGGGTATTGAATGGTGAAAAACAACACAAAGTAGCAGGCAATATTTTATTGTATTTTTCTAAAGACAGTCTGCCCCCAGTTTTGAAATACGGAGACCTGATTTTGGTAAAACGACCACTGCAGGCCATTAGTAATAGTGGTAACCCCGGAGCGTTCGATTATAAACGGTATGCAGCTTTTCAATTGTTGTACCATCAGTTGTTTTTAAAAAATGAACATTGGCTGCCGCTAAAACAATCATCTATTGAACCATTTCGGCAGTTTTTATTTGATGCGAGAGCCAGCGTTTTAAATAATTTAAAGAAGTACATACCCAATGAACATAAAGAGTTAGGTATTGCAGAAGCCTTATTGATAGGGTACAAAGAAGACCTCGACAAAGATCTGGTGCAGGCGTATAGCAATACTGGTGTGGTGCACATCATTGCCATCTCTGGCTTACACCTCGGGCTCATTTTTGTGGTACTGTCGTGGTTGTTTAATCGCACCCCGGGATTAAAAAAATCGAGGCATGTAAAAGCAGTTTTATTAATGGGGAGTTTGTGGCTGTTTGCATTGCTAACCGGAGGTTCTGCCTCCGTATTGCGCAGTGCAGTGATGTTTACGGTGATTGTGTTGGGAAAATACTATTTTAAGCAATCTGCCATTTACAATTCGCTGGCGGCTTCTGCGTTTATCCTGCTCTGTTACAATCCTTATTTTTTATGGGATGTGGGTTTTCAACTTAGCTACTTGGCAGTGTTGGGCATTGTGTTGTTGCAAAAACATATCTTCAGGGCTTGTTATTTTCGATATGGTTGGATGAGAAAAATTTGGGAGATGATGAGCGTTACATTGGCGGCGCAGATGGGGGCATTCCCTATTTGTATTTATTATTTTCACCAGTTTCCGAATCTTTTTTTGTTGACCAATATGTTGGCAGTACCCTTGTCAACCATTATTTTATTTGGTGAAATTTTATTGTTGATACTGTCTTGGATTCCATTGTTGGCAAATGGGTTGGGCATGATATTGGGTTGGCTGGTACGCATCATGAACAATGCCATCTTGTATTTTGATGCGTTACCGTTTTCGGTGTGGGAGCCCATTTATGCTTCGGTATTCAGTACCTGGGTATTGTATGCCTTGCTGATAGCCATCTGCAGTTATTCCATTCAGAAAAAACGAAAAGTCTTGATAGCAAGTGTTGTTTTATTACTGTTGTTTGCTGGGTTGCAAACAAAAAAATATATTGAATTACAATCGCAGCAAATTATGATCGTGTACCATATTTCTGGAAAACAGGCGGTGGATTTTATAGTACAGGATCGTTATTTATTTGTTGGTGACAGTAGCCTCCGGGCAGATGCCTTGTTACAACAATTTCACCTTAAGCCCTCCAGAACATCGATGTTGGCGAGCAAAGAAGTTACCTCCTTAGAAAGGCTGAGCTCAGATGGAACTACCTGGCAATTTTATGATAAAAAAATCTGGATGCTAAACAAACCACTTTCGGAAAAAGATACAAAAGAGGCAGAAAAGGTAGATGTATTGCTATTGAGTAAAAATGCTCCGGTGCTCATCGCCGATTTATTGCAACGAGCACAACCCACGATAGTAGTGTTTGACGCGTCTAATAGTTTGTGGAAAATAGACCAATGGAAAAAAGAGTGTGAAGCCCTAAATTTGCGCTTCCATTCGGTAAATGAACAGGGTGCTTTTATCTTCACTATTCAATAGGGAGCATAATTTCCCAACCGTTTTCCGGAGGCACCCTTCACAACAAATCATCATCCATAGCCGACAACACATTTTTGGCGTTAGAAGCTAACCAAATCACATTATGCAAAAAAAAATACAAGCTGCCTTGATCTCTGTTTTTTACAAAGACGGGTTAGAAGATATCATTCTTGAACTTCAAAAAAATGAGGTTACGATTTACAGCACGGGCGGTACACAGGAATTTATCGAAAAAATGGGTGTGGACTGTGTTTCTGTAGAATCACTCACCAGCTATCCTTCTATTTTAGGTGGAAGGGTTAAAACCTTGCATCCATCTGTATTTGGTGGCATTTTAGGCAAAAGAAACGACGAAACCCATTTGGCAGAAATGAAACAATACCAGATACCGGAAATGGATCTGGTGATAGTCGATTTGTATCCATTTGAAGAAACGGTGAAAAGCACTACAGACGAACAACTGATCATTGAGAAAATTGATATTGGTGGTCCATCTATGATTAGAGCCGCTGCAAAAAATCACCGCGATGTGGCAGTGGTGGCTGCAAAAAAAGACTATGCCTACCTGGTAAACCTACTTCGAGATCAAGAAGGCAGTACAACTTTGGAACAACGTCGTTTGCTGGCCATCAAAGCCTTTGATGTATGCACAGCATACGACAATGCCATTTCCGCTTACTTCAACCAAATAGCGGTCGAAACCCCTTTCAATAAAGAAAAAAAGACGCTCCGTTATGGTGAAAATCCTCACCAAACGGCTACCTTTTTTGGCAACCTCGATGAAATATTTGAACAGCTCAATGGCAAAGAACTTTCTTACAATAACCTGGTAGATGTGGACGCTGCCATTGCTTTGATCAAAGACATCAATGCTGGTGAAATAAAAGAAACGGTTTTCGCTATCATCAAACATACCAATGTGTGCGGCGTTGCTGCGAGGCCAACCATCAAGGCTGCCTGGGATGCTGCTTTGGCCGGAGATCCGGAAAGTGCTTTTGGTGGCGTATTGGTGACCAATGCCAGCGTAGACCTTGCTACTGCAGAAGCCATCAATGAAATATTTTTTGAAGTACTCATTGCACCTGACGTTGATGCAGACGCATTGGCTGTATTGCGCTCAAAGAAAAACAGGATTGTTTTACGGTTCACCAATTCATCGCTTCCGACCGTTCAATACAAATCATTGCTCAACGGCGTACTCTTTCAACAAAACGATGAAGGCAATTATACAGACTGGAAAGAAGAAGGCGGAAGAGCCAGCACTGAAGTAGAAAAAACTGATTTATTATTTGCCAACATTATCTGCAAACATTTAAAAAGCAATGCCATTGCCTTGGTGAAAAACAAGCAGTTGGTGGGCAAGGGTTGCGGACAAACGAGTAGGATCGACGCCTTGCGCCACGCCATTGAAAAATCAAAGCAGTTTGCTTTTGATTTGAAGGGTGCAGTGTTGGCCAGTGATGCGTTTTTCCCGTTTGATGATTGTGTAAAAATTGCACATGAAGCGGGTATCGGTTCCTTTATACAGCCCGGCGGATCTATCAGAGATGCAGATTCAATCGCTTATTGCCAACAAAACCATTTGGCGATGGTGATCACCGGTATGCGTCATTTTAAACACTAATTTTATTTTGCAGGTTTAATTGAACCTTCCTGCGCAGAAAAATATATTTCTAAAAAAAGCACTTTGGCTTCAGCAAAAACTAAAGGATACATCGCACTGGCCACCACCTGTATCGTGTGGGGAACCACCTGGGTGGCTAGTAAAATAGGCGTGCAACAAATTCCTGCTTTGCAAATGGCAGCCATTCGTCAGCTGCTGGCAGGTCTTTGTTTTGTAGGGTTCTTCCTTTTTTATAAAAAATTAAGCCTTCCTACCATCGCGCAGTTTAAATGGATCGCCGTGATGGCGTTGCTGATGTTTGTGTTTGCAAACGGCCTCAGCACCTGGAGTTTAAAATACATTCCAACTGGATTGAGCGCTTTGATTGGGGCACTGTATCCTTTAAGTGTAGTTATCATCGAACGGTTGTTTTTTGGCGCCCGCAATATGACAAGCCTCACGTTTATTGGTTTGTTTCTCGGGCTATCCGGCGTTGCCATTGTGTTTTACGAAAACGCTTTTGATGACCTGAGTCCCAGCTTTATGATAGGACTGGGCTTGTCTGTATTTGCCATGCTCAGTTGGAGTGTGGGTACCATTTTTCTTTCTCGTAACAAGGCCAATATCAATCCTTATTATGGTACAGGCTGGCAAATGCTGTTGAGTTCCATGATGCTGTTTTTTTTGTCGGAAACCACTCAACCCACCGTTTCAATTGCAAGCATTTCGCTTAATGCCTGGCTGGTGATTATTTACCTGGTGGTGTTTGGATCTATCATTGCTTTTGCCGCATTTATTTATTCCATGAAAGTACTGCCGGCAGCTATCTCCTCACTGTATGCTTATGTAAATCCTTTGGTTGCCATGCTGGTGGCGGCTATTCTCTTAAAAGAGAAACTCACCATTAATATTTTGTGGGGCGCCATCGTAACTTTGATTGGTGTTTATCTGGTAAACCTCAGCATCAAGCGCAAACAAAAGAAGTTGATCATGGAAGCTGAGATATAAATGTTTCATACAGGTCTCTCCACCCTTTAAAGAGCGCATCTGTTCCCAAAAAGTTATTGTGAACGATGGTAATGAATTGCCCGTTTACGGCTTTACATTCTTGATAGTAATAAGCTATTTCCGAAACCGTAGTGGCTGCATCTTGCTGTTGCTCGTAATAACTGTTGGCGTCCATCCAGCAAAATGGATGAATGCGCAAAATGGTGGTGGTTTCTTTTGATAGATCGTACCAGTTAAAAGAGTCTGCTACCGATGCCCTAAAACCATTGATGCTGCCGTACCCCATACTGTAATCATCTGTTATTCCTGCATCCAGTAATTGTTCGAAACTGTCAGGCAGATTGAATCGTATATAATGTTGCCTGCTCTGCGTGATGGCTTTCTCTGTGGCAGTTTCCAGAATCTTTTTTTCTTTTCGAATGCTGGCAACATTGCCATAGCTATTCCAGGAGGGATGTATGCCGATGGAATATTTTTTAGCATGCTGTTTAAACAATCGCCACATGTGGTGGCTGTAAGGTGAAATATTTTTATCATATTCTCCACGACCAGCCGCTACTAAAAAAAAGTAAATGGGTGTTAGGCGGTGCTTGTTGTGTAAATCGTTCAGGTAGGGGTACACATCGTAAGGATCTTTTTGTAAGCCTGCTAACACCGATAGCCTTTTCAATGAAGGAGATTTCAAAAAACCGCCTATGTTTCGCAGTATTCCTTTGCCTTTGTATGAATAGGCAATATCAATATCGTACGTAGGAATATATCGAAACAAATTGCTTTTGATTGTTATGTCAGCAAAAGTTGACTGAAGGGCTTTGGCAAAATGAGAGATCCAGATTTGTACTATTGGTCTGTTTAAAAAACCTTCCCTGAATGCCAATGATGCAGTGTGCGGATACCTCCCATACATATCTTTTATGTGCGGTAAATATTCTTCGTATCTCGTTAATAAATAAAAGGAAGCAGCAAAAATATCAAATCCAAGATCGCCCGTATTTGACTTAAAAAAAGCAACACTGTTGTTCCATTCAAAACATTCGGTGTTTTGGGGTTGTACGGTCTTCTCAAACAAAAGCGGGTGGGGTGCCAGGTGAAATCCGTTGGATGTCAGAGAAGTTTCGTTGTAGTTTATTTTGGGTCCCTTGTGTGCAATGAATGCTTCAGAATCGATCGTTAGTTTGTAAGCAATGCCCAATTGCTCCTGAAAAATAAAATTACAGATGTATTGTAAACGACTGCTGCTGATATGGGAGTAAATGAGCACACTCATTATTTTTTAAATCTTTCCTTCCACATTTCATTGAATGTTTTTTGACTGAATTGCAAGTCGGACCTGTTCTTCTTCCAGTCTTTAAATAAACCGTTCACCACTTTATTTTTTAGATTGCCATTGCCCATGTTCATCATACCCCTGTTTAAGCTGGCTATTTTCCACATTTTCCAGGCCATTCTTTCGGGAAAACTGGTAAGGCCTTCATCAACTGACTCTTTCCTGTTGTCGAGCAAGAGTTCGTGGAGGTTAATTTTAACTGCACATACTTCAGTGCAATTACCACAAAGGGAGGAAGCAAAACTGAGGTGTTTAAAATCTGCCATTCCCTGCAGGTTGGGCGTAATGATGCTGCCGATGGGGCCGCTGTAAGTGGCGCCATACGCATGTCCGCCAATGTTTTTATAAATAGGGCATGCATTGAGGCAAGCGCCACAACGAATGCAATACAGGCTTTCTCTTTGTTTTGGATTGTCGAGAATATGGGTGCGGCCATTGTCTAACAAAATCACATACATTTCTTCTGGTCCGTCGGTTTCATTTGCTTGTCTGGGACCGCTAATGATGCTATTGTAGGTTGTTATTTTTTGTCCTGTTCCAAATGTGCTGAGCAATGGCCAAAACAAAGCCAGGTCTGTTAGCGATGGAATTACTTTTTCAATGCCAACAATTACAATATGCGTTTTAGGAAATGCGCAACTCAATCTCGCATTGCCTTCATTTTCTGTGACTGCTATGCCACCAATATCACTAATGATGAAGTTGGCGCCCGTAACCCCAATCTCAGCTTCCACATATTTTTTTCTGAGAATATCTCTTGCCACCAGGGTAAGTTCAGTAGGCGTCAACTTTGGATCTGTACCCAACTTTTCTGCAAACAATTTGGCTACATCTTCTTTGCTTTTGTGCATAGCAGGTGTAACGATATGATAAGGGGCTTCTCCATCTAACTGTTGAATATATTCACCCAGATCGGTTTCGATGCTTTCGATGCCGTTGTCTTCCATGGCTTGGTTCAGGTGAATTTCTTCGGTCACCATGCTCTTGCTCTTCACCAAGGTTTTGCAATTTTTTTCTTTGCAAATTCTCAGGATATTTTCGATGGCTTCTGCGGCATTTTCTGCCCAGATCACTTTGCCTCCTCTTTTGTTGAAGTTGAGTTCAAATGCTTCGAGTTGCTGGTCGAGCGTTTCTATGGCTTTCCATTTAATATTTTTTGCACGTTCTCTTGCCAGGTGCACATCTGTAAACTGTTCTTTGCCTTTAGGCACCACAGCATCATAACGCCCAATGTTAAACGCAATTTTTCTGCGGTGTTCGAGGTCTTCGGATTTTACCGTGCTTTTTGCTAAAAATAAATCAGATGTTTCAGACATATATGCGAGCGTTGAAGATTCGAAGAATGCTGCTGTTTTGCAATACCTTTCCAATCTGGATGATCAGTTTGTGGGTGTAAAGATATTTAGTTCCTTTTAATATCTTCCATCAATGAATATTTCGATGGTTGTAAAGCCCCATCTATTAAACAAAAAAGCTGCGGACCTGTTCGGGCGCCGCAGCTTTAGCAGGAAATTTAAAAATTACTGTCCAACCATAAACACTGCATTGCAAAACATTAGTTTTCCATTCTCCCAAAAATTGCGGAACAAAAGGTTGTCGGCAATGTAAATAACTGTGCCATTGCCAAGATCTTGCACGCCAAAGAGTAAGCCGTCTTTTAATTTCGGACTCAACTTATGGCCAACAAAACCGGCCAGTTGGTTTTCTTTTTTGATGACCCCTGCATTCCATCCACCTTCTTTGATGAATTCATATACTGCATTGTCCATTTTAAGGGTGTAATAATACGAGGGATATCCAAACATAAGCGGATGCGTGTTATCTACATCTACTTTGAAGATGGCCCCTGGCGTAAACTCTGCGATGCCCGCTCTTTCTCTTTCACCGTAAGTTCGCAATGACTGATAAGGATCTTTTTTACTGTTGCTGTCTTCATCACTACTGATCTTTGATTTAATGTTGCTCCACTCCAGTTTAGACAATTGCCCAACGGCAGATTCCATGGCTACAACCCGTCCACCACTACTGATCCAATTTTCCAGTTTTTCGGAATTAGACTTATCGCTCAAGAAACGATAGCGTCCGTCTGGCAGAATGATCACGTCAAAGTCGCTCCAATTGATGCGTTCAAAGTCGTTGGCATTTACCAACGTGATTTTGTATTTTAACTCATTGTCGAAAAAATTCCAAATTTCTCCAGCTGCATTGGGGTTCACGTTGTCACCAGTCAGCAATAGAACTCTCGGTGCTTTGATGGGGTGTACATAATAACTTCCAAAATCAAAACCTTTTTCAACCATCCCCGATTTTACTGCATACATTTTGCTATGGTTGCTGTTGCAAACGGCAGCTACTTCTTTCCAAAGGTCTGCTCCAAATTGTTCGTTGCCTCTTTTTAAGATAATGATGGAACCTCGACCGAAAGATTCATTATTAGATTCAAAAGCTGTTTCAGAAATACGCAGTTTGATGCCTTTCTCTAATAACTGTGCAGCAGCAGCAGCGCTGTTGGCAGCTTCCCAACGAATCACATATCCATAGGCATCCGTCGTAGAATTATTGATGATGACCGCTTCTTTTTTGGGTGAAACACTGATGCGTTGTGTACTGGCGTAAGCATTGAGCCCGTACACATATGGCAACGACCATGCGGTGATATCGTAAGTGGCAGAATCAATCAATGAAGAACTCGGTTCAAACAACACATTCACCAGTACTCCTCTGGGTTGCGCAACGCTGACCACGATATCGTTGTTGCTATAAGTAAAGTTTTCTTCTTTCCTGTTGTGGTAATTAAACCCTTTGGCAGTGCCCGAGGCTGTGCCATATTCGATGCCATTTTTATCGAGTAATTGTAGCAAGGCGCGTACTTTTCCTTCGTCTGCCGCGTTGTTTTTGATTACATAAGTTTTATAAGTACCCACATTGCCTGCATTGGCATCGTTAAAAAATTTCCTGAATTCTTTTAATAATTTTCCAGCATTGGCAGATGCTACTTCAATAGTACTAAGTCCGGTAGTATGGTGGTGAAGTGCACGATCGAACAAAGTGAGGGTATCGCCTTCGTCGGTTTCTACTCCCAATCCCCCCTGAGGGCCACCGCCTTGCTCGTAAGTCATGCCGATAGATCCGTTGTAAATTGGATAAGTATCACCGTAAGAGGGATAAAAAAGATCAAAGGTTTCTTTGGTGAAATAGAGCCAATTGTTTTTATCAAAATAACCTGCGTGGTTTTTGCCAATGGTTACCTGAAAATCGCGTTGCCACTTGGTAATGCTTTCATGGTAAGGTTGTGCAGCGGGAGCAAAATAATAGGGTTGATTAATGCCTTGTTCGTGAAAATCGACGTGTATTTGTGGCATCCATTGCAGGTATTGAACATTGCGTTGGCGGCTCTCAACCTGTGTTTGCCAGGCCCAGTCTCTGTTGAGGTCGAAATTGTAATGATTGGTTCTTCCACCCGGCCATGGTTCTCTGTGTTCTCTGGCATTCACGTAGGGGTTGTATTGGTTACCTACTACGCCATTAAACCAGTTTACATAACGATCTCTTCCGTCTGGATTGAGGCATGGGTCGATGATTACCACTGTATTTTTCAGCCAGCTTTTGGTTTGGTTGTTGTTGGGGTCCGTGAGTGAAAATGCAGTGAGCATGGCGGCTTCTGATGAAGAGGTTTCGTTGCCGTGAACGTTATAGCTCAGCCAAACTATGGCAGGGCCCTCTTCCGCAGGAGCCATTTTATCTTTTGCTAAATTCGCTAAACGCAGGTTGTTCAAACGAATGTTTTCGAGGTTGCTGATGTTGTCGGCGGTTGAAATAAAAGCAAGGTACAACGGCCTGCCCTCATTGGTACTTCCATACTGCAGCAGTTTTACCATATTGGGTGCCTGCTGTGCCAATTGTTTAAAATAGTTCACCACCTGGTAATGCGGCGTGTACCTGCTTCCGATCGGATAACCTAAAAACAAATCGGGCGATTGCAACTGCGCCCAGCTGAGAAGTGCGGTGGTAAAAAAAGAAAAAGATAAAAAAAGTTTTTTCACAATCAGTTTATTTAGTGAGGTGGAAGTATTGTAAAAGCAAAAGTCTGTAAATTTAATGGATTGCAGACTTTTTGGCGGAAGGATTCCTTATTTTTTGGGAGTGATGGTGACATATCATCATCGGTAGGTTTTTTAGTTAGCATTAGTCAGTTTAAACAAAGTGCCGGTTTGGTAACTTCCCACCCTGTAATTAACCACTGCGGGCGAATCATCTGTACCCAAACCGGTACTAGAACTTTCGCCCAATCGGATGCTGGTAAAACTTACTTTGATGCTGTTGTTTTCCAAGCAATAACTATCCGCAATAGTATTGCCCATCACTGTAAATGCCCCCAACACACAATTACCCATCACATAACTACTTAGCACGATACCATTGTTTTCATCTATTACCCATTTACCCTTGCTGCTATCGATGGCTTTTAGAAAATAGGGCCGACTGTCTTGTTGTTGATCGCCATAAATAATTTTCCAGCTATACACTCCCAGGGTGTCTGTAGGTAATATGTGAAGCTGCATGTCAAATTCCTGTGTGGCTTTTCCAGGCATCATCCATTGTAGTTTTCCTTTCCAAATTCCTTGAAAGGAAGCGGGAAATAGAACTGTATCTTTTTGTGAATAAGCGATATTTGCGAAACACACAGACAACAAGAAAAAATACTTTTTATACATGCTATATGATTTTAAACAAATATAAACTGATAACTGTCATTATCAGAAACCCCTTACATAAAGAACATTTCTTTTATTTTTATAACTGAAAATTACCAAAACATGAACCATCCTATAGAATATGTAACTGCCGCAGAAGCATTGTCTGTAATCCAATCTGGTTATAGGGTGTTTGTACATGGAAGTGCCTGCACGCCACTATATTTATTAAAAGCGCTGGGTGCAGAAAAGCATCGGCTTCGACATGTAGAACTTGTGTCTATTAGTTTACAGGGTGATGTAGAGGTGGCTAAATCTGAGTACGCCCAACATTTTCACATCAATTCATTGTTTGTGTCGGAACCGGTTCGGGCAGCAGTGAATGAAGGCCGCGGAGATTTTATCCCTGTTTTTTTAAGCGATATCCCCGATCTTTTTAAAAAAGATATTTTAACATTGGACGTGGCCATTGTGCAAGTATCGGTACCAGATGAACATGGATATTGTTCACTTGGTGTTTCCGTAGATATTGCCCGTAGTGCCGTGAGTTGCGCAAAATACATTATTGCCCAAGTGAATCCGCAAATGCCACGCACGCATGGAGATGGACTGATACATACCAAACGATTTTCGTCTATGGTTTACCGTGATGAACCTCTGCCTCAGGTAGATTATGGTGCCAAGGCCGGGGCCGCGGAATTACAAATAGGAGCGCATGTGGCCGCATTAATTGAAGATGGAAGCACACTTCAAATGGGTATTGGTACCATCCCCGATGCCGTATTTAGATGTTTGAATAACCACAAAGATTTGGGCGTTCATACCGAAATGTGCAGCGATGGTATTGTAGACCTAATTGAAAAAGACGTGATCAATAACATTAAGAAAAAGATACATCCATATAAAACCGTGACTGGCTTTGCGTTGGGGACACAAAAATTGTACACATACGTCAACAACAATCCAGCCTTTGCATTTCTAGACATTGATTATGTAAACGACCCGCATGTGATTAGGCGAAATCCAAAAGTGGTAGCCATCAACAGTGCGATTGAAGTAGATCTAACCGGGCAGGTATGCGCAGATAGCATTGGCACCAGGCAGTTTAGTGGCATCGGCGGGCAAATGGATTTTATGCGTGGTGCCGCTTTAAGTGAGGGTGGCAAACCCATCATTGCGCTCACGAGCCGAACTGCCAAAGGGATCAACAGGATCGTGCCAATATTGCGGGAAGGTGCAGGGGTGGTTTCTACAAGGGGGCATGTACATTATATCATCACAGAATTTGGCGTAGCCAATTTATATGGTCAAAACCTTCACCAAAGGGCAAAGGCTTTGATCAATATTGCCCACCCAGAGGATCGGGAAATGTTGGAACGCGCTAGTTTTGAGCGATTCAAAAGATGAATTAAATAAAAATAAGAACCGTACTTACTGCCATAATAACTGTTCTGTTAATATTTAGGCATAATTTTCCTAAAACGAAAATGTAGTATTGTTTTTGCTACGTGGTATTTAAAAAATACATGCTCGCAATCAAAAATATGCAGTTCACCCATTTGTATAAAGTGAATGGCTATCTGAAAGAATTTAATTTTAGAAAATCAAATTCCAGTAACGAAGGAAAAGTAAGTGTAGATACGGTTGATGAAAGAGGAAACAGAATCATCTTCTTTTTAGAAAAATCTGATACAGGTTGGAAAGTGATTACACTAGGCCTGCCCGCCTGGGTGTTGGAACAAGAACCCCATCTTCATGAAGCCATCGTTGAGGGATTAGCCGCCAAATAAATTTATCTAATAAAAAAAGGCGCAATGAATCACATGTTCATCGCGCCTTTTAAATGGCTGTTTTTTTTACTTTATTACGCCGAGATCTTTGCCCACCCTGGCAAAAGCCGCAATGGCTTTGTCGAGGTGGCCTTGTTCGTGTGCCGAGCTTAGCTGCACCCTGATGCGGGCTTGTCCTTTCGCAACAACAGGAAAGAAAAATCCAATCACATAAATACCTTCTTTTAAAAGCTGGGAAGCAAAATTTTGGGCCAATACCGCATCGTATAACATAATGGGAACAATCGGATGATCACCCGGTTTAATATCGAAACCAGCTTCAGTCATTTTGCTTCGGAAGTAGTTGGTATTGTATTCCAGTTTGTCTCTCAACTCTGTGGTTTGACTCAGCATATCCAACACTGCAATAGAAGCGCCTACAATGCTGGGGGCAAGGGTATTGCTAAACAAATATGGTCTGCTCCTTTGACGCAGCAGTTCGATGATCTCTCTTTTACCAGAAGTGAATCCACCGCTGGCCCCGCCCAGGGCCTTCCCCAATGTGCCGGTGATAATATCTATTCTACCCATCACATTTCTATATTCATGCGCACCTCTTCCATTTTTACCTAAAAACCCGCTGCTGTGGCATTCATCAATCATCACAATGGCATTGTATTGATCTGCCAGATCACAAATTTTGTCGAGCTGAGCAATGGTGCCGTCCATGCTAAAAGAACCATCTGTTACAATGATCCGGCTTCGCAAATGTGCAGACTCTTTCAATTTCGCTTCCAGGTCATCCATGTTGTTGTGTTCGTAACGATAACGCTGCGCTTTGCACAATCTTACACCGTCAATGATCGATGCATGGTTGAGTGCATCACTGATGATGGCGTCCTGCTCATTAAACAATGGTTCAAATAAACCTCCGTTAGCATCGAAAGCGGCCGCATATAAAATGGTATCTTCTGTGCCTAAAAAGTTGGCCAGTTTTTTTTCCAATTCCTTGTGAATATCTTGTGTTCCGCAGATAAAACGCACGCTGCTGAGCCCAAATCCACGATAGTCAATGTATTTTTTAGCCGCTTCTACCACTTTTGGATGTGAGGATAGGCCGAGGTAATTATTAGCACAAAAATTTAAAACAGACCTGCCATTCACAATAATTTCTGGTCCTTGCTCGCTTGTGATGATCCTTTCTGTTTTAAACAGTCCGGCGGCTTGTATCTCTTCTAACTCAGTTTTAATTCGTTCGGTAAATGTTTGATTCATATAAAATTTTAGTTTTTAGAAATCTTTCGCAAAGCTAAGGAAAGCGTTTCACAGCTGCCAGGCAGAAACAACTATTTCACTTTTACCTCCTAAGCATCTTATCTTTTCGGGGAGACGTATTATTTCTTTTAACATATATATTCGAAAAACTGTAACTTTTTGAATTTACATTCGTTCAACAGCTAAAAAACAATGCTACTTACAAAAGAAACAAGGTTGCTCTACTTGCTCGTAACGATGGCCGCTGTGGTAATTATTTTTACAGAAAATCCAATACAGGAAAATCAAGGTAACAAAAAGAACAAATGTTCTAAAAAAAGTACACAACCCAGTATGAATAAACCCCATCTTTTTATATCGGATGGTATTTTTAGACACAAAGTTTAAATATTTTCCAGAGACTGTAACTTTTCGTTTCTTGCAACGTATAACAATCAAACAACGGCTAATTTTAATTTTGTACGACTACATTTTATGACTGAGAGAGAATACAATGAATGTGTAAACCAATATGCGGACAACGTATATCGCTTTATTCTCAAAAACCTTCGGCATGAAGAAGATGCGAGGGATGTGGTACAGAGTGCCTTCGAAAAATTGTGGGTCACCAGAGAGCGGGTGGAAACTGAAAAAAGTAAATCGTACCTTTTTACCATTGCATACAATCAAATGATCGACTTCATCAGAAAGCAGAAAAGGATACAGTTGAAGGATAGTTTTAGTGAAACAGCGTTGGGAACTGGCAGTATTGGCATCAGCATTAAAAGAATTTTGGAAGAGGCCCTCAGTAAATTGAATGAAACGCAAAGAAGTTTGGTGATGCTAAAAGATTATGAAGGTTACAATTATGCTGAAATTGGCGAGATAACGGGTTTAAATGAAAGTCAGGTGAAAGTGTACCTGCACAGGGCCAGGTTACAATTGAAAGCGTATTTGGTGAATATCGAAAATGTGTTGTAGCTAACATCATTCATGATTCAAACGAAAAAAATAAATGAATATCAATCTCCATAATTACGAAACGTTTTTTCTGATGTATGTCGACCATGAACTGTCGGCAACTGAGAAGGAAATGGTGGAAGCCTTCATTGGCTCTTATCCACATCTACAGGAAGAACTTGATGTGCTGCAAGATACCGTATTGCAGATGGGAGAAGAGGTAGTGATCGACAAATCTTCGTTGTTTAAATCAGCTGCATTGGAAGAATCTATGCTGCTGTACTTGGACGATGAATTGGTTGGGGAAGAAAAAAATTCCTTGCTTCAACAGATTCAATTCAGCGAAACACTTCAAAAAGATTGGAACTTATTGCAGCAAACCAAGTTAAATCCTTCGGATAAATATAAATTTGAAAATAAAGAGATACTGTACCGTAAAGAAAAAGCAAGACTCATTCGGTTCGCGTATGTAAGGGGAGCCGTTGCCGCCGCGCTGATGGCAGCAGGTTTTTTTCTAGGCATCCATTTGTTGAATAAGCAACAGAAAACCGAAATGGCCGCTAAGCCTTCGGGTTCAAAAACGAAAGTGAAGAACTCATCGGCTGGTAATGCCCCTTCAGAGCTTGTAAATACAATTAACCCTGCAAATGGCGATAACAAAGGGGAAATTTCCAGCCAGAATTTGGATGTTCAACAAGCAGCGGATGATGCGAATGAGCAGCAACAGTTGGTGAAGAATCCATCAACTGATCCTTCTTACAAAAAGAAAAAGGAGTCTTTTTCTACAGAGAACCCTGCGCAGCAGCCATTGAAGTACGCCTCTTTTGATAACAGCAAAAATGAGCTCCCTGGCGATAAAGGTATTGTGAGCACTAGTATAGCAAAAAATGAAAAATTAGTAATTACGCCTGGTTTGCAAGAAATGCCTGCAAAATTGTTACAGCAACCTGTTGCGAGCCCCGGTATTCAAACAGCCAGTATCCACAACAGCAATGAGTATAACGGCATCGTAATGGCAGCTTTGAACAACGACACAGAAGAAAATAGCTATCGCATATTTCTGTTGGATGAAGATGATGTAAACCGTTCTAAAGCTGGTGCTTTTTTTAAACGAATCAAAAGAACAGTTGCACGTACAACGGGCGTAAAACCAGGTAACAGTCTTAAAATTGCGGGATTTGAATTTGCAGTAAAATAATCACACACACATAAAAAGTATATCATGAAAAAGTTTACCCTTTTAATGGCCATCGTATCAGTAGCCATGACCAGCAGCGCTCAAACAGACAGCACTGTGGTAACAACAGACAGCACGGTAAAAAAACCATCAGCTGACACCATCCGAATTGGCAACATCCTCATCATTAAAAAAGCCAAAACGAGCGGCGATTCCGATGATGACAACGGAGTTAATGGTACTTCAGTACAATTGGGTAGAGACAAAAATAAAAAGAATTCAAAAGTAACTACTAATTGGGGCGTGTTAGACATCGGTTTTTCTAACTATGATGACCAAACAAATTATGCCAACGCCGGTAATTATTTGGTGAACCGTCCGGGTAGCCAGGCGTTGAGCCAAGGCGATTTTAAACTAAGAGCAGGTAAAAGTATTAACCTCAATATTTGGTTTTTCATGCAAAGACTGAGCCTCATCAAAAACAGCGTGAACCTGAAATACGGGCTGGGACTGGAGTTGAACAATTATCGTTACAAATCTTCGATCAGTTACAAAGAAAATGGTCCGATTCCATACAGTGGAGGAATGCAAACCAGTGATGCATTTATTTTCAGAGATTCCATTTCTTTCGGCAAAAACAAACTGGCAGCAGATTATTTAACCGTGCCGTTGATGCTCAATTTTGCAAGTCATCCCAATTCTTCTAAAAAGGGGATCAGCGCCAGTTTCGGGGTAAGTGCAGGTTATCTGTACAGCCAACGCAACAAACAGAAAAGTAACGAGCGCAACAAGCAAACAAACAAAGGTGAGTACGATATGGAAAGATTTAAAATTTCTTACATTGGAGAACTAGGTTTGGGTCCTGTAAGGTTATATGGTAGTTACAGTCCATCATCCATGTTTGAAAATGGATTAGACATGCGTCCGTTTACCCTAGGATTCCGTTTCGGCAATTTGTAAGCCATCGATTACAGCATTATTGATTGAAGCATTAACAAAAAATATATTTGCTCTCTCTAAACCTTCGATTGCAAAGAAATCTATTTTCTGAGCAAGCGAAGGTTTTTTGTTGTTGAATGTTTATTTTGCAACATGGTTTCCAATCAATCTTTTTTCACACACATCCATGGGTTCGAAAAAAAACTATCTCAGATTGATGCCAGCCAGCTTTCTTGCAGTCCCTATGCAAAAAGGTACCTACAACATTTATTACAACACAGTAGCTATTACTTATCCATTTATGCGCATGTATTAGACCAAGCTTTAGAAAATACAAACGTTTCTCCCAACCATTTGGTGTTACTAGATTATGGAGCTGGCAATGGGTTGCTGGGAATTTTTGCAAAATATGCAGGATTCGGAAAAGTGTACCTCTGCGATACGGATCCTGCATTTGTAACAGCAGCCAATGAGCTAGCCCAAACGTTGCAAGAGGATATTTCAGGTTACATTACTGGCGAACTTGCACATGTGGTTGAGCAATATCCAACCATGGTTTTTGACGTGGTAGTAGGAACAGATGTAATTGAACACATTTACGATTTGGAAGTTTTTTTTGCGGGGTTACAAAAAATGAATCCAGGCTTGCTGTCTGTTTTTACCACGGCTTCTAATCCAGATAATCCAATCAAAACTGCTGCACTTATAAAACTACAAATTAAAGACGAAACAGAAGGTGGCGACCCTGCTGATTTTGCGCTGGCAGGAGCTGAAAAACACGAAGCCTTTTTGCAAATGCGGAAAGCCATTATTCGAACAACATTTCCTGCTTTGGATGAAAACAGTATGTTAAAATTGGCCGATACCACCCGCGGACTTTATCATCCAGCGATCATCGCAGCAGTAAAAAATTATATAGATGATGGTCAACTTCCTGTTTTGCCTGATGGTAGCAACACTTGTCATCCTTTAACGGGTAGTTGGACAGAGCGTATTTTACCGATTAGCAGCTATGAAAAAATTTATGCTTTGGCAGGTTTTAAACTCAGGATATCCAATGGTTTTTACAATGCAGATGCTGTTGGAACTAAAAAGTATCTTAATCGAGCATTGAATTTGTGCGTTAAATTATTGGGCAGGAAAATGGCCCCTTTTATTACTTTAAAAGGCTTTCCGGACAATGGGTAAGCGTATATTTTGTTAATCTTATCCACAGTCATAAAATAATCAACAATGGCACAACGTTTGAAGATTGGAGAACAAATATTTAAATAGATGAAGAACCAATTTTTATTTTTATTGATTTTATCCCTAACTATCCTGCTGAGTTTTGTACCTGGTGAAGATAAAAGAACGGCTTTACAGGTGCAGAAAAAAAATATGCCCGCACTTCAAATTAGCCATAACAATCCTTATTATATTATCATTGATAAAAGTGATTATGAACTAAAAGTTTATGACGATGAAGGTTGGTATGCTACCTATCCAATTGTATTTGGCAGCAAAGACTTGACCGATAAAATGCGGGAAGGTGATCGCAGAACTCCCACTGGTACTTTTAAAGTGATCCTCAAAAAAATTCATCCCAAGTGGAGTTATGAACTGTTACTCGATTATCCTACAGCCGAAAGTCAACGCCGATTCAATGAAAGAAAATCGAAAGGGTTGATTCCCAAAACCGCTCGTATTGGTGATGGCATCGCCATCCATGCCACACGCCCAGAAGAAGAATGGACAGTAGACAATTTTTACAACTGGACAGACGGCTGCGTATCTGTAAAATACGGGGAGATGAAAGAATTGTACGAGTACATCCCCGTAGGCACTACTGTTACCATACAGCCTTAAATATTACGCTTACTACTTATCCTGATTTATAAAAATCAGGTTCCCATCCCCGTAACTTAAAAAGCGGAATTGATTGTCAAGCGCATACTGGTATAAATTTTTCCATTCGTCACCAATGGCAGCTGCTACTAATAACAAAAGGGTAGATTGAGGTTGATGAAAATTAGTAATAAGCATGTTCGCTATTTGAAACCGATAGCCTGGCGCAATCAACAATTGTGTTTGGGTGAATATGCGATCAGCTTTGTTTTTTTTCATCCATAATAAAAGAGATTCCAATGCTGCCTTTGCAGGAATATTGGTGCCTGAAAGGGGCGTTTGGTACACATCCCACTGCTGCAATCCCAACTGCGGAATCGCTGGATCCACAATGGTTTTTACACCCAGCCAGTACAAGGTTTCCAAAGTGCGAACGGAGGTGGTGCCCACCGCCGTGATGCTTCCTAAAAAAGGGATGATGGCTTCAATAGTATGGGTGTTTACGTCAATATATTCTGCATGCATTTCATGGTCCTGCATGGTGGCTGCTTTCACCGGTTTAAAAGTACCCGCACCCACGTGTAGGGTAACAAAAGCTTTTTGAATATTTTTTGCAGCAAAGTTTTCAAAAATCTTGGGGGTAAAATGTAAGCCCGCTGTGGGTGCCGCTACAGAGCCGGCTTCTTTTGCAAAAATGGTTTGGTAACGGCTGCTGTCTTCTACATTGGCACTTCTTTTAATATAGGGCGGCAATGGCGTATCGCCTGCAGCTTCTATCACCGCAGCCACAGTGTGGTGGGCTGGTATCCAGCTAAAAGAAATCAGATAAGCATCTGATAATTTTTCTTCCATTCTGGCATACAGCATCACTTGTTCCCCTTGTATAAAAACCTCTTTTTCCAGCACTTCGTTTTTCCATTTGGCGGCCCCACCCACCAGGCATTTCCAACTGCTGCGCTCAGTGCTTGTCATTACAGTACTGTATTCGGTGATGTGCCCTGTGGGTTCTAAGCAAAAAATTTCTATGCTGGTTCCGGTTGGCTTTTTAAAAAGAAGGCGGGCATTGATTACTTTGGTATCATTAAAAACAAGCAAACTGCTGGCCGGAATAAATTCATGGATGTTGGCAAATGTAGACTCCGAGATGTTTCCGTTTTTATAGAATAACAATTTAGACGCGTCCCTTTCTTGGAGCGGTTGCAAGGCTATTTTATCTTCCGGAAGTTCGTAAGTATAATCTTCAATGCTGATTTGATCAGGTGTTATCATTGTTGTAAGAATGCTTTGATTTCTGCAGCCCATTTTTCTTTTTCTTTTTTGCAAAATGATTCGTGGCCGCTCTGTTCATATACGACCATTTTTTTGGGTGTGCTGATGTTGTTATAAATATCCATTGTTTCGGCTTCTGTAACTCTGGGGTCGAGCCTGCCCCATTGCAACAATACGGGAGCTTTGATAGCGCTGGCATAGCTGGAAGGGTTGTGCCCAAAAGCCCAGAACCCCCTAATGGTACCTCCCCAGAAAGTAAGAAGGGTAGCCAAGGGCTGCGGAGGGAGGTTCATGATGTTTAAGCGGCCTTCCACTGCGTTTTCCAGTGAACCAAAAGGCATTTCTAAAATAATTTTTGCCGGACTGATTGCGTAATCTTTGATGGCTTTAATGACAGTAGAGGCACCCATGGAAACGCCATACAAAATGATATTTTTTTCATCTTTTTTGGCCAGATAATCGTACGCTAGTTTTACATCTTCCACTTCTTTAAAACCAATGGTGCAAGTGTTACCCTGGCTTCCACCATGAGCTCTAAAGTCGACCAATAAAGTATTGTATCCGAGCTTTCGAAAACGAGCAGCCTCCGGTAAAAGAGCAGATTTTTTGCCACCGTGACCATGAAAAATAGCCACAGTTCCTACTGATGAATCTACTGCCATGTACCAGGCTTCGATGTTGAGTCCTTTTTCAGTGGTGAATGTTACGGTTTCAAAAATGGTATCTGCCGGAGTGTTTTGTTGTTTCACCGCATCAAAGCCAAACAACAGATCTGCGGTTTTATCCCATTCTGTTTTGTTTTCTTTTGCCTTGATGGTGACTTCTGAAGGTTCATAATAATGGGTAAATTTATAGGCATGAAAAATGACTACAATATTTAATATAAGAAATAATGCGAGTGTCGTTTTGACTAGCCACTTCAACAGCTTTTTCATAAAACTGAATTTTTCCAAAATTAAGGGGAACTATGTATAAACGGTAAATTTTGTTGGTGGAGAATGGCTAATTTTATGGCTCTTACTTAAAAAAATAAATTATGCAATTTTCAAAAAAAATGATGGTAGTTGCTTTCAGTATTGGAACACTGGCTGCGGCTGCACAAACATCGAAGTTTGAATGGAAGCAGGCAACTACGGCTGGATATACCTACAAGTATGTTACCAATGATCCATCCAAAGCAAGATTCTATACCCTCAAAAACGGTTTGTCCGTTATTTTAAGCCCTACCAACAAAGATCCACGGATACAATGTTACGTTGCGGTAAAGGCAGGAAGTAAAACAGACCCCGCTACTCACACAGGTTTGGCGCATTACTTAGAGCACATGATGTTTAAGGGTACCGATAAATTTGGTACGCTTGATTTTCCAAAAGAAAAAGCAGAACTGGATAAGATCAGCGCCTTGTATGAGCAATACAATAAAACTACCGATGAGGCCGGTCGTAAAGTCATATATCGCCAAATAGATTCTGTGAGTGGAGCAGCTAGTAAATTTGCGATCGCTAATGAATATGATAAAATGATGAGCTCCATGGGTGCCCAGGGTACCAATGCCTTTACTTCTTTTGAACAAACCGTTTATACAGATGATGTGCCTTCGGCCTCTATCGATAAATACATCGCCGTACAAGCAGAACGTTTTCGTGATCTTCAATTAAGGATATTTCATACAGAACTAGAAGCAGTGTATGAAGAAAAGAACAGAAGTTTAGACAACGATGGTAATAAAGTTATCGAAACCTTG
The DNA here is from genome assembly GCA_038249665.1 of Chitinophagales bacterium. Lineage (GTDB taxonomy): Bacteria > Bacteroidota > Bacteroidia > Chitinophagales > Chitinophagaceae > Ferruginibacter. The sequence goes on from JBBSDF010000036.1 coordinate 22,418, forward strand.
TTTGCAGAATTGTTTAAAAACCATAACTACGGTTTGCAAACAACCATTGGCACCATCGATCACTTAAAGAATCCATCTTTGGTAGAGATCAGAAAATATTTTAATACTTATTATGTGCCCAATAATATGGCCGTAATAATGAGCGGAGATTTTGATCCTGACCAAATGATCAAAAAATTAGACAACGCTTTTAGTTACATGCAAAATATGCCCATTGCAAAATATACTTTTAGCCAGGAAGCACCCATCACTGCTCCCATCTTAAAAGAAGTGATTGGCCCGGATGCAGAAAGTGTTACCATTGGATTCCGTTTGCCGGGCAACAAGTCAAAAGATGTACTGCTGGCTGATCTGATTGGCCAAATTCTGACCAACGGCCGTGCTGGGTTGCTGGATTTAAACCTGGTAAAAAAGCAAAAATTACTTAGAGCGTCGGCTTCAACCTTTACCTTGATCGACTACGGCATTTTGTACATGAGTGGGAATGCTACCCAAGGGCAATCATTAGACGAAGTAAAAACATTGATGCTGGGAGAAATCGATCATCTTAAAAAAGGAAATTTTGACGATAATTTGATTACCTCTATCATCAACAACGTAAAAAAGAATACGATTCTTTCTACAGAAACTTATAGCGCAAGGGCTAATAATTTGATGGATGCTTTTACGAATGAGTTAGACTGGAAAGAACAGGTGGCGTATGTAGAAGACCTTTCTAAAATCACCAAAAATGATATTGTAGCGTTTGCCAACAAATATTTTAGCGAAAATTATGTAGCGATTTTTAAAAGAAAAGGGGAAGATAAAAATATTGTAAAAGTAGAAAAGCCTGCCATCACGCCAGTTGAAACCAACAGCACCAAACAATCACTTTTTGTAAAAACGGTGAACAACATGCCGGCTTCTTTGGTAAGCCCTGTGTGGATCAACTATAGCAAAGACCTGCAACAATCTAAAATTGGTCCTGCACGGGTATTATATGTACAAAATAAAGACAACAGCATTTTCCGTTTGCGTTATCGTTTCGATATGGGTACCTGGCATGATAAAAAACTAGCGGTAGCCACTCAGTACCTTTCGTATCTGGGTACAGGCGACAAGTCTGCTGAAGATATTACAAAAGAATTTTATAAAATTGCTTGTAGCTTTAATGTAAGCGCAGGCCCTGAATATACAACCGTATTGATTGAAGGATTACAGGATAATTTTGAAAAAGCAGTCGCTTTGTTCGAAGACCTGCTAATGAACTGTAAGGCAGACGAAACAGCACTTACCTCTTTAAAAGCCAGGATTGCTAAATCGCGAACAGATGTAAAAGCAAATAAGGGAGCCATCTTAAATGGGTTAACTGCCTATGCAAGATTTGGTGCCAACAACCCATTCAACTATACTATGAGCGATGATGCGTTGAAAAATCTGACGGCGGCTGAATTGGTGAGCTCCTTGCATAACCTCCATCAATATCCTCACCAGATCATGTACTACGGTCCGCAAGCATTACCGACGCTAACCGCTTCTATAAAAAAAGTCCACAAAATACCAGCAGCATTTGCAGCAACGCCCGCCAAAACCGATTTTAAACCAGTTGCTCAAACAGCCAATCAAGTGTTGTTTGCCGATTATAACATGGTGCAGGCAGAAACCCGTTGGATTAGAAATAGCAGTTTGTTTAACGTAGATGAAGAAGCCACGGTGAATATGTTCAATAACTATTTTGGTGGTGGAATGGGTGCTTTGGTATTTCAAACCATCCGCGAATCCAAGGCATTGGCCTATTCCACTTTTGCCGTGTATGTAAGCCCGGAGAAAAAAACGGATCCTTATTTTACTATTGCTTATGTAGGTAGCCAGGCAGATAAATTCAACGACGCGGTAACAGCTATGAATGAGTTATTGAATGATATTCCAGAAATTTCATCCAACATTGAATTTGCAAAAAGCAGCATTAAAAAAGATATTGAAACACAGCGTATTACCCAGGATGGCATCATCTTTAATTTTCTGGATGCAGAGCAAAAAGGACTGAAAGAAGACCTGCGCATCAAAAAATATGCAGCGGTAGATAAAATCGGGTATCCTGAGTTAAAAGCTTTTCATACCAAATACATTGCAGGCAAACCCTATACATATGCAATATTGGCATCTGAAAAAAGCGTAAAAGCAGAAGATCTGCAAAGGCTTGGAGAGGTAAAAAAACTAAGCTTGCAAGAGATATTTGGGTATTAATACCCGCATAAAAGAGCTAAAAGCTGCTGCACCTATTGCAGCAGCTTTTTAATTGGCAAAAGTTTGTGCAATTTTAATGGTTTGGATTTTGCAAAATATAAACAAAATGGATTTGCATATGTTGTATAATTGACCTTTTTTTGCAAATCAAATGAAATGGACCGCCTTCATATTACTCTTAATTTTTACTGCCGTGCAAACAGCTCCAGCTCTAAAGAGCGTATGTGTGGATACTAAAGTATCTATTTTCAATCCCGATGAAGAAAAAGGTTGCCAGAAAGTAAACTTCAATACTATTGAAGAAATCAAAGAAAAAAAGGTTTACTTCCCAGCTTTTGCTCCATCTAATACAAGTGTGCTTATAAAGACCAGCCCAGGTTTTAGGGGAAACAAGGATAAGCTTCCACTTCCTGTGCTCGATATAATTTCGGTTCCTCCCAACTGCTAACCTTCGTTTATATAGAAACGACTAGCTATTGACCTACATTTACCTTTTATTTAAAGTCTTAATCAACGCTAAACATAGAAATTATGTCTGCTACGAACAATCCTGTATCCCGAATACTCAGGTTATTAAAATTGGAGAAATCCGAAATCGGTGGTATTTATTTTCATGCCATCCTTAATGGTTTGATACAACTTAGCTTACCCGTGGGGATACAAGCGATTATTGGTTTTGTACTCGGCGGGGCCATGTCAACATCCCTTGTAGTGCTCATCAGCCTAGTTGTGGTGGGCGTACTATTTGGTGGCATGTTGCAAATTGGCCAGATGCAGCTTATAGAAAAGGTGCAACAAAAAATATTTGTAAGGTATAGTTTAAACCTTGCAGACAGAATTCCTAAAATAGACCTCAGAGCTGCTGACAGCTATTACTTGCCCGAATTAATGAATCGTTTTTTTGAAGTACCGACCCTGCAAAAAAGTTTGGCAAAACTTTTATTAGATATCCCAACTGCAACGATTCAAATATTGTTCGGTTTGATATTGCTCTCTTTTTATCATCCTGCTTTTATCCTTTTTGGATCATTGCTGGTATTAGTACTGTGGCTGATTTTATACTATAGCAGCAATAAGGGACTCTCTACCAGCTTAGACGAAAGCATGTATAAATACAAAGTCGCAGCGTGGTTAGAAGAAATGGCAAGATTGGTTAAGACTTTCAAGTTTTCGAAAGGGGCTTCTCTGAATCTGGAGAAAGCGGATGAATATACAACCAGTTATTTGATAGCAAGAAATCAACATTTCAGGGTACTACAATTTCAATATAAAATACTGGTTGCTTTTAAAGTACTCATTACTGCGTCAATGTTGATTGTGGGTTCCATACTGTTGGTAGACCAGCAGTTAAATATAGGGCAGTTTATTGCAGCAGAAATTGTAATTATTATGGTGATCAATTCAGTTGAAAAGTTGATAGGTAATTTGGATAGCGTGTACGATGTACTGACTTCAGTAGAAAAGATTGCAAAAATTTCTGATCAGCCTATCGAAATTAATGGAGAACTTGAATTTCCTGAACAACAAATGGGAGTTTCGGTACGCATGCAAGACACCACATTTGCTTATACCGATACCAGGAAAGTGCTACAAAATTTTAATTTGAATATCGAGCGCGGTCAAAAAGTATGCATTACAGGTAAGGAGAACACTGGTAAATCTACCGTTTTAAAGTTGCTCACAGGTGCCTACACCACATTTAGTGGCTCAATTATGATCAATGGATTGCCTATTGGCAATTACAATCTCGATTCAATGAGGAGGCAGGTCGGTATTATGCTCGACCAGCAAGAGGTATTCAATGGAACGATATGGGAAAACATTAGCATGGGGAATCCTCGTATCAATCATGCCCAGGTAATACAACTTTTCGAAATGACGGGGCTGAATGATTATCTTTCTACACAAAGGCAGGGTCTAAATACTGTTTTGTCCACTGCAGGCAGCCGGCTTTCCGAAAAAGTGCTGCGCAAAATTTTATTGATTCGTGCCTTGGCCGGCAATCCCCACATGTTACTTTTAGAAGAGCCCTGGTTAGGTTTAGATGATACTCAAAAATTTTCTATTCAGCAATATTTACTCAATGAGCTACCAGAAACCACTGTATTGGTGGTGAGTAATGATAAAGATTTCGCCAACAAGTGTGATCAACAAATTGAAATCGTATAAAAGCCAAAAAGAAAAAGTATGAATACTCAATTTCAGGATAATCATCAATGGAAATCTTTAACATCAATATATCGGTACGATAAAAAAAGCAGGATACGCAAATGGTTTTATGTATTAATGCTGCTGTTAATAGGATTTTTATTTTTACCGTGGACGCAAAATATCCGCAGTAAAGGTAATGTGACCACGCTCCGCCAAGACCAACGGCCGCAGGAAATCAATACCATCATACCGGGTAAAGTGCTAAAATGGTTTGTAAATGAAGGCGATTTTGTAAAAACGGGGGATACCATTCTTCAATTATCTGAAATTAAAGATGAGTACCTGGATCCACAATTAATCGCCAGAACCCAAGAGCAATTAACAGCAAAGGAACAAACGATCGATTACTACAAAAATAAAGTAGATGCCACTGGAACTCAGATCGACGCCATGGCGCAGGCCCTGGTGCTAAAAATTGATCAACTCGAAAATAAACTGGTTCAATTGAGCCTTCGGTTCAATTCCGCTGAAAATGATTTGATCGCTGCTCAGAACGATTTTACGATCGCATTAAAGCAATACCAGCGGCAAAAAATAATGTTTGATAGCGGATTGGTAGCACTCCCTCTATTAGAGCAACGAAATTTAACGTACCAAAATTCGGCTGCGAAAAGAATTACTGCTCAAAATAGCCTGGCTAATATTAAGCAGGAAATCAGCAATACCAATATCGAAATGAATGCAGTTCGACAGGAATATCTAGAAAAAATTTCCAAAGCAAAAGGAGAACAATTTCAATCGCTTTCTGAAATCACTACTGGCGAGGGCGAGGTAGCGAAATTGCAAAATCAGTTCAGCAATTACAGTATTAGAAATGGATTGTACACCATCACGGCACCGCAAAGCGGACAAATTAATCAGGCAAAAAAAGCCGGTATTGGAGAGATTGTAAAAGAGGGTGAAATGTTGGTGCAAATTGTGCCTGACAAAATAGAATATGCCATCGAAATATTTGTTCGTCCGGTAGATCTGCCTTTAATAAAAAAAGGACAAAGTGTTCGGTTTATGTTTGATGGATTTCCGGCCATCGTTTTCAGCGGCTGGCCTGAAGGATCATTCGGTACATTTGGCGGAATTGTAGTGGCAGTAGAAACTTCAGTTTCCCCTAACGGAAATTTTAGGGTGTTGGTGGTAGAAGATCCTAAAGACCAGCCATGGCCCAAGCAACTAAGCATGGGTACAGGGGCAATGGGAATGGCGCTGCTCAAAAATGTGCCTATTTGGTATGAATTATGGCGAAATGTAAACGGTTTCCCACCTGATTATTATAACCTGAAAGAACCTGCGGAAACTAAGAAAAAATAAACCAACATGAAATTTTTGATCGTCTTATTGCTGAGCTGTTCTTTTTTGGGGTTGAAGGCTCAGGATAGTGCACGCTTAAGCTTATCTTTTGAAGAATACTTGAGTATCGTGCAGCAATACCATCCAATTGCCCGCCAGGCCGATATTCAAATTGAAATAGCAAAAGCTGCTTTGTTGTTTGCAAGAGGTATGTTTGATCCAGTACTTGAAACTCAAACTGCCCAAAAATCGTTTGATGGCGTCCGTTACTACAATACAGTAGAGCCGAAATTAACCATTCCTACCTGGTATGGTATAGAATTGTATGCAGGTACAAACTTTTTATCAGGCAATAGAGTAGATCCTACTGAAACTGTGGGGGAAAGCAGTTTTGCTGGTGTTTCCGTTCCCTTAGCTAGAAATTTATTGATAGATAAACGGAGGGCAGCCTTAAAAACAGCAGCTATTTACAGAGATCTAAGTGTAGTAGAAAGAAGAACGATCGTGAATGATCTGTTACTAGAAGCTGCCACTGCTTACTGGAACTGGGTGAGAGATTATGAAGTATTGCAGGTGGTAAAAGATGCAGTGTTCGTTAATGAAAAAAGAATGTCATTCATTAGAACCGCTACAAATATTGGTGAAAGGGCGGTGATAGATACCACAGAAGCATTAGCCCAATTACAACAGTTTAGATTTTTACAAAATGAAAGTAATGTTATGTTTTCCAATGCTGCCATCGAATTAAGTTTATATCTATGGCAGCAAAATACTATACCCTACAACCTCAGCACAGCAATAATTCCGGCCAAGAATTTGTTGGATGCAGCAGCGAAAGAAAACTTTGAACCAGTGTTGACTGACCTTTTACAAACCGCTTCGCTGAATCATCCTAAACTCATCAGTTTCGATTTTAAACTAAGCGCACTCGAGGTTGATCGTCGCCTGAAATTTCAGGAACTATTGCCTTACGTTCAGCTCAAGTACAACCAGTTGGGGAAAGGTTATAATGTAATAAAAACCTCAGGCGCATTTTTATCCGACAATAATTACCAGTATGGACTTAACTTTTCGATGCCACTTCGACTGTCGGAAGGGCGTGCTGCATACCGCACGGCTAAATTAAAAATTTCAGAAACATCCATACAACAGGATTATACCCGATTGGAGATTCTGAATAAAGTGAAGCAGGTATTCAACGAGCAGATCAATATTAAAAACCAAATTGCTTTACAGGAATCTATGTACCTCAATTACCTGCGGTTACAACGTGCTGAAGAAACGAGGTTTGCCAACGGGGAAAGTTCTTTGTTCCTCATCAATACAAGGGAAAACAAAACCATCGAATCTTTGCAGAAATTACTGGAGCTGCGATCGAAATATTTTGCCATCCGCGCCAAGTTGCAAAATGCAGTGGGGGTTTTCTAACAGCCGATTGGTTGCTGATATTGCTATTATATTTGAAGTGTTTTCTGGATAATATTTTATTTCATTTTTTTTACTTCGAACTTATTTTCTCAAATCCTCGTAAAGGGTTTCATGAATTTTTGAACGAACATTCATTCTAAGCAACGTATTGCTAACGGAAGGATGCACCCTGTTGCTTAGAAAAATATATATCAGGTTTTGAGCTGGATCGGCCCAGGCACAAGTGCCCGTAAATCCAGTATGGCCAAAAGTAGCCGGCGATGCAGAAAGCGTGGGATACGGTTCTTTTCTCGTAGCATTGTCTTTCTCCGGCTTATCAAATCCATAACCTCTTCTGCTGGTATTGCTTTGGTATTTTGTAAAAAGTTTCACCGAGGCTTCGCTGAGGTATCGGCGTCCGTTGTAAACGCCTCCGTTCAATAGCATTTGCATGATAGCAGCAATATCATAAGCATCGCTGAACAAGCCGGCATGTCCTGCTATACCACCCATCATGGCAGTGCCCTGGTCGTGCACATAACCCTGTAATAGCTGCTTGCGAAAAAGTTGATCATCTTCGGTAGGTACTACTTTTTGCAAAGCATGTTTTTCCAACGGAAGAAAACCGACCGCACCCAATCCCATGCGGGCGTAAAAGTATTGGTGTACATATTCATCGAGCGTCATTCCACTCAATGTTTCTACAATTTTACCCAGGTAAATAAAGTCATTATCGCTGTACACATATTTACCGGATGGTACCACGGCACTCCTGATAATTTTTTGCTCTATACTGTCTAGCCAGCTTTTAACCATATAAAGTTTGTTGGCTACTTTCACCGAAAAATTTTCGTCTTGTTTGATGCGGTAAATACCCGGCAACGCATGGCCAGCAGAGTCGATGGTTTCTTTGTAAAAAGGAATATAAGGTACCATGCCGGCCTGGTGTAATAAAATTTGATCTATTCGTAAATTGGCTTTGTTAGTACCTCTTACGGATGGAAGATAGTCGCTCAATTTTTTATTTAAATCCACTTTTCCTTCGTCATACATTTTCATCACTGCAATCGTAGTTGCACATATTTTGGTAACAGAAGCCATGTCAAAAACAGACCCTGTTTGCATGGGTTGTTCTTTACTGTATGTGTAGTTGCCATAAGCTTTCTGATATGCGATCGCACCGTCTTTTACAACCAATACAACACATCCAGGCGTGGCTTCTTTTGCAATGGCATCGTTGGCGATAGAATCTATTTTTTGGATGGTGCTTAAATCCATTTTCCACTGCTGCTTTGAGGTTGATTTAAAGGAATGCGTTATACCCATGCCAAATTTCATTTGCTCACACACAGTTACGGGCAATACGCCATTATAATCAGATTTGCCCTGCAGCATGTCTGCAGCCACTCCTTGTACTATCGCATCATCTTCATAACAAATCACTAAGTTGCGGGCATTGCACCAATTCTTAGCGGCGTAGGCATTTCCAAATTGAAAAATGATGCTGTTGGTTAGTGTTTGCAACTGATTCAGTAAAGCAATTTCAAGATCAGTTACGCCAAAATTAGTAGCAGAAGACCTGCCCATATTGTGTATCCCAATTACTATATTTTTATAGCCGGATGTTAATTTTTTTACCAGCGCCGTTACATCTTTAGTTGTTTTGACAAGGCTATCCGTAAAAAATACATCTGCTTGGTAATCGTTGATCATTCTTTTCGCAAGTGCATTGTGTTGATTAATTCCTACCGCCACAAAAGCTACCTCTCCCTTTTTATTGTTATCAAAAGGGGACAAGGGAAAAAATCGGTCGCTGCTTTTTTTCAAAAGGGTGAGGGCATGTTCAGCTACTTTTTTACGCATTTCCGGAATGCCTGCATTGAGGTCTGCAGTAATATCTGTTACATTGATGGGGGAATAAAAACCTAGTCCATATTCGTATTTGGCCATCAAAACTTTTTTACAATGCATTTCAATATCCTCCCAGCTGATCCTGCCTGCTGCAATGGCTTCTGTTATTTTCCTAATCGCTAATGGTACATCGCCGGGCAAACAAAGCATGTCGTTTCCTGCAATGATTGATTGTACCGAGGCTTCTCCTTCTGGAAAAAACTTTCTTACACCTTGCATTTCCAACGCATCCGTGAAAGTAAGTCCGTTGTAACCAATCGTTTTTCTGAGCAGTACTTTGATATTTTGGGGCGATAATGATGTTGCCCTGTTGGCGGTATTGTCGATGGCTGGGATAAACAAATGTGCAATCATCACACTGCCTACGCCCGCTTCAAAAATTCTTCGAAACGGGTATAGTTCCAATGAATCCAATTCTGCCAAACTTTTATTGATCACCGGCAAATCGTAATGGGAATCAACCGAAACATCACCATGCCCGGGAAAATGTTTTGCACAGGCCATCACACCAACATCCTGCATACCGCGCATGTACGCGATTCCGTAATTGGCCACTTTGTATTTGTCTTCCCCGAAACTTCTTTCATTGATCACCGGATTCATGGGATTGTTGTTTACATCTACCACCGGGGCATAGTTTACCTGAATGCCAATTCTTTTACATTGCTCTCCCACCAATCTGCCATATTCATATACCAAGGTTTGATCTTGCATCGCACCCAACATCATTTGTTTAGGCAGCGGTAGTACGCTATCGGTCATGCGCATTCCCACGCCCCACTCTGCATCAATGCACATCATGATGGGCGTTTTGGCTGTAGCCTGCAACCTGTTTATCACCAGCGCTTGCTCGGTGGGGCTGCCCTGAAATAAACAAATGCCGCCAATGTTGTATTGCTGAACGAGCTGGCTTACCTCCTGCTCAAAAAAAGTTACTTTTTTCGTTTTGCCATCAATGGTAGATAAACGAACTACCATCAGTTGGGCAATTCTCTCATCGTTGCTTAGGGTTTGATAAACACTGTCTGTCCAGAGTTGCGCCGCTTCTTTGGTTGGCTTTATGATAGCCTGACCATTTCCATGCAAACAGACGATCAAAAAAAATAGGGATGCAAATAATCGAATAAACATGAATAAAATTTATAGTGAGGAGGATGTATTATTTTTGCGCTACAAAATACAAGATTTTGCCCGATATTATTCAATTACTGCCCGATAACATTGCCAACCAGATAGCTGCTGGCGAAGTTATTCAAAGGCCTGCCAGCGCTGTAAAGGAACTGTTAGAAAACGCCGTAGATGCAGGTGCCGACGAGATACGCCTACTCATCAACGATGCGGGTAAGGCATTGATTCAAGTGATCGACAATGGCAAGGGTATGAGCGAAACAGATGCAAGGATGGCATTTGAGCGACACGCCACTTCTAAGATTAAAAATATAGATGATTTGTTTCGTATTAAAACCATGGGTTTTAGAGGGGAAGCTTTGGCAAGTATTGCAGCAGTAGCCCAAGTGGAGCTTAAAACAAAAAGGGTAGAAGACGAAGCGGGCGTATTGCTGGAAATCGAAAACAGCATGGCGTTGCGACAAGAGCCTGTAGCGATGGAAAAAGGCACCAGCATTGCCATGAAAAACCTTTTTTTCAATGTGCCTGCGCGCAGAAATTTTTTAAAAAGCAACGCTTCCGAATTAAAACACATCATCGATGAATTCATCAGGGTGGCCATGGCTTTTCCTGAGTTGTTTTTTTCGTTGAGCTCCAATGGTCAGCAAGTTTTTCACCTGGAGAAGGGAACACTCAAACAAAGAATTGTACAAATATTGGGCAGTAGTTACGGTGCCAAATTAGTAAGTGTGCAGGAGCAAACAGATTATTTAAACATCATCGGATTTGTAGGCAAACCAGAATCAGCTAAAAAAACCAGGGGCGATCAGTACTTTTTCGTAAACAACCGTTTTATTAAAAGTGCCTATTTAAACCATGCCGTGATGAATGCTTTTGATGAGATGATCGCCAAAGACAGCTATCCGATGTATGCGCTTTTTATCGATCTTGATCCTGCGCAATTAGATATCAATGTGCATCCCACCAAACAGGAAATAAAATTTGAAGATGAGAAAATTGTATATGCTTTTGTGCAGAGTGCGGTGAAACACGCGCTGGCTCAATTTAGCATTACACCCACACTCGATTTTGATCTGGACGCTTCTATCCAACATTTAGATGCGGTGAATAAACCTTTTACTGAACAAATAAAATCGAGTACGGCTTCCTCGGCATTGTACCAAAGTTTTACCCAAAAAAATCAAGCACATTTCATTCAACCCAATAAAGACCTCGGTCATTGGAAAGATTTTTATATCAGTCCGAATAAAGAAACGGCCGCTACAGATCTAGATGCTACCAATGCCTCCAGCACTCAACCGTTTCAATCTATTTATGCAGGCATTCCAGCCCAGGGAACCATACCACACAGTCTGCCCACCCATTTTGAATTGTTGCAAATTCACCAATCGTACATTGTGGTGCAGAATGCTGCGGGTTACATGCTCGTCAATCAACAAAATGCCCATGAACGGGTGTTGTATGAAAAATTTTCGAATGCAGTATCTGGAAAAGCTATTGCTACGCAACGCAGTTTGTTTCCTACCACCATTGAATTATCCGCAGCAGATGCGGTTATGCTCACTGAGTTGGTGCCCGATATGCAGCAGCTAGGCTATCAGCTAGAACCCTTTGGCAACAATACTTTTGTAATACAAGGCACCCCCGCCGATTTGGTAGATGGCAATGAAAAAGTGGTATTAGAAAAAATGCTGGAACAATACAAACATTTCAGCAGCGATATGAAGTTTAGCAAAAGAGAAAAACTGCTTCGCTCTATGGCCTTGCAACAATCGGTAAAGGCAGGCACCTCACTTTCCAATAAAGAAATGACCAACCTTCTGCAAGATTTATTTGCCTGCGAAGTTCCGAACAGCACACCCAATGGCAAACCTACCTACATGGGTTTTAAAAAAGAAGAATTGGATAAGATGTTTGGGAGGTAAATGATTTCTTACTTATTGATTTAACGGAATTTAAAACTGTGGATTTTGTACGACCCCTACAGGGTCGGCGTTCGCATGGGGGTTATGGTGCTATAAATGTTCGAACCCAATGGGGTCGTGTGAATACCGATAAATTTTAAAATCTGTGTCCGAGCGGGGTTTTCGCAAAATCTACTCTACAGCTATTAGAAACTATATGCGAAACCCCGGCTGGGACTGAAAGAAGCGCCCCTGTTAATATTCCCAGCAGGACCTATTGTAAAGGTTGTGTCATATCCTCCAGATATATGTGCTAATAACGTGTCAATTGGTTTATTTAGATAACTTTCTAGGGACAGATTTCTTAGCTGCGTTTCTAGTTGTGATTGTGCTTTTAAATGGTGAGATAAAAGCAGTATAAATATAGCAAGAAGTAATCGCATAAATCTTGTGTTTCTTAAAGTTTAAAAAACGTTTGAATTAGTTATTCCATCAAATAATTTCTTTTCTTGCTAATAAATATCCACATGTTTAATGATTTGATATGCGTTAGAGAATAGGGTAATACTACCGATTTTTTCTTTTCTTAGTAAATGTAATGGCCATGCAACTTCAGGCTGCACATTCAAATCCTTTTGAATGGTAATGAATTGAGCATCGGTTATAAAAATATCAATCCAGAATTGATTATTTGGGGGATAATTTATCTGTAAAGAAGCACCCCTATTAATATTTCCATTACTTCCAATAACAAATGACGTGTCATAGCCTGATGGTAAATTAACAATCAAACTATCTATGGGCTTGTTCAAATAACTTTCAATGGGAAAGTTTCGTAATTGATTTTCAAGCGTTGTTTGAGCATCAGATTGGTTTATAAAAACCATAACCCCAATGCATAATATTAAACTTTTCATATTAAGGATTTAATTTAGTAAAAATATTCTTATTCGGTGAAGTTGCTTTGTAGAAACCAATCCCAGAGTTTGAAGTTGACCCAAGGTATTGAACCCAAGCCTGTTCTGTTCTTAACTGTTCATTAGTAATTTGATTTTCTAAA
>JBBSDF010000037.1:0-35338 GCA_038249665.1 Chitinophagales bacterium
AAAATCGCATCTTTGTTATTCGGCTACCGTTACCGACATGGCCATGGCATCGAGGGTTGATTTCCATTCTTTGGATATTTTTTTATCAGCCAGAAATGCAAATACCAAAAGGCGATTTTGTACGCTCAGGTAAAAAAGATAGCCGGCTTTTTTTTCTTTGTTGCGGTTGCCAGAAAAAACAATGTATCCAATGTTTCTTCCATCGGTTAAATGGATGCCGTCCTGTATAATTTTTAATTTTTTATAAGATGATTGCAACTCTTTGTATAGCTGATCAAAGGCGCCGGGAATATCATTATCGCTGATGGCTTGTTGTGTAAAACTGGAGAGGAATTGCTGCTGGTCAGTTTCGTTAATGATGCCCCAGTTAGGTGTGTAAAGGGAATTGGTAACAAAATTATTGTTTTCAGGTTCATCTATTTGCTGGAAAATGGTAGGTATCAGCAAACTCACCTGCCCTTCTGCCACCGTAGTTTTAAAGGTGGATACTTGTGCAAGCGTTACCCCACTAAACATGCAGCAAACCAGCAGGAACAAAAATAGTTTAGTCATATGGTTAAGATGTGTTTGTACGGTTAATTTACTAAAGCTAAGGTAAGTTATTTTGTAAATCAGTTGAAGCGTTGTTCTTTTAACTAAATATATTAGTAATTTCGGGTTTCACAAAAAGCCAACAAAGCAATAGTTGGCAAATAATTAAAACAATTTTATGTACGCCATAGTGGATATTGAAACGACCGGTGGTCATGCCGCGGCCAACGGTATTACCGAAATAGCCATCATATTGCATGATGGCCAGCAGGTAACGGAAAAGTTTCATACCCTCGTTCATCCACATCAGAAAATTCCGGTGTATATCACAGCCCTCACGGGTATCAGTAATGCGATGGTGGCCAGTGCACCTTCCTTTGAAGACGTGGCCCAACAGATCTACCATATTTTAGGCGATCATATTTTTGTGGCACACAATGTAAATTTTGATTATTCATTTGTAAAACATCAGCTCAAAGCCGCTGGATTCGAATTCAATAACCCCAAACTTTGTACCGTACGTTTGGGCCGAAAAGTGTTTCCAGGATTGCCCTCCTACAGTTTGGGAAATTTTTGCAGGAGCATGGACGTAATGATTGAAGACAGACACAGAGCGATGGGTGATGCTGCTGCCACAGCAATTTTGTTTGATAAAATGTTGCAAGCAGATGGCCAGCAGCAGATCGACCAAATGCTGAAAAGAACGTCGGGTGAGCAGTGGTTGCCGCTACAACTAGATAAAAAAGTAATGGATGGGTTGCCTACTGGTCCGGGCGTGTACTATTTTCACAATAACAAAGGGAAAGTGATTTATGTAGGAAAGGCCATTAATATTAAAAAGAGAGTGAGTAGTCATTTTACGCACAACAATCCCGAAAAAAAACGACAACATTTTTTGAGATTGATCGCAAATATCACCTTTAGTTCCTGTGCCTCAGAACTACACGCCTTAGTGTTGGAGAGTACAGAAATCAAGCGGTTGTGGCCAAGGTATAATTACAGCCAAAAACAAACCTTACAAAAATATGCACTGTATAGTTTTGAAGACAACCGGGGTTATTTGCGGCTGGCGATAGATAAAAAGAAAAAAAACATTCGACCTTTGTATCAGTTTAATTTATTGCAGGAGGGACAAGTACTGTTGCGAAAAATGGCAGAACAATTTGAATTACATCTAAAGCTCTGTTACATTGATCCTGCGAAGTTGGATGAAAATGACTTTGCATTTTTGGATGAGCCCATGCATTACAACTGCAAAGTAAAAAGGGCATTGGAAGCATTGGAAATACAACTGCCCACTTTTGCCATTGTAGATGAGGGAACTTCGCCAACTGAAAAATTGTGTTTGCTGGTAGAGCGGGGCAGTTTTTGGGGAATGGGTTATGTGAATGAATCGGAATTTGATATAAATGTAGAAAGTCTGAAGCAAGTTTTACAACCTTATGCCGACAATGATTTTATCAGAAATTCAATTTATTCTTTTGCAGACAAACATCCCGAAAAAAAATTAACGTTTCAGGCTTAATTGGTTTACAAACTAATTGACAAAAGTAAATTCAAAATGCTTGTGTTACGATGCTTCGTTTGACAGGGCGTGATCATGGGTCGATGGATATAAAATGTTGAAAAAATCAATTTTTTTTAGATCAAATTATCTTTATTTTCGCAGCCCTAAAAAAGGGGAATAAAGAGATTCTGTACAAGAGTGCGACGCCTGTGAAGATCTACAAGGGTATGCGGCCCGGCTCATAAAATATAAAGTATGTTTTCAGCATTGATTGCACAAAAATTAGGGATCAGGTCGCATCAGGTAGATACCGTTTTACAACTACAATTGGAGGGTTCTACCATCCCATTTATTGCACGTTACCGGAAAGATATGACGGGTGCGCTGGACGAAGTGGTGATTCAGCAAATTCAGGATGAGCACAAACTCATGAACGAATTTGCAGATCGTAAAACCTTTATCGAAAAAACCATTATCGAACAAGGCAAGATGACGCCGGCTTTGCAGGAAAAAATAGATGCGGCCATCACCATCAGTCAGCTCGAAGATATTTACCTCCCTTACAAACAAAAACGAAAAACGAAAGCGGTAGTGGCACGTGAAAACGGATTACAACCGTTGGCTGATTTGTTGTTGCAACAGTCTGATTTGGATGTAGAAAAAGAAGCCGCTGTTTATGTGAATGAAAAAGTGCCGACTGTAGATGCAGCGTTGCAGGGGGCAAGGGATATTATTGCAGAAACAATCAATGAAGACACGGTAGTACGGGAAAAATTGCGGAAACTATTTGAACGGGATGCTACGCTGAAAAGCACCGTGATTGCTGGTAAAGAAACCGAAGCTGCTAAGTACAAAGATTATTTTGCTTTTAGTGAACGAATAGCCACCGTGCCTTCGCACAGAACCCTGGCGGTATTAAGAGGATTTTTGGAAGGATACCTGCGTATCGCTATTGAACCGATGGAAGAATTGGCCCTGGAAATTTTAGAAGAATTGTACATCACCCGCATGAGTACTTGCAGTGAGCAGATAAGAAAAGCAGCGAAAGACAGTTACAAGAGATTATTGCAACCGAGTTTGGAAACGGAATGTAGAACAGCTTTAAAAACAAGTGCCGACGAAGAAGCCATCAAAGTATTTGCAGAAAATTTGCGTCAATTATTGTTGAGTGCACCGCTGGGGAGTAAAAGAATTTTAGCCATTGACCCCGGTTACAGAACAGGCTGTAAAGTGGTTTGTTTAGATGAAAAAGGCGAGTTGCTTAAAACACATTTGATATACATCCACGAAAAAAACAACAAACTCTACGATGCTGAACATACTATCAAGTCGTTGGTAAAAGAATACGGGCTTCAAGTATTTGCCATCGGAGATGGAACGGCAGGAAGGGAAACTGAACAGTTTATCAAAAAATTAGAGCTGGGGTTGCCAGTATTTTTGGTAAATGAAGATGGCGCCAGTATTTATTCGGCTTCAGAAATTGCCCGTCAGGAATTTCCGGAACAAGATATTACGGTGAGAGGAGCGGTGAGTATTGGCAGAAGATTGATGGATCCGTTAGCAGAGTTGGTGAAAATTGATCCTAAAAGTATAGGCGTAGGGCAATACCAGCATGATGTGAACCAGCCCAGGTTAAAAGAGCGTCTAGACCAAACCGTTATGAGCTGTGTAAACAGCGTGGGTGTGAACGTAAATACGGCCAGCAAACATTTGCTGAGTTATGTGAGTGGAATTGGCAGTACGATCGCAGAAAATATTGTGGCCTTTCGCAGGCAGGAAGGTAAAATAAGATCCCGCAAGCAGTTGATGAAAGTGCCTC
Organism: Chitinophagales bacterium; assembly: GCA_038249665.1. Taxonomy (GTDB): domain Bacteria; phylum Bacteroidota; class Bacteroidia; order Chitinophagales; family Chitinophagaceae; genus Ferruginibacter. The sequence goes on from JBBSDF010000037.1 coordinate 3,858, forward strand.
GTTTGGGAGGAAAAGCATTTGAACAATGTGCAGGGTTTTTACGGATTCCTGATGCAGAAGATGTGTTGGATAGCAGCGCTGTGCATCCGGAAGCGTATGAACTGGTTGAGCAGATGGCGAAAGACTTGAACGTGCAGGTGAATGAGTTGATTGGCAACGAAGCTTTACTGAAACAAGTGCCCGTAAACAAATACGTCAGTGAAAAATTTGGAGCGCTTACCATCGCTGATATCATTCATGAGTTGAAGAAGCCTGGGTTGGATCCGAGGAGTGAGGCACAGTTGTTTGAATTTGCTGCCATCTTTTCGATCGATGATGTACATGTGGGAATGGAAGTACCTGGCATGGTGACCAACCTCACCCGATTTGGTGCTTTTGTAGATATCGGTGTGAAGCAGGATGGATTGGTACACGTCAGTGAAATTGCCCACAAGTACATACAAGATCCGGCAGAGGTTTTAAAACTGAACCAAGCAGTAAAAGTAAAAGTATTGGAAGTGGATGTGGTGAGAAAAAGAATTGCCTTATCTATCAAACAAACTGAAACGGCACCTGCACATACCGGAGCTTTTAAAAAGAGCGGAGTTCCTCCTCAACGTACGGTACCATCAGCTCCAAAAGAGCAGACCTCACCGGCAAACATGCAAGATGCTTTGGCAGCTTTGAAAAATAAATTCGGCGGAAAATAAAAGGGAAGTAATGCTGAAAATGTTTACCGCAGTTACATGGCAGGAACCCACTTTTTCAAATGCTGAATAAATTTTTTTCTGGGGATCATTGATGCACCAAGACTTTCTAAATGTTGTGTGTGCAGTTGACAATCGATTAGCTGTACATCTTCTTTTTGAAGTTGTTGAATGTAGCTGATAAATGCGAACTTGCTGGCATTGCTGCAAAGACTGAACATACTTTCCCCAAAAAATACTTTACCCAACCGGATGCCGTACAGGCCGCCTGCGAGTTCACCGTTGAGCCAGGCTTCTGCACTGTGGGCAAATCCAAGTTGATGCAGGTGGATGTAAGCTTCCTGCATGTTGGAAGTGATCCAGGTGCCATCTTGCCCGTTTCTGGGCACCCTGCTGCAGGCTTGGATAACCTTTTCGAAAGCTTTGTTGGTACTAAATTGGAAAGTTTGTTTTTTTAAAACCTGTTGCATGCTCTTGCTTACTTTTAGTTGCGCCGGGAACAATACAAAACGTGGATCAGGACTCCACCAGCAAATAGGATCGGTTTCGTTGAACCAAGGGAAGATACCAGAGCGGTAGGCGAGTAGCAAACGCTCTGCACTCAAGTCGCCGCCGATGGCCAATAAACCCTCCTCATCTGCTTCCTCTACGGGAGGAAAATACAGGTTGGAATCATTTAAATACATGAGATAAAGTTAGGAAACCAATTCTTCAATAGTAGCATTGATTTGGCGATCATTGATGGCATCGCATTGTGGCTTAAGGTCTTCGTAGGTGCCGGTTTTTACTGCGTATTTTCCTTTAAAATGAATGAGTATGGCACACTGTTCGGCTTGTTCCGGAGAATGGTCGCAAATTTTTACCAGCGTTTCAATCACCCATTCGAAGCTATTTACATCATCATTCCAAACAATCAGGTTGTAGCCGAATGTATCTTCTGTAAGTACATCAGTGTCTTCACTGGTGCGGGTGTGTGGATTGTATGAGGATGTTTTATTCATTTGAAGTCGCAAAAATAGAGAAATATATGTTTTCCTGATAAAAGCGTTGAGGAATGTTGAGAAAATAATTTTTAATTATATTCAATAAATATTTTGCAGAAATAATTTTACGCCTATCTTTGCACTCCTGAAAAGGAAAAGGGAGTTTAGCTCAGTTGGTTTAGAGCATCTGCCTTACAAGCAGAGGGTCCGCGGTTCGAACCCGCGAACTCCCACAAAACCTCATCAAAATGATGAGGTTTTTTATTGCACATACTACATTTGTTGTTCTTTTGTTTCCCGCTTCCTGTTTATCAAATTTCCTTTCGATCATCGAATCAAAATAAAAAGTTCTGGTGATCCCCAGAACTTTTATTAAAAGCATAAAATAGTTACTATTTATTGTAGCATATTCAACACAGCACCGCTCACTACTTGCAAGATTGTGCCTGCCCCCATGAGAGTAGCACTTCGGATGTTGGCAGTGCTGTTGAGTTGTGCAGAAAAAGGCGTACCTGGTTTTATAAACACGTCGGTATTTGCATCGGGCAACAAACCACATTCCCAGTTGGCGACTGTTTCCCATGCAGTGCTCTGTATTCCCACCCAATTGATGGCAAATTTTATACTGTACTCAATACCCGGATGTGTGCCTGCAGCGTTGCTGATCAAACACCTGTATTTAAAACCATACATAGATGATGGCGCATTGATGAGGGTGATGTTGGCGGAGGTAGTTCCGCTGTATAAAAGGTTATCGGAAATATTCGTGTACCCCGCACCGTTATTAACCTGCCATTGGTAACCGGTGCCTGTTTCGTTGGCGGATAAAATTTTATTGTTGCCCGGACAAATTTTGCTGATACCTGCCTTGCCGACGGCGAAGGTAGCGTTGCCCTGATACATTGCCCTGAAAATTTTCCCTTCTGAACCGAAGTTTTGTTGACTATTGTAATTGGAATATTCAGGAGCGGAAGCGGGTAATGAATCCGTGATCAATCCGGTGGTTTTGATGAGCATCGCTTGAGTGGATCCGTTGCCGGTAGCCGTTGCCCAGCCATTAATTTCTTGGTTACTGAGGTACACACTTATTTCATATAAACCAGCAGGATCATTGTTGGAGCTGGTGAGTCTGTAAGCTTTATTGCTGACCCTTTCTTCGGCATATTCGCCCCAGGCGGCACTGCTGCCACTGCCAGTTCTAATGAGTTCCAACTTACTACAGCCGAGGTTTACAGCACTGGTATTGCGCACCGTAGCCATGATATTTTTGCTGATGGGATTGTAAAAATGTACGGTCGCATTGGGACCGATATAGGCTTCCTGTGAGTTGGCTACATCGGCGAGGGTTTGAATATTGCCATTGCTGGTTCCGATGATCACCAAACTATCTATGATCATGGGTTGGTTGTTCACCACAGAGCGGTTGTTGTACCATTCGAATGCAATTTTTAAGGCAGATTGGTTGTTAGCGGCTGCGGGTAATAAAACATTTTCTGTGGATCTGAAATTTCTTCCAAAAATATTGTCTTTCAAAACGCTCCAGCTTACGCCGTTATTGATAGAATAGAGCAATTTTGCATAATCAATGGCACCTCCACCTCCGCCAATGGTACCGCCCTGACCCTGTGCGCCTTCACCATTGCATTTGTAAAAGTAGGTAAGTCGCAAATTTCTAAAACTACCCGCATCAATTGTAGGCGATTCCAGACGAATCACCGCGGAGTCCTGTAAAGTGGTACCACTATAACCAGCGGTGGTTCCATTATTAGAAACAAAAGCTGCTTTGCCAGAAAATTGCGGGTCGCCATTGTTTCCAATCATCCATCTGTTGGGAGAAAGGTTACCATGAATGATGGTTTGGGTCCAGTTACCTAATCCTGTTGCGATGCTATCAAAAGGTTCTAAAAAAAGTAGTCTGTTCACAACAGAATCTGGCCGGTGGTCGAGGCTGGTGATACTTAGTTGATAGAGCCCGCTTTTTACAGCGTTGGTTCCGTTAGAAGCCAGGTCATAATTTATTCTGAAAGTTTCTATCGGTTCAATGATGGCGTCATTGTACACTTTGATGGTTATATTTTGAGGAGTGGTATCACTCAGCGTAAAACTCATGGGTGAAATCTCTACATCTCCACCTGGCCCAAAGGTTAATCCAGGGGAAGCGAAAGCTTCCGGTAAAAGGGTAATGATAGCGGGTTGGGCTGCGGTATAATTTACCTTTAGTTGTACGTTTAATTCAACAAAGTCATCACAACCATTGATTATTAGAGCGTTTTCTTCTGTAACAGTTTCTGAACTTTTATTGAATTGAATTCTGGGATAAATACAATTATTATTTCTAACCGCATTTCGTATAGCCGCTCCCGGTAGTGGCCCAAATCCTTTGGCAAGGTTGATGCCATTACCCGTGAGATGGCAATAACTCATGATGGTGCCACCGTTGATTGGAGCGGGGCCCTGCGGGCAGCCGCCTTCGGTAGTATAACAATTATCAAGGGCGCCCCCGGGCCAACCACACCACTGGGTATGGTTTGATACAATGTTGTGGCCGAGTTCATGGGTTACTACCATGCCGTTCCAGGAGTATGCAGGGAATGGATTGGTACTGCTGCCCATATTGGCACTTACGGCCGTGCGGAAATACGAATTGCTACACAGTACATTCAAAAAAGCAATACCGCCACCCAAACTTCTTCTGGATAAAATATGCGCCAGATCGCCCGGGAATCCTGCAGACATATTCGCAGCAAATGCGTACAACATGGAAGAAGTGGTAGTATTTACTGTATAAGGATCCGCAGTATTCCATACTTTAATGCCGCTCATCCGCACGCGCACGCTGTCATTTTCATAAATGGTTGTTACCACATTAAACATAGCAGTGGCCCAGTTTACAGTATTGGTTACATTACTGCCGTTGCCGGTGTAACAACTAAAATCTGCTTCAAAATATATATCAACTGGTTCTGGATTGATGGTCGCATTGTTGGTAATGATGGGCGCTGCAAATTGTGGTAGCGGTGAAGAATCTACGCCGGGCAACGCATCGCTGCCACAGATAAAAGGTTGCTGTTCCAGTAAATTTGCTTCTCTGAAAACAATGTGCTGATTGTTGGCACCCAACTCGTTTCCCAGCGGACCAATATTGATGTTGCCATTTTTATCAGCTAGCACACCCATCACCTTGTCATTGCTGATGCTGATGGCAGCAAATGAACCTGGCACCCCCTTTATTTTCCCTTTGTAATGCAACACCGTATTGGGGTCGTATGGAAAAGGTTGATCGTCGGCTGTTTTTACAAAAAAACTCTTTGAAAACAATGTGTTCGTTTCCAATTCTATTTCCCAATTGTGGCCTTCAAAGAAAAATAGCAGCGACAATGCTGCTGGTTGTAAAGATTTTGTTGCCAGTAATTGTTGCGGATCGATGCTCACGATCTCCGCTTCTGTTACGTATTTACTAATCAACTCATTGGTGGGTAGCGTTGATTTTACTAGTTCTAATGGTGCTATCGTTTGACTATAGGTGACATTGGAAACCAGCATCCAACAAGCAACCATAAAAGCAGTAGAAGTATTTTTCATATTCATTGGTAGGCGTTTAATCACTATTTCTTGTATTCTCCAAAGGTAAATTATTCAAAATGCTTTAGTTGCCCGTTTTTTATATGCTGATGAAGCTGTATTTGTTGTTACAACGTTTTTTTGATAGATAAATTTTGTAACGCTTCATAATAGAAACATTATTTATAGGTATTAAATTTATGCAATATATTTTAGTTCGTTTAGCATGAAATTGAAATTATTAAAATGGTAACTTTTTCGATGCAGTTTTGCCGCTTTTCTACTAGTAATAGCTGCATCTTTGTACCAGATTTTCAACATGGATTACTCTAAAAAATACATCAATTTTATTAACGGAAGGTACACCGCTGAAGGCGTTCGCATGGCGGCTGGCATCCTTTTGCCCTCTTTGATCATGTATTATTTTGGAGTGCTGTCGATTGGGATTACCATGTCGGTAGGTGCATTGTGTATCAGCGTTTCTGATACTCCCGGACCTGTAAAATACCGGCTGAATGGCATGCTGGCCTGTTGTATTTTGATCATCACTTCTTCGGTGTTGGTAAGATATTCGAGTGTGCAACCAGTTTTATTAGGCACAATGATTACGGTCGCTGGTTTTGTATTTTCCATGTTAACGTTGTACGGTAACCGAAGTTCGGCTGTAGGGGTGGCCGCACTGTTTATCATGGTACTCAGTTTGCAAAGCCCCTTAAGTGGAGCTGAAATTTGGATCAATGCTGGCTATACCCTGGTAGGGGCTGTTTGGTACATGTTGTATAGTTTGCTGCTGTATCGACTTCGGCCTTATAAGTTCATACAACAGGTATTGGCAGATTATGTAACAGAAGTGGGTGGATTTTTAAGATTAAGGGGTGGTTTGTATGAAAAGAATCCAAACTACGCGCACATCCAAGAGCAGTTGCTACAACAACAGATTAAGATAGAGACGCAACAAAATATGTTGGGTGATTTGTTCCTCAATACCAGAACCATTGTTAAAGAATCAACCAACACGGGTAGGGTATTGGTGAAATCTTATTTAGAAGTAACAGAACTATACTCATCGGTAATGACCACTTTTCAGGAGTACGCATTGTTACACGAGCAGTTTGATGATACCGGTATTTTAGAAGCCTACAAATCCATCATCTTATCCCTTTCTGATGAAATGGATGAGGTAAGCCTATCTATCAGAAGCGGTCTTTCTTCTGCTCCCGACGAATTATCTGGTGAACTTCTAAAAAAGGCTTCCCTACAATTTGAATCTTTGCGGCAACATTTTATGAGCAACGAAAACGTAGCGTATTTTGTGGGCTTGGGTAGAATTTTAAAAAACCTGGAAGATCTTGCTGAAAAAATAAATCGGTTACATTTATACAGTTCTTACGAAATACAACTACAAAAAAGTCATGCCAGTGAAACGGCTGTTTCTAAATCGAAGCCCGTAAGCGATTTTCGGCCTTCCTTGTTTTTCGACAACCTGAATGTAAAATCAAATATTTTTCGTCATGCCCTAAGGGTTTCACTGGCTTTGTTGGTGGGTTATATTGCTTCGCTTTTTTTTAAAGTAGATCATGGTTATTGGATATTGCTGACGATTGTGGTAATTTTAAAACCCGCTTATGCCCTTTCAAAAAGAAGAAATACCGATCGCTTAATTGGTACCCTTATTGGTATTACAATCGGTTTGTTGTTGCTGTATTTTATTAAAAATGATACGCTTCTATTGATATTGATGGTGCTGTTGATGACAAGTAGTTTCATGTTTTTGCGAACCAATTATTTTATGAGCGTACTGTTGATGACACCCTACCTGCTGATTGTATTTCATTTTTTATTTCCTGGGAATTTAAGTGAACTGATGCTGGAACGTCTGGTTGATACAGCTATCGGTTCAGTCATCGCTTTTTTTGCCAGTTTATTTTTAGTGCCTGCCTGGGAGAAAACGGTCATCAGGTCTTATATGCTTCAAATGCTAAAAAGCAATGCCGCTTATTACGTTGCTGTGGCTGGCCCGTTCACAGGAACTATTCAAGAAGATCGCACAAATATTCTTGCTACCAGAAGAGAAGTGCTTATTGCCCTGGCCAATCTTTCTGATGCTTTTACAAGGATGTTGTCGGAGCCAAAAAGATTTAGAAGCGGCGCTAAAACGGTGCACCGTTTTGTATCCCTCCAACATACACTCACCGCTCATTTGGCAACACTCTCTTTTCTTTTGCTTACAGAAAAAAACAGTTTCCGATGGCATCAGTTGCAGGATGTGATAACATTAACACTGCAGTATTTTAATAATGCCATTGTTGTTTTATCGACACCAGAACAGGATATTTTAAAGCCTGAACATATCGCAATCAAACAAATGAACGAGCGGGTAGCAACACTACTCGAAAAACGAAAAGCTGAAATAGTGGCGGGAACATTGGAAACGGCTACGAAAAAAGAGCTGGTAGAAACCAAATCCATCACCGATCAGTTCAACAATATTTTTAGCGATGTATTGGCCATTTACCATGTGTGCAAGGAATACAATCTGGACAATACCGCAAAATAAAAGGCCCCCAATGCGGAGGCCCATTACGATCGTTTACCAATAAACTTTTTTATAAGATAGCGGTGTCGAAGATTACTTCGATATCTGTATCAGATTTTGGACTATCTACAGGATCAGCTCCTGCTTTGTTCGGTGGATTAGAAGCATAATGCCTCAAGGTGATCCTGATGGTTCCCAAGCCTGTGGTACCTGTTGTCCATCGGCTGGTAGTTCCTAAAGCGATACCATTACCGTCATTATTTAAATTACTCACATTGATAGCACTGGTGGCACTGGGTTGATAATAAAAGCGGTGCGCATCCGCTTCCGCAATAATTTCAGTGGTAACGTCTTCCACCGGTGTTACTGTTTTGTTCAACAACGTTAGCTGTACATCGTAGGTTAGAGATGCATTTAAAGTAATCACACTTTTGGTAGGAGTGGCTCCACCTGGTCCGTCCGGATCGTCGAAAGTATAATTGGATACAGTGCCACCGCCTACTGGGGTAAAACGGAGGTTCATGGTGGTGATCACTTCTTCATCGTTGCCTTCTCCAGGCTTGTCTTTCTTACATGCATTGAGTAGCAAGGTTGCTGTTACCAATACCAAACTCATGCGGAGGATGTTTTTTTTCATCTTGTTTTCGTTTTTTTTTAATGTAAATGTTTAAAAGGTATTTTTAATCTCAATTGAATATTTGTGCCCATTTCATCTGTAAAATAGCGCATACTGTTCAGGTAATCGCGGTAAACGACGTTGAACATATTTCTTGCAGTGATACTGACGGTTATAGGTAATTTGAAAAGTTCAACGGTAGTGCCCAAAGTGGCATTTACCAAAGTATAAGCTTCGGGCGCTGCTTTGTAATCTTGTTCGCCATTTTTTTCATCGGGTACCCTTGTTTGTTCGGCGATATAAACCATTTCTGCGGAGACAAAAGTTTTTGACCATCTTTTTCCATCTTTGAAATCCCAGCTCAACTCATTTTGAATTCTATCTGCTGGCATCCGAATCAGCCAATCACGAAGGTCTCTGTTTGTTGCCCGCAACATGGCGTACTTTATCGTCCAGGTGAGCGATTTAACCGGCTGTAATCGCGTGGTAATATCTGTACCACTTAACACCGCGTTGTTTTGTTGATACACCCATTTAGGGAAGGCACCTGCAATGGTGAGTACCGGCTCGTTGGGTTTGGGCTGCTGATAAATAAAATTATTAATCTGATTGCGGTACACCGTTCCCTGAATACTGAACGTTTCCGAGCTGTTTCGCCAGCTCATGTTCAAAGAAGTATTGATAGATTGCTCTTCTTTGAGGTTGATATTTCCTATTTCGTAAGTAGCCGTTCCATGGTGGATGCCGTTGCTAAGTAATTCATTCACATACGGCGCACGGGTGGCCAGTGTAATCGTACCATTTACTTTCAGTTGCTTGGTAAATGCGTAACCTGCATTCAAAGATGCACCCAGTGTAGAAAAATTAAAAGTATATTGATCAAATACCACTGAATCTGCCAATAAACGATTGGTGTTGATATTTTTTTGATCGAAACGAACACCAGATTGTATGTCCCATTTTTCTTTGTTCCATTTTACAATGTAAAAAGCTCCGAGGTTCAACGATTTGTAATAGGGAATAAAATACCTGCCTGCGTATTGATTTTCCTGTTGCACAGAATTAATACCGGCAGTGTGCGTAAAGTTTTTCCCCGTTATCCATTCACGTGTTAACTCCTCACTAAAGGTAACCAAGCTAATATCCATTTGCGGCGACTTGTTGTTGCTGTTTCGCACAATGTCAAACTCTTTGCGGTCGTTGATCTGTGCAGACAATAAAAGACTGTATTTGTGTTTGCCCTTCTGCAAAATTGTTTTCGATTTGAGGATCTGGTGTCTTACTTCCTGACGAGGCCGCTCGATATGATACGTGTTTTGTCCGGTAAACACGGCGTCGGGTTGTCCACCGGCAATGGCCTCTCTCAGGTCGGAAAGGTTACCAATATGTGCCCCTTTAAAAATGCCAAGTTGGGTGTTGAAAAAACTATAAAATAATTCGCTGTTGAGCTGGTGTTTTTTCCATCCTGCCGTTACCGAAAAATTTTGTTCTTCTAAACCGGTATTGTTCAGTCTGTAATTGGGTGTGGTAACATTGGCAGCTTTTCTAAAAGTACCTTGTAATCGATAAGTGAATGCTGGCAGCGCTTTTAGCTGTTGTTCAAATAAGCCCGAAACAACATAGAGTTGGTTATTGGTAAAATAACCCGCATTTAATTCTGCGTTGTATCCTGGTAATCCCAGCAGAGGTTTCGGTTCTACTAATATCACACCGCCAATGGCATCCGATCCATATTTTAATTCGTCTACTCCTTTTATTACGGTGAGTTTACCTGCGATGTAGGGATCTATTTCCGGGGCGTGTTCATTTCCCCATTGCTGCCCTTCTTGCCGTACCCCATTATTGATAGTAAGGATGCGGTTACTGTGCAAGCCATGAATCACCGGTTTGCTAATGGTAGATCCGGTTTGAAGCATGGATACCCCATTGATTCTGCTCAAGGCTTCTGCCAACGATTCTCCTTTAGTGGCTTCCAATGCCCTGCCACTCAATTCATTTTTGGTACCAGTATTTTGAATGCCTGACAAAGAATTGATGGTGACTTCGCTCAACGTATTTTTTAAGTGTGGCAGATTGATATCGACATGCCGGTTTTTGTTGAGTGCCACTTCCTCCTCAATTGTTTCACATCCAACATGGCTCACCCGCAGGCGATACGTTCCTGGGCACAAACCTTTAAAAATAAAATCGCCTCTTTCATCGGTGGTCAATACTAAGCCAAGGCTATCGATGAAGACCGTAGCACCAGATAGTTTTTCTTTGCTATCTGCATCTTCAATATGACCTTTCAAATCGAGCGAACATTGCTGGCCATTTGCCATCAATAAACCCATCAGTAGAAAAGCAGTGATCCAAACTGTTTTCAAAATAAATAAATAAAAAATAGATAGGGGCTGTTGTAAACAGCTAATACGTTGAGGTGACTAAACAAAAAGTTGTACCGGCGGACCTCTTTCATCTGCCGATTGCACAGGAATGCAATAATGGAATACCTGCAAACTTTCTGTATCCATATGTATGAATACTTTGTAAGCTGCGGTTGAATAAACCGATGAAATGGTAAATGGAGATTGAAACTCAGGTTGGTCGCAACTGCAATGTAAGTTTTGTTTACTAACCTGTGCTTGATCATCGTTCGCAATGGAATGTGTAATTCTATCTTTATGACAAACCAACCATTCATGCACCGTTTTTTGCGGCAGCAAGCTGATGCTTAAAAAAAGCATCATACAAAACGCTACTACCCGAGATATGGTAAAATTCTTTTTCAATTATTTGTTACGATGTTGCAAAAATAATTTTTTAACTGATATGAACAAAAGTTTTTTATATTTATTTTTTTGGCATGTCTCCCGAAAATTTAGTTAATGTAAAGGGGAAATTAAGAAAACCTTTAAAAAAAATCACTAACTAAAAATCTGAAGGAGTTATAGCTAGAAATCGAAAAAAAGCGGAATAAGCCGACACAGCGCTTAAACTGAAGGTAGGCGTTATCCTTACATGAAAATTATGAAAACAAATCTCAAAGTTGTGTGCTTATTGATTTTAATTTCATTAACAAATTACACATGCAAAAAAAACAACTTATCCAACTAAAAGCCAGAATCTGTAGTTAGCGTAAGTTCAGATTCCGAAACAAACTTAGCTGAACAAGGAAGATCACCCACAGATTTAACATCAACCCAAATTCCAGAGACATTAAAAGAAGCCTTTTTAAAAGACAGTTCTATTTTAATGAATATATTACAGACTGGAAATCCTGAGCTGTCACAGACTTACATAACAAAATTAACAAACGACATTTCAGATTACTTCCTATTAAGAGAAAATATTGACATACGTGCAGCGTTTCCAAATGACCCCAACGGAATAATATTGAGTGGGTTATTTCTAGCAACAAGAACTAATGTGCCATTAATACCACTTGACCGTGTAGAGACTTCGCAAGAAATTACCATCAATAGGGTTGACGATCTAAGTTGCTTCATGACAGCTATTGGTGCTTTAATTGGCATTTCAGATGCAAGGAATATTTGGGCTTCTATCCAAGCAGGTGCTTCATCTGAAACGGTCATTGGCACAATAAAGTTAGTAGGTAGGAGGGTAGCATCAGTAATAACAGTAGTATTTACAGTATACCAAGTTGGAGAATGCTTAGATTGGTGGTAATATATTTATGTAATCATAAAATAAAAAATATGTTAGAAAAAATATCATCAATTATTGCAATCATTTTCTTGATATTCGCAGCAATAACACATTTTCTTAGAATCATATTTCTTTTTGTGAAAAGCGAGAATATTCTTTCGAAAACGCCCCCTAAATATCAGCTTATGCTGTATTATTTACTTATTGTAGGGATTGGTATCTACATGGCTATTTATCAAATGAGAAATTTTTAAAATTGTGTACTTTTTATTCCAGTTTTCACGGAGCAATTCAATTTATTGAATTGCTCCTTTTTTAGATTTTAAAATCAAAGAATAATATATATGTAAATTATTATCTTTTTACCTTGTTAAAGTTTGTCTATTCCGCCTTATTAAAAATTACTTTAATTCAATTTTAACACCATTCTTCCTTTCTTTCTTCCATTTGACCTGATTCAATTAATATCCTTTTTTGAATGCTTATACATTTGCGCCCTAAAGTATAAGCTCATGAAAAAACAATTACTATTGCTGCTCTTCACCGTGCTGACCTTACAAAGCATAGCACAAAAAATTACGGGTGTGGTTAAAGATGAAAATGGTAAGCCATTTTCTGGTACAACTGTGACATTGTTGCGTGCATCCGATTCTTCTTCAGTAAAATTCACAGCCACTCGTGCGGATGGTCGTTTTACTTTTGAAGGATTACAACCAAGCGCCTACCTTATCAAAACAACGCATGTGGGTTATGAATCAGCGTTTACCAAAATTCCAGAACTGAAAGATGCTGACATTAACATAGATGATATCATTTCTGTAAAAGCCAGCAACGATTTGGCCAATGTGGTGGTAACCTCCAAAAAGCCAATGGTAGAAATGAAGGCTGACAAAACTATTTTAAACGTAGAAGGTACCATCAATGCTGTTGGTTCCGATGCATTGGAACTGTTGCGCAAGGCGCCCGGTGTAATGGTTGATAAAGATGATAACCTAAGCGTGAGTGGAAAAACCGGTGTTCAAGTGTACATCGATGGCAGACCCACTCCATTAGCAGGAAAAGATCTGGCAGATTTTTTAAAGTCGCTTCAATCTTCTAATGTAGAAGCCATTGAAATTATCAGCAACCCTTCTTCAAAATACGAAGCTGCTGGTAACGCTGGTATCATCAACATCCGCCTCAAAAAAAACAAAGCATTTGGGACCAATGGTTCTGTAAATGCAGGATGGGCCATTGGGACCTATGCCAAATACAATGCTGGTTTAGCGCTCAACAATCGCAACAAAAAAACCAACCTTTTTGGCAATTACAATTTCAACGAAAACAAGAATCTGAATACCATGCAACTGTATCGTTCTTTGTTTGATACCGTGTTCGACCAGCGCAATACCATGCTCAATAGAGGTACCAACCACAGTTACAAAGTAGGGATGGATTATTATGCCAGCAAAAAAAGCACATTCGGTGTTATTGTAAACGGCAACATCAACGATAATAGCATGGTGAGCCAAAGCCGCACACCCATTAGCTATGAGCCTACCAAAACAGTGGTTAAAAATCTGGTAGCCAACAACAGTAGCATGGGCGATCGGAGCAATATTAACATCAATACCAACTATCGGTACATAGACACTAGTGGGCGTGAATTAAACTTTGATGCTGATTATGCACGTTACAATATTTTTCAAGATCAACTGCAACCCAATGTTTATTTTGATCCTTCCGGACAAATAGAACAAAGCAGGATCGTGTACAACATGGTATCACCCACCAACATCAATCTCTACTCTTTTAAAACAGATTACGAGCAGCCGTTTAAAAAAGGTAAACTCGGGTTTGGTGGTAAAATTTCTTTTGTAAATACAGAAAACGATTTTCAACGTTATAATGTGTACAGCAGCAGCAAAGAATTAGATAGAGACCGTAGCAATCGTTTCGATTACAATGAAAACGTAAATGCGCTTTATGTAAATTACAACAGACCTTTTAAAGGATTTTTGGTGCAAGCTGGCTTACGTGTAGAGAATACCAACATAGAAGGTATTTCTAAAGGGGAAAAAAATGTGGGTGGTAACTATGTAGGGTATGATTCTACTTTCAAAAGAGACTACACCGATTTCTTTCCAAGTATTGCCGTTACTTTTAACAAAAATCCAAAGAGTCAGTTTGGGTTGAGTTATAGCAGAAGAATTGATCGCCCTGCTTATCAGGATTTAAATCCATTTGAATTTAAGTTAGATGAGTACACTTTCATGAAAGGTAACACCAACTTACGTCCACAATACACCAACAGTTTTGGATTGACGCATACTTACAAGTTTAAATTAAATACTACTTTAAACTACAGCCATGTGCAGGATATTTTTGCGCAGTTGATAGATACGGCCGAGGTTTCAAAAAGCTTTCAGACCAAACAAAATCTGGCTACTCAAGACATCGTGAGTTTGAATATCAGTTATCCAATCATGTACAAAAGCTACATGGGTTTCGTAAACTTTAACAGCAATTACTCTTCGTTTAAAGCAGATTTTGGAAGTGGGCGTAAGGTAGACCTGGATGTGTTTAGTTATAATTTCTTCATGCAGAATAGCATTAAGTTTGCTAAAACCTGGACGGCAGAGTTGAGTGGTTTTTACACCGCACCTTCTATCTGGCAAGGAACTTTTGAAAGTAGGGCAATGGGTGGTGTTGATATGGGATTCCAAAAAACGGTGTTGAAAGGAAAGGCAAACATAAAAGCAACATTCACAGACGTTTTCCGCACCATGCGTTGGAAAGGGGAAAGCAATTTTGCTGGTCAGCAAATCATCGCCAGTGGCAGATGGGAGAGCCAGCAATTGCGCATGAACTTCAGCTATCGTTTCGGTAACAGCCAGGTAAAAGCCGTACGTCAGCGCAAAGCCGCATTGGAAGAAGAAGCCAAAAGAACTCAAGGTGGCGGAGGCCTTGGCGGACAATAAAAAGAGTTGTTTTCATTTTTTATCTTAGTGGTTTCAGTAATATCGGTGTACTCATTGATGCAAGATCTGCTGAGATTTATTTTCAATCCAAAGCAAGATTTTCTTAACGTTGAATAGCAAAATATTTTTTTCGACAAAGAACATCGAAAATTATTTCTTTAAAAATAAAAAAGCCGAACAGTGATCACTGTTCGGCTTTTTAACATCTTTTATTTTTTACCAGATCAAAATCCTATCCGCTGGTTTTTTGTACAGCTTATGCCCTGGTTTCACATCAAAAGCTTTGTACCAAGCCTCCATGTTCACTGGTGCGCCAATGGTTCTATAGGGTCCGGGCGAGTGTGTATCTGTCAGCAACAATTGCGCAGCCGTTTGTGGTAAAATAGTGTTTCTCCATATTTGTGCCCAAGCCAAAAAGAAACGTTGATCGGGTGTAAATCCATCAATGGTTTTTTTGCTTTTTCCTTGGGTAGTCATCTTAAACGCTTCGTAGGCAACATTGAGTCCACCCAGGTCGCCAATATTTTCACCTAGCGTTAGTTTTCCATTTACAAATAAGGTATCCTGAACACTGTATCCATTGAATTGTTGTACGAGTTGCTGCGCCTTCGCTTCAAACTTTTGACGGTCTTCAACAGTCCACCAATTGCGTAGCGTTCCATCGGCATCGTACTGACTTCCATTATCATCAAAACCGTGGCTCATTTCGTGGCCAATCACCGCGCCAATACCACCATAGTTGATGGCATCATCGGCATTGGCGTCAAAGAATGGAAATTGCAAAATGCCCGCAGGGAATACGATCTCATTTAAAGTAGCGCTATAATAAGCATTCACTGTTGGTGCAGTCATACCAAAACGGGTGCGATCAACGGGTTTACCCAGTCTGTTCACCATATCAGCATAATTCCAAGCACCAACATTGCGCACATTTTCAAAGTACGTAGTTGGTTTTATTTCGAGCCCTTCATAATCTTTCCATTTATCAGGATAACCAATTTTTGGCGTAAAAGCCGCTAGTTTGGCCAATGCTTTTTCCTTGGTAACGGGGCTCATCCAATCCAATCCTTTTATTCTGTTGCCAAAAGCAGTCCGCACATTTTTAACCAGTTCTGTCATCCGTGCTTTGGCTTCTGGTTTAAAATAATCTACCACATACAATTGCCCTAGCAGATCGCTGATAGAACCATCGGTAAGCGATGAAATCCGCTGCCAGCGTGGTGCTTGTTCTTTTTGACCAGTCAATGCCTTGTTAAAGGAGAAACTGGTTTCTTCAAAATCTTTGCTCAAAAACGGTGCAGCAGATTTTAAAACATTCCACTTTAAGTAAATTTTCCAACTATCTAATGGTACGCTTTGCAACAGGTTGGCCACTTCTGTAAAAAAAGCTGGATTGTTTACCAGTATTGAATCCTGCCCATTTACCTGAAGGGTCATTAAAATATCTTTCCAGTTCAGTCCGTTTGTAATTTTAGAAAAATCTGCCACCTGAAATTTGTTGTAAGTTTTATAAGGGTCCCTCATCTCCACCCGGCCTTTTTGAGCTTGTGCCAATAATTTTTCTAACATAAAAAGCGTTTCTGCGTTAGCGTTAGCAGTAGCCTGATTGTTTCCGATTAGCACGAACATTTTGCTAACATATTCTTTGTATGCCTTCTGTATAGCTGCATTTTGGCCTTCTGTTTTTAAGTAGTAGTCACGATCTGGCAGGGTAGTTCCGCCCTGGCTAAACTGCGGAATCATGGTCTCCACATTTTTTCTGTCTTGCCCTACACTAAATCCGTATAAAGGAGCTGAAGCGCCCGTGACCCTCAGTGTTGACATATTTTGCAACAATCCGTCAACATCTTTAACGGCATCTATTTTTTCCAGCGCTGGTTGAATGGGAGAAAAACCTCTTTGCTGAATACGCAGACTATCCATACCCGCTGTATAAAAATCGGCTACTCTTCTGGTAGCAGATCCGGCAGGAGCAGTTTTGTTGGCAACTGCTTTATCAATGGTAATACGAACTGCATTGATGTTAAAGTCCCGAAGAATATTAAAACTTCCCCAACGCGTTTCTTTAGCAGGTACCGGATTGTTTTTCATCCATACAGCACCGGCATAATTGTAAAAATCGTCCCCGGGATGTATGGTCATATCCATGTTGGCAGGGTCAATATACTTTTTAGAAGTTTGTGCGTTTGCGGTAGGATGCCAAATGGTGGTTTGGAAAAGCAAGGCAAGCAATGCTTTTTTATAAAGTTTCATGCGTTAAAAATTTAGTGCATGAAATTAGCAAAATTATTGTTACAACATTGTTGTAGATTTCAGATTAGAAACTTTAAATAACCAAAATAAATTGAATGTACCTGGGCGTGCCCCTGCGGGTCGGGCTATTCGCTGCAAGTCCTCCTCCGCTGCGCTCCGTGCGGGCTTTCCGCTGCTATCCCTCACGCAGCATCCGGGTGGGTTGGTGCCTAACTTCATTTAACTGGGAAAAAATCGATCTTCTACAAAATAAAATTCGATGTTTTAGGAGGCATCGTCTTCATCCGTGATTTTGTACCATTCTGGATGTCTTTTTAAATAAAATGCTACCACCGAACAAAGCGCCTATAACCGCAAACCTCTGTATTCAATATCCAGTAATACTTTTTCTATGATGGTGGTAGCCATCCCTTTACCCTCCTGATTTTCTGGCACTATAGCTATGTGTAGCAGTTTCTTTGTATTCTATCCTGCTGGTTTGGCCCTCTATGGCTAATTCATAGCGTTGAGCGGCTTCCTTGTTGATCAGTGGCAATAAAGTATATGCTTCTTTCATTTTTATGTGAAATTTATAGGTTAAACGCCCAAATTTTCCTGCGGCCGCATTTGCCATTGCCTCCTCAATTTCTTCCATACTATTCATCACAAAATTATCTTTAGCCGCAATCGGTTCTTCAATTGGTTCGGCTGACAAAAACAACAGTGTCGAATCTTCTTCCGCACAAATGATGATGTCTTCGTTTTCTTTTTCAAAAACCACCAGCTGGTACTTCTCCGCAGATTCCATATCTATATTGATATTTGCTTTAACCAGATACAACAACTTCCAATAACCTTCTTTTGCTGTTATCTGAATACGGGTACCTTTTTGCACCGTTCCAAAAAAACTGCTAATGGGCGTAAATGTTTGGATAGGCCCTGTTTTACCATCCATTTCACCACTGGCCAATTGTAAAAATACGCCCTCTTGTTCCAATACCAAAGGCATGGTGTCAGCTGTGACCGATTGGTAACTTGGCGCACGTCATTTGTATTTTGCGGGAACATTTACCCACAGTTGTACAAATTCATGTATGCCGCCCGATTGTAACATAGCTTTGCTAGGTACTTCACTGTGCAGCAAGCCTTTACCTGCAAACATCCATTGCACGTCACCTGCACGCAACAAATCTTCATGGCCTGCGCTGTCCATATGATACCCTTCTCCTTGAACCATGAAAGTGACGGGCGCAAATCCCCGATGAGGACGCGGCATGATCCGTAATTCCGATCCGGGTACAACTTATTCTGGCAGCTTGTGGCGAAGTACAATAAAGGGATTGGCAAACCGAAAATCTTTGTGTGGCAAGGGTTGCAACACTTTTTCTTCCTTTGTAATTTGTTTTTCTCTCCCTTGTAAAATATGAGCAATCATTTTTTTCATTTGTCAATATTCTAAACGTTTAAAAAAAGAATGACGAATAGTAGTTTTCCCCGTTTTTTTAATCCATGAGAAAATGTACCGTTCGTCATAACTATTTACTGATCTTATTTTGTCAGCTAATTAATTCAGTTCCCCAAATTTTCCGTTCTGATATTCTTCGATCGCTTCGTAAATTTCTGCTTGTGTATTCATCACAAAGGGACCATAACTGGCAATGGGTTCGTTCAAAGGCTCACCGCTTAGCAACAGGAGAACGGCGTTTTCGTTTGCACTAATTTCAATGGCTTCTCCTTCGTTTTTAAACAATACAAAACTGTGTTCTTTAGCTTTTTCACCGTTCACAGTAGCGTTGCCTTCAATGAGCAATAAAGCGGTGTTGTGGGTAGCAGGTACGCTCATCGAAAAATTTCCGCCGGCATTTAATTTAATATCCCACAAATTAACCGGGCTGTAAGTGGTGGCAGGTCCTTTTATTCCGTCCAACTCACCTGCAATGATATTTATAACCCCGGCGTTATTCGGTAACGTTAGTTTACCCATATTAGCTGCTTCTAAAGCCTGGTAATGGGGGTTGGTAAGTTTATCTTTTTTAGGCAGGTTTACCCATAATTGTACCATTTCAAAGGGGCCACCTACTTTAGAGAAGGCTGTTTCGTGATATTCTTTGTGCAGCAATCCAGCCCCGGCTGTCATCCATTGTACATCGCCGGGCCGTATGGTCCCACTATTACCTGCACTGTCGTGGTGCGCCACGCTGCCTTTGTAGGCAATCGTTACTGTTTCAAATCCTTTGTGCGGATGCACATCTACGCCTTTCTCCACCTCACTGGGGCCGAAATCGTAGGCAGGGTTAAAGTCCATCATTAAAAAGGGGTCTATTCTTCTTTGCGATATACCTGCGCCAGGTATCATGTTGTACACTCTAAAACCATCGCCTACCATTCCGTGTGTGGCGGGTTTGGGAACGATTCTTTCAATTGCTTTTTTCATATATTTTATTTTATCTGTTATTGAATTTGCATGGGCAATGTTGGTGCTTTGAGCGCATCGTCAATCAAACTATAATTAACTTGCTGGTAAGCTTGTAACAAAACTCGTTTTCCAGTCAGCACACTCTCCATTACCTTCTTGTTTTCGGCAGTTACGAACACAATACCTTCTTGAAGGATTGGTAAGATTTTCCGAAGTGTAGAGAGGCCGTCAAATGCATTTTTATATACGATCACAACGCGTACAAGATTTGAAGTGGCGTATTTAATCACTGCTTCCGTATCTGGTTTTACATTAAAAGAAATAGCTACCTGGGTTTTTATTATTGGGCCGATTTTTTCAATGTTTTGTCCTGCATAAACGACTTGAATCGTTGTCATAATTACTCCTTTTTGCAGAACAAATGTACGACTACTGAAGAGCGTGTTCCAATAATCTAGGTTAAGAAAACAACTTAATGCAGGTTAATCGATTATTTGTTTTTTTGCTGCTTATGGGCTAGCATTTTACTCATAAATTCCGGAGTAACGCCGATGTAGGCGGCAATTTGTTTTTGAGGGAGTTGTTCAATAAGAGTGGGGTAGCGTTTGCAAAAGTTTTTATAACGGTCTGCAGCCGCTAAACTTAAATTATCGATTAACCGGTGCTGGTAGGTGGCCAGAGAATTTTCAGCTAATAACCGAAAAAATCTTTCCAACGCCGGTATGGATTGATACAGTTTATCCAACACTGATTTTTCGATGGTCATTATTACTGAGTCTTCCAGTGCATCTATGTTCAAAGCCCCTGGTTCACCGGTGAGTAAACTTCTGATATCGCCCATCCACCAACCCGTTGGTGCAAATTGGAGTATATGTTCATATCCGTTTTTATCAATGGCATACAAGCGTAGGCAACCAGATACCACGAAGCTGGTAAAATGATGCACAGATCCTTCCTGCACCAGCATTTGTTTTTTCTTAAGGGTGCTGCTGTTGAATGCCTCCGCAACACTAGCCTGTTCCGTTTCTGAAAGCTGAATGTGCTTGGCAATATTTTGTAATAATTGAAAGGTATTCATTGATCTGATGTTAGGATAAATATATGAGTTACGATTTTTGGTGAAGAATAACTTGGTGTGTAGGCATTGGACCTCTACTCCTCTGCCGGTATTATTTTTTTGCAGGTGGTTTGTTTTGTAAAACAAACTTTTCGTAAGTTCCCCCGTATTTTGTTTTTTTTAGCCATCCAATTCTTCATCTCTGATAATGACGAATAAAATCTTAAATATCCTTCAATAATTACAGTAAGCCAAGCAACTATTCTTTAAAATGCGCACGATCTGCCGCATCATCTATTAAATCATATTCTCTTTGCCATGCATATTTTCCAAATATGAACAAACCTCCTACAATGATGGGCAATAAAATAAATACGATGATGATACCAAACACCAGGTCTTCCTGATTGCCGGAAATTAGTTTTGGATAACCTAATACCGTAAATCCGAAATAGCCAATCACCAATCCCAATGTGATCCACAGCAGACCCAAATATTTTTTTAACTGATTCATAATAATTATTTTATTTTATTGTTTTAATCAATCATCTATTTGTTTGTCTTTCCCATTAATATATACAATACCGATCAACAAACAAATACCAGCCACTGCAATGGGATACCATAATCCTTCCAAGTACCATTGCGCCTCCCCGTTTTTCTGTGCATTGCTGGCAAGGTAGGTGGCCACTGCGGGCAACAATCCACCAAATACCCCATTCCCAATATGGTAGGGGAGCGACATAGAAGTGTACCGTATTCTGGTCGGAAACATTTCCACCAAAAATGCTGCAATGGGCCCATACACCATGGTTACAAAAATTACCTGGATAAATACCAGCCATATCAGTGTCCATTTATCGCTGTTGTTGATGCTGATACTGGTTTTTACGCCAGTTTCTTTTTTTACGTTCCCAACATATGATAGGGTAGTGATTTCTGTTTGCACGGTTCCATCCGCATATTGTATCTTGTATGTATAAATAGAATCTATTCCAAGGTTTTTATTGGGTTTCGTTTCTGCTGCAGCTACCACTCCCGTTTCTTGTTTGTGTACAACGTTGGTAGTTTGGTACATCTTTTCATAGATGGGACGATAGGCTACAATTGCAATCAGCATGCCCGTCATCATGATCCATTTTCGACCAATTTTATCGCTGAGCCAACCAAAAAATAAAAAAAATGGAGTTCCTAGAATGAGTGCAATGAACATCAGGTTATCCACCTGCATCTTATCCACTCCCATCGTTTTTTCCATAAAACTCATGGCGTAAAACTGACCGGTGTACCAAATCACTCCCTGGCCCATCACTGCCCCAAACAATGCCAGCAACACAAATTTGAAATTGAGTTTATTCCCGAAACTTTCTTTGAGTGGATTGGTAGATGTTTTGCCGGATGATTTTACTTTGGCAAACACCGGCGATTCTTCCATGTTTTTCCGAATCAAGTAAGATACCAATACCATCAATATAGATACCCAAAAAGGAACTCTCCATCCCCAGTCGTTGAAAGCTTCTGGGCTCATTAAACCTCGGGTCCCCATGATTACAAGCAATGAAATAAATAAACCTGCGGTGGCCGTAGTTTGAATCCATGCGGTCATAAAACCCCTTTTATCCGGAGGGGAATGTTCTGCCACATAAGTAGCTGCGCCACCATATTCGCCGCCCAGTGCTAAGCCTTGCAACAAACGAAGCAGCAACACTAGTAACGGTGCCACAAAACCAATCTTTTCATAAGAGGGAATACATCCAATTAAAAAGGTAGCACCACCCATGAGCAGCAGCGTTACCATAAATGTATATTTTCTTCCTATCATATCTCCCAATCTCCCAAAAAACAAAGCTCCAAATGGGCGCACCACAAAACCCGCAGCAAATGTTGCCAGTGTGCTCAGAAAAGCAGCAGTTGGATTTCCCGCCGGAAAAAATTTGGTAGAGATGATGGTAGCAAGGCTACCAAAGATGTAAAAATCGTACCACTCAATCATGGTGCCTACAGAGGAAGCTCCGATAACGCCTACCAGTGGATTCTTGTTTTTGCTCATGCTAAAAGATGATCTGTTGAAAATAGTGCTGTTGGTCGCTCTAAGATATTCATCTTTAGAATAGGTTTAGTTTGTGTGTTCATGGAATGTTTATTTTATTATATATGCATTTGTGTTTACAGTAAAAGGGTATCCATCCTTTTAAAGAATCAGGATATTGTTGGATTGTTTCTTATTTTTAAGGCTGTTCCATAAAACGATTCAACTATGTCATACCCCTTTCAAATAAAGAGTTTCTCTGAATACCACGAAGCCTATCAAAAAAGTGTAGAGAATCCGGAAGCTTTCTGGGGTGCGGTAGCAGAAAATTTTTTTTGGCGAAAAAAATGGGATACCGTACTGAAATGGAATTTTACAGATCCCAACATTCAATGGTTTGTGAATGGAAAGCTGAATATTACTGAAAATTGCATCGATCGTCACCTGCCCGAAATGGCCGATAAGCCCGCCATTATCTGGGAGCCCAATCATCCTGATGAAAGAGTTAGGGTGGTAACCTATGCCCGATTGCACAAAAGGGTTTGCCAGTTTGCACAAGTATTAAAAAACAACGGTGTAAAAAAGGGCGATCGGGTTTGTATTTATATGGGTATGGTACCAGAGTTAGCTTACGCGATGTTGGGATGTGCAAGAATTGGCGCCATCCATAGTGTGATATTTGGAGGATTTAGTGCACAAAGTATTGCCGACAGATTGGAAGATGCACAAGCAGAGTTTATTGTTACCTGCGATGGGGCCTACAGGGGAGGAAAAGATATTGCTTTGAAAGATGTGATTGACCAGGCACTCATTGGTAACAAAGCAGTAAAACGGGTAATTGTATATACCAGAACCAGAACGCCCGTAAGTATGTTGAAGGGTAGAGATGTGTGGTGGGAAGATGAGATGGAGCATGCTGCATCACAGATCGAAAAAGAAGGAGTGGTTTCCTTTCCTGCTCAAGAAATGGATGCAGAAGACCCACTATTTATTTTGTACACCTCCGGAAGCACCGGCAAGCCAAAAGGCGTGGTGCACAGCATAGCTGGCTACATGGTGTGGACTACCTACACTTTCGTAAATACTTTTCAATACAACAAGGGAGATGTACATTTTTGTACGGCTGATATCGGCTGGATCACAGGCCATAGTTACATTGTGTATGGTCCGTTGGCAGCAGGAGCTACTTCATTGATGTTTGAGGGAATTCCTACATGGCCCGATGCGGGTAGGTTTTGGGATATTGTAGATAAACACCAGGTAAATATTTTGTACACTGCACCAACGGCCATTCGTAGTTTGATGAGTTTTGGTGAAGCGCCATTGCAGGGTAAAGATCTTTCTTCGCTGAAAGTATTGGGCACGGTTGGTGAGCCGATCAATGAAGAAGCATGGCATTGGTATAATGAAAAAATCGGCCATAAAAAATGTCCAATCGTAGATACCTGGTGGCAAACAGAAACGGGTGGTTGTTTAATCTCTAATATGGCAGGTATCAGTCCGGGCAAACCCGGTTGGGCCACTTTGCCCATGCCGGGCATACAACCTTTGTTAGTAGACGAACAGGGAAAGGAAAGCACGCCGGTAAAGGAGACAAACGGTTCAAACATCACTTCTGGCAATCTTTGTATAAAAGCCCCATGGCCAGGGATTTTACGAACTACCTGGGGTGATCATGAGCGATGTAGACTTAATTATTTCGCCACTTATCCTGGTTATTATTTCACGGGAGATGGAGCCTTAAAAGATGAAGAAGGCAATTATAGAATCACTGGAAGGGTAGATGATGTACTAAATATTAGTGGGCATCGAATTGGAACTGCTGAAGTAGAAAATGCCATCAACATGCATACGGGTGTGGTAGAAAGTGCAGTGGTGGGTTATCCGCATGATATAAAAGGCCAAGGTATTTATGCATTTGTGATTTTTAATGGACATCATGGGGATGAAGAACTAAGACGGAAAGATATTTGTCTCACTGTTTCTAAAATCATAGGGCCAATTGCAAAGCCGGATAAAATTCAGTTTGTAACCGGGTTGCCGAAAACCAGAAGCGGTAAAATCATGAGAAGGATTCTTCGAAAAATTGCAGAAGGCGAATTGAGCCAACTGGGAGATACCAGCACTTTACTGGATCCTGAGGTGGTAAATCAAATTAAAGACGGTAGAATTTAAATAGTTTGATACGGTTCGTGGAGACACGAACCAAGGCGTAGAATTTAAATAGTTTGATGCGGTTCGTGGAGACACGAACCAGGGCGTAGAATTTAAATAGTTTGATACGGTTCGTGGAGACACGAACCAAAGCGTAGAATTTAAATAGTTTGATGCGGTTCGTGGAGACACGAACCAGGGCGGAGGACGGTAGAATTTAAATAGTTTGATACGGTTCGTAGAGACACGAACCAGGGCGTAGAATTTAAATAGTTTGATGCGGTTCGTGGAGACACGAACCAGGGCGGAGAATTTAAATAGTTTGATGCGGTTCGTGGAGATACGAACCAGGGCGTACGGCAAAACGCGCCTTCGCAAGTGACCCCCAAGTGGCCGAACACTTCCCCCAGAAATGGGTACAACGATATCGCCTGTTCGAAGTTGAATGGAGTGGATATATTGCGGGTATGATTTTTAGGTATGCTGCATCTTTTCATATTCATTTTTTAGCAAAGCATACAAATAATGATGGATAAAGCGGTTGCTGAGCCATTCACATTCACTCAAGATTCCTTCTCTTTTAAAACCCAATTTTCTGGGATGGCAAAACTTCTAAGATTGAGTGTTGCACATCGGATCTCTATTCTGTTGAGGGGAAGATTTTTAAAACAAAATGACACCAGGGCTTTACAACCAGCAGATACGATTCCTTTTCCCTGCCGATCTGCAATGATCCAATAACCAATTTCGCCCGTTTGGTTGATGAGGTCTATTTTATATACACCAATCCTGCCAATGGGCACTTGGTTTTCTACTATCAGAAATGCATATTCTTGTCCAGCTTTATTCCTTTGGATCGTTCCTTCGATAAACCTGCTGGCAAATTCAAGGTTGTTCATTTGATCGGCGAAGGGGAGCCACTCTCGCAGATGATCTCTGTTTGCTGCTACCATATTAAATAGTTTAAGTGCGTGTTCTTCTTTTAGAAGAACGAGTTGTGTAGTATTTGAAACGTCGATTTGCATGAGTGTACTAAATTACCACTCAAAGTAACAAACCACATTTTTTTTGAACATTTTTTTTAATACGGTCTTAATTCGACACCTACTTTTCCACGATTGGTGCAACCAATGTTGTGAAGAAAACAAATGCCAAAACTGGTGGTTTTTTAAAAACAGTAACACCGATGTTGAGGGTCATTCAATCATTCCATATTTTTCTTTTTTTATTATAATATTTTAGCAAATTCAATATATAATCAAAAGCCTGTAACAATTTTTTTTAAGCTAAGGCCAGAGTCAATTTGATACTACAGCTAGCTTAGGTTCTCAACAACGCGGGCAAGCGGCTTGTTTTTATTGAAAAGGACTCACTTTTTTTCCGGAATTTTTTTTTATTTTGATAAACATTATACTGTACCGGCTGTTTTACAAGTTTCGTTGAACAAAAATGATTCGCATTGGCAAATAATGAAACATTGCATATTATTAAGTGATTTAAGTCACACGCTCAAACACTCAATTATCCTAACTTTACAATGAATTTTTTTACAACCAATATAACAACAATTTAATATGGAAAGTAACGCAGCCCAGGGCTCTACGTCGTACAATCTGAACGGTGAAGCAAAATGTCCTTTTTCCGGTACGGCTCTTAGAAGAAGCGCAGGCGCCGGCTCTCAAAACCGCGATTGGTGGCCCAACCAATTGAAGTTGAGTATTCTTCGCCAGCATTCAAATTTATCGAATCCGATGGGGGAGAAATTTAATTACGGTGAAGCATTCAAATCTTTGGATTTAGCAGTATTGAAGCAAGATATCGTGGAAGTGATGACCACTTCTCAAGACTGGTGGCCTGCAGATTACGGGCATTATGGTCCGTTTTTTATACGGATGGCCTGGCACAGCGCCGGTACTTACCGCATTGCTGATGGTCGCGGAGGAGCAGGTGCAGGAACACAACGTTTTGCTCCTTTGAACAGCTGGCCCGATAATGCCAATCTTGATAAAGCACGCTTATTGCTGTGGCCCGTCAAACAAAAATATGGCAACAAAATTTCCTGGGCCGATTTGATGATTTTAGCAGGTAACTGCGCTTTAGAATCCGCCGGTTTCAAAACTTTTGGATTTGCTGGAGGAAGAGAAGATGTATGGGAACCACAAGAAGATATTTACTGGGGGCCGGAAGCAGAATGGCTGGGCGACAAACGTTATTCAGGGACACGGGATTTGGAAAACCCATTGGCAGCGGTACAAATGGGATTGATTTATGTGAATCCGGAAGGGCCTAACGGTAATCCTGATCCATTGGCAGCAGCACGTGATATTCGGGAAACCTTTGCTCGTATGGCTATGAATGATGAAGAAACGGTTGCCCTGATTGCTGGCGGACACACATTGGGAAAAACGCATGGTGCCGCTGATCCATCACAATATGTAGGCGTTGAACCTGCAGCAGCCGGCATAGAAGAACAAAGTTTAGGTTGGAAAAATAGCTTTGGCAAAGGCCATGGCGAAGATACCATCACCAGCGGTTTGGAAGGTGCCTGGACCGCTACTCCCACACAATGGAGCCACTATTATTTCGAAAATCTTTTTGGATACGAATGGGAATTATCTAAAAGTCCGGCTGGAGCGCACCAGTGGACACCAAAAGACGGGGCGGGTGCAGGTTTGGTGCCAGATGCACACAATCCTTCTAAATCGCATGCGCCTTTTATGCTTACAACCGATCTTTCGTTGAGAGTAGATCCGGCATATGAAAAAATCTCCAGAAGATTTTTAGAAAATCCGGCTGAATTCAATGACGCTTTTGCGCGTGCATGGTTCAAATTAACGCACCGCGATATGGGCCCGATTGTTCGTTACCTCGGATCAGAAGTTCCCCAGGAAGAACTGATCTGGCAAGATCCCGTTCCACCAGTTACACACGCATTGCTGAACGACAATGACGTAGAGGCTTTGAAAGCCACTATTCTTTCAACCGGTTTACCGGTTTCAGAATTGGTGTACACTGCATGGTCTGCAGCATCTACTTTCCGTGGTTCCGACAAACGGGGTGGGGCTAATGGTGCACGCATCAGACTGGCGCCTCAGAAATATTGGGAAGTAAACAATCCTACGCAACTTTCGAAAATATTGGATATGCTTACCGGCATCCAATCAAATTTCAACAATGCACAAACAAACGGTAAACAAGTTTCTTTGGCTGATATGATCGTGTTGGCCGGCTGTGCTGCGGTTGAGCAAGGGGCTAAGAATGCAGGCGTGGAAGTGAAAGTGCCATTTACGCCCGGGCGCACAGATGCTTCCCAGGAGCAAACTGACATTGATTCATTTGCAGTGCTGGAACCAGAAGCAGATGGTTTCCGCAACTACGCCAAAACAAGGTTCACCGTTTCTGCAGAAGAAATGTTGATCGACAAAGCTCAGCTAATGACCCTCACAGCTCCAGAAATGACCGTATTGATTGGAGGCCTGCGAGCGTTGGACACCAATTTCGGAAGTACCAATCACGGCGTGTTTACTCACAGCCCGGGAGCACTCACCAACGATTTCTTTGTAAATCTGTTGGATATTGGTACCACATGGAAATCTGCCTCAGAGCATCAAACTACCTTTGAAGGTAGCAATCGTTCAACAGGTGAATTGAAGTGGACTGGTACCAGAGTCGATTTGATATTCGGCTCCAATTCAGAATTACGTGCATTGGCCGAAGTCTATGGCTGTGCAGATGCCCAAGAAAAATTTGTTGTTGATTTTGTTGCAGCATGGAGCAAAGTAATGAACCTCGGTCGTTTTGATCTGGTCTAAGGATACACTTAATCAATAAAAAAGGCTGATCTGGAAACAGATCAGCCTTTTTTATTGGCTAGATTCTTTTACTACGGTGGAAGTTTACATTTGCCTCAACAAGAAAAATTGATTGCTAAAAATTAATAGATTTGAATGTGGCTAACAATTTTTCTTTTAAGGCATCTCCCTCAAGGCCATAGCCCACAAATAAAATACTGTTTTTTCCTTTTGTGATAATCCCTTGAATTACATCCGCTCTGATGTTGTTATTTTCTTCTATTGAAAACCTGTGGAATTGAGCGGCATTTTTGTTCACATATTCTGAGGCCCTTAAAATCTCTGAAACGTACATTACATTTTCTTTGTTCCGATAGTCTGTACTAAGTTCCACCAGATGTTCTACAGCTTCTTTATAACCAAAATTTTCAAGTGCAGTGATCGAAAAACCACTTACCGAAGCCTTTTTCCTGGCATCTTCTACACCATTTTTTGTGAATATGTATCTTGAACCGGTGGTATCAGCAAATTTGAATCCGGTAAAATTATTATTAAATTTTACTTTTCCAAAATTGGAAGGAATAGCAGAAACTTTGTTATCTACCACAATTGTTTCAGCCGCACTTTTTTTATTTTCCTCGCAGGATATAAGCAGAGCGGAAATCATGAATACTGGAAGAAAGCAGTTTTTAAAAATGTTCATCTTTTTTAATTTATACGTTATAAAAGCCAATTTTTTTTTCTTTAATTGCTAAATTAGCTGTTTAAAAATAAATCGAAAAATGCTTAGGTCAAGAAAGAGTGAAATGCGTACGATTCAAATTTTATCTCAGATCAGGAAGACATTCATTTTCACGGTCAGTAAATTAAAAACGATTTGTATCTTTAATAGCCATGATCGTTGTGTTCGTTTACTCCTGTTCGATGCTGGTTTATTTCTTAAGACTGAACTGTTGTTAGTGCAAGTGAAGAGAGGAGAGCGTGTTTTTAAGCGGTACTATAAATACTTTTTTTACCAGAAGCAAAGTAGGCCATACAACAGGCAAGGCTAATAAAGACAGCAGATTCATATCCAAACAATTCCATGGCCATGATGCTGCAAGCGATGGGCGTTTTACTGGCGCCTGCAAATACTGCTACAAAGCCCATTCCGGCCAACAAAGCAGTAGGCAATGGTATAAAAAGCGATAAGGCGCTACCCAAGGCTGCACCAATAAAAAACAGGGAAGTTACTTCGCCGCCTTTAAAACCTGCAGATAATGTAACTACGGTAAAAGCCATTTTAATCAAAAAATTGTAGGAAGGAAGTGCAGTATCAAAAGATGCCAGAATGGTGGGAATCCCCAAACCAATGTGTTGGGTAGAGCCCATTGCCCAAACTGCCGTTGCAATGAGAATACCTCCTAAAAAAGGTCTCCATGGAGGGAATGAAATATTGTTGCTAAAAAACAATTTACAACTATGCATCAGCCGTATGAAAAGTGCTGCGCAGGCGCCAAAAATAACACCTGCCAACAATGTGTAAAGTAGATTGCCAGAAGAAATAGTAGGTACCGTGTTGATAAAAAAGGCAGTATGCGGCGTGTTCCAACATTTGGTGATATAGTCTGCCCCAAATGAAGCGGCAATAGCCGGCAATACAGCATTGTAATGAATTCGTTTCCAAAAAATAAATTCCAATGCAAACACAGCGCCAGCCATGGGTGTACCAAAAAGAGACCCAAAGCCAGCTGCAACAGCGGCGATGATCAAAACGCTCCTTTGTTCCGGGGTAAGTTTAAAAGGGCGACTCAATTGATCTGCAATACCTGCGGCCATTTGCATGGCAGTGCCCTCTCTTCCGGCAGAGCCTCCAAATAAATGGGTGGCCATGGTGCCTAAATATACGAACGGCACCATTCGAAATGGAATGATGGTTTTTGGTTGGCGGATCGTATCTATCAACACCCGATTGCCAGCCTCTACCTCTTTTCCATAATAATGGTAAAGCAATCCCACCAGCAATCCTGCCAAAGGTAAAAAGGCAATGATCCAAATATGCTGTTCCCGAAATTGGGTAACCCATTCCAGCGATTGTAAAAATCCTGCCGAAGCAGTTCCAACCGTGATACTCAAAATTGAAAGGATCACCAACCAGCGTAAGAAATTTTTAAGATTTGATAATAGACTGCGCTGTTTATTGTTTGCGACAATATTGTCAGATAGTGTTGTTGGTTTATTTAATAACATCGTTTTCCTGATTGCACGTCATACAATATGAATCAGGCGTCATCAGCTGTTGAAGGCGGTTTGGTAAGGAAGACACCATTTCCTTAAAGCAATAAAAGTAGTTAAAAATGATGAATGTTACAAGCTACTGGTGATAAGGCGATTTTTTTCCTTCTAACCAACACTTTTTTATTTATTGTTGCCATTCATCGTTGATGGCTTACATTATAGTTACTGATTTTCATTTCAAAGATCTATCCAATAACTAGTATCGAATTCGATAGATGTTTGAGGTATTTGTTGGAAGTTAACCATCTCACTTAGTACTTTCATACTACATGAATTGAAAATAATCATTCCCTTATGAAAGAACCTTTATTCGAAACGGAGATAATAATTTTAATCGTGCCATTGCAGCAGTACATTGGCTACACTTTTATCCACTTTCGTATTCAACATTTCTGCTAATGCCGGATTGTTTAAAATTTCTTTTTGCGATTTTAATGCACTCCATAGATTTTGAATGCCCATGATTTTACTTTGTTCATATACTTTGTCTGAGGCCATATGCCAACGGCACTGGTACCAGGCATAATTCTGCGGA
>JBBSDF010000038.1:0-33707 GCA_038249665.1 Chitinophagales bacterium
AGGGCAGATACTAATTGATTGTTGGTACATAGAAATCCGGAAACAGTCCGGTAGAATTAGCTGGCACAAGTAATCCATAAGCTTTACGGGATTAAGAAATGGTTGTGGAAGGAACACTTGCGCCAGTGGGGGAAATGGTTGTGGAAGGAACACTTGCGCCAGTGGGGTTTAAAAAATAAGTTTTCGTTTTTTAAAATCCGGTTGCGAACCGGTAGAACTAAAACGGCATCAAGTGATCCCATAACCATTCCGTTTAAAATTAATCATTTGAGTTGGGAACACTTGCGCCAGTGGGAGAATGGTTGTGGAAGGAACACTTGCGCCAGTGGGGTTTAAAAAATAAGTTTTCGTTTTTTAAAATCCGGTTGCAAACCGGTAGAACTAAAACGGCATCAAGTGATCCCATAACCATTCCGTTTAAAATTAATCATTTGAGTTGGGAACACTTGCGCCAGTGGGACGTGTCTCTTGATTTTTTAATGAATGATGCCGCCAAAGAAGATGCTGTTGATAAAGATATGTTGCAGCGTATGCAGGAAGTTCAAAAATTACCCGATTCAGAAAAAGATAAAATCACTTCTATTATTGATGCTTTCATTAGAGATACAAGAGCAAAAAAAGCCTATGGTATGGCATAAAAAACGCCGCTGCATATGCAACGGCTACAATTACATATTTTATTTGTAGGATTCTATTAATTTTTCAAAGTCTAACCACTTACGCCATTTCCTTTGCTTTTCCATATTAATAGCACTTGCAGATTCTTCTATCTTTTCAAATAATTGTACAAATACTTTTCCATTTTCAAGTTCTTTAATTTCATAAGCATCAGTAAAATTTAAAATTTTTTCTTTGGGTACTATTTCAAAAAATGGCTTGCCAAACCACATCCTGCAAGCGGCCATCAACCAACAGTATCCAATTAAATCCATCTTGCCCGGATTGTTTTTTACATCATACTGCTTTTCGCCAAACTCATTAATATGATAAGGTGCGCCTTTAAGAGAATTAAGAATATAAGGTGGGTAATTTCTGTGGCTGTAGTTATTCGAGTAAGCTGTATTCTGTACTACCTCATAATCTTCATTATATAAGTAAGCAACAATAAAACCTTCCTTATTTATTATACTTTCTACTTCAGAATTAGAAGGGAAAAATAATTCTTTTTCTTGTATTATCCCAACAGTCCTATGAGGATTTTTAGTACCCGTGTCAGTACTGCTGTATAAATCATTGTCCTTGCTCATTACTCCAAATGAATCTTCTTGAGAAAGAGATGCAATAAGTTTTTTATGCTTCTTTTCATCCCAAGCTTTTGTTGTATGATTTTTTCTAAACGAATACGGTTCGTACTTTATATAGCTTTCAAGTAATGGTAAATAAAAGCCGCCATCGAGCGTATTTTTCTTAAATGATATTTCTAACCCTACTTTCATTTGTCAACAGTTTCAAAAATTTTAGTTTCTATATTCTTATCCTTAGCGTACTTTTCAACACTCTTTTAATACGCTTCTATCATATCCCTTCGGTATTGCAATATCAAGCCTTACCTGACTTATTTTTTTCTCTACACCAAATGCCTGAATCACTCCGTTATCTCTTGCTGTAGCTAAAGCATCAATATTTTTGAATATAGCAGGAAAATCAAAATTCTTTTGAGCATTCACCGTTTTAAGGCTTACACCAACACCATCTTTAATAAAATCTATAGTTGGGAAAAATTTAGACACAGAAGCCATATGTTCGTATCCTTTGTATATTGAAAGTGCTAATTTATTTTCCAATAATATTCCTCTCGTAAAATTACTTCCTACCTTCCAAATTTCCCCAAAAGAAGTTGCTCCTAATTTAGCCGCATTAGAAAGGTCTGCGACTGCAGCGAATCTCCCTAAATTAAGAGCCTTTAGCTCAGCAAAAATTGGAATTGCTCCAAGAGTATGTAATATCCCTTCACCGATATCACCGTTAGAGTATGCTTTTATTGCTGGAACAATTGAACTGGCTCCTGAAACATTATAAGCCGAAACAAATAAGTTAGTTGAAGCCACGTAATTATTCCATGATTCTACTGATGCTTTATAATTAGCTGCTGCTTGTATTCTTTCGGTTGCCGCTTTAGCGTCTGCTTCAATTTGGTGAATTCGTTGTAAAGTGTAATATCCTGATTTTGCAAGGTTATCGGGATTGCGAGGACCTGTGATTAGTGTTGATTTTTTATATGCCCCATAGGCATCATAATAATACCATTCTTCCGCTCCGTCTAAATCAACACACCAAATTGGCTTGTTACCTGCAAAAGAATAAGTAGTATAATGTGGATATGATTTTGTCAAAGGGTCAACACTTAAAAATTTCCCTAATCTCTTATCATAAATCCTCATCCCATAATCCTGTAGCCCTGTTTCTTTATCTGTTTCTTTCCCGTTAAACCCATAACGTCCTTCTGTGCCGTATTTCCTCCCTGGCATAGTCATGCCAAACGGATAGTAATCTTGTGCCGTAACCACATCTGCATTATAGTAATCAATAATCCCATCTGCAGGCGCAACATCAACTCCAATTTTTTTATCAGACACAGTTACCAGCACATTCCCTAAATGATTACTCAACTCAAAGAACTTATTTCCTCTTTAAAAGTTAAACATTCCAGTTTCATCTGGCAATAGAGATACATTGATGGATCTGTTAAAAATACCCAAACGCGTACTGCCATATAAAAGCACTTCAGTTTGTGTTAAATCCCCCCATTGATAGCAGCATCTGTAACATACGTACTCATTACATTGCCACTAGCATCTCTCACATACCAAGTTGTATTGTTATTATAGGTTTTGGTAATCCGGTTACCTGATGCATCATAGGTGTAATTGATGGTGCCAGTTGATTTGGTAATACTTTTTATTTTACCATATACTGTCCAGGAAATGTTGGTAATACCCTCACTCACATCGCTGATCAGATTTCCTATTGGGTCATAGGTGTAATTGTTGCTATTGGTTTGATGGTCAATATCATCCGGATAATTCCCTGTATAACCAATGTTATCCGTAACCCTTTTTAATTGGTTGGTATTGGTATAATACTCATAACCCAAGATATCCATATTCAACCCACCAGTTACTCCAACAGGCAGGTTAGTGGTGGTACCATTTCTTACATAAGTTCTGATGTTGCCATTGGGGTCGTAGGTTACCCTTTCTTTGTAATCGTTGGTGTCTACAGCGCCAGTGCCGTAAGTATTGTTGGTATTGTTGCCGGCAGAGCTGTGTTTCAAACCATCCAGGCTACTGTGAATGTTACCCGCATAAGTTTGATTGCCAATGCACAAATGGATGTACTCACCAAAGACATCGTAACACCGAAAACCATTAGCAACCGAACCTTCCGTGAAACCTACCGCTGGGAAGAAGAAAGCGGAACCTTTACCGGAGATCAACGAGCGCTTACAGAGGAGGATTGGAACATCACCAACAACCGCAATTTTTCCAATCCCGGAAGAGAAGAGATGTTGGAGGACCTCTACCGAAGAATTTATCCGCAGGTGTTGAATAATATCAGGTACAGCATAGATTGGTAATGAGAAAATATTCAAACAGAAAGGAATAACCGGCATCGTTGAGGCCGTTTTTTTTATAAAACAGCTACGAAGAAATGCTTCATAAAGGCTGGCGCAGTTGGCCGGCTAAAGCCGAACGCCTGGGTCTAACAATTCTGCCGGACTGTAAACTATTTATGCACAACGAGATGGCAAAACTAAAAAATGGAAAAGCCCGGCAGCAATAATAGATACCCGTGATCCTGAAGGAACACACTCTGCCAAGGGCCTAAAAAATTAGGAAAACAACACATACACCAACCAACTCATGCCATAGGCCAGCGCTGTCATGTACACAAACTGTATGGTAGGCCATTTCCAGCTGCGGGTTTCTCTTTTTACAATGGCGAGGGTGCTCATGCACTGCATAGCCAGCACATAAAATATTAGGAGAGATAAGCCGGTAGCCAAATCATACACTTTGCTGCCATCTGCTCTTACCGCCGCCTGCATTTTTTGACGCAAAGTGTTTTCATTCTCCTCTTCCCCAACGCTGTACAACGTAGCCATCGTACCCACAAATACTTCTCTGGCTGCAAAAGAAGTGATGAGTGCTATACCAATTTTCCAATCGAAACCCAATGGGCGAATGGCGGGCTCGATGGCTTGCCCAAGTATGCCAGCATAAGAATTTTGTAGTTCTTCGGTATTGCGGAGTTTAGAGATGGAAGCTTCATCAGAAGGGTTAGCCAGCAATTGTGCATCGTATTTTTTAGCAACGGCTTCCATTCTGTCAGGCGGCCCATAACTGCTCAGCGCCCACAACAACAAACTGATGACCATAATTACTTTACCTGCATCCAATACAAAGATCCTGGCCTTCTCCAACATCGTAACCAACGCGTTTTTCCAGCGCGGACTCCTATAAACAGGTAATTCCAATATAAAGAAACTGCGCTCTGTACTTTTAATAAACCACTTCATGATCCATGCTACCACCAATGCCATGAAAGTGCCCAAAAAATACAAGGCCATCATCACCAACCCCTGCAAACTGAAAAGTCCGAAGAGCAATGTTTTTGGAATCACCAGTGCAATCAGAATGGTATAAACTGGCAACCTGGCGCTGCAACTCATCAATGGAGTGATCATAATGGTGAGCAATCTTTCCTTTCTATTTTCAATATTCCTGGCACTCATGATGGCGGGTACGGCGCAGGCAAATCCGCTGATCATAGGCATCACTGATTTACCGTTGAGTCCCACTTTCCGCATCAGCTTGTCTGTTAAAAAACTGATCCTGGCCATGTAACCAGAATCTTCCAACAAAGTGATGAGAGCGAATAAAATCATAATCTGTGGTACAAAAATGAAAATTCCGCTGAGTCCGGCGATGATGCCATTCACCAGCAAGTCGCTCATCCATCCCTGGGGTAGAACATTTGCGGTCCACGACCCTATCTGTCCAAAGCTCCAATCGATAAACTCCATGGGGTATTGTGCTAACCAAAAAATACTTTGAAATAACAAAAACAACACGCTTAACATGATCACATATCCCCACACCCGGTGCATCAAAATATTGTCGAGCTTTTCTGTAAATAAAGACTTTTCCAAGGGACCATCTTCCACCACGGTGTGCTGCATAATTTGACGGATGCGGGCATATCGTTGCAAAATTTCCTCTGCCTGCGTACGGGTAGGGTTAAACGACGTTTCCTCTTCAATACTTTCGATGGTTTCCTGTTCCAACGGGGAGAGGTTGAACTGTTCGTGATTGATGAGGTAATGAATAGCTTTGTAGGCACTGATGTTAGGATAGATTCCCTGCACATTGGCCACAGCTTTGGGTGCCAGCTGGGCAGTGTCGATAAAATTTCGGGGAGGTAGGTTTTGTAGGTTATCTGCGGAGGTTTCGATAGCTTTTTTGAGTGCAGTGATCCCCTTGCCTTTACGCGGATTGATGGCCACGATGGGCACACCCAATTCGCGTTCCAAACCTGAGATATCTATTTTGATTCCTTTTTGTTTGGCAAGATCCATCATACTGAGTGCAATCACTACAGGTGTTTTAAGATCGATGATCTGAGAACAAAAAAGTAAATTTCTTTTGAGGTTGCTGGCATCTGCCACCAGTACAATAATATCTGGTTTGATCTCGGTATCCTGCTGCAACATTACTTTGTACGATACCCACTCATCTGCTCTTTTTGGATAGAGGCTGTACGTTCCTGGCAAGTCGATGATGGTGGCTTTGCAATGGTCTGAGATAGTGCTGGAACCCGTTTTTTTATCCACCGTGACCCCGGGGAAATTTCCCACTTTTTGGTTCAGTCCGGTGAGCACATTAAACAGAGACGATTTTCCGCTGTTGGGGTTTCCGACCAATGCTATGTTTAAGGCTGTGCTCACTTATATAATAGAAAAACCCGTTTTTATGGGGTCACAAAAATAGCGCATCTCCTTTGAAGTTTTTTACGAATTAAGAAAGTTAAACTACGCGATACGGAAAACAAAATATACTTTAAAAACGTGGGCATCAGTAACTTTGCACACAAAAGTTAATAGATATGAGATCATTTCTGACGGTGTTTTTGTTGTGTTCGGTGACGGTGCAATCGCAAACCACCGAAAGTGCGGACAAAAAAATGGTGAACAGCGTAAAAAAACATGTTGAATTTTTATCAAGCGACCGGTTAGAAGGGAGAAGAACCGGTACCAATGGAGAAAAGCTGGCTTATACTTATATCAGCAAACAATTTAAAAAAGCGGGACTAATACCCTATGCAGACAACGGCACCTATATTCAATCTTTTGATGTAAATGAAAAGGAGAACAGGAAGGGGCACAATGTGATCGGATACGTCAACAACTATGCAGTATATACCATTGTGTTGGGTGCGCACTACGATCACCTGGGATATGGAGAAGATAAGAACTCGATGTACAGAGACAGTATTCCGATGATACACAATGGGGCAGATGACAACGCCAGCGGAACCGCTGCTTTAATATCACTGGCAAAAAGTTTAAAAAAGTCGGGTAACAAAAATTACAATTATCTTTTTATTGCTTTTTCCGGAGAGGAATTGGGCTTGTTTGGATCTAAATATTTTACAGAACATCCGACGGTTCCTTTAAGCAGTGTCAGCTATATGGTTAATATGGACATGGTGGGCAGGCTCAACGCTGAAAGCCGCAGTATCACCGTGGGCGGCTATGGCACTTCTCCGGTTTGGGGGCAGTTGATCAAAACCACCGACCCAGCACTTTCCATCAAAATTGATAGCAGCGGAACTGGCCCAAGCGATCACAGTTCATTTTACAGAAAAGATATTCCGGTGTTGTTTTTCTTCACGGGTACGCATACAGATTACCACAAACCAAGCGATGACGCTGATAAAATAAATTATGGGGGCATTGTTCAAATCAGCGAATACATCAAAAACCTGATCGCTTCCACAGCAGAAATGGGGAAGTTAACTTTTGCCAAAACCAGAGAAGTGAACACCGGCAGGATGAGCTTTAAAGTGAGCTTGGGCATTATGCCAGATTACACATTTGCCGGACCAGGGGTATTGGTAGAAGGGGTTAGCGCTGGCAGACCTGCAGAAAAAGCCGGAATACTGGCTGGAGATGTAATTTTGCAACTAGGCGAAAACAAAACCAGCACAGTAGAGGATTATATGAAAGCATTGGGTAAATTTGATAAAGGACAAACCATCAACGCCATCGTTATCAGAGCAAACAAAGAGCTGATTGTGCTGGTGAATTTTTAATTCAACCAGGAAAGGAATTGCATGAAATTAAAGCTAGACAACGAAACCATTGCAAAAGAGTTTTTTGAGAACAGTTTTCTCATGGGTATCGTTGCGCCAGTGAAGGATTATGTGTTTGCCTGGCATATCAATCAAAAACTTGGATTGGGATTTCGCAACAACGCCGATCTGGAAATTCAGCTGCTGAAAAAAAAGAGAAACTACTTTTTTTCGGTTTATCACTATCTGGACGCTTCTGTAAACACCGAACACCTTTTGTACAATAACCAACACGATGGCGAGTTCCTCTTGCCTGAGTTCAAACACCTCGATTTTTTATGGCTCATCAAAGGTGATGATCTTATCAAAGAAGAGTTGGACACCCTTCTACAATCTGCCAGAATCATACCCGCTGTGCAATTGGTGACTGAAATGACCAATGAAAAAATAAAAAACAAACAACACCTAGTGTTGTGATCTTAGATGTGCGTAAACAGCAGGCCGATACTGCAGAATAAAGTGGTAGTATTGATCATTATTCCTTTCATCTTTTAAAACGAATGTACCATGTGGATCGAAAAAGACAATGCCTTATACCAACAATTCGAATTTGCCGATTTTTCTGAGGCTTTCGGATTTATAACAAGAGTAGCCATTGCTGCAGAAAAAATGGACCACCACCCGAGGTGGAGCAATGTGTACAACAAAGTAGAAATCTGGCTGAACACTCACGATAAAGGAGACATCATTACAGAGAAAGATAAAAAATTAGCAGCCGCTATTGATGCCATTTTGAAAAAATAAAAGGCATTATTTTGTCCGCAGAAGTCTGCATAAAGTCTTGCTTTTATTGCAAAAGAACGAACAGCGATGCTGGGCATCTTTACATGTTTACCATGACCGTTTTTTCTTCTTTGGCTCTGAAAAACCCAATTGGATGTATAAAATCTTCTAGCCCGTTGTCTTTTAACAGTTGCTGTACATCTGCTACTGCGTTTTCTTTTACACTGAATAAAATACCACCATTAGTTTGCGGATCTGGCAAAAGGTTAAAGGCTTCCATCACATTCACACCTTTTTCAAAAGCCGTTTTGGTGCTGTAACTATTCCAGTTGCGATAAGTTGCATCGGGAATAATTCTTTGGGCTATATAATCTTTGGTTCCTTCGCACACGGGTAACCGTGAGTAGTGCAAAACTGCAGACAAACCAGCTCCATCTGCCATTTCGATCAAGTGTCCCAGGATGCCAAATCCGGTTACATCTGTCATGGCGGTAACTTCTGAGATTTTTCCCAAAGCTTCACCAATACTATTCAGCTTCGTCATTTGATCAATCATCAAAGGCAGGTGTTCTGGTAACAATACTCCTCTTTTTTGTGCAGTTGATAGTACCCCTACGCCAATGGGTTTGGTAAGAAACAACACGTCGCCTTCTTCAGCCGTATTATTTTTCTTAAGATGATCGGTGGCTACCAATCCACTGACTGCCAATCCAAAAATAGGCTCCGAGCTATCTATACTATGACCACCTGCCAGGGGTATTCCAACGGAAGCACAAATGGTTCTTGCACCATCCAATACCTGTTGGGCAAGGGCAGCAGGTAACTTCTCTACAGGCCATCCCAATATGGCAACTGCCATTAAAGGATTTCCACCCATCGCATATACATCACTGATGGCATTTGCTGCGGCAATTCTGCCAAAATCAAAGGCATCATCTACGATGGGCATAAAAAAATCGGTGGTAGAAATCAATGCGGTGCCGTTACCCAAATCGAACACTGCTGCATCATCGTTGCTTCCGTTCCCCACCAATAAATGGGGGTTATTGACGGTATGAACACTGCTCTGTAAAATTTCTTCCAGTACTGTAGGGGCTATCTTACAACCACAGCCAGCACCCCGGGAGTATTGCGTCAGCAATACTTTTTCATTCTTACTATCTTCTTGCATGTTGCAAAGATATTACTCCTTTTTGCGGTTGAATACAATAGAGGCATTTTTTTGCAAATCGCCACTAAAACGTACCTCGTACAATTTTTTACCATCGCGTATCACCAGCAATCCTGTGTTGGGAGGAATAGAACCCAAACTTTCGGCATACATCACCAGTTCCATTCGGTCTGTATTTGCTGGTATGTAAATGGTTTTTTTGATGGCCACCGTACTGAGCCCCTGCTTTTCTAAAATGATGGTGCCATTCAGTAGTACACTCACGGTATCGCCATCCACTTCTCCATTGTCGTACAGTGAAAGCAGCAAGCTGTCTGAAGAAAAACCAACCGTTTGTTGAAGGATGGTTTGGCGCTCGTTCACCTGCGCAGCTGCTGCAATGCTGGTAGTTGCGCTGGTTTGTTTATTGACCTCCGGCTTTTTTGTGTTACTGGCTGTTGCAACAGCGCTTTCTGTATCTGCCTTTTTAATGGCTGCCTCTTTTTCTGCAAGTGCTGCTGTAGCCTGGATATATTTTTGTTCTGCTTCGGCGGCAGCTTTTTTTGCCAGAGCAGCTTTGCGACTTTCTTCTTTTTTAACAAATTCAGCTTCCTGCTTTTCGATGGCCCTTGCTTGTTTAATTTTTTCTACTTCCATTTTTTGCTGGGCGACCGCTTCTTTTGCCGATGCTTTTTCGGCAGCATTTTTTGCATCGGTTGCTTTTTTTGCCAGTACTGCAGCTTCTTTTGCCTGTGCCTCTTCTTCCTTTTTCCTTTCCGTTGATTTGGCTGTTTCTGCTGCTGCTGCTGCTGTTTCTGCAGCGAGCTGCGCAGCTAATTCCCGTTTAGCAGTTGCTGCTTCCGCTTTTAACTGTTGTTCCAACGCTTGTTTTTCTACCTTTTCTTTTGCTAAAACCATACTGGCGGCTTTTTCTTCAGCCAACGCTTTTGCTACTGTTTCTTTTTTGCTGATTTCGTCGGCTTTGCTAGATTCCACCTGTTGTTTTTTATAGCGGTCATTGTTGGCATCATCCGCAGCCATGGTATTGACCGCTAACCTGTTTTTTTCTTCTTTGTCTATTCTCACAAAGGAAAGCTCCGATGACTTACCCAGTTCTTCCAAGTGTGGAATAAGGGCGGATTGCCAGAAATCATTTTTTCTTTGTAGCGTTATGCTACCAGTGAGAGAATGGTATTCCTTGGTTCTGTTCGTGCTAAACGGGCCCGTTAACGTCATCACCGGGCCAGATGCATCTAACGAAAGTACGTTTAGTTGGCGCACATTTTTGCTAGGCGGTACGGGATAGTTGTTCGATATCAATCCATCGTCTTCCACAATAATCTTGCCGTCGTCTGCTATCTTGATCTTTACTTTTTTTACACCATAGTATTGCTTGTCATCCAAAATAAACCAAGTGTGTGAGAACCCTAAGTACTTTCCTTTTTCTTTACTGATGCCAATCTCGTATTGATAATCCATTTGGGTGGTATCGTTGTACAGGATCCCTTTCCAGAGGCCGGTAATATCTGTTTCCTGTGCATGGGCGGCTACAGAAATAAAAGTAAAAAGGGCAATCAAGTATTTGCGGTAATACATTCTAACAGTTTTTCTGCGTTAATTAATCTATCAACGTTAGAACAGGGTATTTTATTTATCAATCCCTCCAGATTTTCTCTGTTAGTCAACCCTTTCAGATAGTATTTATCGTAATACTTCAATAAAATGGCAAAACAAGCCTCTAACTCCCCTAGCTGAAGATGCTGTATGGCTGTTTTGGTTTCCAGCGGCCCCAGCCTTTTTTGTATGCGCTCAATGGACTGTTGCATTTGTTGGGGATCGCATTTCCCGTAATCTTCTGTTATAAACTGTAGCCGTTCCTCAAAAGGTATCTCTATGAAAAATACCGGCTTCGCCCGCATGGTTTTCCAAAATGAGTTTGGAATGTGCAGCTGGCCAATCCGTTGGCTCTCATCTTCTACCCAGCAGGGTTGGCTTCCGATCTTAAACAACTCAGTTGCCAAAAGATTTTCAAACATTTCCTGAGAGGGTTGGGGAGGAAGGCCAATACCCCCAAAGGCTGAACCCTTGTGGCTGGCCAGCATTTCTAAGTCAAGTACCGTTTCACCTTGTTCTTTCAAACTGTGTAGCAGGACGGTTTTGCCGCTGCCAGTGTAGCCCGCTAAAATTCTTAAAGCATATTCTTTTTGAAGCTGAATGAGCGCCCAGTTCCGAAATACTTTATAGCCTCCTATTAGCTGGTAAACCTGAAACCCATACAAATCTAACAACCAGGCTACTGCACCACTGCGCATGCCCCCTCTCCAACAGTGTACGATGATAGACGGTCCTTCTGCAGTAGCTTTTGGATATACTTCCGCGTCCGTTTTTTCTTTCCAAGTCTCCACAATTTTTTCTACCTGCGAAACCATGGCCCGCATCTTTGGACCAAAATAATCAAGCCCTTCTTTGATGGCTCTTTGTTTTCCCTCTTGTTTATACAAAGTGCCAATCACTTTTCTTTCTTCATCTGAAAACAGCGGCAATGAGTGCGCCCCGGGTATTTGCGCTTGTTGGTATTCGCCAGGACTGCGAACATCAAATACGGGCATTTGATGTTGTAGCTTTAAAAAATGTTCAATGTCAATTTTTGTAATAG
Organism: Chitinophagales bacterium; assembly: GCA_038249665.1. Taxonomy (GTDB): domain Bacteria; phylum Bacteroidota; class Bacteroidia; order Chitinophagales; family Chitinophagaceae; genus Ferruginibacter. Next base: position 11,883 of record JBBSDF010000038.1, read on the forward strand.
CCATAATAATTGTGCCGCTAAAGTAACCCTTTAAAATGGTTACCGAACTGTTTGTCAACGGCATAAAAAAAGCCGCCTGTAAACAGGCGGCTGGTCAACCAAAATAAACAATGCATATAAGAAAAAAGGTCAATCATTTTTAACAACAGGCTCCCCGGTATTTTGCGCAAACACTTGCTCCAACCCCTTGCCTAATTGTTGTAAACGGGTTATCAAATCGCTCTGAATGGTGTTTTTATTTTTTTTCAATTCCACTTTTCCAGTTAGCGGTAAATAGGTTTTTGTTCGATTGGTAACAAAAGGGCCAGACAATATTTCAAAATCCCCCATAATAGTAAAATCCAGGACATTCAACTGTCGTATATTTTTATTTGCTTCTACAGGATAATCGTTTAGCAGCAACTCCGCGTCTTCGATGATCACTTTTCCGTCGCTGGCAATTTTTACTTTTACTTTTTTTAATCCGAAGTATTTCTTTTGGTCGATGATAAACGAAGTGTGAGAATACCCCACATAACGGCCATTTTCCATGGTAATCCCTACTTCGTAATGGTGCTTCAATCCTGTTGAATCATTGTATAAGGTGCCCTTCCAAAGGCCGGCAATATCTTGGGTAAATGCTAAAATAGGGCAGCAAAATGCTACTAATAAAAGTTGAATTGATTTCATAAGACTGGTTTTAGTGTTATTAGGCGCCTTATAAACGGAGTGTTGCCCATTTTATTTTAAAAAAACATCATTTATTTTTTTTACATACCTGTCTGCTTGAATGCAATGGCTTACGGGCATAAAAAAACTGCCGGAAATCCGGCAGTTGATATCTTTTAAAAATGTATTTCTGTTGTTATTACCCGTTCATGGAAATGAGGAACTCCGCATTGTTTTTGGTTCCTTTCATGTTTTTAAGCAACAGGTTGATGGCTTCTTCCGAATTCATATCGGCCATGTGCTTGCGCAACACCCACATGCGTTGGAAGGTATCTTTATCCATCAAGAGATCATCTCTTCTGGTACTGGAAGCCACAATATCGATGGCTGGGTAAATTCTGCGGTTGCTGAGTTTACGATCCAATTGCAATTCCATGTTACCCGTTCCTTTGAATTCTTCAAAGATCACTTCATCCATTTTACTTCCGGTATCTACTAACGCGGTAGCAAGTATGGTGAGAGAGCCCCCATTTTCAATTTTACGGGCTGCCCCAAAAAATTGCTTGGGTTTCTGCATCGCATTGGCTTCCACGCCCCCACTCAACACTTTACCACTGCTGGGTGCCACGGTGTTGTGCGCCCGCGCCAAACGGGTAATAGAATCTAATAAAATCACCACGTCGTGGCCACACTCTACGAGCCTTTTTGCTTTTTGAAGCGCAATGGTTGATACTTTTACGTGCTTATCTGCCGGCTCATCAAAAGTAGAAGCGATCACTTCTGCTTTCACGCTGCGTTCCATATCGGTTACCTCTTCTGGTCTTTCATCTACGAGTACCACCATCAGGTAACATTCTGGATGATTCTCCGCAATGGCATTGGCCACTTCTTTGAGCAACATCGTTTTACCGGTTTTGGGTTGTGCTACAATCAATCCACGCTGGCCCTTACCAATCGGCGTAAACAGATCCATGATACGGGTGCTGTAGTTATCGCTTCTGGTGCATAAATTCAATTTCTCGAAGGGGAATAATGGGGTAAGATAATCGAATGGTACCCTATCTCTTACTTCTTCAGGGGTTTTACCATTGATGGTTTCTACCTTGAGTAATGCAAAATATTTTTCGCCTTCTTTTGGAGGACGAACGGATCCATAAACAGTATCACCCGTTTTTAATCCAAACAATTTTATCTGGGATGGAGATACATAAATATCATCAGGAGAAGATAAATAATTGTAATCACTGCTGCGCAGGAAGCCGTACCCATCGGGCATCATTTCTAACACACCTTCGCCCAGAACGATACCGTCGAATTCTATATTGAATACGGGTTCTTTTTTCTGAAAGGGTGGACGATTGGGTTGAACGGGTCGTTGGCTTCTGTCTTGTTCTTCTTCCCCTTCTTCCCCTTCTTCCCCGTCTTCGTCGTTGAGGTCAACTTCCGGTTGTTGTATCTCATCTTCTGCCGCCAGCATTTGTGCAATGGCTGCAGGAATGGTGGATTGTTCGCTGGTGATGGGCTGCAATTCTTCCTCTTCCTCCATTGGTTGCACGTCGGGCTCGGCCTTTGGTTTTTTGGCAGCTGGTTTTTTATCCGCTTCCGCCTTCTTGGCTCTTGCTGCTATTTCTTTTTTAAACTGCTGCTCCTGGATATTATCCGCAGTATCGTTGCTGGAAGCCTTTGTAATTCGCTTGCGTTTTGGCTTTTCACCGTCTGGTGTTGCTTTCTCTGTTGCCATGCTTTGTTGTTTTTCGAGAATGCCGGAAATCAGTTCCGGCTTATTCATTTTTTTGGAATTTGCGATGTCTAATTGCTCTGCTATATCATGCAGTTCAGGAACGAGAAGATCGCTCAGTTGTGCTATATCGTACATAAAGTATTGAGGAATGCGTTGTTCAAGGTCCGCTGTAGTTGTGCCTTTAAAATGAAATTGAGATTGAAAATTTTTTATGATGGAATAGGCTGTGCACCGTTGAGGTAAGAGATATGGGATAATCACTCAACCGAATCCGTTGCAATAATACGATGATTTTTACACAAACAAACAAATTTTTTTCGCACAGACCAACACATATATTACTTTGTTTCAATGAATATCAGCTTCCTTTGTAGGAATATTTATATAAAAAACCTAGTCCGTTCAGCATCTAAGCTATTCATCCATGCATTAGATGCTACTAAAAATATGCCGCATAGGTTTTTTCTAAAAGCGTAACTTCTGTTACCGAATCTTTAAACAACAGCTGATACGAACCTTTGAATTTTGCAAAAAAATAAAAAGAACATGAGAAAAGGAATGACGATACTATGTGCTTTGGTTTGTTGCCAAAACAGTTAGGCCCGGGAAAATAAAATAACTGCTACAGGCACATCCGCCAGCAATATGCCTCCAATCAACATCATAGCCGTAAAAGACCGGTTACTAACCCGATTGCCGGGATCGGTAGCAGCGATCAATCAAACCATGATCAACCAAATACTTCCACAAAGTGGAAACGATGTGGTTCGCAAAATACCGGGGCTGAACACAGTAGATGATGAAGGTGCCGGACTTAGAATTAACATTGGCATCCGTGGACTAGACCCCGATCGTAGTCTAAATATCTTAATGCTAGAAGATGGTATTCCGGTTGCGCTGAACCCCTGCGGTGAACCAGAAATGTATTTTTCACCCGTTATCGATAAAGTAAAAAACATAGACGTACTAAAAGGAAGTGGCCAGATTTTATTCGGACCACAAACCATTGGTGGAGTAGTTAATTTTATCACATATGAACCTCCATTAAAATCTACCACCAGCGCAAAGATTCGGGGAGGAGAGGGTGGTTTCTTTTCCGGCTATGCCAGTGATGGCAACACCGTTGGCAATACAGGCTTTTTGATCAGCTATTTTCAAAAAAAGCAGATAACCTAGGGCCCACGGCATTTGAAATAAACGATTTTTCTACCAGGCTACACACCAACATCCACCAAAAGTCGAGCGTTGGTTTTAAAATAGGCGTGTGCAACGAAGTATCCAACTCCACCTATGCAGGCATCACTCAAACGATGTATGATAAGGGTGGTCAAGACTTTGCGCGCCTGGTACCTGACGGTGTTTGACCGATCAGAAGATACAATGCCAGCATCTCGCGTATCTATCGTTTTGACGAATTTGGTAAAGCGGCCAAAAAGGTGATCCCTCATTTTAAGAGCGTCGCATTTATTAGTAAGGTGCAACAATCCGATAGGGAAGTTTTGGATTGAAGCAGCGCATGCGGCGCCTATCGTTCGTGCCGCATGATTTTATTCAGAGAAGCTACTCCAAACAACTTCTGACAATTTTCTTTATCTACGCCTTACCAAAGCCTAGCAAGGTTGAATGTGCTGAAATAGCCTATGTGTTCCTTCCCGATTTTGTAGAACAATTTGGACAGGATGACCTTATTCGTTCCCTCAAAGCGTTGGAAAAAATAACCCCGTTTACTAGCTGCGAATTTGCCATCAGATCCTTTTTTTACGCTGCCATCCTAATCAAACGATGCAACAAATGGAACCGTGGAGCAAACACCCTAACCAACGTGAAAGGCGTTTTGCCGGCGAAGGCTGCCGACGCAGGTTGCCTTTGGGCTTGGCCATCGAATGTATAAAGAAAGATCCTGCCCATTCTTGATCGATTAAAAAATGAAGAATCAGAATATGTTAATAAAAGTGTTGCCAATAACCTGACCGACATTTCTATAGACCATCCACAAATTGTATTGCAAATGGCGACAAAATGGTTGGGCAAAATCACACAAACAGACCGCCTCTTAAAACACACCTGCCGCAGTTTGCTTAAAAAACGGAAACTACATCGCCCTTAACCTGTTTGGCACCCCCAGCCATGTACAATGCAGTGTTACCAAACTGAAGAGCTCTTCTGGCAAAATTGCTATGGGCGATACTATTCCATACTATTTTGATTGACAATTACCAGCCAATGAAAGTAGCCGATTAAGAATTGAGCGTACGGTGCATTTTATGAAAGCAAATGGCCAACAACATAAGAAGATTTTTAAAATAAGTGAAAGCCATTTTAGCCTGAAGAAAAAGCAGTGTTTAGCAAAAAACTCACTTTTAAAGACCTTACTATCCGTAAACATCGCCCAGATGGGCATAAAATTTCTATCCTCGTAAAGGGGTTAGCCCGGCAATAGCTTTCTTTTTCCTTGCAGAAGAAGCCTCTAAAAAACATGACCAAAATCAGCCAATATTAGCATAATTTTTTGTACATTAATGTCTGCTTAAAATGAATGAATCTATTTTTGCTTTTTGGCAACATTTTAGCAATAGAGTAAATAATATTTTATAACCATAAAACACAATGAACATGAGCAAAAAATTAATAGGTGGATTATTGGCAGGTGCTGCTGTTGGAGCAGTACTGGGAATCTTATTTGCGCCAGACAAGGGAACTGAAACCCGTAAAAAAATGGCCAAAAAGGCAGAAGATATGGGAGATGAGTTTAAAAACAAATTCACAGAGGTAAAGGAAACGCTTAAGCAAAAGTTTGAAAATATAAAAACTGAAGCTGAAGATATCATGGGACAAGCGTCTTCTAAAGAGCAAAAAACGTGATGGAGTGATTGATTACAAAAACCAAAATTCATGGAACAACAATCAGAAAACATAGAAGGCTTGTTTGAAAAAGCGGGAGACTATGTAGAAACCAGGTTAGAATTATTTAAACTAAAAACAGCATTGACCACATCGGATGTGGTGTCTGAATTGGCAGGCCGCATCGTGCTGGTTTCTTTTATCACCACCGTGCTGATGTTGCTAAACATTGGGATTGCTTTATGGCTGGGTGATCTTCTAGGTAAAAACTATTATGGCTTTTTGGTATTGGCAGGGCTCTACAGTTTACTTGCAGTCACACTGTACTTTTTCAGAGAAAAGTGGATTGAATCGCCGGTATCTAATGCTATCATTAAAAAAATGACAAGATCATGAGTTTCAACAATACAGCAGAATTAAAAGCTGCTATTCAACAGCTGGAAGAAGACAAAAAAATTCAGCAGCAAGAGTTGGTCCGTCATTTTAGCGCTACTAAAGAAAGTTTGAAACCCGGAAACTTAATTCGATCTGCCATCGGGAGTATAGATGGGGCTGGCATATTAGGCACCGCCATGAAAACGGCAGGGACTATTGGTGCAAGTTTGATCGCCGGTAAAATTGCCGGCGGTGGTGCCGCTGTACAAGGAGGCAAAGGACTACTAGGTTTGTTTTTAAAACAGACCGCCGGAAAAAGTATTTTAAACAACCGGGATAAAATAAAGGCATACGGCACCGCAATCATCAACAATCTTTTTTCTAAAAAAAATAAACCGGCTTAGGCCGGTTGTTTTTTTAGGCTTTGGTTTTAAATTTTTCGATAGCATCTTTAGAAAAGGCGCTTAAGATCAGTTTACCGCTGATGGCCGCTCTCTCTTTGAGTAACTCATCCCAATGTTCTGTTCCCGCCCAAAATGCTTTTTTCATTTCTGCCATCGCGGCTGGGTTCGAATGTGACAATGTAGTGGCCAGCCTGTTGATGGACTCATTCATATTTGCCACATTTTCATGCACTTCAGCAAACAAACCCTTCCGTTTTGCCCATTCACTGTTGCGCCACATACTGGCATCGATTGCCAGAGCGCTGAAAGCCGCTTTGCCTATTTTTCTTTCCACCGCAGGTCCCACTACAAATGGACCAATGCCTACAGCCAATTCGCTCAATTTAATATCTGCGCCAGCTACGGCAATGGCATAATCTGCTGCCGAAGCCAAGCCAACACCGCCACCCACACATTTCCCATGAACCCTTGCAATGATGAACTTCGGACATTTCCGCATGGCGTTGATTACCTGTTCAAAACCACTAAAAAATTTTAACCCTTCTTCTGCTGTTTTTATTTGAACCAATTCATCAAAAGAAGCCCCTGCGCAAAACGCTTTTTCTCCAGCACTTTTTAAAACAATCACTTTGGTTTCCTCGTGTGTACCTGCAAAATGAATTTCATGTGCCAGTTGTTCCAACAACTTACCTGGCAAGGAATTACTCTGCGGATGAAAGAACTCTATGCTGGTAATCCCGTTGTGTGTTTCTGATTTTACATATTCCAGTTCCATATGGCCGTGTTTGGTTTTAAATTTACGAGCGTCTGCAATAATTTGTACATTTCAAGAGCCGTTTTGAAAGATACAAACTGCGATAGAAATAGCAACACAATCCTTTTATTTAAACCGGTTTTTCATTTGTACCATCGTGAGAATAGTGGCTACCCCTGTGATTTCGTCTGTATCGTCTAAGATTTCTACATACCATTTTACAATTCCTTTCGGAATATCTTGTCCTTTTACAAACGGTACTTCGGGATTTACGTCTTTTAGTTCCTGAGCCGTTTTTTCCTTACAAGTAAAGCGTATATAAATGGTGTTGCCAGGATACACGGGTTTGGTAAAACGCAACTCGTCAATTCCATAATTCAACAACACCGGATTTTTTTCATAACCATCTACAAACAAGCCTGCTGCTGCGCTCATAATAAAATAACCATGTGCCACCTGTTGTTCAAACATGGTGTCGTCAAAATTAGTGTCGGTAAGGTGTGCATAAAAATGATCTCCGCTAAGTTCGGCAAAACGGGTGATGTCTTCAGAAGTAATCAATCTTTTTTCCGTTACGATCTGGTCCCCAATTTGTAATTCTTCAAAATATTTTTTAAAGGGATGCGGTCCTTCTGTATTTCCTTTTGCATGTGGTTGGTACACATTGCTGATGGCAGTGAGCATCGTTGGCGAACCTTGAATGGCGGTGCGTTGCAAGTAATGTTTTACGCCTCGCAGTCCACCCATTTCTTCTCCGCCGCCTGCCCTGCCAGGGCCTCCGTGCACTAAGAGTGGCAAGGGTGAACCGTGGCCCGTACTTTCTTTTGCACATTCATCGTTCAGTACCAGAATTCTTCCGTGATGCGAGGCAGCACCCAATACATATGCTCTCGCAATAGATGGGCTTGCGGTGATGATGCTCGAACACAAACTGCCCTTTCCTTTTTTACTTAACGCGATGGCCTCCTCAGTGTTGTGGTATGGCATGATGGTACTTACCGGGCCAAAAGCTTCAACGTTGTGCGGTTCTTCATTTGTAAATGGATCACTGTTAAGCAACAAAATCGGACTTATAAACGCGCCCTCTTTAGCATCTGCATCCAATACGGTAACACTGTCGGTAGCCCCGTAAATTATTTGTGAACTGGCTAGCAATTTTTGCACCTGCAAACGCAACTCTGTTCGTTGCCCTTCGCCAGCCAATGATCCCATACGTACTTTTTCGTTCATGGGATTTCCTATGATCGTTTTTTGCAGTTCTGCCGCAATGGCAATAGAGAGATCTTCTATTTTGTTTTCGGGGACAAATATTCTTCGCACAGCCGTACACTTTTGTCCGGCTTTTACGATCATCTCTTTTTTAACTTCTTTGATGAACAGGTTCCACTCTGGCATACCTGGTTCTACATCGGTGCCCAATACCATACAGTTGAGTGAATCTGCTTCCATATTAAATGGAACGGATGCCGCTAAAATATTGGGATGCGATTTTAGTTTCAGCCCGGTAAAAGCCGATCCGGTAAACGTAACCACGTCTTGCGAGTTCACATGACTGAGTATATCTCCAGCGCTTCCGCAAATCAGTTGCAATGCGCCTTCGGGTAAAATGCCGGATGCCACTATTTCTTTTACCACAGCTTCGGTTAAATAAGAAGTAACCGTGGCCGGTTTCACTACTGCGGGTACCCCTGCCAGTAAGTTAACGGCTATTTTTTCAAGCATTCCCCACACTGGAAAATTATAAGCATTGATGTGCACCGCCACCCCTTCTTTGGGCACCAGCAAGTGGTGGCCCATGAAAGTATTGCCTTTGCTGAGGTTGATCGGATCTCCATCCAAACAAAATGTTTCATCAGGTAATTTTCTGCGGAGAGATGCATTGGAAAATAAATTACCAATACCGCCTTCAATGTCTATCCAACTATCTACCCTGGTGGCGCCAGATTGGTAACTGATGGTATAAAATTTTTCTTTGTGTTGCATTAAATGAAGGGCCAACGCTCTGAGCATTCTACCTCTTTCCTGAAAGGTCATATTGCGCAAAGCCGGATTGCCTTTTTCTCTTGCATACTGCAAAGTTGCTGCAAAATCGAGCCCTTCAGATGTTGCCCTATAGATAGGATGGCCGGATACTGCGTTGTACAATACTTGCCCATCTCCATCCCCTTCGATCCAGTTTCCAGTAATATAATTGCCAAGTTTCTGCATAATATATAATTGAGTGTACAAAGCTACGCAATGAAAATAAAAGGATAGTTTTATAATTGTAACTGACAGGCAGAAAACCAATCTTACGACATGAAAAAAATAATGGTAATAGCGCTACTGGTTTGCTTTGCAGCCTGCAGCCCATCCAAAAAAAATGATGCAAATTGTATGGGCGAAGCAAAAGCAGATTGTATGTGCACCATGCAATACGATCCGGTATGTGGATGCAACAATGTTACTTACAGCAATGCCTGTGTAGCCGGTTGTGCAGGTGCACGCTCCTTTACCAAAGGAGCTTGTTTGGAAAGAAAGTAAATCTGGCCAATCATTCAAATTGACGTAAATGATGGGAGACGTGTTTGTAATGTAGCCGTATCCATTCTTCAAAATTGAGTGCCCCAAACGCCGGGTGTATGGTGGTTTTAAAGGGTTGATTTTCAAAAAAAAGAAAGAACTGTTTTACGGTAAGTTGCAGTTGTGCTTTTGCGGCATCCAAAGATGCTGTGCGTAAAGGCAAGGGGTGATCTCCCAACACCGTTTCCGGGGCTTTGGTATTTTCTCTAAAAGGTTTGTCGCTGTACAAAAACTCCTTGTATTTAGGCAAATGATCTTCTGGCACCGCAAGTTCAAAAACCAATTTTTGGATCGATACTTCGTAAAAATCATTCAGGTGCTCCAACATCTGCTGCGCACTCATCTTCCCCCAATGAGGTTGTTTGGTGGCTTCGAGTTGTTTGATTGATTCAAAACAAGTGATTCTTAAAAACGACGCCTTTTCTTCTTTAGTCATATAGTTGGCGTAAAAAACTTCGCTGTTGCGAAGTTATATATTGAAATAATTAAATCCTGCTGTCGATCTCTTTACTCAGCGAAGCAAATATTTCATCGATGCTTCCTTCCCCTTTTATCATCACTACCTTATTGAACTGCTCATAGTAATAAGCCACAGCAGCTGTTTTATTGTGGTATTCGGTGATGCGTGCCTTAATTACTTGCTCGTTATTGTCATCGCTCCTGCCACTGGTTTCTCCGCGTTTTACGAGTCGGTTCACCAACTCTTCTTCAGTTACATCCAATGCTAGCATGACTGCAATGGAACTTTCTTTTAGTTCCAATAAATTATCGAGGGCTTTTGCTTGTGCACTAGTGCGGGGAAAACCGTCGAACAAAAAGCCCGTTGCCCTTGGGTTTTCGTCTAAAGCTGAACTGATCATACCAATCACTACTTCATCTGGAACCAGTTGGCCTTTGTCCATTAAACTTTTAGCCTCCATTCCCAATGCGGTTTGGCGGTTTATTTCAGAACGCAGTAAGTCGCCTGTACTCAAGTGTTTCAATCCATATTTTACGGTCAGTTTCTCGCTTTGCGTTCCTTTTCCGCTGCCCGGTGGGCCAAAAAGTATTAAATTGAACATAGTTGGTTGATATCCTTCTGGGTTGATGATGATGTAAACTCAGCCAATGGCCATTGCCCCAAAGATAACTAAGCATTTGTAAATTTTACACTTTTCAATCACGAATTGGTTCAGGCTGTGTCTGACGCATTAAAAACTAAGTTAGCGTGTTTTTGGCTAAGGCAACAACCCTTTAGCCAACCGGTATTGAACAAATTGGCTCCTACATCGTTCTACTAATGCATTTCGTTTTGAATTAAAACCCCGAAAGGCTATTTTTGTGGCCATTACTTCAGCATTTAAAAATGTTATTTTATGAGCGAATCTAAACTCAGTCATTTAGCGGAAACTATGATCGGATCAGAAATTGTAAAACTGGGTGGCATCATAAAAGATAAGATCAGTAAGGGGGATCATATTTACAACTATACCATTGGTGATTTTGACTCTAATGAATTCCCCATTCCAAAAGAGTTGGAAGAAGCCATCATTGAAGCATATAAAAACGGTGCTACCACTTACCCAGCTGCAGATGGGGAACTAGACCTACGCATTGCGGTGAGCAATTTCATCAGCAACAACGAAGGCATTGATTACCATCCACAAGAAATCTTGATTGCTGCCGGAGGTCGTCCACTGATTTATGCTATTTACAGGGCCATCGTTGACAAAGGAGACAAAGTGATTTACCCTGTGCCAAGTTGGAACAATAACCATTACGTTCATTTTACAGAAGGAGAGCACGTGAAGATTGAAGCCAGCAGAGAAAATAATTTTATGCCGACAGCCGATCAAATCAGGCCTCATGTGAAAGGTGCTTCACTGATTGCGGTTTGTTCGCCCCTCAATCCTACAGGTACCACATTTACCAAAACTGAACTCGAAGCCATCTGTGATTTGATACTGGAAGAAAATGCACAAAGAGCCCCTGGTGAAAAGAAATTATACCTCATGTACGATCAGATATACTGGGCCCTCACTTTTGGAGAAACGGTTCATTACAATCCGGTTTCTTTGCGGCCGGAAATGAAAAAGTACACCATCTTTGTAGATGGCATCAGCAAAGCTTTTGCCTCTACAGGTGTTAGGGTTGGATGGAGCCTTGGCCCCTCCGAAGTTATTGCAAAAATGAAAGCCATCAACAGCCATGTGGGTTCCTGGGCGCCGATGGCAGAACAAAAAGCTGTGGCTGCTTTTTTACAAAACAGCGATGCGGTTAACAATTATCTTGCACATATCAGGTCGGAAGTTTCTTGCCGGCTTACTCCTATTTTTAACGGATTCAAACATTTGCGCAGCAAAGGATTTAACGTGGATGCCATTGCACCAGAGGCCGCTATTTACCTCACGCTAAACATAGATCTTGTTGGTAAAAAAACCGCTAGAGGAGCCATCATTCAAACACAGGCGGAAGTAACCGATTATATCCTAAACGAAGCTAAATTAGCACTCGTCCCGTTTTATGCATTTGGTGTAGACAAGGGCAGTACCTGGTACAGATTGAGTGTAGGCTGTTGTAAAAAAGAAGACATCCCAACCATGTTGGAAAAGCTGGAACGGGCGCTGGAGAAACTTTCTTAATTTTTGTTGTTGAGGAAAACGAAAGGTTTTTCTTTTCCGTTTCGAAGATACTCTTTGATAAATACATGTTTCTTGATGATCTTGTATTTATTAAGGTCTATAAGCTCGTGTGCGGTCACCACATTGTCGAGGCGTTCTACATTGAAGAGTAATTCATGCAACAAACTTACTTGGCGCTCCATGGCTTGGGGCGTCATCAGTTCCTGCTTGAACAAAACTAATATATCACGATTGGGGTTGATCATCAATTACGAGATTGAGCATTTTAAAAGCCTACCATTCCTTGTTTTCCCGGACAGCCGCATCCTCCCGATTTTTTCGTAGAAGAACAACTGGCTGTTAAAAGACAAACGATAATAAGTAGTAGCGCTGATATTTTAATTGGTTTTTTCATCATTTTCTGGTTACAATTTAAACTATTTTCACAAATAATTATTGTCTGCCCGCATGAATGAAGCGAAAATTAACATTAGAGCCAAAAAACCACGCGTTCTTGTAGCCCCGCTCGATTGGGGCTTGGGACACGCTACACGCTGTATTTCTATCATTTACACATTACAAGAACAAGGTGTGACCGTCCTTTTAGCGGGCGACCATGCCATTGAAACTATTTTAAAAAAAGAATTTCCAGACTGCGAATTTTTGCCTTTGAAAGGCTACAATATCCGCTATAGCCGTAAAAAATATTTTTTTATGCTGAAGCTTTTGAGCCAATTAGGGTGCATTCGAAACAGCATACAACTAGAACAGCTATGGTTAAAAAAAGTTGTAACCGAGCATCAAATTGATGCAGTCATTTCAGACAATCGGCCAGGATTGTATCATCCCAACATCCCCTGCATTTATATAACCCACCAGTTACAAATCGAAACAGGCACTACCATCGGCAACACAATAGCATCTGCCCTCCATCGGCATTACATCAACCGGTTCAGTGGCTGTTGGGTTCCCGATCAGGAAAATGCGCCAGGATTGGCAGGAAAGTTGTCGCATCCTCATTACCTGCCAAAAACACCCATCCAATACCTCGGTAATCTAAGCCGGTTTAAATACAACAACACGGCTAAAAAAAAGGGCCTCTGTATTCTGCTTTCAGGACCAGAGCCCCAAAGAACTTTGTTGGAACAGGCCATCGTTCCGCAATTATCCCTTTTGCCGGGCCCCATCAGCCTTGTAAGAGGGTTACCCAATAGTAAAGAAACACTAGAACTGCCTCCCCATATACAATGCTTTTCTCATTTACCAGCAAAGGATTTGAATCAGTTGTTAAACGAAACGGCCATGGTGATTTGCAGGTCTGGTTACTCTACCGTAATGGACCTGGTAGAACTAAAGGCCAACGCAATTATGATCCCCACCCCGGGCCAAAGTGAGCAAGAATACCTGGCTTCACAGCTCGGGAAGGCTGGTATTTTTTATTGCTGTGATCAAAAAAAATTGAACCTCAAAATAGCGTTAAAGAGCGCTACTGAGTTTTACAGAAATACAAATAAAACGACCTTTTTTTTTAATGATCAGCCCATCAGACTTTGGGTGGAGGAGTTGCTGAAGCAGCATCAGCAGCAATAAAAATACCGTTGCTATTTTTGTTGTTGCTACCCACCATAGACGTGCTATTGGAGGCATGAAAAAGAAATGCTGTTTTTCCGGCATGTGCATCTACCAACTGAATGATAGCTGCGAAACTCAATGTGCCCTCACATAAAATCAATTGCTGAATATGATGTTGCTGGATACAAACATCTAATTGCCGGATATTGCCGATAGCGGCGTCGGTACCCTCTTTGTGAATGGCAATTCTACCCGCCAACATAATTGGAACTTCTGCATTTTTAATAATCTGCAACATGCTATTGAACGTTGATTGTGTGGCGACTACCGCTGTTAACAAAGTAGTTGAAGCAGTTTGTTTTTTTTCTGCAACAAAAAGTCGTTTTATGGCCGCTAACCCGGCACCCATCCGGATGGCGGTGTTCATCGAAAAACGGGTTAGTTTTCGATCTGTATAATGTTTGTTTACAAACAATGACATCGCGCCATAAAAATGCTGAAAATATGCAACAGTCTGCCGTTGGGTACTTTCACCTTTGAAGTGAACGATGCTCGTATCTGCAAAATAATAGTTGGTAAAGCCTGCTTGTGTAATACGATAACTGAGGTCTACATCTTCGCCATACATAAAAAATTGTTCATCAAAACCATGGGTTGCTTCGATTGCTTTTTTACTCACCATCATAAAAGCGCCAGCTAAGATGGCGGTTGGTTGGGTAACAAGCTCGGGTAAATGGCCCTGGTAAAAATCGGCAAACAATGGAGACTTAGGAAAAAGATTGGCCAAGCCCGTCATTTTAGAAAATGACGAAAAAGGAGTAGGCACCCCTCGTTTGCTTTCTTTTAAAAAACGCCCGCTACCATCCACCATACGAACACCCAGTGCACCACAGTTGGGAGTATTGTCGAAAAATTGAACGGTTTTTATTAGTGCGTCTTCTGGCAAAATGGTGTCAGGATTAAGGAATAAAATGTAGCGTCCTGTTGCTTCGGCTAACACACTGTTACTGGCTTTTCCGAAACCCTCATTTGTTGTATTCCATTTAAATTTAACCCACGGGAATTGGGGGGCAAGGTATTGTTTGCTGTTATCAGATGAACAATTATCCACTACAAAAACCTCTGCTTCCACATGCTGAATGGCTTTGGCGACCGAACAAAGACATTGTTCGAGAAAGAATTGCACGTTGTAATTTACTATGATAACGGATAACTGCATGTAGCATTGTTATTGAGATACGAATTAAACCGATTTAAATCAAATAACAAATTTAGATTTTGGTGTCGCTGTTTTCCCCCGCTGATAAGAGCGCAAAAGGTTTTCAATGTTCTATATTTGTAGCATGCTTAAAACAACCCTAATCGATGCCGTGCAGGCAGGTGCCGCACAATTACAACATTATTTCAACGGTGATTTTGTTATTTCCAACAAAGAGGGCATGAACAATCTGGTAACAGAAGCAGATCATGCCGCAGAAAGGGCCATCATCGAGGTAATCCAGAAAGAATATCCGGAACACTTTATTTTAAGCGAAGAAACGGGTGAAATCAAAAGCAACAGCGAATACAAATGGATCATCGATCCTATTGATGGCACCGTCAACTTCGCCAACGGCATTCCGTTATGTTGTGTAAGTATTGGATTAGAAAAAGAAGGGAAAATGATCATGGGGTCTATTTACGCTCCCCTTCTCAATGAATTTTATCTGGCAGAAAAGGGGCAAGGTGCTACCCTCAATGATAAAAAAATATCCGTTAGCAATAAAACCGAATTGATTAAAAGCTGCTTGGTGACGGGTTTCCCGTACACTTATCTGGATGCGCCGAACGGACCGTTACAAGTGTTCGACAAGCTTGTTCGCAAAGGCATTCCTGTGCGCAGGCTGGGCAGTGCCGCCATTGATTTGTGCTGGGTAGCAGCAGGCCGATTCGATGGGTTTTACGAACACAAACTACAAGCATGGGACAGTGCGGCTGGTTTTTTATTGATTGAAGAAGCCGGTGGTACCGTAACTGATTTTGAAGGCAATTACTTTTCTGCGTACCAACCACATATTTTGGCTACCAATGGAAAAATTCACGAAGAGCTACGAGCGGTGGTCAACGGCGGACAAGTACAGGGAGGATAGTATTCAAATTCCTGGTTACATTTCCATTCCTTTTAAATTACAGCGCACTCGTTGTTGATAGCGCAACCGTATTCCCTAATTTTGCCAAATGGAACAACGTACAGAAATCACTTCGCTGGGAGAATTTGGTTTAATTGACCACCTCACCAAAAACAACGACATTAAAAATGCATCTACCATCGTATCTGTTGGAGATGATGGGGCTGTGATTGATCATTTCGGCAGGCAAACAGTCATCTCTACCGACTTGTTGTTAGAAGGCGTTCACTTCGACCTGTCCTACACTCCGCTCAAACACCTGGGGTTCAAATCGGTGGTGGTAAACATAAGTGATATTTATGCCATGAATGCTACCCCCACTCAAATTACGCTGAGTATCGGGTTCAGCAACCGATTCAGTGTTGAGGCATTAGACGAGTTTTATGCGGGCGTGTACGCAGCGTGTGATCAATATGGCGTAGACCTGATTGGTGGCGACACCTCCACTTCTCTCAGAGGCTTTGTGATTAGTGTAACGGCGATTGGTGAAGTGGCTCCGGATAGTTATGTAAAAAGAAATGGCGCTCAACCGAACGATTTGATCTGCGTAAGCGGAGAATTGGGTGGCGCTTTTTTAGGCTTGACTTTGTTAGAAAGAGAGAAAAAAATATTTGAAGATACGGGTGCTCAACCCGATCTGGAAGGCCAATCTTACATCGTGGGCAGATTACTAAAACCAGAAGCGAGAAAAGACATCATTGATTATTTTTCAGAAGTAGAAATAAAGCCTACTGCTATGATGGATATCAGCGATGGTCTTAGCAGCGATTTGCTGCATATCTGTAAACAAAGTTTTGCAGGTTGCGTATTGTATGAAGAAAAATTGCCCCTCAACGATGAAGCAAAAGCTTTTGCTTATAAACTTCAATTAGATCCAACTGCATGCGCATTAAGTGGTGGAGAAGATTATGAATTGTTATTTACCATTTCGCAACCCGATTATGAGAAGATAAAAACCAACCCCTCCATTTCTGTGATTGGGTATATCACCCCGGCTGCCGAAGGTAAACACATCATTACCCGTGGCGGCAACAAACACGAGTTGGTAGCACAAGGTTGGAATCACCTCAAATAAATTGAAATAGTATGGATCCGTTACTCATTGGAATAATTGTTACCGGGTTATTGCTGATCCTGCTGATCATCCTTAGCCTGAAGGGAAAACAGCACCATGCACCCAACAGCATCGAATTCAACAATGCCATTTCCGTTGTAATGGATAACATCCGGACTTCAGAAAAAAACATAAAGGACGAGTTCAGCACCAATCGCAAAGAAAGTGCTGAAACGGCCGTAGCACTTCGTTCGGAGCTGGGTGGACAATTAAATCAGTTTACCCAAACATTTGCGTCGCAGTTGGCTGCACTTACCCACAGCAATGAAACCAAGCTGGAAGCCATTAGGAACACTTTTGAAGAAAAATTATTGTTGTTTCAACAAAACCTCGACAGCAATCACAAAGAAAGTCGGCTTGCTTTAATAGAAACCCTTGATTTGTTTAAAAATGAATTGAATGCTGCTTTGAACGATTACAAGGATCGGTTAAAAGATTTATTTACTGGTTTCGAAAAAAACCAATTCAACCAAAATATTGCCAACACCGAAAAACTAACCGAACTGCGTTCTTCTTTGCAATCTTCTGTAAAAGATATGCAAGAAAGCAACGAAAAGAAGTTGGAAGAAATGCGCAAAACTGTAGATGAAAAACTGAACGAAACGCTTGAAAAAAGATTGGGTGAATCTTTCAAACAAGTGAGCGATCGATTGGAAGCTGTTCACAAAGGATTGGGTGAAATGCAAACCCTCGCCACGAGCGTTGGCGATCTTAAAAAAGTGATGAGCAATGTAAAGTCGCGCGGGGTACTCGGTGAGTACCAGTTGCAAAACATCATTGAAGATTTGCTTACCAATGAGCAATATGAAAAAAATGTAAAAACAAAAGCAGGCAGCAGCGCTGTTGTAGAGTTCGCCATCAAAATGCCACACGGCAATAACTTTAACAAATCGCTTTGGCTGCCGATTGATTCTAAATTTCCAAAAGAAGATTATGAAGCATTGTTGGAAGCCTATGACCAAGGCGATGTTGAAAAAATAGACAGCTGCCGCAAAGCATTTATACGAAGCATTCGTAAAAACGCTCAAGACATTAAAGAGAAATACATTGATCCCCCAAATACCACCGAATACGGCATTATGTTTTTGCCCTTCGAATCGTTATTTGGTGAAGTGCTGCGCGTGCCCGGTTTGTTTGAACAATTACAAAAGGATTTTAAGATCACCATAACGGGTCCCACCACTTTGAGTGCATTGCTCAATAGTTTACAAATGGGTTTCCGCACCTTGGCCATTGAAAAAAGAAGCGGAGAAGTGTGGGATTTGCTGAGCGCCGTAAAAACAGAGTTCGGACAATTTGGGGCTATCCTCGAAAAGACCAAAAAGAAATTGGATGAAGCTACCAATGTGATCGAATCTGCCGGCGTTAGAAGCCGTGCCATAGAAAGAAAATTGAGAAATGTGCAAGAACTCCCTGCAGGGAACTCGCAACCCTTATTAGATGATTTCGAAAATGGGGAAGAAGCAATTTAAACGCTTGCCGAAAAAACACTGATTTTCTTTGTATTTATCCCATTTTTCTTTCGTAGCCATTATTGTAGTTTAGGTTTATTAAATTACGTATCATGAAACGAAGCGACTTCATCAAAAACTCTGGTCTGCTCAGCGCTGGTTTACTATTGCAGCGAATTTCAATGGCCCACAACCCACCCTCATTCGCCCTTGTTCGCACACCCTACGAAGAAAGGAAATTTAGCAGCCGCGCTGTTGAAGATGCCATCGCAGCTTTTAAAAAAAACGTGCCCAATAAGGAGCTGGCCTGGCTATTTGAAAATTGTTTTCCCAACACGCTAGATACTACCGTTGATCATGAAATACTCAACAACCGACCAGATACCTATGTGATTACCGGTGACATTGATGCCATGTGGCTGAGAGACAGCACCGCACAAGTGTGGCCTTATTTACAATTTATGAAAACAGATGCGGCGTTACAACAGTTGATTGCCGGCGTTATCAACAGACAAAGTTTTTGTATCGCAAAGGATCCTTATGCCAATGCTTTTTACAAAGATGAACAACGGGTAGGTGAATGGAAATCAGATATCACTAAAATGTTGCCCGGCGTTCATGAAAGAAAATGGGAGATCGATTCTTTGTGTTACCCCATCAGGCTAGCGTATCATTATTGGAAAAATACCGGCGACAATCAGCCCTTTGATGCGCAATGGAAGTCTGCTATTCAAGCAACGCTGAGAACTTTTAAAGAGCAGCAACGTAAAAACGGAAACGGTCCTTATTCTTTTCAGCGAAAAACTTCCTGGGCCATCGACGGCATTCCATTAGGTGGCTATGGCTATCCGGTAAAACCAGTAGGCTTAATTTGTTCTGTGTTCAGGCCCAGTGACGATGCCACCGTATTTCCCTTTTTAATTCCATCCAATTTTTTTGCGGTGCTTAGTTTGCGGCAGGCGGCTGAAATGATCGCACAAATTTCTAAAGACCCTGTGTTGGCTTCCAGGTTAAATGATTTGGCGAATGAAGTAGAAAAAGCATTGAAACAATACGGCACCTTAGTTCATCCAACATTTGGAAAAGTGTATGCCTTCGAGGTGAATGGTTTTGGAAGCTATCATTTGATGGATGACGCCAATGTGCCTAGCCTATTGTCGCTACCCTATTTAGGTTTAATAGATAAAAATGATGTTGTGTACCAAAATACACGCAAACTTATTTTGAGCACAGAAAATCCTTTTTTCTTCAAAGGCAGCGCAGCAGAAGGTATTGGAGGTCCGCACGCAGGCATGGATATGATTTGGCCATTGAGTTTGGTCATGCGGGCGCTCACGAGTAAAAGCGATGAAGAGATAAAAAAATGTATTCGTCAATTGCAGGAAACACATGCCGGCACCGGATTTATGCACGAATCTTTTCATAAAAACGATGCTAGCCAATTCACCAGAAAATGGTTTGCATGGGCAAACACCATTTTTGGTGAGTTATTGTGGAGTACCTATAAAAACAAACCACATTTATTATCCTGAAGCTTGTGAATAAAACGCGGCTGGTCGTTTGTATGATTTTGGTACTCCTTTTGAAAAAAAATTTACAGCATTCATTTTATCTGACGCTTCTTTTTATAAAATCTGCAACGGGTACAGAGCCAAATTTTTGTTCGACTTGCACAAACAAGCCTTTACTATTCATTTAAACAATCTAGGATTTGTACCTTTTCTTTATTCTGCTTGAGCAGCTATTCCTTAATTTAGCTGTTAAATATTTGATGATGGAAAACAATCAACTCCTCTTAGGAATAGGTACCAGGCTTCAGCACGTACAACATGGGCCAGGTGTGGTGGTGGGCGTAAAATATGCCACGTATCTTATATCGTTCATCCACCACGGTATCAAAGAAATTGATAAAACCGACGAAAAGCTGGAAGAGATCATTCCAGAAAACCTGACGGTAGAAGTAGAAACCGTTTCGGAGGTTGAAAGGTCCTTGTTAAAAATATTGAGGCAGTGGAGCGGCGTTTCCGAGCTCGTGCCATTGGGCGACAAATGGCTGGGGGGTTCCATGTTATTACAAACAGCTGACAAAAACCTGAAACCAAAAGAGATCTTGATAGAAGATTTTTTTCATAAAATCGTGATGCTTCGCGACAGGCTAAGGGTGTTAGAACAAAATATCAACAGCCACAAAATTTTGAACAATGAAGAAAAGGTAAACCTGCAACAATATATTACCCGTTGCTATGGTTCACTCACCACCTTTAATGTATTGTTCAAAGAAAAAGAACATTGGTTTGTGGGCGATAAATCAGGAAAAGATTAAAGGATCAACCTTCTGCCAGTGAATTTAAGTAGTAGGTTACCTCATTGGCCACCACATTTAATGCCGGTTTCCTTTTATCTAAGTTTGCAGGAACTTGTTGGGAATGATCGTGATGGTAAATGGACCATTCCTTGTCTGAATATTCCAATGCAGTAAGGTTTTCAATCCAGTCGCCCGAGTTGAGGTACACCACGCTACCTGCTGCGGTGGTAATCTGCTTTTTAGCCGGCATGTGAATGTGCCCACAGATTACATTGTCGTACTTTTGCTCAATCGCCAATTCAGCAACGGTCGTTTCGAAATTATTGATATAGGTTACTGCTTTTTTAACCGCATTCTTTACTTTTTTCGATAATGAAACTTTTTCTTTGCCCATCGCTTTTGAGATAAAGTTTATGAATCTATTTAATAAAATCAGGAGGTCATAACCTTGTCCACCCAACTTAGCCAAAATTTTAGCACTCCCTTTGGTGGTATTGTCGAATACGTCGCCATGAAAAATCCAGGTCGATTTTCCATCTATTTCCAGCAAAAATTTGTCGGTTAATAAAAAATTGCCCAAAGAGAGGTCGCTATACCTTCTCAGCGATTCGTCGTGATTGCCTGTGATGTACACCACTCTTGTGCCTTTGGTGGCCAGACTAAATATTTCTTTCACCACACTCATGTGGCTAACAGGAAAATATCTTTTACTAAACTGCCAGCCATCAATGATGTCGCCGTTTAATACCAATATTTGTGGACTGATGCTTTTTAAATAACTCAATAATTCATTGGCATGACATCCGTAGGTTCCGAGGTGAACATCAGAGATTACCGCCACATCGATCGCTCTTTTCTGCATATGACTCGGTTTATCAAAATAAATCATTGTGTTTTAGCAAATTGTTACGCTGTTGTTACCCTTATGTTAGCAACTTTCAAATTTCATCGTAAATGATGAAAGTGAAAGTTTTGCAATTTTCTGGTTTAATTGTAGTACCACATCATATTTACCTTTAATTTCCGTTATTAAGCCTAGTTAAAATATTATGAGAAATTGGATGGTTGGTTTTGTGGTGCTGTTGGTTTTTGCGGGACTGCGATCCTGCTCGGTAAATAAGGCTGCTTATTCGCCCAATACGAAGTACCCCAAAGAAGCTTTGCAGAAAGACTTCTCGCTTCTCCGTACTATTTTAGAAAAAAAACACCCTAGCATATATTGGTACACACCCAAAGACAGCATGGATTACTATTTTGACAGCTTTTTTAAGTTGATCAAAGACAGTATGA
>JBBSDF010000039.1:0-32711 GCA_038249665.1 Chitinophagales bacterium
AGAACTTCTCCCCGCTGCAAATGAGTGATCTCCGGTATTAACGTTGTCCCATTGTGTACCATCAGCATAGCCCGCCCTAAAAGCTGCTTTATCTGCATACCACATCATTCTTCTACCTGACCCGCTTATTGGTGGATTAGCTGGCGAACCTGGCATGAAGCCATTATTGGAAAACAAAGCCGAACCTTCCGATACCTGAAATAGTGCAGTGGGCGCTACGGTTCCTATTCCAGTGTTTCCGTTGCGGAGAATAGTGACGGCATTATTTCTTGCATTATTGGCCGTTCCGTTCCCAACTTGAAAAATTCGGTCGCTGGGACCTGGGTTAAAGGCTATGGCCGTTTCAGTGGTGTCGTTAAAGCTGCCCAAAACCGTTGAATAATCAGCCGTTGCTTTTGTATTAAAACCTGCAGCCAAACCTACATTACCAACTGAAAGAGTACTTCTGCCCAAAGCAATCGAATTAGGGCCTGGTGCCCGAACATCCTGCCCAAGGGCGATGGAAGAAAAACCAGGAGCTTTTGCACTAATACCCATTGCTATGGCCGTGTTGGAAGTAGCAGATGAAGCCTGCCCAAAAGAAAAAGAAGAAAATCCTGTCGAGGAACCTGATGTACCTCCTGCAAAAGAATAATCTCCTGAAGCCAATGTTTGAGTACCTGTTGAGAACGATCCATAACCCGAGGCGCTGGTAAAGTCGCCCGTTGCTGTGGAGCGAATTCCGCTTGCGTTGGTACCTGCACCTGTAGCAAAAGATGATTCACCTTTTGCTTTTGTACTGTTACCTAATGCGATGGATAAAATACCGATGCTGTCTTTATCCCACTGATTGCCAAATGCAAGTCCTGCACGAAACGCCGCTTTTTGTGGATACCACATTAACCTGGCGCCTGGCCCTTCTATAGGGGGATTAGCTGGCGTATTAGCCACTACATTATTAGGACCGGTAAATAAAACATTGCTATCTTTTACATGTAGCATGGCTTGTGGTGTATTGGTATTGATGCCTACATTTTGGGTCTTTGCAGATATTGTAGAAATGGATACAACAAAGAGGAAAAAAATTTTCTTCATGGCTATTGTTTTGCTTTTAATATTTCAATTTCTTTTTTCAACTCCTTTATGCTTTCAATCAGCAGCGGTACCAGCTTTGCATAATCTACCCCTTTGTAACCGTCTTTTTCACTCACCGCTTCTGGCACTACCGTTTCTACATTTTGAGCCAATAAACCCATCTGTCTGCCAGGTACGAAATTATTTTTGGGAAACGCGCCCAACTTCATTTCATATTCCACCCCATTGATCTGCATTAGTTTTTCTAGAGGCGTTTCAATGGGTGTGATGTTTTGTTTGAAGCGTTCATCGCTTGCATATACACTTCCGTTTGC
The DNA here is from genome assembly GCA_038249665.1 of Chitinophagales bacterium. Lineage (GTDB taxonomy): Bacteria > Bacteroidota > Bacteroidia > Chitinophagales > Chitinophagaceae > Ferruginibacter. The sequence continues at coordinate 1,389 of JBBSDF010000039.1, forward strand.
CCAAATACTTCCATTTACGAACAAGCCAAAACCACCACTTAGCTGAAACCTGCCTGCCTGGGTAAATGTTCCGCCATTATCTTGTGTGCCAAAAGATACTGCTGCACCAGGGTTATCTGCATGCAGCCTTAATTCATTTCCGTAAACACCAATGCCTACTTCGCCGGCAGCACCGGGGAAGAGTAATATTTTTTCACCAAGAGATGGAGGAAAGGAAAGCGGCTTTACGGGATTAGTCGTGCCAATACCAACATTGCCATTACCTTTTATGCGCATGAGTTCCGCAGAGGTTCCTGATCCGGTACCAGCATAAAAAACATGATTGGCTGCTACTGCATCCACTTGATATCTTAATGTACTTCCATTAACCCCAAAGCCATAGTATTGGTGATTATTGTTATTTGCATCATACAACACAATTTTTCGGTTAGCCGTAGTAGCGGCAAACTGAAGCGGCGCATTGGGATATAGCAGACCTATACCAGTATTGCCGTTTAAGGCTGTTGTGCCTTCCACGTGCAGGGTTGCTTGTGGTGATGTGGTGCCAACTCCCAATGCCCCATCCACTGTTTCGTTACCTACTACGTGAAGTCTTTGCTCCGGTGCCGATGTGCCTATGCCTACATATCCATTACTTCTGTAAAGGACATTGAACGGACCTGTTTGCCACTGTGTACCTGCCGTAACAACCCCGTTTGGTGTAACGGCAATACCATTGTTGTTATCCAAATCAAATACACACAACCTGTTATTGTTGAAAGATGCCACGTAACCTCTATTGCCTGAAGCAAAAACCTGAACCGGGTTGTTGAGGTTGGCATTTGAAACACCTTTATAAACCGGCGAAGTTGCATTTGTGATATCATAAACAGCGAGGCTATTACTTCCGGCATTGGTAATAAAAGCCACGTTGTTTGCAATTGAAATAGAAGAGGGGTTATTAATCTCTGTATTAAAAATTCCATTGGCAGTTATGCCGTCAGGATTGCTGGCATTATAAATATTTACCTGATTGAAACCCTGCGACGTAACATACGCAAAATTGTTGTTTACAAAAACGGAACTTGGCGATATGGAGGCTGCGCCGATAGTACCTCTTGGAACAATAATATCTGGGTTAGTGATGTCGTAAATAGACAATTTATCCGTACTGCCAAATGTTGTAACGTAGGCAAAATTGCCCTGAACAAAAACATCGGTTGGGGTATTTGTTGTGAGTGATATACTGCCTCTGCTTACAATTGATACCGGATTACTGAAATCATAAATGCTGAGTTTATTTGAAGGGAATTCATTTACCGTATAAATAAAATTGCCTTTTGCAAAAACAGCCACCGGTTTATCACCGCCCAGGTTTAAGGAACCTAGAAGGTTGATAGTGGAGGGGTTACTGATATCGAAAACAAAAAGGTTGTTTGTGTTTTGCGTAATAGTAATAGCATAATTACTTATCACAAAAAGATCTTTAGTTTGGTTACCAACTGAGCCCACCCTCACAGTTCTATAAATACTATCGGGGTCGCTCACATTAAAAGCTACGAGCTGGAATGAACCGTTGAAAGAGGCCACATAAGCGGTACTTCCCTTTATCTGCACGGCAATGGGCACTGTTAGATTTTCGTTGGTAATACCCCTTGCCAATGGCGCTTGTGGGCCAATTAGCTGAGTGGCCCCTGTTATCCAATTTCCTTTTTGCAGATAATCTTTGATGGCTTTTTCTGTAGGTACATTGTTATGGCTGTTTTCACTGAATAAACTGTCTCTGCTAAATTTATTGACAGCATCACCAGCTAATAATTTTATGTCTCCATTTACATGTAGTTTGGCTTGCGGAGAGCTCGTACCTATACCTACATTTTGTGCATCTGTAGTAAAAGCAATGATTAAAAGTAAAATGGTGATTAAGTATTTCATATTTTTTTTACTTTTTTAGAAGAACTAATAATTCCTGAACCTGTTTTTCTAGTTGAGTAATTCTCTGATCATCTTTATTGCGCTGTACTTGTTGTTCTTTAATGGCCTCAAGTAGTACCGGCACCATGCCGCTGTAGTTTACGCTGAGTGTGCCATTGCTATCTTCTTTGACCAGTTGCGGATATATTTTTTGCACTTCCTGCGCCAGCAGCCCTACCTGATCATCATTGTCTTTGGTTTCATCTATCCAGTTATAGGTATAACCTCCCAGCTTTTCTACATTCTGTAAACTGTTAACGAGCGGACGAATATTTTTTTTGAGCCTGCTATCACTCAACTGACTCAGTATGCCTGAGAGAACAGCATTGCCATTGCCTTGTATGTAAAATGCTTCACTTAATGTTCCACTCTCTCTTCTGGTATAAAAAGTTAACTTAGTGGAGTTAGCAGTTTCAAAAATAGTTCCTATGAATGCCAATCTTTTTTCTGGGAGAAAAGTATTGTTGGATGCCCATGTAAGACCACCCGCAGAGCCGCTGGTACCATTAGTAGACAAAATAAGATGAGACTGAATATTACTTCCGATATTAAAATTAAAAATTTCCATTATTCTGTTATTACCTCCATGCCCAAAGGCAGACGGATTGCTAACACCTACACCAATATCTCCATTACCTTTAATTCGAAACAATTCATTTGACCCTGTTGGAGATGCTGCGGCAAAAAAAGCATGACTGGCTGCAACTGCATCCACCTGGTATCTTAATGTACCCCCATTTATGCCCAAGCCATAATACTGGTGATCATTGTTATTTGCATCATACAACACCATCTTCCGGTTGACTATACTGTTTGCAAATTGAAGTGGTGCGTTGGGGGAACTTAATCCAAGACCAATGTTTCCGTTGGATAAAACAGTCATCGCATTTTTCCTATCATTGTCAGCCGTTCCGTTCCCAATTTCAAATATCCGGTTAGTCATTGATGTATCATTGTAGGCACCTATTACAAAAGAATTTGCCGATTTGGCTTTGGTATAAAACCCAATAGTAGAGGAGTGGTCGGCACCAGCATATGACCGGAACCCCGCAGCCAATGACCAGTTGCCCTCGGCTATAGAACCATATCCTATGGCAGTGGAAGCACTGCCCCGGGCCTCGCTAAAATTTCCAAGTGCGGTAGAAATAGACCCTGAAGCAACGCTTCCGCTGCCCATTGCAGTTGATACTTTACCAGAGGCTGTTGTTACAAATCCAGTGGCTGTAGCAAAATCATCAGTAGCTTTAGTTTGTGCTCCCATTGCTGTTGAGATAAAGCCAGATGCATTTGTAAATTCACCTGTTGCTGTTGAAGAAAAACCAGAGGCTGAAGTTTGATTTCCCGTGGCAAACCCGCTTTCTCCCTTTGCCTTGGTATTGTTACCTGTTGCAAATGAAAACCTTCCAATGGAGTCTTTATTCCATTGTGTTCCATTAACTGTTCCGGCTCTAAAAGCTGCTTTTTGCGGGTACCACATCATCCTGGTTCCGGCACCTTGTACGGGGGGATTAAAAGTAGTGGCGGCTGGTACAACGGTGGGGCCGGTAAAAACTACATTGCTGTCTGCAACATGTAGGCGGGCAAGGGGTGTAACTGTTCCAATGCCTGCATTGCCATTGGCTATTACAGTCATCGCATTTTTCCTATTATTGTTAGAAATTCCGTTTCCAATTTCAAATATCCGGTTAGTCATTGATGTATCATTGTATATACCTATTACAAAAGAATTTGCCGATTTGGCTTTGGTATAAAACCCAATAGTAGAAGAGAAATCAGCAACAGCATGCGAACTGAAACCAGCAGCTAATGAATAGTTACCTCCGGCTATGGAACCATATCCCATGGCAGTAGAAGCAGTGCCCGAAGCAATGCTTTCGCTGCCCAGTGCGGTTGCTGCATAGCCGGAGGCTATTGTTCTCTGACCCATTGCTGTAGATGAATTACCAGAGGCTGTTGTTGCAAATCCAGCGGCCGTAGCAAAATCATCAGTAGCTTTAGTTTGTGCTCCCATTGCAGTAGAAATAAAGCCCGATGCATTTGTAAATTCACCAGTTGCTGTAGAATAAATGCCAGCGGCTGTAGTTTGATTTCCCGTGGCAAAGCCGCCTTCTCCGCGTGCCTTGGTATTGTTACCTGTTGCAAATGAATACCTGCCAATGGAGTCTTTATTCCATTGGGTTCCATCAACAACTCCCGCTCTAAAAGCTGCTTTTTGCGGATACCACATCATCCTGCTTCCTGCACCTTGTACCGGGGGATTGAAGGTAGTGGTGCCTGGTACCACTGAAGGACCGGTAAAAACTACATTGCTATCCATAACATGCAACCTTGCTTGCGGAGTGGTAATACCAATGCCTACATTTTGTGCGATGCCAACACTGGAGCAGCAAAAAGCTACAATGCCGGATAATAATTTTTTCATATCAACTATTTATTTTGACATAAATATGAGAAGGAATCTGTTATAAATTCATCCCTTAAAAACGGGATATTTTTTATAAATGAAAAAAATATTGGGAAAAGGAGAGAAACTGAAGCCTTCAGATTGTTGTTTATTTGCATTATGCTGGTAAATGTTTATTTTACTGTATGAGAAAAAAAATACTAGTTGCCATCATCTTACTGATGCACACCGTATTGTTACCGGCACAGCAGCTAAATAAAGACAGTCTGTTGAAGAAATTAACGGTTGCAACCGAAGATTCTAATAAGGTGCACCTGTTATTTTCTTTATCTGATCAATTTGAAAACTCAGAGCCTGAGAAGGCAAAATATTACGCTGGTTTGGCAGGAGACTTAAGCAAGAAACTAAACTTTGAATCGGGGATATTCAAGTTTTACAAGCAACTCTCTTACATATATGCCTACCAATCTAAGTATGATTCTGTTTTGTATTATAATAAGATGACGCTTGAAATAGCCAAGCGAAAAAATGATACGTTTAATATCGGTGTGTCTCTTTTTAACATAGGCGAATCGTATAAATTTTTGTCCGATTACGAAAACGGTTTGCAATACACACTAGAGGGGGTTAAAATGCTCGAAGGAAAAGGGTACGCAAATGTAGAGGCAAATTTATATGGTGGGCTGCAAGGGACTTACCTGATGTTAAAACAATATGATAAGGCAATAGAATTTGGCTTGAAGGCAATAGCACTTGGACGAAAGCAAATCAATAAAGCTTCATTGGTTTCTTCTCTAACCAATCTTGCCAATTGCTATGGTGAGTTGAAAAATTTTCCCGAAGCAAAAAAATTATATAAAGAATCAATTGAATGGTGTGAAAAAACCAACAACGTAATTATTGAGGCCATGTGCTATCAAGGATTGGCAGATGTAGCTTTAAAGGAAAACCAGGTAGAACTCATAAAACAATATGCTGAAAAGGCATTGGTGCTGCATACAGAAGTACAAAACAGCTACGGGATCATGGCTTCTAAACAGGTACTGGCTATTTATTATTTAAATCGCAAAGATTTTGTTACTTCTAAACAATATGCAGAAGCCGCTTTTAAGATTACAAAGGAGGAAAATTTTATTGAAGGAAAAGCAGAAGTATTGAGCACGTTATCGGCTATTTCGTTTGCAATGAATGATTTTAAGAATGCATTTAGCTATGCCGACGAAAGTAAAAAACTAAACGAAAAAATTTTTACTGAATCTGTTGCCGCTAAAGATGCCAACCTAAAGGTAAAATATGAAACAGAAAAAAAAGATGACCAGATAAAACTGCAGCAAGCAGCACTCCAAAGGAAAAGTACATTTAATTATTTCCTGATGGCGGGCGCAGTTACTTTGCTTATGATCTCCTTGCTTTCATACCGTACTTACCAGCAAAAACAAAAAATTCAACGGCAACGCATATCAGAATTAGAAACTGAAAAACAACTTACCGCTACCGAAGCGGTACTCAAAGGTGAAGAACAAGAAAGAACAAGACTGGCTAAAGATTTGCACGATGGTTTAGGCGGAATGCTCAGTGGTATAAAATATTCAATGACGACTATGAAAGGAAATCTAATTATGACGCCCGACAATGCCCGGGCCTTTGAACGGAGTATGGATATGCTCGACAGTTCTATCCAGGAAATGCGCCGGGTGGCTCATAACATGATGCCCGAAGCGCTGGTAAAGTTTGGCCTCGATACTGCATTGAAAGATTTTTGCAATGACATGAATCAAAGCGGCGTATTAAATGTTGCCTACAACTCTATTGGTTTAGAAAATGAAGGGATAGATCAAACAACGGCCATTACCATTTACCGTATTGTTCAGGAACTGATCAACAATACCATCAAACATGCTGCTGCTACAAAAGCCATTGTTCAATTAAGCAAAATTGATGAACAACTTTCTATAACCGTGGAGGATGACGGTAAAGGATTTGATCCGGTAATTTTACAGAGAGTAAAGGGTATTGGCTGGACAAACATTCAAAGTCGGGTGGCTTTTTTGAAAGGAACATTAGATGTGGAGTCTCAACCAGGTAAAGGCACTTCGGTTTATATTGAAATAAATACGTATTGACAATTAAACCTTTTTATCAGATGATCGATTGTGTATGTTACAAACAACGCGTTCTTTGTCATAAAACGAAAAAGGAATGGCCTGTATAAATGAATCTTTTAAACCTCCTCCGCCCCGCTGGCATTGCCTTTGAATGCTCGCTAACCATACATACAGCCGTTGGCATTGCTACAAAAAGTTGATGAACACTGTTCTTGCCTCTGTCACCAACGGAAATATAAGCGGCGTCGCACCAGGTGCAATGGGTGATACTTTACTTTGGATACCCGATTCGTTCTACGCCCCGTCAGATTTACCTTCTCCTTTTTTAATCTTTTATAAAACGGAACGATTTGCTGTCGTTTTTATAATTGACTTTGATGATATAGCTGCCAGCGGCTAATTTGATTACGGGGATACTGAAGACCTGCACATCTGTCTGAATATTTTTACGGATCAGTAATGCTCCATCGGTACTATATATTTCTGCAGACTGAACAAACTTTAATTCTGGCTCAGCAATATGCAATAGCTCTTTCACCGGGTTGGGCGCAATCACCGTTTGCTGCTGCGTATTTGATTTCAATACGGTGACGATGATTGAATATTTAAACTGTCCGTCATTGTCAATTTGTTTGATGCGGTAAAAATTAAAACCGCTGGCCGGGTTGATGTGGGTATAACTGTAATGCTTTGTAGTGTTACTGTTGCCGGCTGCTGTCAATTCTCCCAGCTTTGTAAAATTGCTACCGTTAGTGCTGTGTTCAATGTTGAAATGGCTGCTGTTGCTTTCCCGAAGGGTAGCCCAACTTACCAATGTGTTGTTATTCAACAATTGTGCTTTTATAAACGCCCAGGTTACTGGTACCGTACCCAATGCATCGAAAGGCACTACATTGGTGAGCGACCATGGGTTTTGTTTGCTGCGGATGTAGAGGTAGTGGGTTCCGGCACTCAAGCTGCCAGACAATGCGATGTTGACGGCATAGTTGTTGACATCGCCGGTGTTAACTGGAACCGTGATGGGCGTAGCATTTCCAAAACCCGGGTCAACATCAACAAAGTACTCCATATTGCCGATGGCGGGTGCAGCGGCCGGCGCAGATGGGTAAGGCGTAGTAGCGGAATTATCGAATACGCTAAAATTGGTGAGGCTCCATTTTCCGTTGGCATCTTTACCGCGGATGTACGCAATATGAACGCCGGTTGGTAACCCGCTGATATTTATGTTTGTGTTGAGGTTAGTAATGTTGGTACCCGCCGTAAATGGAATTTGGGTGCAGTTGCCAAAACCCAAATCGTTGTTGTCAATAAAATATTCTAGTTGTACTAAATTGGTAGTAGGTGATGGAGCCGAAGGATAAGGTATGGCAGAAGCATTGTCAAAAACATCAACATTGGTGAGGCTCCAGTTTCCATTGGCATCGCGGCCACGAATATATACCCTATGAACACCTGCAGGTAATCCAGTAATATTAATATTGGCATTGAGGTTAAAAATATTAGTGCCCGGTGTAAATGAAATGGGTGTGCAGTTGCCAAAGCCCAGGTCATTGTTGTCAATAAAATATTCTAGTTGTACAATGTTGGTAACGGGCGCCGCGGCTGCCGGGTAAGGTAAGGAGATGGAATTATCAAACACCCCCAAATTGGTGAGGCTCCATTGTTGATTGGCATTTTTGCTTCGTACGTAAATATTGTGGTAACCAGGTGTAACGCCGGTTAAATTAATGGAAGCAGCAAAACCGTTTATATCTATAGACGGGGTAAAACCAGTGATGGCTATACCGCTTCCAAATGCAGGATTTGCGTCAATAAAATATTCTATATTGTTGATGTTGGTGGGCGCAGGCTGTGCTGTTGGATAAACAGGCACGGTATAATTATCGAAAAAAGAGTTTGAGGTAAGGCTCCAAATACCATTTATGTTTCTCGCCCTGAAGTAGATGCGGTGAAAACCTGGGGTTAGTCCGGTAATATTAACCGTACCTGCAAATGCGTTCACGTCAGTGGCAGCCGTAAATCCAGTTAAAGGAGTGCCGGCACCAAATGCAGGGATAGCATCTACAAAATATTCGATGGCAGTAATATTTCCTGCTGCAGCAGGAGCAGCTGGGTAGGGCTGTTGCGCGGCTGCAAAAATATACAGTAGGCTGATGGCGATGCTGGTACCTATTTTTTTCATGTGAAAATCTTTATTGTTTGGTCACTTTCATTTTGGCTGGAATTCCAATGTTTCATCATAAGAATCTTTGCTTGTTTGAAGTGACCCATTTATCTACATCGATGTGAACAACCATTTGCGCGGGTAAAGCTGAACAATGAAATACCAGTACAAGAGTGCGACGCAAGAATGTTGCTGAACGAACCAATGCCGGGTTCATCATTATTGAAACACAGCAGCAGCAATTATTCATTTAATTGAGTGATTGCTTAGTTTGCTTTAATTGTTACTTTTTACACTTATGGTAATCGGCATGGTAGTGGCATTGCTTGGCACACTTGCCGGTACAGTTAACGTGTAAATGGTTGGTATTTCCGGGATACCACTTAGTACATAAGGATCTGCAGTGCCATATGCACCACAATTGGGTGTAATGCTGGCAACTGTTTCGCCAGCGCCAATGGCTGTGCTGCCCGGTCTCAAACGCCACTGCCCATCGGTACTATTTCCGGTGAGTCCCTGAAATACCACCGCATCAGACTGGCTATTCAAATTGCCATTGCCCGCCGGTAAATTAGTACCGCTCGAAATATTATTTTTAACGGTGGAATTGGTAGAACTAAATGTTGTACCCGTAATAATATTGTTTGAAAAATAAGCATTGAAAACATTTACGGCACTTCTGAACACGTTGTTGCGAATGAGGTTATTGACATTGGAGGTGTTTTCCATATTGCCCGCACCTAAAAAAATATTATTGGTTACCTGCCAGTTTTCCAAAACGAAAACGGAGAAGTTGGCGCCTCCATTAAAGTGGCATTTGTTAATCGTCCAGCCTGCCATTTTTGTGTTGGGAATAACGCTAAACAACTGGCTGGCACTAGATATCCTGCAACGGATTAAAGTGATATTATCGGTAGCCGAGCCAAGAACCGGCCCATTAGCAAAAAAGAAATTATCCAGGCCAATAATTTTGGAACCTGATCCAGTAGAATCAAAAAAAATGGCTGCGCCGTTAAAGTTTGCGCTATTTATATTGGCTTGCAACCCTGGGTTACTGTTTGCGCCGGTAAGAAAGTAACCTGTTCCAATAATGACCAGACGTTTGTTTATAGTGAAACCAGCGTAAGCCGTTGAACTCCCTTCGAAGTGCAGCGTGTCGTCATTTAATACGCTGGCAGAAGCCATGGCTGCTGCACCGGTGGTAAAGTCGGCAGTAACGCCTGGCGTGCTGTTGATACGCCATACTTTGGCCTGCAATTGTAAGCCTGCAATTGCAAACAGGAGGAAGGTAGATAAATATTTCATAATTTTTTTTTATAATGTAAATATATGGCATTACTGCTCCCGGGATATACCTGAAAAGTAGTATTTTTTGGTAGGGGGGTAAGATTTAATAATTATATTCTTTTGTGAATAAATTTATAGTTACCTTAATTGACCAACGAGCAGTATCACTGAACTTGTGAATCCTTCTTGGTATATCTATCAACCAATTTCTAAAAAACGAGCATGAAATTAATCACCCTTGTGTGCATCCTATACCTAAATGCTTTAACTGCATCAGCTCAAACAAACAATTACAGCGTCCTGATTACAAAAAAAGCAAACGCCATAGAGCAAAAGGTAATTGCCTGGAGGCACGACCTCCATCAAAACCCTGAATTGGGAAACCGCGAGTTTCGTACAGCAGAAATCATTGCCAAACATTTACAATCGTTGGGTATTGAAGTAAAAACAAAAGTGGGAGTTACTGGAGTAGTAGGTATTTTAAAAGGTGGTAAACCTGGACCTGCCGTAGCTTTAAGAGCCGATATGGACGCTTTGCCAGTTGAGGAAATAAACGACTTGCCCTATGCTTCCAAAGTAAAAACCCTATACAATGGAAAAGAAACCAGCGTCATGCACGCCTGCGGGCACGATACCCATGTGGCCATATTAATGGGTGTTGCAGAAATATTGGCAGGTATGAAAAAGGACTTAAGCGGCACCATCAAATTTATTTTTCAACCGGCAGAAGAAGGCGCCCCAAAAGGTGAAGAGGCTGGAGCCAAATTGATGGTAAAAGAAGGGGTACTCGACAACCCTAAAGTGGAGGTGATATTTGGGTTACATATTGATTCACAATTAGAGATTGACAAACTTTCTTATCATCCGGCAGGCACTTTGGCAGGAGCAGCCGACTTTAAAATTACGGTGAATGGCAAACCCAGCCATGGGGCTCAACCATGGAACTCGGTTGATCCAATTTTTGTTGCTGCTCAAATTGTTACCAGTCTGCAACAAATTGTAAGCAGAAATTTGAAACTGACCGAAAATGCTGCAGTAGTTACGGTGGGCGCTTTTAACGGGGGCAATCGTTCAAATATTATTCCTACACAAGTAGAAATGTTGGGCACTGTAAGAACATTTACCAATGCGGATGAAACGCTGGTATTTGACAGAGTAAAACAAATAGCTGAAAAAACAGCGGAAGCTGCTGGCGCAACAGCGTTAGTAGAGTTGCCCTACTCTTATCAATATCCTGTTACCTTTAACAATGTAGCACTTACCAATGCCATGTTGCCTTCTATGCAAAAATCGGCGGGGGCAGAAAATGTATTGCTTGTTCCTGCCGTTACAGGTTCGGAAGACTTTTCATTTTATGCTCAAGAAGTGCCTGGCTTATTTTTTCGCTTAGGCGGCACTGCAAAAGGAAAAGACATAAAAATGGTGGGTCCACATCACACACCTGAATTTATCATTGATGATGCTGCATTTAAATTGGGTATGATTACTTTTTGCAATTTGGTGTTTGATTACGCGGAGAAAAGTAAAAAATGAAAAATGCGATGATGCTAAAAACAGACTTAAAGAATTAAAGGGGGAGTAGGTAATACTTTCTACCATTTGCAATTTCGTACCTGGTAGGGCGTGCATCTTAACACGTGAAATATTCATTCTATGCCCTCGCCAGCTTGTACACACAGGGCTGGCCTATTCTGTGGCTGGGTGTCTTTGAAGTTCAGCCATAAGCGCGTTTTAAAATAATGTTTAGATAAGCCAACACACGAGGCTTAGCTGCTTATCTGTGCCACCAACTGATTTTTAAAAAGGTTTAGCTAAAAAATTTGATGGAACAGTATGATTGACCACAAAGTGTCAAAATAAATACCCATCAATGGGTATATACAACATGTATGAGTGTTATACATTTGGCATATCATGAAAAAGATATTTATCAAATGTAAAGCACTTGTTTTTTTAATTTGTTTATTGGTTAGTATAAACGCCAAGGGGCAGGTTACAGAGTTGTGGGGAACTACTTTCAGAGGTGGAGAAGACAATCTCGGGCGTATTGTTCGAATAGATGCCACCGGTAGTATCGTAACAGAGGCACATGGTTTTCCGGCGATTTACCCGGGTACCCAGCCGCAACTTACAAACCTCAGAGAATACAACGGTTTTTTGTATGGAGTTACTCCGCTTGGAGGTAAAAATAATGAAGGCGTTATTTATCGCTATGATCCATTAACTGGTATATCGCAAAAATTATTTGACTTTACCATTGCAAATGGCAACAGGCCTAATGGCAGCCTGCTACTTTATAATAATAAGTTTTATGGTATTACCGCCCAAGGAGGATCTGACAACTTTGGAACTATCTATGAATTTGATCCTGCAACAAATATATTTACAAAAAAAATAGGTCTCACTTCTGCGCTTGGTGGTTTTAGCAATAATACCCTTGCAGCATTTAATAATAAACTGTACGCTACCACTAGCAATGGTGCCGCTAACGGTTTTGGCGCCATTATAGAATATGATCTGACTACCAATATTTGTACAAATAAAATTAACCTTACTAACACTCCAACTATTGGCAGACAATGCTGGAGTGGGTTGACTTTGTTTAATAATAAGTTTTATGGAGCAATGCAGTTTGCCGGCAATTCAAATAATAATGGAGTGATTTTTGAATGGGATCCGGTTACCAATATTTATACTGTTAAAATAACTTTATTAGAAAGTGATCCAAGAAATTTTACCGGAAAATTTATTTCCAACGGTACTGTTTTATATGGTATCAGTAACGGGGGGCCTGGACAGTTTGGTAGTGGGGCCATTGTAGAATACAACCCCATGTCTAATACGCTAACCTCAAAATTGGCATTTACTTTTTCTACCGGAGGAGGAGCATTTGGAGATCTAGTTTTTTACAACAATAAATATTATGGAGCCAATACTACTGGTGGTACCAACAGCGTGGGAGCATTTTTTGAATGGGATCCTGTTGCAAATACCATAACTAAAAGAGTGTTTCCGGGCCCAACTACCGGAGAACAGCCCAATACAAGCTTAACTCCTTTTAATGATAAACTCTATGGTACCTGTTTATATGGCTCCAATGGAAGTACCCTTATAGAATGGGATGTACTATCTAATACGCTTACCAAAAAATTTGATTTTGAAAAAAACGAAGGTAGATTTATTGCCACCAAATTGCTGAGTTACGATGGCAAAGTGTATGGCGTAACACCCCAAGGTGGAAACAACAACAGGGGAGTAATTTTCTCAAAAGATCTTACCAGCGGAGTGTACACTGTTTTGTATCATTTTCCCCTTTCTGCTGACAATGGCAATACGCCCATGAACGCCTTGAGTGTTTTTAATAATAAACTGTATGGCACTACTTCTACGGGTGGAAGTTCAGGCTCAGGAGTTATTTTTGAGTGGGATATTGCCACCAACACCTACACAAAAAAATATGATCTGACCGTGGCTGGAGGAAACCAGATAAGTGGAAAATTTCTTTTGCACACTAATAATAAGTTTTATGGTGTTGCCCGCGTAGGTGGCGGCAATGGATTCGGGAATGTATTTAGTTGGGATCCTGTAACCAACGTATATACCAACATTGTAAGTTTTCCCTCTATAAGAAATGTGTATGGTGGCTTTACCGCATTTGGTTCAAAATTTTATGTACCGGCCAGCAACGGAGGTAATGCTAATAACGACGGCACCATCATTGAATTTGATCCTCTTACCAACACGGCCATCACTACTTTTAATTTTTCTTTTAGTATTGGTAGTAATCCTCAGGGAGAGTTTACAGAACTTAACGGAAAACTTTATACCGGCACCAGCGCCGGAGCAACAAACGGCTATGGTTCTATTGTAGAATACACACCAGGCGTAGGGTTGCAAAATAAATTTATTTTTGATGCCGCTTTTCCTTTTGATGCTGCCAACAGGGGCGCAGGCTCTAACGGGATGTTGGTTGCTTACAATAACCAACTTTATGGATTTGCTACACAAGGCGGATTGAATGGTGGAGGTACTACATTTAAATTCAATCCTAGTAGCAGTATTTTTACCAAGCTAGAAGACAACTATACTGGGATCACCATTACAACCATAGGGAATGGTTTTATTACGGTGCAAAGCAGCATCGTACTGCCCGTAACAATGAGTTATTTTAAAGCAATAAAAACAACCCGGAAAAACGCTGTATTGCAGTGGCAAACTACGCAGGAAAATAATAACAAAGGTTTTAACGTGCAGCGCAGTAAAGATGGCATAAACTTTAAAACGATGGGTTTTGTAAATGGGGCAGGATTTAGCCATACAGTGAACAGCTATGAATTTACTGATGCATACCCTTTTACTGGTAAAAACTATTATAGGTTAGGGCAGCTGGATGTTGAAGGAAAAATAACCCTTTCTGATATAAGAAAGCTGGATTTTAATCACCAGATAACAATGGTTACCATTTACCCAAATCCATTCTTGCAACAGCTTTTCGTGGTATCTAATGCTGTATCATCAGCCAGTTTTGTACTTACTGATGCTGCAGGTAAAATATTGGTTCGTACAAAAATTATTCCTGGTAAAAATAACATAACCCTACAGCAAATTACCGCTGGTCATTATTTTTATAGCATACGTTTTGATGATGGAACAGAAGAGAAGGGGCCATTACAGAAGTACTAAAAATTGTATTACGATAAGCTATTGACTATTGTTTCAATGCCAACACTGCAGCAACCATCAACGTTGTACAAGATAATACTTGAGAATTAGCTAAAGGAGATGTCTTACATGTCTACCATCTTATTAATAACATCTTGCGGGCTGTTCGCTGTGCCGATTGCATTCACTTGATCGAAGCAATTGCACCAGCCTGCGCTCTCCTCCATTTTTTTAAAATCTTGAGTACTCATTAAATCAGGGAACGTTCAAAAAGTAAAATAATCAAAGTCTGGTTTACTATATTCAACGGAATTACTTAGTAGCGACGTTTCCAAAAGGGTACGTTGCGTCAGTTTTGACTACTTTTTTTGATTGGTTTAGTAAACTACTACGCAACGTCCCCACCGGAGACGTTGCTAGAAAAAAGTCACTAATCGAGTGGTTGCAAATGTATGGATATACGATGTTGCATTAACTAAGAGCTACCAACAGTAGTGGCTCGATTAGAAATTTACAAATATGGGTCTTAAGGGGATGCATTTTATATATGAATCAATTGCAGGACTTTTTCTTATTTTTTAGAGGAGTATTGTTTGCTGTTGGGGATGTTGTATTTTAAAAAAATATTAATTGATTTCAGGCGTTCGTGAGCAGTTGGGCAGCTATGTTCATTTACCCTCGTTTGTACAACCTTTAAAACAACACAACAAATATGAAACATCTATTTAAACTTGGAATTTTTGTTCTTTTCTTTGGTTTGTTGGCAAGTTGTAATGGGCAAACAAAAAATTCATCGCCATCAGTTCAAACCAACAGCAAGAACAACAAACTTGTTGGTGGTGGCTGCGACGGTTGCGAACTCATGTTTGTTGGGATTCCACCCAACATTCAATCTGTTGACAGCAGTGCAGGTTGGACTGAAAAAGGGCAACGACTTTTAGTAACAGGCAGCGTTTTTAAACTTGACGGAAAAACACCTGCGCCCGATGTTATTATTTATTATTGGCAGACCGATAACGACGGCTATTATTCTTCTAAAAGCGATACAGACGAAAAAGCCAAACCACATGGACACATTCGTGGGTGGGTTGAAAGTGACGAAAATGGAAAATATTCTATTTATACAATCAGACCTGCACCATATCCAAACGACCATTTACCAGCACATATTCATTTGTCAATTAAAGAACCCGGCATAGAAAATGAATATTATGTTGACGAACTAAACTTTGATGACGATAAACTTCTAATACCTCATATGAAAAAATATCCTCTTCAAAACCGGGGCGGCAGTGGAATTTTGCGGGTTTTATTAAAGGCCAATTTACAAATTGCCGAACACGATATTGTATTAGGATTAAATATTCCGAATTATCCTGCAAAAGCCAGTGACGATCAATAATCGGGATTAAATATCGGCGAAGACCAACCATCTTTTATTACCTTTCACGCATACGGCCCTGATAAAGGAACCCAGACTTGTTTGGTATGTAAATATGGCCAGTATCATGGCATTGTTTATTTTGTTGGCAACCATCCTGATTGGGATGAAATAAAAAGTTGGCTTCATTTTTTAGAGCAAGAAAGTATTAAAAGACAAAAGTATGTGAAAGCCTATTTTGTTTATGGCAATGAACATTCTTTCAATAAAGACAAACGACTAAAAGAATTGGAACAACTTGGGCAGGAGATTAATATAAAAAATGTTGCTTTAATCTTTGTGCCTTCTTTTTGGGATATACATACAGAAGTTAATCTCAATAAAATAAATCCAGCGGTTGAGAACAGCATGATTGTTTACAAAAACAGACGCATCATAGACAAATACATCAATTTAAAATCTACAGCAAACAATTTCAAACTAATAGCTATGACTTTGAATAAAACAAGGGGCGACTATTTTGAATTACCCGAACCCAAACATGAATGAAAAGAAGTTTATTAAAGACTATAACTTCCGTTCAACATACCAGCTATTCTTACAGTACTTTTTAATTGGTTGTAATGCTGATTCCATTGTTCACCGTTAGGTTTCCTGGGGCCTGAATGGTAATTGTAGCACAGCTGGCATTCACATTTCCTATTACATTGTGGCGAATAACGACCACTGCAGCTACGGGAGGAACCATACCGCCCAACCAGATAGCAGGGTTGTTCCAGTTGCCACTGGCGATGGTGGTGAAAGCGCTTGAACCTCCTCCAAACAGAAGTCCTGAAGGAGATACCTTGGACGCATAAATGTCAATTTCAGCCGGTAAGGCTGCGTTCCTGAAATCGCTCCATGCAATGATCACGCTCCCTGCACTACTGGCCGTGATGACCGGTTCCAAAGTGCCAGCTGGATTGTTGCAAACAATGGAGCCTGCACCCCATTGTTTCAGACCTGCACCGTTTAGTTTTTGAGCAGTTACAAAATTGAAGTTGCCTGAATTATAAGCAAAAATACTGTTGCCACTTCCGTCGGCGGCCAGTGCACCACCTGAAACGATTTCACCCACTTCCGAAACCAGCACGCCATCCACCGTCCAGGCAACGGCACCAGCGCTGGTAATTCTTTGGGCATAACAACGACTAATATTTTCGTACGATATGGAAACGATGACGCCGGCTGCGCCATCAGTTACGATGTCATTTACAAACTGATTTTCTGCTGCTGTACATACGGCTATTCCGTTGGCCGTCCATTGCGGCACACCATTGCTATTTACTTTTTGGGCGAAGACGTCAACATTAGTAAAACTGCCACCATCATTTCTTCCATCATCAAAAACGAGGATAACATTTCCGCTACCATCTGGTATGGCACTTCCCTCTAAATCATAATTTTGATTGCCCGGGGCGGTGATGATAGCGGCACCCTCATTTGTCCATTGCCTGCTGCCAACTGCATTGAGCCGTTGACCATAAATATCTGAATTAACAAGATTGTTGTTGACAATAAAATTGTAGTTCAGTCCGTTGGGGTCATTGCGCGTATCTAATAAGAAAATAAAGGCACCATTTGCGCCATCTGGTACAATACTAGAGGAGGCTCTGAAACCCGCTGCGGTGCTTACCAATACTCCATTTGCTGTCCATTGTGCGGCTCCGATGCTGTTATAACGCTGTGCATAACTCTGAATGGTTTGAGCCACTGAATCGTCTCCATACCAAGTAACGATAACGCCGCCCGCGGCGTCTAAGCAAAGTAAGGGCAACAAGTCGTCCCTTAATATATTATTGGTTACCCTCAAGCCATTTGCAGTCCACTCCGCTATACCCGAAGCAGATATTTTTTGAATATAAATTTCACCAAAATTCGCGTTGTGCCGATAATCTGTCCAAGCTACAAATGCTCCCCCGGCCCCATCTGCCACTGCTGATACCCCAAATTTTTCACCTGCGCTCACACATACGTTTACCGGGTTGCTGCTGCTGCCCCAGGCTACCATTCCGGCAGTGGTCATGCGTTGCGCATGTATGCCTTCGCTGGCATAATCTATAAAAAAAAGAATGCTGCCATTGGCACCATCAGACACCGCCACCGGATCATAATCGCTCCCCACTTTGTTACACAACACTGTGTTTACAGACGGGTTATTGATCCACTGGCTTTTTGCCGAAAATACAGTGGCAACCAGCAACAAGAGGAATATCATTTTTTTCATAAAAACTCATTTTATGTGTCTGTATCGAGTTCTGTAATTTATAAACTTAATTTCATACACAATAATATATTGACGGTTGTTTTCATCAGTTTTAAGAAAAGTATTGTGGGCAGTTCCTTTTTACTTTGATACCATGCTAAATTGTCGTATTCGCTGGCTTGTAGTTGAACGACGGCGTTCATGTAAACTCTCTGTCGCACAGCTTTATACAGGCTTTTTTAAAGCGCGACCCCTAAAAATGCACATAGGCTGCCGTTGACCATCTGACCGTTTTCAAACACCCGCAATGCAGCCAGTGGTCAAATAATGCCCAATCCGATTGCAACATATGTAACACTGTGCCTATTTTTATGCCTGTACCTTCGTTAAATGGACAATACAATACAACATCATTGGGATACCGTGTATAAAACCAAAGCACCCAATGAAGTAAGTTGGACACAAGAAATCCCAACAACTTCTTTGGACTTTATACATTCTTTCGGATTGTCAAAAACCGCAAAAATTATAGATATTGGCGGCGGCGATAGCAAACTTGTTGACTATTTACTTAACGAAGGTTTTGAAAATATTACGGTCCTTGACATTTCAGCTCAAGCGCTGGAGAAAGCAAAAAAACGTTTGGGAGAAAAAGCAGGTAAAGTAAATTGGGTGGTAAGCAACATCCTGTCATTTGAGCCAGCTACAAGTTTTGATGTTTGGCACGATAGAGCAACATTCCATTTTCTAACAACAAGCGACCAGGTTGAAAAGTATATGGAAACAGCCAGAAAAGCTGTTTCAGGTTTTTTGACAATCGGAACATTTTCAGAGAATGGACCTGAAAAATGTAGCGGACTAGAAATTAAACAATACAACGAAGAAAGTTTGACAGCACAACTGCAAAACGGTTTCGACAAAATACGGTGTATTACCGAAGACCATACCACCCCTTTTGTTACGAAGCAAAATTTCCTCTTTTGTAGTTTTAAACGACACCAAAACTAATAAACCTGGCAGAAGCCGATGTACATAATTAGTGGGCTTTCCATTTTTTCCTGATGTTTTTCCTCTATTTATTTACTTTAGGTTCTAATTACAATCAATTGCCAGTGCAGACCTTTCTTTTTTAGTAAGGCTGTTGCTTGTTATTGGTGGATGTTGTATTTTGAAGCAAAATTTAATGAATGTAGTCGTTTGGCAGAAGATGGCTCTGGAGATCATTTATTGGTAAACTGCAAGCGTACTGTACAACCTTACCATAATGAAAAATCTATGATGGAAGTGGAAGATTACCCATACAAATTCGGGGATTCTCAAAGAGAGATCATGTTGTTTGTTCATCACTTATTAGTAAATGAATTAAACCTGACAGCGAAAATCAGATTCAACATTCCTTTTTATTTTAGAAAAAGTTGGATTTGCTATTTGAATCCCGGTAAAAAAAATACGGTTGAATTTGCATTTATCAGAGGCAACGAATTATCAAATTCCCAAAAATTGTTAGACAGCAAGGGGCGAAAACAAGTATGGAGTATTGAATTGACAAAACTTTCTAACATACCTGTAAAGGAATTAACCGAAATTATACAAGAAGCCATATTGCTTGATGAAATTGTACCTTACGCCTCGAAAAGAAAAAAATTAAAATAGGCGATTCAATAGGAAAATTGATTGTGCTAATTGGGTAAATCATTTCTTAGCAACGTCTCCCGCAGGGGACGTTGCTTACTACAGAGTAAAATCTCTCCTATCAACTTCTCTTTTCCTTTCTTAGCAATGTCTCTCGCGGGGGACGTTGCGTACTGCGAATAGTACACGCAAAATATTGAATGTAAAGCTACGATGTATGCTGCGTTGGCGCAAAGCTGAATAATAGCAGATTTTTGGGGTAAGGGGAAAAAGAGTAAACGTTGTGTTGACGCAACGTCCCCTGCGGAAGACGTTGCCAGGAAAGTAGCATACGGGTATGCTGATAGATGCTATTGTTGAATGGATTTATTGAAAAAAAATATTTTGAACGTATAAGATCGCTTATTGAAATGACAGCGTAAATGTGCCTCCCCCAGAGGAGCTAGCACCGCTCCCATAGGTGCCCGACAATGTTTGAAAATTTTGATCAACTACTGAATTTGTTGAAAAGGTTCCGGTTATTGGACCAGAAACATAGGTGTAGTTAGTAGTTATGGTTGTGCCAGAAGTATTATAGGTGCCTTCAGCTTTAGAAGCTGTTGCAGTATCAGTTGATTGAGAGTAAACCCTTACGGTTCCATTACCTCTAAATAACCATGAATAATTCAGCGTTTGAGGATTGGTACCAATTCCATACAACCCTTTCCAATAACCCACTGGAGTAGTTCGTTTTGCTGGATCTTTGTCTTTTTTACAAGAGTAAATAGTTGAAATAGTTAAAGAAATTAGTAGAATAAATTTTATTGATTTCATATTTTTTTATTGTGAATTTATAGTTTTTCACTTGCACGCCATATACTCCATTTGGATAATCAATTATAAATGTTGAATATTTTTAATCAAGAATACTCACCTGCTCTGTTAATTACGCAGCTGTTCATTGTTTAAAAATATATTACCTCTCTTTTAATTTATGCCAGACAGTCCGTTATAAAATCTTTCAAACCTGTAAAACCATCAACTATTTCATCAAAAGGTTCCTCCGTTTTGATATAAACCCGGTTCATCAACACTTTTATTTCTAACTCCGATCAACTTCATTGACTATATTTTAAAAACTCCGCAATAAATAACAATTTATTTAGCAAGGCGATTGCTTGCTGTTCGCGGATGTCGTATTTTGAAAAGTATTTATTTTAAAGAGGGGAGTCGTTCGGCACGTGTTAGGGTTAACTATCTGGTAACATTTCATTTCTTAGCAACGTCTCCCGCGGGGGACGATGCTAAGAAAGAGACAAAACAGAAAGTAGGTGTCGACAATAAAAATCAAGAAAAAGAATAAACTATCTAACCATGATTACTTGTAGTAGAACCAATTCGAAAAATGAAGACTTTCAACAACTCGTAAAAGAACTGGATGCAGATTTAATCATTCGTGATGGCGAAGAGCATTCCTTTTATGATCAATTCAATAAAATTGCTAACATAAAATATGTAATCGTCGGATACGACTATGAGAAGCCGGTGGGTTGCGGCGCAATCAAAGCGTTTGATCAGCACATCATGGAGGTTAAACGAATGTATGTAGTATCCAATAGGCGGGGCGAAGGAATTGCTTCCACTATTTTAAAAGAATTAGAATCGTGGGCTAAAGAATTAAACTATAGCAAATGCATACTGGAAACAGGCAATAAACAACCAGAGGCCATAAGCCTGTACAAGAAAAATGGATATGAGATCATCGCAAACTATGGTCAATACGAAAACGTTGAAAATAGTATATGCTTTGAGAAGATATTGACGAGATAGGAAAACAAGTAATGTACTATTCTTCAGCAACGTTTCCCCGCATCACAACCTTATGCGCCTTCTATCGCTTTTACAAATAGTGAAGGAAAGTATGCAGTGCCCTTGCATTTTAAAGCGTAACTCATCGTGGCCGAAATTGTTGGATCATTCATTCTGCATAGCTAATACCCAAAACTTGCGTTGCCGCCAAAAAATGGGTATCGGTATAATATACTTTTGCCTGTTCCGGCTCCCGAGACTCCATAAAGACCCGTTTCGTTAAAGGGGCCGTCATTTAAAATAATTACTGTGGCATTGTTTGGAGCATTATCCTGCGCCACCGCCATACTGAAATACGGTCGGGTGGCATTTGTGATCAAAGTATTGGTAGTGAGCCGGTACATGAATCGGTTCCCCGATGCCCAACTGTACAGGTAAGAGCCCCCGTTTCCATAAATATTATCGACGCCGGCCGTACCCCAGTCTTTATAAATCTGCCCCATTCGAAATACGGTTTGTCGAACCCCGGTGGCATCGAGGCCAGGTTGTGAACTCCAGAAGGCAATGATTGCCCCGGCTACATTAGGTGTGGCGCAACTGGTACCACCAAAGCTGCCTACGATATTGGTGTTGGTGTTGGTAGGCCCAGTAATTTTGGGTGCCAGGTTGCCACCATTAGTTGGGCCTTGGCTACTGTAAGGGCGAATAATACCTGAACTGCCACCTGCAGCATTATAAGAACCAACGATCAACGCGCCAACGGATATTATATTGAGATCGGTAGAGTTGCTGGGTGAGGTATTAGAACCTGCTGCAGTGGCAAACTGATAATTTCCGGCATCGTGTGTAAACATTTCAAATGTTGTATTTACGTTATTGCCGCTTTTTCTCGTAACACGGAAGTACACTTCTGTTTGGTTATTCGCAAACGTACTTTGCCAAGATACATGTTCAAAACCACTTACACCCGTGCCCGTATTGGTTGACGAAGCCAGCAGCAGATCATCCGATTTACGGTAAATAAACAAATCATAGTCTGCACCGGCGGAGGTGTTCCAGCTTAATGCACAATGCGTGGCTTCGCTCAACTCAAAAATTTTCAGGTTGTCGTTTTGCTCATTGTTACCCGAAAACTCATGCCGGCCATCACCATCGGTATCTCTAAACACGGCTTCATAATGACTTTCGGCCCGGTTGCCACAACTGGTAAGGAATAAGATACCGGCATTGGCAGCATCCTGTGCATAGGAGCAAGCTGCGCCGGAATTATCGAACCATCCGAGATTGTACTCACTTTGGCTCATCGAAATCACATCTACATTATGAGCAATGCAATCTGCTACTGCAGCGCCTTTCTCGGTTGTGTTATAATTGGCATACAATTCAAAAAAAGCACTAGGGCAATGGTCGTAAACCGTTTCTACGCAGGCAGTTCCGTGGGCGCTGCCATTGTTTAACGCACTTAAGGTTGAGGCGGTTCCGCCCTGGCCTACATAGGACGGTGTTTTTGCATGACCATTGCTGATAGCGCTGGCCATATTCAGGAAGGAATTATCGAAAATCGCTACCCGTTTTCCCAATCCTCCCGGTGCAGAACCTGCGGCGTAACTATCGCTATTAATCAATACTGGTCCCTGATCGTCGTTGCGTGGAACAGTAACAAAAAACATAAAATAATCCTTGCTGAGTAGCTTTGACTTGGATAAAATCTGTTCTAGGGGCAACCAAACACTGGCCCTGTTTTTCCAGGTTTGGTCTACTGCAATGCCCAGATTTTTTAAATACTCTGTATTGATCCCATCCGTAATTTTTTCTATATTTTCATCGTTCCGGAAAACGATTTCTACGTTCACCTGATCATCCGACGCCCGGTACCGCAGCTCGCTGTGATGTAGGCGGTTGATGGCTTCTGCTTTGTCAATAGTGGCTAACCAGGCTAACTGGTAAAGATGCGAGCCCATTTTAACGTCTGCGGGAGTTTCCTTTCCAATCAGCTGTTGCCAACGGCTGGTGTTCCACTTTGTTTGCGCGATACCTAACAAAAAACTACAACCAAGGCATAACAGCAAAATAGCTTTTTTCATAAAACATATATTTTGAAATTATTTACTGAAGGCTGAGTATAACCAGCACCATACCTGTTTTGCCTTTCTCTAGTGCAGTCATGGCTTTGCCAATAATAGACCCCCTGCTTTTTTTATTGCAGATTGCTTTCATAGCATGTCCATGCAGATTGGATGTAGTTAGCAAGTCGCCGGGAAGAATAGCTGCTGTGCTGGCGTCGGCTCGTACATACACTCGCCCCGTAATGGCAACCGGGTATTCCCCATTGGCAATGCTACCTTTTTGCCCCATCATCATTCCGGTCTTGATACCATTGGCACCGCTGATAACGCCTACCACCTGGTGATCGTACTGCGACTCGCTTATCCTAAGTTTACCTGCGTTGTTCGCATCAATACTAACCAGCATACCCGCTTGTGGGGTGATGTTTTTTGTTGCGGCTACATCAAAGTATTCTGCAAAATCAGACCCGCCTTTAATCTGTAATTCATCTACGATGATGCGGCTACGACCGCTATTTGAATAGTCGCCATCCAGCTCCATGGTAGAGGTATTATCGTCGGGATTGTAAAACACTAATTCGCCACTTTGACCAGTTCCATCAGCTGCCCGCAAAACAATAGTTCTAATGCCTGCATTGTTTTGCAATTCCATGCCCCCACCATGACTGTTGTAGGCAGGATCCATTATAATATCTGCAAACCCGCTGGCATTATCTATTAAGATAGCCTTGTTTTTAAGATGTAAACCAGCCAGCGCATCATTGACTCCGATGCCCATATCGCCATCTTTGTTGATAGAAAGACGGCTCGTTAATACTGGTAAAGCGCCTTGTAAACCCGTAACGGCTGCGCTTCCAAAAAAAAGGGTTCCGGTAACGTGGTTAAAATTCATATACCCACCAAATCCGTTCTGCATCAATTTCCTACCGCCGCGAAAATAGGTATTGAACCCTATATAAGGGGAGTTGTTTTCACCAAATGAAACACCTGCCGTAGAGTCACCTACTACAAGGCCCGAAACCAGCCCTGAACTTTTAATAACTAAATTTCCGTTAATCGGGTTTAGGGTGCCTACGCCTACGTTTTGCGCTTTGGCTGCACTAATGCTTGTCAGCACACTCAAAAAAACCATCATTCGGACACGTCTTATGTTCATTTTTTCATTTTTTATTCCTTTAAAAAGATAAAATTCTATTGATGACCTCATTACGAAAAAGCAAATAACTGAATGGCACAAAAAACTGAGTCAGATGGTTTGCTGGTAGATTGCCCAAGCTGGTTGCCCCGAAAAATTTAATCCCTTACATCTTCCACATTGCTCCGTTTGACCACGAGTTGTGCACGCCGATTTTAGTGCCGTTTATTTGCAGCGCAGCGTTGCATGGTAATCATAGATTCTCGCAACCACGCTGTGCGTAAGCGATCATTTGGTAACAATCGAAATGTCTAAAGAGGGGAACAAATTTTTCATTTGATGTTATTTTATCTGGTATCAAATTTCTTCTATAAATGTACGTAGCGCAATACCGCAATAGGGTGAATCGGGTGCCTCTTTTCCAGCAATGCGACAGGTATGGGAGATAGCCTCAATAAATCCTCATTTTCAATTTCCTGACAACGTCTCCCACAGGGGAAGTCGCGTACTCAAGAGCGAGCCCACTCTCACTGATTTAAATGATCAACACATCAGTATATTTAAAGTAATTTTGCAAAAGTAGATCTGCAAATAAACAAACACAGTGAATAAAAATGTTATAAATAATTATTCCAAACTCAAACCATCTCTATTTTATTTACCCGCCTTTTTGTTAGTCGCCCTTGTTTTATTTCTTTGTGCTCAAGATGCTTTATCTGGCGATAAATATATCCAAATTCAAAAGGATAGTTTCTTTTTTATGAATGATCAATTGGGACAATATCCCAATATCCAATACAATCTTACCCAACTGGGAGATGAAGAAATATTTTTATCGTTTTTAAGTATTTTCATTCTATATGCACCTGAAATCTGGGAGTCTTTAATATCAGTTTCACTGGTTACTGTTATTTTTTCCAGCGGACTAAAAAAAATATTTCACGTCCCAAGACCTGCTGAGGTGTTTGATGAAAATAGTTTTGTTATCGTCGGAAAAACATTACATGGACACAACAGTTTACCTTCCGGACATTCAATTACAGTTTTTGCAATCCTAACTGTTCTGCTGTTTGCATTTATGCCTCAACAGTTGAAATATAAAATTCTATGGTCTTTTTTTATACTCGTAATGGGATTGATTCTTGTATTTACCAGAGTAGGTGTGGGAGCTCATTATCCGCTGGATGTTATTATAGGAAGTGTTATCGGATATATTTCGGGACTTATAGGTATTTTTATTAACCAGAGATACAAAATTTGGACTTGGGTTAGCATTAAAAAATATTATCCGATTTTTATTTTATCGATCCTAATAGCTGGTATAACATTGATCAACAAAATAGTGAATGAAAATTTGATCATATTCTATTTGGCACTCTTTAGTTTATTTGTTCCATTTTATAAAATGATGTATGCACTCGCTAAAAAATAATGTCAAAATAGTTCCTTTTGTTTTAATAATTAGTTTTCTGAATCTCTTATTATTTCATTTCCCATTTTACAAATTTGTTTTTTATAACATTGATTACAAAAGCTTTAACGGGATAGCTCTTATTATTAGTTTAATACTTCTAATGTTGCTGGTAAATTCCTTTGTTTTTTTTCTGGTTTTTTTTCTGTCACGCTTTGTTGGGAAATTTTTATTGGTCTTATTCTTTATGATCAACGCCCTTGCTGTGTACTTTATAAATACTTACAATGTAATTATTGATGAAAGTATGATTGGTAATGTGTTCAATACCAAATACTCCGAAGCCAGTAGTTTTTTTTCCGTAAAATTGATCTTATACCTCCTGTTAGCCGTTATTCCTGGTATATATATCATTAGAGTTAAAATAGTCAATGTAACAGTAAAGAAATTTTTACTCATTACTTCGCTTAGCTTATTATCTATTCTAACATTAGTATTTGCGAATGCCAGCAGTTGGTTGTGGATTGATAAAAACTCAAAAATTTTAGGAGGGCTTGCCATGCCCTGGTCATACACAGTCAACATTTCTCTTTTTTATATCCATAAATACAAAAAAAGCGAAAAAGAAATTTTATTACCAAATGCTACCATAAAAGATAACCTGAAATCAGTAGTAGTGTTAGTCATCGGAGAATCTGCAAGAAGTCAAAACTTTTCTTTGTATGGATACCAGAAAAACACGAATCCACTTCTTTCCAAAACACACAACGTTTTTCATTTTAATGCTAACTCCGACGCCACCTACACTACCGGAGGGATAAAAAGTATTTTAGAACATACCAATTCGGATAAGTTGTATGAAATTTTACCCAATTATTTATACAGAAATAACGTGGCAGTTGTTTGGAGAACTACAAACTGGGGAGAGCCGCCCGTTCATGTAAAAAATTATCAAAACCGGGATGTTTTAATGCCCATTTGTAAGGGAGATGGATGTAATTATGATGAAGTTCTTTTGGCTGGGCTAAAAGAACAAATTTTAGACAGTAAAAAAAATAAAATATTGATCGTATTGCACACCAGTACTAGTCATGGGCCCAGCTATAGTAAGAAATATCCACCTCAATTTGAGACTTTTAAACCCGTTTGTAACAGCGTTGAATTAGGAAATTGTTCTCAAACAGAATTGATCAATGCTTATGACAATACTATTATTTATACCGATTATATTTTGAACAATATTATTGAGAATTTAAAACAATTAAAAGAGTATAAGAGTACCATGATGTTTGTTTCGGACCACGGCGAATCTTTAGGTGAAAAAAATCTATATATGCACGGGTTGCCTATAAGTATTGCACCAAAAGAACAATATGAGATTCCTTTTATTGTTTGGTTATCTGATAACAGTTCAAAACAATTAAAGCCTCATAAAACATTGTCCCAAAACCATGTGTTTCACAGTGTCTTAAATTTTTTAAATATAGAAAGTCCTATTTATAAGGAGGAAATGAACATTTTTAAATAATGAAGTTTTTAAGCACCTTTATAAAAGATTAAAAAGTTCATTTCTCAGAAACGTCTTCCGCAGGGGACGTTGCGTGCTTCAGGGTAAGAGATAGAAAAACGTCGTTTCTAAACGCGCAAATATTTGCACCACAACAAAAATTTTTATTTATTTAATGTCATAAAATGCGCAAGTCTAGAGTATTAAAGAGCTGCAATTGGCAGCAATTAAAAATAAGTAAAATTGAGAAGGTAAATAAGTAACTTGAGACCCCGAGTCAACTTTAATTTCAGCCTACTGTTTCCATTACTTTTAAAAGGCACTCGGATTTCTTATATTACTGATCTAAAAATAACCTACTACCATGCTTAAAAAACTGCTTCCCATTGTATTGATGGCAATTACATTTACTACGCAGGCCCAGCAAAAAAAGACTGAACCCAATGCCATGGACTGGAAGGATGTTTCATCCTGGAAATTTATTTCACCAAGCACTGTAAACGTTTCGGCAGATGGGAAGTGGGCGGCTTATGCCCTGGTATCTGTGGAAGGCGACGGAGAAATAATGTTGAAAAATTTAAGTACGGATTCTGTTACCCGTTATGCAATCGGTGGCACCATGAACCCTTCCATGAAATTTTCGGAAGACGGAAAATGGTTTGCCTTTAAAGAATATCCAACATTCAAAGAGTCGAAAGCGGCGGCAAAAATACCGGGTAAACCATTGTTTCAAACGCTGCACCTGATTGAATTAGCCAAGCTCATAACAACTGATTTTGAAAAGGCCGGAAACTACAGCTTTAACGGAAAAACGGAAACTTACCTGGCCATAGAATTCGCAAAAGAAATGGCACCAGGTGCAAAACCCGATGATGCAGGCACAGACATTCTGTTGTATGAATTGGCAAACGGCCAAAAAATAAGTCTGGCAAAAGTCGGTGAGTATGCTTTTAATAAAAAGGGTAATATCCTTGCCTACACGGTATCTGGAACGAATAAAGCAGAAAATGGTTTCTTCTCAATGAATATGGCGGATAAAAGTATTGCTGTTATTGAAAATGATACGGCTACTTATAAATCGCTCAGCTGGACAGATGATAAAGATGCTTTAGCCGTGCTGAAATTAACGAAAGACAAAAAATTTAAAACGGATAAAGGAAGTGTATTGGGTGTAAAGAATCTTTCGGGCAAAGCGGAACTGTTTAGTTACGACCCTTTAAAAGATTCTGCTAACTTTCCAAAAGAAATGACCATTAGTGGTAATAGTGCCCCTTCCTGGTCGGAAGATTTGACAACAATTTTCTTTGGCATCAATACGATGGAAGCTGTAAAAAAAGAAATGGAAGATGCTGGTAAAAAAGATACTTCCCAAATGGCCATGAAAGCTGATCTGGAAAAAATTAAAGCAGATACGAGTATCAAGTCTATTGATGACTTGAAAAAAGCCTTGGCCAAATTAGATAAACCCGCAACAAAAGCGGTAGATAAAAAAGATATCGATAAACCTGATATGGTTATCTGGAACTGGCAAGATCGTCGCCTGCAAAGCAACCAGCAGGTAACAGAAAGAATAGATAAAAACTTCTCGTTTGCTGCGATGTACAACACTTCTTCAAAAAAATACAGGCAGCTAAGTGACAGCGCCATGTTATCTATACGCATCATGCCTAAAGAATTATTTGCTATTGGCACTTCTGACACGGCTTACCTGTTAGACAGAAACCTGGATGGACAAAATTACGCTGACCTATACACCGTAGATTTAACCACCGGTGCAAAGGTACTCTTTAAGGAAAAGTTTTACATCCCAGGTTTTGCTTCCATGCCCAACCCGTCTCCTGACGGAAAAAAATTCGTTTATGGCAACGATGGCCAGTATTATGTATACGATTTGGTGAGCAAAAAAAATCAAAATATAACTGCGAATATTTCCACCTCTTTTGTTAATACAGAAGACGACCATAATGTGACCAAACCACTCATGGGCATTACCGGATGGAGCAGCGACAGCAAATATATTCTCATCAACGATTTGTGGGATATCTGGCAGGTAAATGCAGATGGGTCAGACGCGGTAAACCTGACACAAAATGGCAGTTTGAATAAAATAAGATACCAGCGTCGTTATAATATTTACCCCGATGATAAAGGGATTGACTTTAAAAAACCACAGTACTTTGCTATCTATGGCGAATGGACAAAGAAGAGCGGTATTGTTGTGTTGCAACCCGGAAAAAAAGGATTAAATGCCGGTGCCAACAGATTGGTTTGGGATGATGTAGCTTATGGCAATTTTAATAAAACGCTGCATGCAGACAGCTATTATTTCAGTAAAGAAACTTTTAATACGGCCCCGGAATATTTTGTTACGAACAGCAAAATGACGAATGCAAAACAGTTTACAAAAAATACGCCTGACAAAGAAAAATACACATTTAGTGCAGGTACCAAGCTGGTGAATTATGTAACGGATAAAGGAGATTCATTGCAAGGTGTTATTTATTTACCTGCGAATTATGTGGAAGGGAAAAAATATCCAACGATTGTTTATTACTATGAAAAAACAAGTCAGGGAATGCATCGTTATGCGAATCCAACTTTCCCGGGGGCTGGCTACAACCCTGCGCTGTATACCAGTAATGGGTATGCTGTATTTACGCCGGACATTGTATATAAAATGGATGATCCGGGTATGAGTGCCGTATGGGCCGTACTTCCTGGAGTAAAGGCTGCCATTGCTACAGGGATTATAGATGCGGATGCCATGGGGCTACAGGGTCATAGCTGGGGCGGATATCAAACGGCTTTTTTGGCTACACAAACCAATATGTTTAAAGCCGCTGCACCCGGAGCGGCCCTCACAAATATGGTGAGCATGTATAGTTTAATTTATTGGAATTCGGGCGGTGGTAATGGCGCTATTTTTGAAGCCAGTCAGGGAAGATTTAGAGGGGCGCCATGGGAAAACTGGGATTCTTATTTAAGAAATTCTCCCATTTACCACGTAAAAAAAGTGCAGACACCTATTTTAATGTTACACAACGATAAAGATGGGGCCGTTGATTTTACTCAAGGGGTAGAATTTTACAATGCCTTACGCAGGCTGAAAAAACCGATAGTAATGATTCAGTATAAAGGAGAGAATCATGGTATTGTAAAATTGGAAAACAAAAAAGATTATGCCGTAAGAATGATGGAATTCTTTGATCATTTTTTGAAAGGCAAACCGGCACCTGAGTGGTGGTCAAAAGGAGTAGATCGTCTAAAGTTGGAAGCACATTTGGAAGAGAGAGTATTTTAATGGGTGCATTTCTCAGCAACTTCTCCCGAAGTAACATTGCTTACTACGGAGCGGGTTCACTCTTTGCAAACACTCTTTTAAAAGACGTATCCGGGGAAAAGTGATGAATATGGTCTTAAGAGCTAAAAATATTTTTTACTATTCTTCTAAAACGCCTTTTATAGTAATATTTTTTTAAATAAAATTGATGTAGGTATTTCCAATTGGTAGTTCTCGCAGGTTCTAGGCTATCCTTAACCAGTATAATGTTTTGGAAAAATTCCAATACCCTTTTCTTATCAA
>JBBSDF010000040.1:0-30607 GCA_038249665.1 Chitinophagales bacterium
AAATAGCAGTGATTTAAAAACAATCCGTCATGACAATTAAATACGATCATGGAAATAAGGTTGCTTTCATCATGGGGCCCTAATTATAAAAATGTAATTAATAAACCGATGTTAGTAATTAGTAGACATAAATATAAACGCCTTTTAAAATGGGAGTGTTTATTATTGCACAGACGAATTGATATGATTACTAACATAGTTTAACACCGAAAGAAATAGAAATCGTCGACTTAAAAATAATTAAAAATATGAAATGTATGTTATCTAATGTTTTTTGCCAAAAAAATTATCCCTCGAATAAATCAAAACGGCCGTAACAGCTATCATCGCCGACACTGGTGCCAGCAGCGCCGCAGACATGGGCAAGGTAATGGGTGTGGCCAGCAAACAATTGGCGGGGAAAGCCGATGGCAAAACCATCAGTGCACTGGTAAAAGAACTCTTGGGCTAAGAACCAATTATGATCATTGACATCCTCTTTTTGCTGTGTATATTGTTAGCCATTGTAAAAGGCTATAGTAAAGGGTTTATTGTAGCGCTTTTTTCTGTGGCAGGCTTTATTGCAGGATTGGCAGCGGCCATCAAATTATCAGCATACGTGGCCGGTTATTTATCTGAACATTTACCTAATGTGGGAAAATGGTTGCCGGCTGTTTCATTTTTACTGGTGTTTATTGGGGTAGTGATACTGGTGAATGTAGGCGCCAAACTGATACAGAAATCAATCGAGCTGGTGATGTTGGGCTGGGTAAATCGTATTGCTGGCATTTTATTGTATGCTTTGTTGTACAGCATTTTCATAAGTGTATTTTTATTCTACGCTGTTCAACTGCACATCCTCTCATCAGACACGGTAAAAGCTTCTTTTGCGTACCCTTATATTCAACCTTTAGCGCCGGCCGTTATTAATAATATTGGCAAAGTGATTCCCCTATTCAAAGATGCGTTTGGCCAGTTGGAGCAATTTTTTGGTACATTGGCTCCTGAAACAATTACACCCGCTACCACTCTTCCAAACGGTGTTACAAATTAACGGGTAAAAAAGATATCAGAGAAAATGGTTTCCGCTGTGTTTAATATAAACATTCAGGTCGTTCAATATTTAAAAAATCGCCTAATAACAGCCTTAAATACTTCGCTCGTTAACTATCAGGTTTGGTATCTTTGACCGATTTGTTGATTTTTAACATAAATCAATTATTTTAGCAACAGATTGCAAACGGATTTACATAGAACTAACAGATGACCTACGAAATAAAACAAGACGGCAAATTTAAGTTTATTGAAGAAGGTCAGGGAGAACCCCTGATGCTTTTACATGGGTTATTTGGTGCGCTCAGCAATTTCAGGTTCCTCATAGAGCATTTTAAACAAAATTATACCGTTGTGGTTCCCATGCTTCCGCTGTTAGAGATGGATCTATTGCACACTTCGGTGAGCGGACTTCAAAAGTATGTGCACAAATTCGTTGAACATCGCAAATACAACAACATCCATTTAATGGGTAATTCGCTCGGCGGCCATGTAGCCCTCTCTCACATTTTGAAGCACCCCGAAAACGTAAAGTCGCTCATCCTAACCGGTAGTTCTGGTTTGTTCGAAAATGGAATGGGTGATACTTATCCAAAAAGGGGCGATAAAGAATACATCAGAAACAAAACATCCCTCACCTTTTACGACCCTACTCTGGCAACAGATGATTTGGTGAATGAAGTGTTTGAAATTACCAACAACCGGTTAAAAGTGATCAAAATCATTGCCTTGGCTAAAAGTGCCATTCGCAACAATCTAGGCGATGAACTCAAAAATGTACAGCAACCCACTTGCCTTATCTGGGGAAACAACGATACTATTACACCCCCTTTCGTGGGAAAAGAATTCAATAAATTGATCCCCTACAGCGAATTACACTTTATAGATAAATGCGGACATGCCCCCATGATGGAAGTACCCGAGGAGTTTAATAAAATCCTGGATGGTTTTTTGGCAAAATTAAAATCACCCGCTGCAACAGTTTAAGCATTTTTGTGGTCTACTTACATGAATGCTTCTGTTCAAGCATTCTATTTTGCATTGATATAAATTTTCACTTATGCTTACAGTAGATCTAATTAACAATAATATTCCAAGGTTACAACTGCAAGACAGTATCATAAAAGCCGTGCAGCTTGTAAATGATTTTAGAGTAACTCACTTGCCTGTTGTGGCAGACGACATATTCCTGGGCTTACTAAGCGAAGAGGATCTTCTGGATGCAGAAGATGACAGACTTGCCGTTGAAGTATTACAGGAACATTTTATACGGGCTTCTGTAAAAGACAATGTACATTTTCTCAATGCGGTAAACGCCAGCATTCAATATGATACCAATATCGTACCGGTGATCAACGAAACCGGTGAACTGTTAGGGGTTATTCCTACGATCGACTTACTAAAAACCCTTGGTAATTTTGCCGGTGCCAACGAGATCGGCGGAATTGTAGTGCTAGAAATGGAAAGGTCGCAATTCGCTATTTCAGAAATAAGCAGAATAGTGGAAAGCAACGACTGCACTGTCCTGCACCTCAATTCCCATATCGATGCCATCACCGGAATGCTGACGGTAACTCTCCACCTCAACAAAAGAGAAATTGCAGCGGTAGTAGCTACTTTTGAAAGGTATGAATACGATGTGATCTATTATTTTGGAGATGAAAATTTCGAAAACGAAATTCACAGCAATTACAGGCATCTCATGAATTACCTGGATATATAAATATATGCCCGCCGATGAATGTTACCCTGCTTCCTTCGACCACTTCGTTTATGGGACACCGTAAGAAAAGGCACGTGAACAAGCAAGTAATTCTTATCTTCTTTTTAATTCTCTTTTTTCCCATACATGGATTTGCTCAAACAGAACCCCCAGGTTTTTATGAACAACTGAAAGCTCATGTAGCAATAGACTCTAACGCCAAACTACAGATCGCATCCATTGAGATCACTGGCAATAAAAAAACAAAACGCTACATCATCGAAAGAGAAATGCGTTTCAAAAAAGGAGATACTATCATCGCAGCCCAAATTTTTAAAAAACTCCAACTCTCACAGGAACTCATTTACAATACTGCTTTGTTTACAGAAGTCATTCTGACACCCTATTTTATTACTGGCACAGATATTCGGGTGCTGGTGACGGTTAAAGAAAAATGGTACATCTATCCTACCCCGCAGTTTCAACTGGTAGACAGGAATTTGAATGAGTGGCTCAATACCTTCAATGCAGACCTGGAGCGGGTTACCTATGGGGCTAAATTCGTTCATTACAATCTTACCGGCCGGAGAGATCAGCTAAAAATATACCTGCTCAATGGGTTTGCCCGCAACTTTTCTTTTGTCTACAATGCCCCTGTCAGCAATCGTGCATTAACAGAAGGCTTTTCAGTTGCCGCTGGATTTACCCAAAACAGAGAAATTATTTATAAAACCGATGCCGATAATAAGCCGCTTCGGTATTCAATAGATGGATTTGTGCGCAATCAGTTTTACATGAACGGCACCTATATCAGAAGAAATGGTTTTTACAGAACCCGCCAATTCGGTATCGGGTACCAATACATGGATGTTGCGGATAGTGTAACAAGTTTTTATAATTTGAATTATTTCAACAACAATAAAAGTTACGCTGGATTTCCAGTGGTCACCTTCCGTTTCCAATACATTAACACCAATAACATCAATTATCCTTTGAAAGGAAAAATACATTCCTTGTTGTTTACCAAAAGAGGTTGGGGAATTGATGGAGGAGTAAATATGTTGTCGGTTGACGGTGACTACCAAAAATTTTGGACGCATCAAAAAAACTGGTACAGTGTTTTTGGCGGTCACTTCCGCATCAAACTACCTTTTGAACAGTCTTTCATCAACCAACAGGCTTTGGGGTACGGTCAATTTTACCTCAGGGGGCTCGAAAATTATGTAATCGACGGCGTGGCTAGTGCATTGGCCCAGTACACATTAAAGAAAAAAATCTGGTCTTTTAATATTCCAATTCCTTTCAAAAACAACATACTAGACAAAATTCCTTTCAACATTTTTGCAAAAACATACGGCGACCTGGGTTACAGCCACCTCAAGCCTGCTTTTGATACCCGCCTCAACAACAGAATGCTCTACAGTGGAGGATTTGGAATAGACATTCTTTCACTGTATGATGTAAATATGAGCCTGGAATACAGTTTCAACCAATTAGGCGAAAAGGGGTTATTTTTACGCGCTAAAGGGGGGTTTTAAATTCCTTTACACATCATACATGAGAATAGCTATCTACAGTCGCGGTATTGAAAATGATCAATTAAAAGATATAGCACTACTTGTTAAAGAGCTGATAAAGCACGGTGCTGAGCCCGTTTTTTTTCAAGACTTTTTTAACCAGTTTTACTCAGCAGTTGATTTGAGCGGTAACTACTCTACTTTTAATTGCAGCGAAGACATGGACAGCAGCATCGATTGCCTGATCAGCTTGGGCGGAGATGGTACTTTGCTGGACACGGTTACACTTGTGAAAGATAGCGGCATTCCGGTGTTGGGCATCAATTACGGCCGACTCGGATTTTTAGCGAATATTGGTAAAGAAGAAATTAGCACGGCGATAGAAGCATTGGTAGAAAGAAAATATGCATTAGATAAACGAACCCTCTTGCACATGGACGCCAACCTGCCTTTGTTTGGCGATGTGCCCTATGCTTTGAATGAATTTACATTGCATAAAAGCGATACATCCTCCATGATTAAAATACATACTTATCTGAATGGTGAATTTTTAAATACCTACTGGGCAGATGGATTGATCGTGTCAACCCCTACCGGATCTACAGGTTATTCGCTCAGTTGCAATGGACCAGTGGTATTTCCAGACAGCGCAAGTTTTGTGATCACACCTGTTGCGCCTCATAACTTGAACATCCGACCCATCATTGTGCCAGATAATACGATTGTATCTTTTGAAGTAGAAGGCAGAACAGATAATTTTTTATGCAGTTTAGACAGCAGAAGGGAATTGGTTCCGAAAGAAGTACAAATCGCCGTTAGAAAAGAAGATTTTGGCATCAACCTTATCCGCCTCAACGAAAACAATTTTCTGCAAACATTGAGGAATAAATTATCATGGGGATTGGATAAACGAAACTAATGGAGCGCAGTATTGTTATAAATGAAGCGTCCGTTTTTAAATACCCCGACGGCAATACAACATGACCAAAAAACCAAAAAAAATACAACGAATATTTCTCATTTACTGGGTGTTGCTGGCTTATATTGTAGCGGCCCTTATTTTTTGGTTTTTTACACTGAACAAACAGAACCAATTAATGTCTGACCTAAAAATGTCGGGCGTTATCGGCAACGGTCCGTTGGCAATAGAGCAACGAAGAGTCATCAAAACCGAAAGGGATCGAAAAGTAAGTCAGTATATTGGAGAAGGTGCCACTTTTTTTTTAGTGATTTTAGCGGGTGCCCTTTTTGTATTCAGAGCAGTTAGGCGGCAATTATCGATCAGTCTGGAACAACAAAATTTCATGATGGCAGTTACCCATGAATTGAAAACACCCATCGCTGTTGCCAAACTGAATTTAGAAACGATGCAAAAAAGGAAGCTGGATGAGGGTCAACAACAACGATTGTTGTACAATACCCTCCAGGAAACCAACCGGCTAGACGCACTTTGCAACAACATGCTCATCTCCTCTCAAATAGATGCCGGTGGGTATAGGATGGAAAAACAGGAATTGAATCTTGGCGAATTGGTGGCAGCTTGTGCAGAAGATTTCAATGTTCGTTTCCCGCAACGACACATCGAAACCACCGCACACGAAGCAGTATATGTTACCGGTGACGCATTGTTGTTACAGATCGTTACCAATAATTTATTAGACAATGCGCTTAAATATTCTCCCAAAGATTCATTGATTGAGGCTGAAGTTTTACAAAACGATTCTGTTGCAGAAATACGGATCAAAGACAATGGATCAGGTATCGAAGACGAAGAAAAAAAGAAGGTGTTTGATAAATTTTACCGGGTGGGCAACGAAG
The DNA here is from genome assembly GCA_038249665.1 of Chitinophagales bacterium. GTDB lineage: Bacteria > Bacteroidota > Bacteroidia > Chitinophagales > Chitinophagaceae > Ferruginibacter. The sequence continues at coordinate 6,070 of JBBSDF010000040.1, forward strand.
CTACGAAGAGGGCCAAGGGCACCGGACTAGGACTGTACCTCAGCAAAAAAATTATTCAAAATCATGGGGGTAATATTTTTATACAAAACAATACCGGAGGTGGGAGTATCTTCACGGTTCAGATTGCTGCACCCGAATAAATTAGAACTATGGCTGAAAAAAAATATTCGATTTTATTGGTAGAAGACGAAGAAAATTTACAGGAAGCGCTGAAGCTGAACCTGGAGCTTGAAGGTTATGAAGTAACCGGTAGTTTTGATGGTGTGGACGCACTTCAACAATTTCAAAAAGAATATTTTGATCTGATTATTCTCGATGTGATGTTGCCAGAACTAGATGGCATCAGCGTTTGCGAAACCATTCGGCTCAGTAACAACGAAACACCCATTTTAATTTTGAGTGCCAAAAACAGCAGTGCCGATAGGGTGTTGGGACTCAAAAAAGGAGCCGATGATTATCTCACCAAACCCTTTAACCTGGAAGAATTATTACTGAGGGTAAACAAGTTGTTGCGGAAAAGTGAACAGATGGCCATCAAACAACCACTCCCGGATATTTACCAGTTTGGCAACAATAAAATAGATTTCAAAGGATTGGAATGTTCCAACAAAAATGGGGAACATATCCCTTTATCGAAAAAAGAAGTGATGTTATTAAAACTGCTCATTGAAAATAAAAATGAAGTAGTAACCCGAGAAAAAATTCTGCAAGCAGTTTGGGGTTACAATGTGTACCCCACTACCCGCACCATCGATAATTTTATTCTCAATTTCAGAAAATATTTTGAAACCGACAGTCGCAACCCTCAATACTTTCATTCTGTGAGAGGAGTCGGATATAAATTCATGGAATAAATTTTACGACTGCTGAAGGCAGAGGTTTTGTATGAGTGCTTGCGCCCTGCTATACAAGTCATTTTTAGTATCACTATGGCTGATAGGCGTGTACAATTGAAGGTCTATCTCCTGTAACAACTGCTGCATTTGCAAAGCCAATAGTACATCGTATCCTGCGTCATCCATGGCGGCACTAACGGTTCTGGTGCTCAGCTTGTAAATGGGTAAAGAAAATTTCGTGGCTAAAAATTGTTTTAGTTCTTGATTTAGCGAACTGTAAAATCCTTCGCAGTCGTGGCTGCTCAGGCAAGCTGCTGTTTGTAACAAATAATTTTGTGGTATTTCCGAAGAAATTGGTACAACAGTCGTTTCCAATTCTTTTATCGTCGTAGTCAATTCCTGTTCTACTTCTTTGAGTTTTTCAGTTGTTTTTTCTGGTTGTTTTTTACCCTCAATCCTAAACCATACCCACAACCCCGTGATGAAAAGAAATGCTACAAAGCCTACGATCCATTCGCGGTTCGTAAACATCTTTTTTATAAATCCGGCCGACTTTTTTTGGATGATGGTGTCTGCATTGTATTTGGGTTGATTGGTTCCCTGGCTTACTATAAAAGCGATGGGATTGCTGGTAATGGTTTTGTATGTTGCTGCTTCGGGATCAAAATAACTAAAGCTAACGGCAGGCAGCTCGTACCTCCCTGCGGCTGTAACCGTAAAGGGTACTTCGATTGTTTTTTGCCCGCTTACGGGTACATCCATCTGCATTAGATCATCTTTTACAATGGCGTCAAAAGCTTCCATTTGTTGAGGCCATACCATATCGGGAGCTGTGATCAAGAGCAAGTTTCCTGAACCCTCAATTATCAACAGCAGTTTACCGGCTTCATCCGTAGAGAATGTTGTTTTTTCCAATAAGGCCTTAAAATTAAACTTACCTACGGCGCCATTAAAACTGACGGGTTTGCCAGCTTCCGGCAGGGGCTTTACGTTAATGGTAACTGGCTTGCTGCTAATGCTCACATTTTCGACCACCAGATCGGCAGGGTCTATTCTAAAGCCGCCAAAAACGTCTACATTTCTGCCGGCGTTTTCTTTAATGAGTTCCACTTTATTTTCCAACACCGCGGTTTCCAATTCGACCGGGCCCGATTGTAAAGGATACAGTTGTGCCTTTCGGATGATGAAAACATTGTACTCTCTTCCATCCAAAGTTTCTTTGCTATAGTCTGCAATATCGGCTTGCTGCAGATCGATCACGGAGAACCCGTTGAAGGAGGGATTTTTGGTTACTTTCCCTTCACTTCTAATTCTGGTGTAGAGTTTGTAAGTGGCCACAATTGGTTCGCCTACAAAACAACTGGTTTTGCTGGTGATCAATTTTACATGCATGTTTTTGCTGATCTTCTCGGCAATGTTTTCTCCTTTTTTTAGGATATTGTCGCCATACACGGTGGTTTGGTCTGGTTCATTGAAGGGGTCATAGCCGCCGGAAGACCCACCTTGAGCCCCATTATTGTTGTTGGTGTTTCTTACCTGCAAATTGGTAGCAGCAGCTTTGTAAATGATTCCATTGACGTTGGCAGTAGCACCCGTAAAAACAAACTTACCGGCACGTGTAGGTTTAATGATATAGTTATAAGTAAAATATTGGGTTACATTTCCGTTTACATTACTCATACCGGTTTCCTGGTTGGGACCACTGATGACGTCCACATCTTTTAGAGAAGGCGGCGTAATGTTGCGTATGTCGGTACCGTTGGTGACTGTTAGGCGAAGGGTAGCATATTCATTTTTGTAAATCACTTCCGGACTCACCACTGCATTAAATGCTGTTTGTGCGGGTGCCTTTACAACAGTCACGCAAAAAATAAAAGTGAATAAAATAAACTTTTTACAATAGAAATGCATCATTCAAGTTCCGTTCAAAGACAAAAATAAAAAATAGATTTTGCCTACTGGCATTGTAAGGTATAAAAGGCTACAAGAAACTGTTAATAATAACCTTACAGATCACCTAATTGCGGACGAATGACAATCTCTTCCACAACTGCCTGTGCACTTACTTGAGTGGCAGCCACGATCATGGAAGAAATGTCGGTTGTTTCCAAAATTCTTTTTTCACTGTTATCGAAGCCCGCCCAGGAATCGGTTAACACGGCTCCGGGAAAAACAGCGGTTACTTTTATCCCTGTTGACTTCAGCTCGTGGCGAAGGTTTTTGCTAAACCCGTTGAGCGCATATTTGCTCACACTGTAACTGCCACCACCTTCATATGCATGGAGGGAAGCAATGGAGCAGATGTTGAAAATATGCCCCTTGCCGGCTGATTTCATTGCAGGCAATAGTTGGCGTGTAAGGTGATAAGCACTAAAAAAGTTGAGGTTCATGGTGTATTCCATATTGCCTTCTTCCTCGTTTGATAAGCTTCCAGGAATATAGATACCTGCATTGTTTACTAGTACAGTTGGAGTGCCCTGCTGCAAGCACCAGTTGCCAAAATCTCCCACTTGCTGCCGTTGGCTCATATCTGCCACAAAACTCATTACTTCGGCATTCGGATAGCCATTTCGGATGTCAGTCACCGTGTCTAACAAATTGGCCTCACTGCGTGAGCAGATCAAAATTTTTTTTCCTGCCGCAGCAAATGCAACAGCCACTGCTTTTCCAATACCCTTGCTGGCACCCGTAATTACAACCATAAACTTTACTTTTAAACATACAAAAATACTACTATTTACAACGGCCTTCTGTAAACATATTTAATAAAATCAATTTTAGCGTTTCAACAAACTTACCCTACGCACACAACAAACTATCTTTGTAATGGTTTATAGTACAAGAATACAAAACACCCAGCTCAACATGTCAAAATACAAACATCTTTTTTTCGACCTCGACCATACCCTTTGGGATTTCGATAGCAATGCCAAAACATCGTTGACAGAACTATATGCCGAATTCGATTTGCCCCAACAAATCAATGTAGCTTTCGATGATTTTTATCAGAAATATTTGTACCACAATCAACTATTGTGGGAACGGTACCACAATGGATTTATCAGTGCCGATGACCTGAAGTGGAAAAGAATGTGGCGCACCTTACTCGATTTTAAAATCGCCAATGAGCCCCTTGCCAGATCGCTGAGTGATAAATTTTTAGAAATCCTTCCCACACAAAAAGAGGTGTTTCCACATACTTTCGAGATCTTAGATTACCTTAAAAACAAACAATACGATCTGCATCTCATTACCAACGGTTTCGAAAAAACGCAGTGGACGAAACTAAGGAACAGCGGTTTGGACCGGTATTTTACCCATGTGATCACTTCAGAAGCCAGCAATAGTCTCAAACCTAAAAAAGAAATTTTCGATTACGCAATGGATAAAGCTGGAGCAACCCTGAGTGAAAGTATTATGCTGGGCGATAACTTACAAGCAGATATTGGGGGAGCTATAAATGCAGGAATGGATTGCATATTTGTAAACCACATCAACGCTAGTACCGACATAAAACCCACTTATATTATCACCCATTTAAAAGAGTTAGAACAAATTTTTTAAAAAAATTCGCATAGGTAATTTTTACAATTCTATCCTCAAGTCGATTCGCATGGATACTGTGCATTTATTCTTGTTGCTGGTAAACGGTTTTTGGAACCAACAGATATTTCTGATGCTTTGGTTATAAAGAGACAAGGGGTAGGCCGATAAAAGTGTTTCTATGTGATTTAAATTTCTTCTTAAAAATCATAATGAATGCCCATTTCCCGTATGAATGGCTTCGTTGTTTTTTTCTTTTTGGCGTATTTAAAAATAATTTTGGGCTAATTCCCTGTAGGTTCGTTGCTTTATATTGCCATGCAGCAATGGGTTCTAATGTATATCTATCAACGCTCCACTTTTTTCTGTGAAAGCATTCAGTGGTTTCAAACCGGTAGGATTGGTTATGTATTGTAAGGCAGCAGTGGCATCGGTAATCATTTTGTCTTTATGGGTAATTACAGCCAAAGGTGCCGGAGTAGTCGCAGTAGATACTACTTTTTGTTGATCGTCGTTACCGACCTGTTCTGCTGGCGCTTTCGCTGAGGAAGAAATGGTGGCAACAGTAGGATGCGTTTTATTATTAATTTCCCTTAAAATGAGTTCACCTTTAAAATGAATCTTTTTCATGCTCATAACAAGCGGAAGATGACTAGTAATAATCTTCAGGATATCTAAAAAGGCCAGATCTAACCCGATTATCAGGAATATAGCCCAGTTTTGCAAAAAACAACTTCTATTTGTAGTTCAATACTTGAAGGCTCCGGTTTCCAAATCTGGTATTTTCCATCTGTTTTATTCACCTTACATTTTCTAATAATGCAAGATTATCTTTCAATAACTACATTTTCTTTGTTGAGCTGTAAATTTCAAACAGCTTAATTGTACATCTGTTAGTTCATGGCATGACAGTACTTTACCATTTAAGGTGAATATGAGTATTATAAGATGACAAATAGAATCAGCTTTATCCGTTTGCATGTAACTAAAAATCAAGGCTGCCCGTAATGATATTTTATACTTATCATCATTAAGTAAGGAAAGCCGTTCGTAAATGGTGGCAGCTAAAGAATTGGGGCAAGAAATGGGAAAAAATTATCTTTATTGGTATAATTAAAATTTAATTTTCAATACGGCTCAAGTATTTAAATATTACATATTTTTTAAAAAGTAAATCATAAGTACCATTTCATGTGTAAGATGTTGTAAAGGATCTGAAATATTTTCATACCTCTAGTTGGGGTGATTGCTGTCGGTTCCGATAGCTGTCGGTTCACCGCACGGCGCCTTTGAAATAGGTAAGTGTTGGTCACGTGTAGGATGTAAGGACCAACAGCTGGCAGAGCGATTTTTCTTTTTGTCCGTTTTTTGTCCAGTGCCAGTCAGTGTTTTGTCTTCCGTTTTATTAGGAAACCACACTGTTTTAATGCTACATTAGCATTGTATCTTTTTTTAAAAAAATAGATCGTGGCAAACAGGCAAACCAACCTTACCCTTTTTATCATCATTGTTATCCTGCTCATTGTAGTGGTGTACTTATTTTTTGAATTGAGAATGACAGCTCTTCGGGAGAAGTTGCAGCAAGCTCCGGTATCTGCACTAACGCTTTCATTAAAAAAATCCAATCATTTCAACAACTAAAATAGTTATGCTACAGGGTTACAACATCTACCAACAATGTATTACCGGTTTACAAAAGCCTTCCAAGTTTTTGGCCAATTTAAGAGCTGTGCTATTAATGATATTATTTCCGGCTTTCCTATCAGCACAACCCCTTCTTACTACCAGCTCATCTGTAGAAGGTGATTTTATTATTCCCACAGGAATAAATGCAATAACTATCACTGCAACAGGTGGTGATGGCGGCGATGCAATTACATTGACAACTTGTAGATATTTTGGTGGTAAAGCAGCAAGGGTAGCAGCTACTTTTTCTATCTATAGTTCGATTTGCCCCACAGGCCAATTCAATCTAGTAACAGGGGGTAGACTGCGTTTTGTGAGAGGCAAAAACGGGAGAGATGGCAATGAAGGTGGCCAGTTTTTTCCTATTGGGTGTGGTGGTGGTGGTGCCGCTGTTTTATACCAGGCACCAGGTACTACAAACTGGACAATTTTACTGGTGGCCGGCGGCGGTGGCGGTGCACATGCTAACAGGGGACTGTTGGGTAATCAATGCTTTGGAGGTAACGGCTTTAATGCAAACCTCACCGAAAACGGAACCAATGGCGGTGGAACCAATGGCGGTGGCGGCGGTGCTAATGGAAATGGGGGTAATGCAGGCGGCATAATACCTGGAGATGGTGGTGGCGGTGGTGGTGCTTTTGGAGCGGGTGGTAATGGAAATATAGTGGGTTTGGGCGGGGGCTCTGGTTTTCCTGCAGGAGGTGGTGGGGGCTTCTATCAAGTGGGTTCAAGCACTGTCAACGGTGGTAATGGTTTTGGTGCAGGCGGCGCAAGGAATATTGGCGGTGGTGGTGGCGGTGGCTTTTCAGGCGGTGGCGGCGGATCTCTAAATGGTTATGGGGCCGGTGGTGGCGGTGGCACCTTTGTGGCTATCAATGCATTAAACATTCAAAAGAGCATTACAGGTGCCAACTTATCAGATGGAGGGTCTATAGCTACATCGTTAATATTAGGTACAAATGCACCCCCTGTGTCCAGATTATATGTAGATAAAGATGCCGTCGGGAGCAACAATGGTACAACCTGGGCCAATGCTTATATTAAACTACAGGATGCGCTGGCGGCAACTTCTAATCTTTGCCAAGTGGACATTTGGGTAGCAAACGGCACTTATTATCCTGATGAAGGCATCGGCTTTACAAACAACAACAGAACAGCTTCTTTTGCCATGAGATCCGGGGTTGCGCTGTATGGAGGTTTCGCAGGTAATGAAGCGCAATTATCCCAACGCAATTTTTTAACTAACCAAACTATTTTAAGTGGTGATTTGTTGCAGAATAACAACAACTATTCCGATGCTCAATTTGCCAACTATGCCGATAATGCGTTTCATGTTGTAAAAAGTGAAAACACGAACTCCACAGCAATACTGAATGGTTTTATTATCCATTCTGGCAATGCCAATGGCAGCTTCCCCGATAATTCTGGCGGCGGAATTTACAGTACCGCTTCGGGTACCCAAATCAGTAATTGCACCGTTTATTTTAATCAGGCGGTAGAAGGAGGAGGATTGTACAACAACCAAAGTTCTCCAACTATTTCTAATTGCATTTTTAAGAGCAATAAAGTAGTGGTAGGTGCTGCAGGCGTTTATGTGAGAAGCAACTCTTACCCATTTTTTTATAACTGTGTGTTTCAGGCAAATTATGTTGGCACTACCACACCGGATGGTGGGGGCGGTGGAGCTATTCTAAATGCGGTTAACTCAGCACCAGAATATATTAACTGTACTGTAAGCGGGAACTTTGCCAATACTGGTGGTGCGGTGTACAATCTCAACAATGCCAACCCTATATTTTACAACTCTATTATCTGGCAAAATAAATCTAGTACGGATGCCGTGCGCATATCTTCTGATGCTAGCTCAAGTATGACTTACAGAAATTGCCTGGTGCAGGGTATAAACCTTTCGGGCTCTTTTGGCAACCTGAATGGAAGTATAATTAATACCAACGTTTTTACGCTAAACGACGTTCCGGATATAGCGCCGCAGGCTATAGGTATTCTCAGCCTTGCAAGATGCTCCCCTGCTATTAACAATGGCAACAATGGTTATCTAGCCAATCCTACAGATATTGCCGGCAACCCTCGCTTTGTAAACACAAACGTTGATTTGGGGGCTTATGAATTGCAATTAACAGATATAGCCAGCAGGTTGTTCGTAAATGCAGCTGCTGTTGGTACTAACAATGGTTCATCGTGGGGCAATGCCTTTACCAAACTACAAGATGCGCTGGCTTTAAATTGTGGCGGCATTGCTCAAATATGGGTAGCCAAAGGAACGTATAAACCTACGGTCAACAACAGCAGGGATGACGCTTTTGTTTTGAAGAATAACTTGGCTATTTATGGTGGTTTTGCAGGTACGGAAACATTGCTTAGCCAGCGAAACTGGCGTGTAAACCCAACCATTTTAAGCGGTGATATTGGCTTGTTGAATAATTACGCAGACAACTCTTACAACGTTATTAGAAATGTAAATAACGGATTAAACAACACTGCGGTGCTGGACGGATGTACGATTACCGGCGGCAACGCCAATAAAGCTGATTACTTCGGAAGCAGAGGTGGTGCAGTGCACAATTTAAATAGTGCGCCTGCTTTCTACAATTGTATTTTTTCAGGGAATAATGCTGCAGCATATGGCGGTGCTATGTTTAACCAAGCAGTTTCGCCGCTGGTAGTAAACAGTTTGTTTACGGGCAATACAGCCCAATACGGTGGTGGTTTATACAATGAAAGTGCAGCCACCAGAATTATTAATTGCAGCTTTGCAGGCAACCAAGTTACGATTACCGGCGCTGCTATGTACACTTTTGGTACCGTTGCCCCGCAAATTACCAACAGCATTTTGTGGGGCAACAGCTCAGGCATTCAAAACGCAGGTGGCGCAGTGCCAACAGTTACTAACAGTATTGTACAGGGAGGTTATTCCGGTGCGGGTAACCTAAATTTGGACCCGCTTTTTATTTTGCAGCCGACACCTGCATTGGGCAGCACTGGAGACTTGAGGCTACTAGGTTGCTCACCTGCAGTGAATGCGGGCAGCAATGCAGCTCTGCCCGCTGGCGTTACCGCAGATCTGGGCTCGTTTACCCGAATAGCAAACGGCACAGTTGATATGGGTGCGTATGAGCGACAGACAGCAGCGACATCTGTTACCGTTTATGTTGATTCGTCTGCCACCGGTAATAACAGCGGCGAGAGTTGGGCCAACGCCTATAAAAACTTTAGCAGTGCACTTATAGAGTTAAACTTTTGTACCATAGGTACCACTATACAGGTTGCAAAAGGTACCTATACAGTACCGCTTAATACGACTTATAAATTTGATAAATCTGGAGCTATCATACTGGGCGGTTACCCCACAGGAGGAGGCATTACCAGAAACTCTACTGCAAACAGGGTTATTCTAAAGGGTAATGTGCAGGTGTTTAAGTCATTACGGATAGATGGTTTCGAAGTACAAACGCCTTAAAATATTCTTCCTGGTTCTTGTCCTAACAAACCACTTCCTCCATCATTGGTACAAAGAAAATGCGAACTACAAAGCAATACTGTTAAAATATTAATGCACATTGCAGCCAAAACCACTATTTTATTATTTACGCCTGATTAGTTTGGTTTCTAAATTCTGAACCCTTGCAACTAAAGAGTTTTGTTTTTCAGAACGGCTTGTAGCACATAGCGGGGTGTTCGTAAACCGATAGCTAATTTTAGTTTTGTCGCCAATGTATTTAAGTGTCTAATTGTAAAGGCATGGTTCCCAATTCTGTTTTTTAAGAATAAAACAGATTGATTTTCACATAAACGATTTTTGCTTCGCAGCTCTCCATCAGCTGCCGCTGGCATTTTTCTTTTTTGTCGCAGATCCCGTCATTTGTCGGGGCTGTCCAAAAAAACCCGTCTTACATCGGGGCCTGTGGCAAAAAAAAGCCCTCCAAAAGATAACACCCCCATTTAGCGGCGGTACCCTGATGGACCTTTTCTATTACTGTAAACTCAAAATTTGGTCCTTGATGCTGCACGAACTCAGCAAATGCTTTAATATTCCTAAGAAATGATTAATATTTCTCGCCTCTTTTTAATAGTAAAAAAAATTTTTAAAGCACCGCTTCTTTTCTTAAAGTTACTATACCAAATTTAGAGTTGCGAACACTGAATACTTGATATACAAAGACCCCCGAATCGTTCGGGGGTCTTTTAAAAAGTTGTAGTAAGCAAGCCGCTATTTACATTTTTGCAGTCTTCGCCGCTTTGTCTTTGCAACAAGCTTTCTTTTCTGCGCTGGCGTCTTTAGAGCAACAGGTTTTTCCTTTGGCACATTTCTTTTTTTTGCCCTTGTCTCCACCTGCGAAAGCAATACCTGTTACCATCATGGCTGCAGTAGCTAATAAAAATACTTTTTTCATTTTAAAATTTTTTGGTTGGTAAATAATCTAACGTAAAAATAGGGGGAAAATTATATTTTCCAATATTTCAAACTGTTAATTTGTTGAATCATTTATATGATTTGCGTCAGTTAGACTGATCAAAAGAGGTTTAAAGGGTAGCAATAACGGTTACCCCGCCCTTTACTACTTCATTGAGTTGAACGTTAATTTTGGTACCCAGCGGTAACAACAGATCTACCCGGCTGCCAAATTTGATGAAACCAAACTCTGCATTTTGTTCTACTTTCTGCCCCACTTCCAGGTAATTACAAATGCGTTTCGCCAGTGCCCCGGCAATTTGTTTCACCAACACTTCTGCATCTCCTTTCCGGATTACAGCGCTGTGGCGTTCGTTTTCGGTAGATGACTTAGGGTTCCAGGCTACCAAATATTTTCCTTTGTGGTACTGGTTATACACTACTTCACCGCTCAATGGATTTCGGTTCACGTGCACGTCGGCCGGACTCATAAACACAGATACCTGGATTCTTTTGTCTTTAAAATATTCTACCTCATGGATTTCTTCAATCACCACCACTTTGCCATCCGCCGGTGCTATGATTTGGCCTTCATGAAAAGTCAGTACCCTATCGGGGATTCTAAAAAAAGAAACGATGAAGAGCACCAAACCCAAACTAAGGAGGAGGAAAGCGATGCAAAGCCAAAGCAGGCTGGTACCCAAGAACCAAAACATCAACACGTTGAGCACGCAAAATAACATGGTGGCAACGGCAATAGACTTGTATCCTTCTCTATGTATGGTCATTTTTTTAAATTAAGCAGCAAAAGTAATGAAAAGCCCGTTAATGGAATGGGTTTGTAAAGCCGAAACAGTGAATGAGAACGATTTCAAAAAGTTTTCAAAAATTGAAATAGGTGTCTTATGCCATAAATAATTTTACATAGATCCAAACGGCCGGTGTGGCGATCAGCAGCGAGTCAAATCGATCTAAAAAACCACCATGCCCAGGCATAAAATGTCCACTGTCTTTTACGTTCGCCATTCTTTTTATTTTACTTTCCAGCAAATCGCCCAAGGTTCCAAAAATGGCGCAGAGGGCAGCAATGGCCACCCAATGACCAATGGCTATTGGTTTGGCAGCGGATATCACTGAGGCCAGCAGTGCTACGAAGCCAACGCACAATATAGCGCCACCTCCGGTACCCTCCCAGGTTTTTTTGGGCGATATTTTACTGAAGGGCGTTTTGCCAATCAAAGAACCTACCAGATAGGCCATGGTATCGTTGATCCAAATAGAAAAAATAATGGCACATGGCAACAACGGATTATACAAAACTGGTATGCCCATATCATCCAATAAATCTTTTCTAAACAAGGTAAATACTGTACCCAAATCTACCAGCAAAAAAATCGGCAATACAATGTAAACGATGGCAAGAAGGTAATATGCAGTAGGATGATCGGGAATTATTTTGTTGATCAATTTTACAAACTCCCCCACTGCCCCCACCATAATGATGCTGCACAATATTAAAAAAGGCCATAAGCCGGTAAACAAACCCAGCAGCATCACCCCTGCAAAAACTACTGCGGTGGTAGCCCTGGTTCTAAAAGTTTTTTTGTCTAAAGCCACTGGAGGTTATTTTTTTGCGATGGAAGAAAAAGGATCTGCTCCAGCGATCAGGAGTTGTTCTTTTACTACAATTTTTTCTCTTTGAATGGCAGAATATCTTTGCAACAATACAAACAGTCCAACCAAAATGGCCAGTGCAGGTAAGCCTACCCACACCGGTACGTCAGGTTCTATTGCATTGGGGTCGGAAATGCCGCCTTTTCTACTTAGGTAAAATAATTGCGATACTGCAATGGCATTGTTTAAAAAATGAGCAACGATGTTTACCCAGGTATTTCTGGTTTTATAATACATCAAGCCCAGCACAAAACCTAAAATGATCCTACTGATAAAAAGGTACACAGAAAAGTGAATAATGCTGAATATCACAGAACTGACGACGATGGCTGCCATGGGATGTTTCCACCATTTTTCAAAAAGATTTTGCATGGCTCCCCGAAAAAAAACTTCTTCAAATACTGCCGGAAAAAATGCCATGATGATAATAGCAAGAGCCCAATCGCCCCAGTTTTTGAGGTTACTCAGCAACAGCACCTGTTCGTTGTAAGCCGCTTCCATTTGTTTAGCCATCACGTTTAATGAGCCAAAATTGGCTACGATTGATTTGCTGAGTTCGGCCAGTGGGGCCGCCAGAATATTAGCCATAAAAATGATGCCGAACCCTATGGCTATTTGGGTAACGGTAATGTATTTGTTGAATCCCAGCCAAAACCAACCGCCTCCATTCACTACCCAGTTATACAAAATGGCTGGAATAAATAGCATGGTTAAAGTGCCCAATACCTGTGCTGTTCTCAACATTCCAATGTTTTTAGGGTCCTTCATGGCCTTCATCATCTCATTGGGCAAAGCCGAAAGAGGGGTGCCGTCTGGTACCATCTGCATTCCTATAACTGTTTGTATTAGAGCTCCTAAGAACACCCCCACAGTTAAAAACAGTGCCAACATTCCCAGCGCCCCCAAGCCAGAATAACCTTTAATTGTTGTGTATTGCATACGCTACCGCAATTATTTGTAAATTTGCCTCCGCAATATACAAATAGATATGCCCAAAATTGGCAACATAACATTACCCGAATTCCCGATTTTACTGGCGCCCATGGAAGATGTGAGCGACCCGCCTTTCCGTGCCGTGTGTAAAACCAATGGCGCAGACCTGATGTACAGTGAATTTATCAGCAGCGAAGGGCTCATCAGAGATGCCATAAAAAGCAGGGCTAAACTCGATTTTACAGAGGAAGAGCGCCCCTTTGGCATCCAAATATTTGGAGGCGATGAAGACGCCATGGCCATGAGTGCCAAAATCTGTGAAACCGTCAATCCCGATCTGGTGGACATTAACTTTGGTTGCCCCGTTAAAAAAGTAGTGAGCAAAGGTGCAGGTGCTGCTGTGTTGAAAGACATCGACCTCATGATTCGGTTAACCCAGGCCGTTATTAAGAGCACCACTTTGCCTGTAACGGTGAAAACCCGTTTGGGGTGGGACGACAACAGCAAAAATATTGTTGAAGTGGCTGAAAGGCTGCAAGACATCGGCGTGGCTGGCCTCGCCATTCACGGCCGTACCAGAAGCCAATTATACAAAGGCGAAGCAGACTGGACGCTGATTGGCGAAGTAAAAAATAATCCGCGCATGAACATCCCCATTTTTGGAAACGGGGATATCGACAGTGGCCGCAAAGCCCTCGATTATAAAAATAAATATGGGGTAGATGGTATTATGATCGGCAGGGCCGCCATCGGCTACCCATGGATATTCCGGGAAATCAAACACTACCTTCAAACACAAACCAACCTGCCTTCCCCCACACTGGAAGAAAGAATAGAAGTGTGTAAAACACATTTGCGAAAATCACTGGAGTGGAAGGGACCCAAAGTAGGCATCTTTGAAATGCGCAGGCATTATACCAACTATTTAAAAGGATTGCCAGGCATTAAAGATTTTAGGTTGAGATTGGTAACTTTATCAGAAGAAGCTGCTATCAATGAAGTGCTGGATGAAATCAGCGAGCACTACAAAGAATATGAATTCGAAAGAACCCCCATAGAGATGATCAACTACCACCAAAACTGCCCGCTGTAATTTCCCAATTTTAGAATGTTACAATAAATGACGTTGGCCCCTCTAAGTCAATGGCAGGTTCTGTCATAACTTAAATATGAGATCCCAGCCATAATAATGGCCATAATACCAATGCACAATGCTGCAGCTTGCCATTTCGAAGTAATCTTTTTTAGCTGTAAATAAACGTAGATTCCAAATCCGAGGACCACCAACACAAACCCGACGGAATGTTATAGGGAAGCAAAACTCAGGTATAGCTGCACTAGAGGCAACTCCTTGCTTTTGAGCAAGCTGGGATTCATGTCAAATCCATATACCCGTTCCACATGCAGTTCGTTGTTTTGCCGGTACGGGATACAACCAACCAGTATCAACAAGATCTCCATCAACATCAAAGAAACAGCCACGCCCTTTAAGTGAAGCGTTTTAAGAGAAAAGAAAAAAACAATTCCTGGCAAAAACGCCAGCACTCCCATCAGTGTACAAAAAAGCTGGGCATTTTTTCAGCGAAAATATACGCTTCAATAGTTGATTTTGTAAACAAGGATTTTATATTTAATAAAACCAGTAGTGCAATAATGTAAGAATAACTCGTCCTTTATTCAATTAAAATTCTTTACCCTTCTTCCTGCACGGCTGCCTGTAATTGAGCGCCCATGGGCTCAACGCCAGATTCGAATACATGCGTAAGATTGCCCTTTTCATCAATCAGATATTTGCAAAAATTCCAGTTGGGTACAAAAACATTCCAGCCGTTTTTGTCTTCCTGCGTCAGCCATTGGTACACCGGATGCTGCTGAGCAGTGCTGATCACGGTCGATTTTTTTACCAAGGGGAAACTAACCCCAAAGTTGACTTTGCAAAACTGTTCAATAGATTCATCAGAGCCCTTTTCCTGCTGTCCAAAATCGTTGGCAGGAAAACCCAGCACAATTAATGTATTGTCGAACTTCTCCTGCAATGCCTGTAAACCTTCGTACTGTGCCGTATAGCCACATTCAGAAGCGGTATTAACGATTAATACTTTTTTGTTTTTTAGGGTTGCAAAGTCCAACTCGCTGCCGTTGTTAAGGGTTGCTTTGAGATCGTGAAATGAAGTAGTGGCCATTTTATGGGATGTTAGTACTTTTCCTCCTTTACCAACAGCCTTGGTTAGTTTGCTAAAAACAGGATAAAGTAGTCGTAAAAATTTCTGTTTGGATGTCATGTTGTTATTTAATAAACCATTTTAATAATTTCAATTTGCCTGTTAAGGGTGGGTACTTAGCAGCAGGATCAAACCATTGAGGCGATTTCATTACTGCTTTGGCATGACTAAAAGTATCAAAACTAAACCTGCCACGGTAACTGCCGGTACCGCTGTATCCACGCCCACCAAAGGGTAAGTAGTGATTGGCCACATGCAGCGCCGCATTGTTGACGCAGGCGCCGCCCGAAGGTACTGCTTTCAACCATTTTTCTGCAAGGGTGTCATTACTGGCAAACACATAAAATGCCAAAGGGTTTTTGTGAAGCGCAATCATTAAAAGAGCTTCTTCCATGGTATCAAAACCAAACACCGGCAATATAGGACCAAAAATTTCATCTTGCATCACGCCATCTTCCAATGAAACATTGGTGAGTAGTGTGGGTGCTATGAGCTGGGCAGCATCATCTGTTTCGCCACCAACGATGATATCAGCAGATTGTAAATAACCCTTCAAGCGGTCGAATTGTTTTTGGTTGATGATCTTACAAAGCTCTCTGCTTTTTAAAGGTTCATTGCCATAAAAGTTTTGGATGGCTTCTTTCATGGCTGCAATCAACTCAGCTTTTCTGCTGTTGTGCACCAACAAATAATCGGGTGCCACACACATTTGTCCGGCATTGGAAAATTTCATTTGCACAATACGCCGGGCGGCCACTTTCACATTCACTTCCTGCTCAACCACACAAGGGCTTTTGCCACCCAGTTCCAGGGTTACGGGCACCAGTTCGCTGGCAGCCAATGCGTAAATCAGTTTGCCTACTGCTGTGCTTCCGGTATAAAAAACGTGATCGAATCTAAAAGCCTTCATCATCGCCGGAATCACTTGAGACCCGTCTTCATCCGTAAATAAAACATAATGGGTATCAAAGCATTCAGCAATTATTTTTTTTATCACAGCCGCCGTAGCGGGGGCAAACTCACTTGCTTTCAGCACCACACAATTGCCGGCCGCAATGGCACCCACGAGAGGGGTGAGCAATAATTGCAGTGGATAATTCCAGGTACCAATGATCAGCACCACGCCTAACGGTTCAGAATACACGAAACTGGAAGACGGAAAATTGAGCAGGTTGGTGCGCACATTTTGCGGCTTCATCCACTTGCTTATTTTACTTAAACTGTTGTTGATCTCTGTCAGCAAATATCCGGTTTCTGTTACCCAGGTTTCTTCTACAGATTTGTTCAAATCAACTTGCAGCGCAACATTGATGTCTTCCTCATACTTCAAAATGGCAGATTTAAACTTCCCAAGTTGTGTTGTACGAAATTCAGCACTCGAAGTTTCGCCAGATTCAAAATACGTTCGCATGGCTTTCAATTGGTTCAGAGAGGGCATAACCTTATTTTTGTTTAAAGTTAAATCATTTACCATGACCGATGAGCAATATATGCAGCTAGCTTTACAAGAAGCCCAACAGGCCTACGATAAAGAGGAGGTGCCAGTAGGTGCCATCGTGGTGATGAACAACCGCATCATAGCCAGGGCCCACAACCAGGTAGAGTTGCTCAATGATAGTACCGCACACGCAGAAATATTGGCGCTCACTACCGCCTACCATTTTTTGGGTAGTAAATATCTGCCGGATGCCACCCTGTTTGTAACCGTAGAGCCTTGCCTCATGTGCAGCGGTGCACTCTATTGGAGTAAGATCGGACGCATTGTATTTGGAGCATCCGACGATAAAAATAGTTATAGAAGATGTACTGGTGGCAACAATCCCTTTCACCCAAAAACAGCACTCAACGGAGGTATTTTGGCAGAACAATGCGCCCAACTCATGAAAGACTTTTTCAGAGCAAGGCGGTAAAAAAACTGCCACTTAATAAAATTTACCAATTCAGGAAGTTTATATTTTAATAAAGTGGATTTCCAGATTTCGGCTTTAAATTTGCGTATTAAACTTATTCACGATTTAAAATTTATATTATGGCATTTACACTTGCACCCTTACCTTACGCACACGAGGCTCTAGAGCCACACATTGATACACTGACCATGCAAATTCACCATGGCAAACACCACCAGGCTTATGTTGACAATTTGAACAAAGCGATTGCGGGTACAGACAATGAAACCAAATCAATCGAAGAATTGGTGAAGGCAGCGGGTAGTATCAGTCCTGCCGTTCGCAACAACGGTGGCGGTCATTGGAACCATACTTTTTTCTGGGAAAGTTTGGCAGCCAACGCAGGTGGCGCACCGGGCGGGAAACTGGCAGATGCCATCAACGAAGCCTTTGGTTCATTCGATGTTTTCAAAGAAAAATTTGCCAATGCAGGCATGACGCGTTTTGGAAGTGGATGGGCTTGGTTGATTGTTAAAGATGGCAAACTAGAAGTAAGCTCAACGCCCAACCAAGACAATCCTTTGATGGATGTAGCAGAAGTAAAGGGCACACCTGTACTCGGCGCCGATGTTTGGGAACACGCTTATTATTTGAAGTACCAAAACAAGCGAGCCGATTATTTGGCGGCATTTTGGAACGTTGTAAACTGGACCAAAGTAGCAGAGAGATTCGAAGCTGCTTAATACAAATATATTTCAACACAAAGCCCGCCAACGTTACGTTAGCGGGCTTTTTTGTAAGTGTTTATTTTTTGAAGCATAGGCTGTTGCTAGGCGTCATCATTTGTTTCCCGCTTTGCGCTGCCAGGTCGGTTCGTTCCTCCCGCCCTATTCGCTTCAATCGGGGCTAGGCTGAGCTTCACCTCTTATTTCAACTCATTCAAATTAGCTACAGGTAAAAAGCAATCGCTTTAGTCGGCTTTTATATCCGGAACAAATTTCATTGAAACGGAGTTTACGCAATGGCGGGTATTTTTTGAGGTGAATCCTTCGCCCAAGAATACATGCCCTAAGTGGCCATCACAGTTGGCACAAACAATTTCGGTGCGCATACCATCGGGATCTGAGATTTTTATCACCGCGCCTTTTATTTCATCGTCAAAACTAGGCCAGCCGCAATTCGATTCAAATTTTGAATCAGATTTGTACAATGGTGAATCGCATCGACGACATACATAAGTACCTTTTTCTTTGTTTTTCAGTAATTCACCTGTTCCGGGGTATTCGGTTCCTTTGTTTACGATGATCCTGGTTTCTTCAGGCGTTAATGGGTTCCATGTCATGGGGCTCGTTTTTTTAGAAGTGGAAGTGGCTACTGCAGGTTTGTTGCTGGCAGGCACATTAGAAATCGTGTTTTGTCCGCAGGCGCTAAAAACCACCGCCATGCAAACAACGATACAATTGAAAATTTTCATGATGTTACAATTTACAACTACTTACGATATTGTTTAAAGGAGTAGATGTTAATAATATAACAAGTTTGGTGGCTGATTGTTGAGGTGCCCGCTGACACCCCTCACTCATTAACGGCCCCACAATTGAACATAACACACAAAAAAGACCGTTCTAAAAGAACGGCCTCTTAAAAATTATCGTCAAAGTAAACTTAAAAATGCCTGATACTTCTTACTGCCAAAGGTTGTCCTTTTGCGGTGCCACTTGCATAAATAGTGAAGATACCACCTTGCGTTACGTCAGCACCCCTGCTCATATCAACAGTTACAGCAATCGCCACTGTTTGCGTTCCTGCTACTTTAAATTTAACAGTGTATACACCTCTTGGTACGGGTGTGAAAGCGGCTAATGCACTCTCATTAGGAGAAACACCAATGAATGATCTGTTGCTAATGGTAACAGAATCGTTCGGCGTAACCGATGTTCTTAGCAAAACGATGTCTACAGCAGGGGCATTAGGAGCCAGGTGCAGCGCACGTACATGTGAGTTGGTAGTTGCAGGCAAAGTAAGATTGTCTTTCAACTTCAACACCCTCGCTTGGCTGGTAGGAGCAGTGGTAGTGTCATACACAAAATAAGAGAAAATTTCTCCTTTTGCCATGGTGGCAGTAAAGCTGTTTGCATACAATGCGCTAGTGGCAACATTTTTTCTACGAATATTGATTTCATGCGTCCCTGTAAGTATAGGGAGATAGGTGGTAGTGGTTAAATAAGTAGCACCTGCTGCATTGGTATAACGCTCACCTCCAACAAATACGTGTAAGGTATCAGTAGGTGCAGTAGTAGCCACCGGTGAAGCGTGTATGACAGCAAAACTGCTGAAATCGTCTGGCTGTTCAAAAGCTTTCTTGCAAGACGTGCCTACAACGATCGAAGCCAAGGCTAATCCGAGTATTTTTTTCATATTATCTGTTGTCGTTTTTTGAATGTTGGTTGTCTAATTCAAAGTTTTACGCTCTGGTTATTACAACAACCAGAGCGTAAATAGTTTGTAATTATTGGTAGCCCTCGTTTTGAGTCATGATCGGGTTAGCGGTCACCTCAGGTAAAGGGATTGGTAAAGTGAACCTAAAGTTATCTGCTGGCAAACTTGCTCCTGATGGACTAGGTGCATCGATGGCCAAACGAGTTACTGGCAGGCTTCTTCTTTTTAAATCGAAGAAACGGTGGCCTTCATAAACCAATTCTTTGAATCTTTCCTGCATCGTCTCGTCAATGGCTTGTTGCCTGGAAGCAAACACCACATTGGTATAACCAGTAATTCTATTGCTGCGTAGTGTGTTGATATCAGACTCGGCGCTGTTGGCACCAGTAAATCTGTTCAATTCTGCCCTTGCTTCTGCACGGATCAACACCATTTCTGCTGTTCTCAATACTTTACCGTTGGCAACGTTTTCGTTGGGAGCGGCAAAAGTTCCACCGGCATATTTGTTGATCAATCTTGGGTCTCTTCCAACACCGCTTAACAGAGGCTCAGATCTTAAATAAGAAGAGAATCTAACATCATTTACCTGATCGTATGCAGTCCAAACCTTCTCTGAAGGCTTCCAGGTAATGATTCCGATATTGCTTGCACTTGCAGAAGTACCCCGGAAAAGATTTCCAATACGAGCACCTAATGTGCTTGTTTTAAATACTCGATACGCTTGTTCGGCAGTGTTAACATCCGTCCAAATTCCAGGGAATTGAGCAATAGTAGCCAAAGGAACTGCAGTAATAAATTCACTGGCGAAGGTTTCCGCTGCTGGCCAATCACGCATGTACAAAGCAACCCTGGCTTGCATCCCGGCAACAGCGGCCACATTGGCTCTGTTTACATCGGCCAAGCTGTTCACTACCAGCGTTTTGGCCTCCACTAAGTCAGCCTTGATTTTATCAAAATAAGGACCCATTGCAATTCTTGGTGTAGGTAAAATAGAAGATCTTTCCATGTAGGGCATACCAAGGCCGGTCGGATTGTAATTCTTACAATAATACCTGAACAATTCAAAATGCGCAAAGGCTCTTAAGAACAAACCTTCTCCCCTTAACCTACGCCTTTTCACTTCGTCTCCTACTTTTGTAGAGTCAGCATTTGGCAGTGCCTCCAAAGCCAGGTTGACTCTGTTAATGATGGTATAATTTACGCCAATGGCGGTAAAGTTATCTCTTAATCCAACGTCAGCAGGACTGTACTGCCACTCGTGAGTGGTAACAGCATTGTAAAACTCAGCTCTTGTTACTTCGTCAGCAAAAGTTGCATTTAGTAAAATGTTCATATCAGGAGTAGCGGCTGCATAACCGCCCAATATAGCTTGTTCCACAAAAGTAATTTGTGAGAGCGCAAGACTGCCTGCCAGAAGATCAGTTTCTGGTACTTCTATCAGCTTTTTGCAGGAACTAAAAGTTACCATACCTGCAATTGCCATCCATATTATTTTGTTTCGTTTCATGATTGTTGTCTTTTGGTATTAAAAGTTAATGTCAAGGCCTAGAACCACTGCTTTCGGATTAGGGAATTCAGCCAAACTGATGTTGTTGTTGTCTTCCGGATCTAACCCACTCCACGAACTGAAAATCGCAATGTTTTGGGCTTGAATATAGAACCTGGATGATTTGATAAGCGTTCTTCCCCCAGCTTTGATTTCTGGTATCATATAAGACACGTTCAGGTTACGGAAACGCAAGAAGGAGGCGTCAGAAATATCATAAGAAGTAAACTGGCGACTTGCATTTGGCGCTTGTAACATTTTGTTATCGCCTGGCCTTCTCCACTGGTCTGTTAACAATACTTGACTTTGCGTAACGGCGCCTGCAAAAGTAAGGTCACCCTGGCTTACCCAGTTTTGTACGTTGTTGTATCTTCTAACGTCAAACTGGTAAGAGAATAATGCATCGATGGTAATTCTTTTGAAACGGAAAGATGCATTGAAGCCGCCTGTGTGTACTGGCAACCAAGTTCCAAATTCATGAAACTGACCGGCTTCGTTGATATTGGTTGTTGGAGTACCATCCGTTCTTTTGTAAATCGGACGACCAGTTGCAACATCAGCTCCCAAATAAGCAAATGAAAGATGACTTCCTACAGGTAATCCTTTTTTAACGATACCAGTTCCTTCCGGATATTCAGTAACAGTGCCTAAGCTCGTGATTTCATTTTTGTTATACCCGTGGTTGGCATTCAAAGTAAAATCAATGTCCTTACTCTTGATCACATCCAAAGTAAGATCCAATTCCACACCTTTGTTTTCCATGTTACCCGCGTTCACATTCAACGCGCCTCCGAAACCGGAAGTAGCAGGAAGCTGTTGTCTCACAAACAAATCCTTAGTAGTGTTTTTATACAAATCAACTGTTAAACGGATCCTGTTTTTAACGAAACCGAGGTCAAAACCCAAGTTCAACTTTTCAACGGTTTCTAGTCTTAGGTCACGGTTTACAGCTCCGCTAGGCGCAGTTGCAGTTATAGGAGATCCAGCAAAACCTACAGTAGCGTAAGCGGCTTGCTGAGCAGCAGTGTAATTTGCAACGTTGTAGAATGAACTATTGATTCCAAATGATCCGCCCGGAATACTATTTACGTTTGCACTCTCACCAAACGAGAACCTTGCTCTAAAGTCACTGAGCACTTTTTGTTTTTCAAAAAAGTTTTCTTTTGTCGCATCCCATGCAACACTCGCAGAATAGGTGTCGATTTCTTTGTTGTCTGGATTAATGATTCTAGAAGTTCCGTCTCTCCTGAAGTTAGCAGCAACTGTGTATTTGTTATCAAAAGTATACCTAAGTGTAGTAAATGCAGAACGAATTCCGAATCCAGATTTGGCACTTCCGCCATTCTGATTTACGGTAACAGCTCCGTTGGTGGGTAAGGGCCCTGCTCCCTGGCTGGTTTGTGTTAACCTGGGGTCGAGGTTGAAAATACTTAAGCCGAAACCTCTGTTCCACTGGCGAATCGTTTCAAAAAATGCACCTGCTTCTAAGTCATGTTTTGTACCAAACTTCTTATTAAACACCAAAGAAGAGGTGTTGATGAGTTGTAATCTGTTAAGAAAACTTTCGTTTAAGAAACCAGACTGAAAAGTTTGTAATGACCCAACAAAAGAGTTGGCAGCGATGGCGCCTTGAGCATCAAAAGAAGACGCATCGACACCCACGTTGTTTCTAAAGGTTAACGAAGGCAATATCTTATACGCAATATTCAAACCTGCGTTTGCTTTTATTTGGTTTTCCGTCCAGTCAGATGCATCGGAACGCTCAATTAAGTTACCCATTTGTCTTGGTACCGTAGGTGTAGAAGTACCAAATATGATGGTACCATCCGGACGGTAAGGATTTTCGTAAGGTTTTGCTCTCCAGACCATCGCAAAAGGATTGTTAGGACCGTTACCACCATTGAAAGATCCCTCATTAAAGATGGTTTTTGAATAACTGATCAAGGAACTTAACTGAGTGGTCAATTTACCTATGTTGTTATCCAGATTCAAACGCAAACTGTAACGATCCAGTTTGGATTTTCTATCGGTACCTTCCTGACTAAAATTATTCAACGAAATAAGGTATCTGGAAGAACTGTTTCCTCCGCTCATGGATAATTCATTGGTTCTTGCTATACCGGTTCTAAATAATAAGCCGTAGTAGTCAACATTGTTATTGCGCAAACTATCCAGCAAAAAGTCAAAACGAGCTCTCGAAGCCCCGAAAGGATTGTTAGCCGGAGAAGTAGCCGGAAGACTAGCGTTGGCAGGGTTTTTGGCCGACCACGCCCAACCTGGTGCGGTTAAACCATTGGCAAAACCGCCTACAAATTCTTCATATGCCAGCATGCCCCTAGAGTCCAATTGATTAAATTGAGAGGGTTGTGGTCTTTGTGTAAATCCGAACTGAGACTTGAAAGAAAAATTAGTTTGCCCTGCTTTACCTCTTTTTGTGGTAACGACGATCACACCCAAACTTCCTCTTGAACCATACATGGCGGCTGCATTTGCATCTTTCAATACAGTAACTGTTTCAAAATCATTGGGGTTCATCGCGGCCAAATCAGCAGGAGAAAGTGGAACACCATCTACGATATATAGGGGCTGCACTTGACCCCCTAACGAAGAAGTACCTCTGATTCTAACATTGGCTGGAGCTCCTGGCTGACCAGATCCTGAGTTCGCCAATAAACCTGGTACCCTACCTTGTAGCATTTGATCGAAAGATGCAACTGGAACGTTTTCAACAGCTTTTGAAGTCAGCGTGGTAGCCGAACCCGCAAACTGCCTTTTCTTTTCGGTGGTGTAACCAGTTACGATTACATCTTCCATTTCAATATTGGAAGATTTTATGGTGATGTCTAAATTGGTTTTCGATCCAATGGCAACATCTTGTGTAGAAAATCCGATACCCGATACCACCAAAGTTTTAGCAGTGTTTGGTACAGACAGTGAAAATTTACCACTGGCATCAGAAGTGGTCCCATTTGTAGTTCCCTTTAACATTACTGATCCATTGGCAACCGGATTGCCTTTCTCATCTTGTAAGGTTCCAGAGATCGTGCGATTCTGGGCGGTAGCAGCCAGCACAAAGCCGAAAGCGACCAACATGGTCATAATAATTTTTCTCATTTGCAGATTTAATTTTAGTAAAACAAATATAATGTAGAATTCCTAACATTAAGATAACCTTTGACAAGTTATTTTCTGGTTTCGCTGCAAATTTATTATATATTATTTATAGGATTAGGTAGAACGGTAACAAAGCAAATATAGTACTTGTTTAAAACTAAATAGTTTAGTATTTTTATGGCTAAATATATTAGTTATGTTCAAAGGGATAAATGCAATTGATTTTGGTAAACGGTTTCATGATA
>JBBSDF010000041.1:0-30437 GCA_038249665.1 Chitinophagales bacterium
CGGCAGGCGATATAGAGTTGCGAAGCAAAAAACTTAACTAAATAAATATAGATCGTATCTCTGGCTCCTTTATTGCGAAATTATAAGAGGGTCACCGCCGTCTGATTTTCAACTAACTCCTATGGTTTGATGAGCGAGATTAATTTTACCGTAAAAGCTTTTTGCTTCGCAACTTCCCAATGCCTGCCGCGGGCTTCTTTTCTTTTTTGCTTCTCCAAAAAAGAAATAAAAAAGGAGCCCGCCAAACGATAACACCCCGTTTGGCGGCGATACCCTGATGGAGCTTTGGTACTACTGTAAACTGAAAATTTATTCCTTGATGCTCAACGAAAACAGATAGTGTTTTAATATTTTGAAGGAATGAAACCCTCTGACTTCGCGGCCAAACAACTTTTTTGCCAAAGGCAAAAGTATTTTTTGGATGTTTTAATAAGATCAATATATTTTCCTCAAAGGTTCTCCATGAAACCACCGTGTTCCTTCGCGTAACAAAAAAAATAAAAACCTTACAGCACCAAAACATCTCCACCCCAGTTGCTAAGCAACATAAAATAATAAAAGGACCCCAACAGCTTGTCAATAAATAGTATCTTTCTACTCAGCAAAAATTTTGTTTGTAACCCCATTCTTTTATGCAAGCGCAACTCCATCTATCCAAAGACAAACAACTGGCCCGCATCATCAAGGGGCAGGAAGCCTTTGTGTTGGAAAAACGAAACCAGGTCCATTTACAAATTTGTAAATCAATTGTAAGCCAGCAGTTGAGCACCAAGGTAGCCGCGATTATTTATACCCGGTTTCTACAATTGTTCAACAGCAAACATCCCAGGCCGGCGCAGATGGCGGACGTGCCGTTGGAGCAGTTACGCGGTATTGGCTTAAGCAACGCCAAGGCCAGTTATGTACACAACGTGTGTGCGTTTTTTATGGAGCATCAGCTCACCGATGCCCGGTTGCACAAAATGGAGGATGAGGAGCTGATCGATTTTCTCACCCAGATCAAAGGAGTGGGCAGGTGGACGGCCGAGATGATCCTGATGTTTACCATGGCGCGGGAAGATGTGTTTGCCGTAGATGATTTGGCCATACAACAAGCCATGACGCGGCTGTATCAACTCGATGCCCGGGATAAAAAAGCCATGAAATTGGCCATGCTGCAGATTGCTGAAAAATGGAAACCCTACCGCACATATGCCTGTAAGTATTTGTGGGGATGGAAGGATGGGGCAACAGCACCCTAAAAAAAGCAACGCATATTAAACGCGGCCGAACAACAATTTTTTATCCCATCTCTATCCAGCCAACGATGGTTTCGAGGTATTGTTGATCGATGGCATCGTAGGCATCCAGGTCGGCGCTATCGGCATCCAGCACCCCCAGCACCACGCCATTTCTGATGATGGGCACTACAATTTCTGAGCGAGACAAGCTGCTGCAGGCGATGTGTCCGGGGAATTTTTCTACATCTGCCACAATCAACGTGCTGGCATCTGCCCAGCTGCTACCACATACGCCCCTGCCCTTGCGAATTCTGGTACAAGCCACCGGCCCCTGAAACGGACCCAGCACCAGCTCCTCCTCTTTTACTAAATAAAACCCCACCCAGAGCCAGCCAAACTGTTCTTTAAGTGCCGCGGCAATATTAGCCAAATTAGCCACCAAATCCGGCTCCCCGGTGATGAGTCCTTTTATTTGCGGCAGCAATGCTTCGTACTGTTCTGCCTTGGTTCCATTGATGATTGAGAGGTCGTCTGCCATCCTGCAAAGATAGGGGTGAAAATTATGTTGGGGGAGCCAACAACAGCCTCTCTAACCTTTTATACGGCCGGCAGGAGAAGAGGAGCAGGTTGACCTGTTTTTCCGTCAAAAACTTTTACAGAACTTGCCTGTGGCGAAGGTGCTGTAGTTTTTAAAACCGGTTTTGCTTCAGCTTGCTGAGGTTTTGCTGCCCCGTTGATCTTTCGAACAGCTGGTAGCAATATGCCTATTAAAATTGCACTTGAATCCTTGCCAGCGGGCATTTTTACTTTTGCGATAGCATGGCTTTGTGCAAATGCCTGTCCTGCAAATCCGATAATAAACATTGATAAGATTAGTGTTATTTTTTTTATGATTATCTTTTTTAGTTTTTAATTTGATAACACAAAGAAAGCATCATTCCCTTCCTTGTTTATTGCACGTTTAATGAAAAGCAGGTTTCACTCAATGGCTCACTAATACTGGCTAACGGCCTATTGTTTTTAAGATTTAAAAAGCTCTTTTTTGTGCCGAGCGATGCTTCATTCAGATCTTTTTTGCTATTTTAGACGCAGATAAAAACTTCTAATGCTACCTGGAGTAACACAACTATAAAATCGTATTACACAACTTGAAAAAGAACTGGCTGAATGCGTTCGGGTGCATCCTTTACCACACACGGCTCTACGGTAAACGTTCCCGAACAAATGACGGCACCTTTTGACCTTGCGCAACAAACAGTAAGTGCTTATTTTACGGATCTCAAAATGCAGCCCCATCGGGGAACGATTGAAATAGGTGACCAACGTCATATTTTAGTGCGTGCCTCTGCCATGTCAAAGGACTTTTTAGATACCATACAAAATCTCTATGCAGACAGGGGACAGGCAGAAGCCATATCTATTGGTAAGAATTTCTTATTTGATATTGCGCATACCCTGGGCATGAATGACGCAAAGAACTTTCATGCAAAAATGAACCTGACTGATCCTATTGCAAAACTTTCTGCAGGGCCGGTGCATTTTGCATTTACAGGTTGGGCCTTTGTAGATATTTTGCCTGAAAGCAATCCCTCACCCGATGATAACTTTTACCTCATCTATAATCATCCATATTCCTTTGAGGCTGATTCATGGATAAAGGTCGGCAGGAAATCCGATTTTGCAGTATGCATCATGAGTGCCGGCTACTCTTCCGGCTGGTGCGAAGAAAGCTTTGGCATTCCCTTAACCGCTGTAGAGGTTAAGTGCACCGCAAAGGGGGACGATAGTTGCACTTTCATCATGTCGCCGCCACACATGATTCAGCAGTATTTAGATGCCTTTCATTTACGCAATGAAAACAAACCGGGCAAGCAGCAGCATTATGAAATCCCCACTTTTTTTGAAAGAAAAAAGATTGAAGAAGAACTTCAGCGCTCCCGCAACCTTGCAGAAGAATCTGCTCAGGCCAAGGAAGATTTTGTGGCAAATATGAGCCATGAATTGCGCACACCTTTAGGTTCTATCTTAGGCTTTACAGAGTTGTTGGAAAAAACAAACACGGATACATCCCAGCGGGAATACATAGACGCTATTCGCAATTCAGGCAAAAGCCAGCTTACAATTATCAACGACGTTCTTGATCTTTCCAAGCTTGATGCAGGCAGGTTTGCCATAGAAGACATTCCATTCAATATTACAGATGTACTTCATTCGGTGAAAAATATACTTTTCCGAAAAAGCAAAAGACAAATGACTTGCTTTTACGGTGAAGACAGATGCTACCATTAATTATGCTGTGAATGGTGATGCCGGCAGGCCAGCGCATCGGGTGATAGCCAATTTGTATTATTGTAAGCAGCATTATAGATCTCGTAATAAGCCTGCACCCAGTGTCTTGGGCCTGTCGTGTCTGTGAACTGGTCTTGTTGTTTAAAACGTTCAAATATCGGCAACCGGAAATGCTCGGTCATACAAAATGCCGGAAGTAATAATGGATTTGTCAAGATTCTGCAATTTATAATCTGCATAAGTTTTATAGGGGAGCGTATCCCAGATTACCTGGCTATTTGCTCCAAATGCAACGAGTAACGAAAAGCATAGCACAAAGAAATATGTCTGTAAAAATTTATTTTTCATAATTGGTGGTGTCTTGGTTTAAGTTTTAATTGGTATTGTATTGAAGACGGAATTTGCCGTCGGTGATTTTTATTGTTTTATTTTGAACAGCATTATATGCGTCATAATAGAAAGTACCGGCAATGATTTTATTTGTTTTATCGAGGGTTGTTATAGTAAGCTGCCCTGTTCTCAAAGAGTCAGTACGGAAAATGTCAGACGGACTACCAATAGTATTGTCATAGTCCGCAGTTCCTGCAGCTGCATTCCTTCTTTCTTTTAATACATAGGGTTTCTCCTTTAATGGATATTCCAGCACGTCAACGCCAATAGATTCTACATATCGGTTGGCTCCCAAAATCAAAAGGGTATCGCCTAATACTTTTGCCGTTCTGCAATTAGCACAATTATCCGGTACATATTCTTGTCCGTTTAATTTACATTTAAAATAATACTCCTGCAGGTGATTTTTGTTGCACGATGCTCCTATGCAGGCTGAAACAATTAGAATAAGAATTAAATATTTCATAATCATGGTATTATTCCCGAAGGCGGCACCAGGGTGGAGATACCTGTTGCATGGGAGGAGTCATTTTAGCCTCCAGGTTGATGGGCGGGATAATATTTCTTTTGACCTTGTTTCGGATATTCTGGGTTTAAAATTTTCCATCTGGCTTTTGCTCCACTGCAGCATACCTTCCATTGTTTCCAGCAGGGACTCTGCAGAACTGCTGAGCGTAGCTCTGTGTTTTTCTGCCTG
This sequence comes from Chitinophagales bacterium, assembly GCA_038249665.1. Lineage (GTDB taxonomy): Bacteria > Bacteroidota > Bacteroidia > Chitinophagales > Chitinophagaceae > Ferruginibacter. The sequence goes on from JBBSDF010000041.1 coordinate 4,597, forward strand.
CGCTTTCGTAAAGAGTTCCGGTGCTTCCTGCTGTAGGTTCAAAAAACTTACCAGGCTGGCAATAGGACTACGAAGATCGTGGCTGATGATACCAAAAAATCTTGCTTTTACTTTGTTGGCCTCATCCAGTTCACTGTTCAGTTTAAGCAGGGTTGTATTGGTTCTTCGACGGGTGCGGCTTTGCACAAAAAGCAAACTTCCTATCACCAGCAGCAACAGCAACCCCGCAATCAAGGCAAGACGAATTTTTTTTTGTGCAGCTATCGAAATATTATTGAGTTCTATCTGCTTATCCCTGATAGCCACTTCCCGCCCACCTTCCTCAGCAGCAATACTGTTTTTATTTTCCTGCGAAAATATAGAATCGTCTAAGGCGATAAATTCATTTAGGTATTTATTGGCCAGTTGGTAGTTAGATTTTGCCTGTTCTACTTCGGCTAATTGACCTGTAAAAAGAAGCAGGTCTTTGTCGAGGTTTAACTCCTTGCACTTTTTATAGGCTTCATTTAAATAAAGCCCAGCTCTACCTAAAAGAACAGATTTATCTTTTACAATTCCTTCTGCGGCTTGCAAGCGAACAAAATTTGAATCCTGCACGGCACGAAGATAAGCGTAGCCCAGGTTGCCGGTATTGCCAATTGCATTTGGGTGCTCAGGAGAAAACTCATCCCATATTTTTTTTGCAAATAACAAATAACTGATAGTTTCATTGATACTGTTCATCCTTAAAAGACTGAGGTTGCCATAAGCCGTAGCAACACTTAACTGTGCATTGGCCTTTTGCAAAATAGCCACCGCTTTTTTATAATATTCGGCTGCCTTTATTTCGTTGCCCATGTCCGCATAAATTAGGCCGACATTCAAATAGCTTCCCCCTTTGCTTGCCTCACTGCCATTTCTTAAAATAATGGCCAATGCTTTTTCACCATAAAGCAACGCCTTGAGAAAATTTGACTGATCATAATACAGCGCACAGAGTGAATTACAAGTATTGCTAATTGCTGTAGAGTCTTTGGTTGCTTCACTCATCTCTAACGCCTTAAAGAGATTGGAAGCAGCTTCGGTATATTCTGCATTGCGGGTATTAATAAATCCAATCAGGCTTAATGCTCTTATCTGCAGTGCGGGAGTATTATTTTTTTTTCCAAAAATAACAGCCTGCTGCAGGAATTGTTTTGCTGAATCGTAACTGCCTTTTTCCAGGTACGCATGGCCCATAGAAATATAAAGCATGCCCATCAGCCCGGGTAACGACCTTTGCGTGGCAAGTTCCATCCCCTCTTTTATGTATCGGGCAGCAAGTGCAGGATCGCTTTTAGTGTAGTGCCTGCCAAGCTGATTCAGTGTTTTTACTTTGATGGAATCAATGTTTGTGGTACTGATAACGTTAATGAGTGAGTCAGCTTTATTATCGGTCTGGGCTAATGCAAATGCCAGGCAAAGAGAAAATAAACTGCTTAAAAAGAATCTCATGTTGCAAAATAAAAAATTGAGGGATAAGTTTACAATTTAAAACTACAGCAAATATGCCTCATTTTTTACTCCATCCGCAACTAAAATCCGGTTTCTGAAAATGATAAATGCACCTTTCGGGGTGTATTTATCATTTTATAAGTAAAAATCTTTTTCCCAGGCGTATTGTGGGCAAGCGTCCGGAAGATAAAATCCGGACTTACAATACCCATTTGAATTTCTTCCTGGCTTCATTTTCTGATGACGCGTACATACTAAACTGTCGGCACCAACCAGCTTCATGCAATATCTTATCATTTATCTTTCAACAAACACATAAGTACCTGTAATATGATGCTTGCCATCGATCTTCGTATACGCATTATCGATCCTTAAGTCTCTATAAACAACCGGATAGCCTGCTCGTTCGGCTTACGACAAGGTAACGGTGCTGTCCGTGTTAGAATAAGTGCCTTCGTATTTGCCAGCAGCATTAGCTGTGACTACGCCATGATAAAGCCGCATGGTGTTATCCGTACCAAGCAGCCAACTCCAGTCTTGTAGTGCCGACTCTTTGCCCTTCCAAAATCCAACAATGCTATTTGCTTTCATATCCTCATTAGCTTTTTTACGAGCTCCAAAAAAAAGGGTGGAAACTTACAATAATTAAAATATTCAAGTTCTTTTTCATAACGAATTTTCATAAAGGGAAATTCTCAGTTCAACCAATAAGAGCAAACTTATTTCCATTTTTTAAGTGTTGCTACAAAGAATAAATGAACTACAGAATAAACCGACCAACTGTAGGGAAATGAATTACTTAATAATTGTTAGGAGTAAAATGCCTGATGACCTGCTTAAATAGTTGCCAGTTTTTATTTGGTAACGAGCTGAGTTGCAATGAGCGGCTGCATTGGCGACGCTCCGTTGTACAGTAGTAATTCTGTTGAGCTTTTATAGTAGAGAAATACAGCGTACGTTCATCAGACTGCCAACCCGCTTTAATTGAGGATAAAGCTTTAAATTTGAGCAAGAAGTTTTACATCCGAAACATTATGAACAAAACCGTACAGAGTTATAACGCCATTATTATAGACGATAACGAGATAGATCAGCTTCACACACTCATGTATGCACGGCGCTATTCTTTTTTAAATATTGTGGGAAGGTTTAGCAATGGAGCCGATGCACTGGTATTTTTAAAAACCAATAAGGTGCATGTATTGCTATTGGATATTGACATGGATGGCATGAGTGGCCACGAATTGCGTCGGGAGTTGGGTCAGGAGCAGGCCTGTATTTTCATCACTTCCTACCCCGACTACGCGTTGGAAAGCTTTGAGCTAGCCGCACTCGACTTCCTGGTAAAACCCATAAAAGCAGACAGATTCGACAAAGCCATGGAACGTTTGCAAATGTATTTAGATGTGCTGCATAAAGCAGCCCTGCTCGAAAGCAGCCTGGGCGAGGATGCTATTTTTATAAAAGACGGACACCAGCAGGTTAAAATTCAATTGCAAGACGTTCTTTACTTAGAAGCGTTGAAAGATTACACCAGTATCGTTACAATTCAAAAAAAATACTGCGTTCTCTCCCTGCTTGGCAATCTGCTGCAGGAAACAGCTTTTAAAACTTTCATTCGCATTCACCGCAGCTATGCAGTGCAAAAGAATTTCATAAGCAAGGTTTCAGCGCAGGAAGTAACCATTCAGGACGTCAGCTTGCCTATTGGGCGTAGCTACAAAGATTCTTTGAACGACCTTCTTCAGAGGTGAGGTAGAAATTATCACTAAACTTTTGCAATTTTGACAATTGTTTTAGCGGCTTACCAGGGCCAGTGGAGAACTAGTTCAAAAAAATTGTCAATTCACTGGCGGTAGTAAGTGGCCGTTCCCAAGGATTGATTTTAACGTCATGAATTTTACAGTGGCGCAACGTGCTCGGCTCTGTCATCACTTGTACCTTTTAGATCTGCAGGGTTGCAACCGGATTCAAAAAAACGACATCATAACATTCAATGGAATATTATTCGCTTGTAGGGGACTCTTTTTCCAGGCCATGGTTCGTATCTGCACGAACCACCAAGTCCGGCGCTCATGTGTCGTGTAATAAAATGGGACCACTCAAATTAGTGATGAATATATAAAAACGAATGGTGCTAAAGGGTGGTACGACCCATTCAGGGTCGAATACAACATCCTACTATATTCTGTATATGTTCGAACCCCACGGGTTCGTGTTTTTAGAGAGTTGTTGTGCGTCAAGGCAGTGGCAGCTTTTAAATGTAAATGAATTTAAATTCGCTGGCACAAGCTGTTCCGATAACAGGGTTACTGCTGAAGTTTAATGCTGCCTGTTTGTAAGGGCTTAATTAAGGTGGCCGCCTTCTGATTTTCAAACAAGGGCTTTGGATGGATTAACAAGATGAATATTTTTTTATTTGAAATATTTTGGGTTCCCATCTTTCTATCGCCTATCGATGGATTCTTTCACTGGCGCAATGTGTTCGGCTCTGCCATCACTTGTACCTTTTAAATCTGCAGGGTTGCAACCGGATTCAGAAAAACGACATCACAACATTCAAGTGACCTTTATTCCGAAGGAATAAAACTTTGTGCCTTTGCGGCAAAGTATATTCTTGCCAGAGGCATAAGCTTTTTTACTTCGGTTATCTCTATCAATAAATAAAAAGAGGTTGCTCCGACGTAGAAAGCCGACGATAGTTTGCAAATTTCCTATCTCCCTTTTTGCAAATCGCCAAAAGGCAAAGGCTGCCATCATTTTACCAATATTGGCATCCACGTCTCCACTTACCATTTTTATATTCTAGCCTGGTAAGTAAACAATTCATAGTATCTGCCTTTTTTGTCAATCAATTCCTGGTGGTTGCCGCGTTCAGCTATTTTGCCGGCTTCTATTACCAATATTTGGTGTGCCTTACGGATGGTACTTAGCCGGTGTGCAATTACAAAAGTGGTTCTACCTTTCATCAGTTCATTCAGACTCTGCTGTATGAGCGCTTCACTTTCGGTATCTAAGCTGGAAGTGGCTTCATCCAATAAAATAATTTTAGGGTTGGCTAGTATGGCCCTTGCTATGGTGATGCGTTGACGCTGCCCGCCAGATAGTTTGATGCCCCGTTCGCCAATGACCGTGTCTAAGCCCTTTTCAAAACGATCGGTAAATTCATCTACGTAAGCGGAGCTTACTGCTTTGGCTAGGCTTTCTGCAGTGGCATTGGGGCGTGCAAATAAAATATTTTCCCGGATGGTTCCTTCAAATAAAAAATCGTCCTGCAGCACCACTCCAAGATGTTGCCGGTATTCGCTCAGCATTACCTTACTAAGGTCAATGCCATCAATGGTGATGGTGCCGCTATCGGGTGTAATAAAGGTGGCGGCCAGGCTGGCTATGGTTGTTTTGCCTGAGCCCGAACTGCCCACGAGTGCTGTAACGGAGCCTGCAGGCGCGTCAAAACTAATATCTTTTACCACTTCCTTTCCTTCTTCGTAAGAAAAAGAAACATGCTCAAAACGGATATCGCCTTTTAAAATCGGCAGCTGGACGGTACGGGTTTGCACATCATTTTCCGGATCCATGTTCATGATCTCCTGCGTTCTGTCGAGCCCGGCAAAAGCCTCCGTGAGCTGGCTGCCGATATTGCTCATTTGCACAATGGGCGCAATCATAAAACCGAGGTATAAAGTAAAAGAAAGAAATTCGCCGAACGTAAGTTCTCCATTGATGATCATATAACCACCGATTCCCATGATGCCCGCAGAGGCCAGACCCAATAAAAGCGTGGCAGAACCGGTAATAATAGCAGTAGAAGTAAGGCTCTGTTTTACATTCAAAAAAAGCTGCTCCACTCCTTTTTCAAAAGTTTTATTTTCCTGTTCTTCTGCATTAAATCCTTTGATGACCCTCACACCATTGATGGTTTCCGTGAGCCTGCCGGTTACCTCGGCATTGAGTACGCCGCGCTTTTTAAAAATGGGGCGAATGTACGTGAATGCTTTGGCGGCCACCACAGCAAACAAAGCCACTGGCAACAACACGTACAAGGTCATCATGGGACTGATTCTTATCAGTAGTACCAAGGAAACAACAGCGGTAAGCAGGCCGCCAATCAATTGCACAAGACCGGTACCTACCAGATTTCGAACGCCTTCTACGTCATTCATAATGCGACTTACCAAGGCCCCCGATTTATTATTGTCAAAAAAGCTGATAGGTAGAGAGAGTATTTTTTTCTGCACCTGTAATCGCAGTTGCGAAATTAAATGCTGCGCTTCTACGCTTAATAATTTGGTGAGCAAATACGATGTAACGGCCTGCACCAAAATAGAACCTGCCACCACTCCTATCAGGATTTTTAGCATACCCAGATCCTTTTTTACAATCACTTCGTCTATAAGGTATTTGCTGGCGCCGGGCAACACAAGGCTCGCCATCCTGCTGACAACAATGAGCAACAGACCAATGAAAACAACTTTTCTCCGGGGCCATATAAATTCTTTAAAAGCCTGCGAAAGGGATACTGAAGATTTGGGTGTACTCATGAGAACTATTTTAATAGGTGCAAAAGTAAGTGCTGAATGGCATGTGGAAGCAAACTGTATAAAGGTGTTTAAATACAACGTTGCTGTATGCTGCAAAATCCGATGGAACAAAAAACAACGCATCACTGCAGTTCGATGCAGCCTGATCAGGCAAACAGTACAATATATTTTTTAATTGGTATCAAGTTAACCTGTAACACGGAGGGCTTGCGACATAGCTGGGGCTATGGTATAAATGTTTAATTACCTTCTTTCTTTTCCGCTTTGTTGCATTTGAAATGGCAAGAAAATAGTTCGTACATTAACTTATGTTTACTTCTAAAGCAAATTATTCAAGTCAAATAAAGATGGCTGAAAATTGACTAATAAACAATTTTTCTCTGATGAAAAGAACTTTTTTTTATTGGTTGGTATTTGTTTGTTTTCTGCATCAAATGCGCAAACCTGGATGAGTTTTGCAGATTCTGCCATAACTGCTCAAGAAAAAAGGCAATTTACAGTAGCTATTTCTTATTACATTAAAGCGCAGCAACCCCTTCCGAAAGATTCTGCCGAAACTTTTACTGCTATCAATTTTAATCGAAAAATTGGTGAAAATTACGTTCGGCTCAGCAATTTCGATAGTGCAGTTTTCTATTTAAATAAGGCTGAAATATTTTTGATAAAAAACGACGCAACGCAGCAAAGTTTATACGCATCAGTATGTGATTTACTAGGGAGAGTGTATGAGAACATTCAACCAAGACTAGCAGAAAATTATTATTTACAGGCACAACTTATCTGGAAACAGTTGAACCCGGCAGCCAGTAAAGAACATGCAGCGGCCACGGTAAACCTTGCTAATTATTATTACAATGCCGGAGCATACAAAAAGGCATAAAACTTATACTTAGAAGGCAAAGCAATACAATTATTATTATTGGGAAACAACAACAGCCATTGTGCACGTACCTGTAATCATCTGGCAGCACTTTACCTCGCTACAGGAGAATTGGAAAAAGCGGAACCTTTGATGCTATCGGCAAAAAGAATAAGGGCACAACTGATACCAATGGGCAAACATCCTTCTTATGCTATTACGCTCACCATTCTTGGCAACTTATACAGCAACCTCGGGCAGTTTGAAAAAGCAACATCTCATTATTTACAGGCAAAAGAAATTAGAGCTGAACAGGAACCCATTCTTCAGCATGCTGATTACGCTGCCAGTTGTAATATTCTTGCTGATCTATATTCTAAAATTGCCAAAGATGAGGAAGCCGAAATTTTGTATAAGGAAGCTATGCAGATAAGAAAAAACAATCAGGGAGAATTTAGTGAAGACTATGCAGAGAGTTATAAAACTGGTATAAAGGTTGTCAGAGAAAGTTCCGTTATTACCACTCACTCTTACGTAAACATCATAACTGGTAGACGCAAGCAGGCCATGCAAGGTTACGTTGGGATTGCTGCCACTTAAACGGCACCACCTGTGCCAGCAGTTGCACCGGTTCCCGGTGTGAAGTATTTTAACCCATATTCTATAATCTAACTCCTTATGCCGGGCCAGAAGAGCGCTGCATTATTTTGTGAAAGAGAAGTAACTATAGCAGCTTCAGGATAATCTCTTACTTCAAAATCGCCAAACGCTCTGAAACTGTTGAAACAATTTGAAAAGGAAGCTTCCATGGAAAAGAAACCTGAGTTATAAACGCTCATTTGAATAGGACCACCTGTGCCGGCGTATTGATTTCTTGGATTGCCTTGCTCCATGATCGTATAGTTTACACCCAGTCGAGAATTTTCTAGCAGTATATTTTTGTCTCGGTTAAAACTATACCCCGAACCACTCAAATGTTGAGTATCAGGATACCCTACGAAAACGGGTATTATTTTTTGGACACAGGTTGTTACCCCAGCGGCATTTGTTCGTTCAATAGAATAGGTGCCGGCTTCTGCTGGAGTGCTTATCGTAAAATTATAATTGATGGCACTTCCATTGCCCGGGAGTGGCCCTTTGATTTTACCTCCGTTTCTATACCATGTAAATCTTTCGCCGATGTCTGTTTGCGTACCTACAGATCTGCTTCATTCCTTCATTCATCCAAACTTTCTACAGTATTCCTTACAGGCGCTTTACCTATTGGATAAAATCATTCCGTTGTACGCTACTGCACTTGCTTTAACAACCATCCATTTTTCGGTTTTGTTCAGAAGTGAAACAAGGAATGTCAATGCACTACTTCTCACCCGCAACCATTTTTACAGCATTACTACCAAACCTCCCAATCCAGGAGTTTTGGTGCTGATCTAGTGGTGGGTACTTGCAATCCTTTCGTTAGTTCAGGAACCCGTTTGTTGACGTAATTTTTTAATTGGCTAACGGTGGCAGATGGATGGTTTTTCATGTATTCTAAAATAGAAAAAGTAAATACCCCGTTTTTAAGATCCCCTCTTTCTTGGGCAAACTGCGTACCTCCTGCTGCCGAGATAATGGTAGCACCTGTTCGCCTGCCCACATTTACAAAAAGTTCCTGCATCAATTCAAATGAGTTTTTCATGCCCAGCGACTGATCGCCTTTGATGAGCTTAATTACACCTTTATTAATGCCGTCTCCAACGATGGGCGTTCCTGCATACCGTTGCATTTCTTCTTTGTCTACCTCACCACTATGACAGGCATCTATCAACAATAGCTTTTTTTTCGCAGGTATTCCATCCATGAGTGACTCCAGTGAATCATAAGGCAGTCCGCCCTCCTCGGGCTTCTCAAAATTTACCCCAAAAGTGGAGAGATAATAATCAAAATCTTTGCTGAGCAAACCATGCCCTGAATAAGACAGGATTATTTTGTCATTGATGTTAGAATTCAGAAGTTTCGATTTAAGGGATATAATATTTTTTGCGGTTACCTGTTCATTGAACAGCGTATCTATCGTGATGTCATTTGTATATTTCTCTTTTAGTTTTCTTGATAAATCACGCACATCTTTTGTGCAGTAATTCAGATTGTAAGTTGTTTCTGCAAACTTATCTATGCCAATACCAATAAAATATAATTTTTCTTTGATAGGTTGTAAAGGGTTGTACGCGATTGTTAAGGGAATACGATATGATTCTGTGCCATTCGCATTGGTAACAGAAGCTTCAATAATATTTTTCCCCTGCGATAAGTTGATCGTAATGCTGCTATCGAAACGTCTTGTATTCTTACTGGTTAAGTCAATCCCTTTCTGGCCATACAAGGGCGTTTCATTGATCCAGATATTGAATCGTTGCAAACGGAATATACTGTCTGCGCCTTTAAACTGAAGCCTTATTTTTTCGGTTGTTTGTTCCCTGGCAATCTGTTCTTCATTTGTAATCAACAATTCCGGAATACTAAACCTGTTATCGAAACTCGTAGTATCCATCAATAATTTTTGCAGGCGTTTGCTGTAAGCTTTCTGGTAAGATTGTATGAGCCGTGTATTTTTGTTGCCGCTGACTTCTCCTACTGCAGTCAGTACTTTATCTGGGCGATTGTACCGGAGGTCTAACTGATCGTAGCCCAATGATTCTACCCCTTTGATGTAATACAGCTGCTTTACTGTTTCTTTATCGCCCATATAATTGCCCTGTGGAGTGAGCAGCAGGCACAAGGAGTCTTTAAAAAATACAGCTACTTTTTCTTCATACAAAGAATCGGAAATATAATAGAGCGCATCTCTTTTAGACAAGAAAGCCGTTTTTCCTGCAAAGGTTTCCAATGACTTTATACTTGACCCATTCAATGCGATTGTTTGTAAAAGTTTCCCGTTACTGGCATTCCAAATTTTTAGGGTACTGTCTAGCGCAGCGGTATAAACCTTGTTGCCTGTACCAAATGCAGCATTGTACACAAAGCCGGTATGCCCTTTTAGTGTAACGATGCAATTACCCTTTGCAGCATCCCAAACTTTAGCTGTCTCATCGCCGGATGCTGTTACAATATATTTTCCATCGGCGCTGTAAGATGCAGTCCTCAACATGCTTTGATGTCCGAGTAAGGTTGTAGAAAGTTGACCCGTTGCAACATTCCATATTTTAGCCGTTTTATCAAAAGAGGCAGTCAGTACATCCTTTCCGTCCGGACTGAATACAGCAGTTTTAACCTGCTCTGTATGGCTGAATGTAAACATCAATTTTCCGGTTGCCAGGTCCCATAGCTTCGCCGTTTTGTCGTCGGAGGCAGTCACTAGTTTTGTTTGTGCAACATCAAATTGTGCAGCATTTACAACGTCGGAGTGTCCCTGTAAAGTTTGCAACAAACTGCCTGTTTGCAGCGACCATACTTTTGCTGTTTTGTCGGTGGATGTAGTAACAATCCATTGATTGGTTTTACTAAAATCTGCAAAATAAATCCAGTTGCTGTGGCCTTTTAAAATATGTTTTATTTTTCCTGCTTCCATATCCCAAACGATCGCATGGTTGTCTGCTGATGCGGTAATCATATATTTTCCATCAGCAGATAGTTTTGCAAAATACACTTCATTGCCGGCTCCGGCAGACTGGTTAACTATCGAACCTTTTTCCAGATTCCATGTGATGGCGGTTCTATCGTCGGAGGTGCTCACCAATTGTTTTCCATCGGGGCTGCAACTGAGGCCATTAATCTTTGCCCTGTGCCCCTGCAAATTGTGTAACAGTAAACCATTGGCGGCATCATATATTTTTATTGAAAGGTCTCTGCCACTTGTTATTATCTTTTTTCCATCTGGACTAAATATGGCATTATATACCCAACTATTATGCCCGGTTAATTCAAAAAGCAACGCTCCTGTGGTTGCACTCCACACATAACTTTTATGAAGACCACTGCCTACAATTCTGGTTCCGTCTTTGGACCAAGAGGCTGACATCAAGCGGTCGTTTTTTGATAAATGAAACAACTCTTTGCCGGTAACAACATCCCATAAAAAAATACTACCATCCGTATCCGTTTTTGTCATGATTATTTTCTCATTCGGGCTGATGGTTACAGATAAAATGTTTTTTGCAGTTGGGATAAGTTGTTGGACGTACTTGCTGGTAGTAATATCCCACAACCCTACTTGGTTGTCTGAAGTCACTGTTATCAACTGCAAATCATTCCCCGTAAAGACTACTGTCTTTACTTTCTGTTGAAATAAAAACTGCTGCAGTTTTTTACCTGTTTTAATATCCCAAACAATCACAGAACTGTCGGTGGAAGCTGAAGCCATTAGTTTGCCATTTTTACTAAAGTTTACTGCTTCAAGAGAAGAAGTATATATAACCTGCCCGGCTAGTTTATTAAAATTAATTGGGGGAATATTTCCATGGTACACCCGGTATTTTATTTTGCCCGTAGCAGCATCCCATGAAATGATGGAGTGGTCGCCCGTAGTTATGATATATTTATTGTCGGTTGTAAATGTTGCACTCAGCAACTGGTTGGTATGCCCTTCCAGGTTAAAAATCAGTCTGCCCGTTTGTGCTTCCCAAACTTTAGCAGTGTTGTCTGCAGATGGAGTAACAAATAGTTTTCCGTTTGTGCTAAATGAAGGTGCATAAATTTCTGCCAAATGACCTTTGGGAATACCTAAAATGGGCTGTTGTGCCATATTCGCATTTAAATAAAAACAACAGCAAAGAGTAATAAGATAACGGGGCATACTTTATTTTATTTTTCTGGTGGTAAACAGTCTTGTTGCAATATATCAAAAGCAAGGTTTACACAAGGCTATCATCCTGGTTGATCTGTAATTTTAACATTAACAACCACTCCACCACCATCAATGCAGAGGCCCTTCCCCTAGTAAGTTTCTGGTTCCTTCGAACCAATTCACTTTACTCAATGTCTTACCCTTCATTTCGTTCACTCAAATTAATGATGAATATGTGAAAACTATTGTCGTTAGAAAGTGGTCCCACCCTTATCTGGTAGAATACAAAACACCACACTGTTCTATAAGCATTCGCACCCTATAGGTTCATTTTAAAATTGTTGCAGTACTTTATGGTAGTGGCAGTTTTTTATTCGAAAGAATAGAATTAGATTCTGCATGCTGTTCCGCTACCCCGGCTACTTGTGTTGCCGTAACGCAGAATTCAATCCTTTCTAAACGTCCCCTGTTGAAAATATTTAATCATATACCCTGGCTTTACATCAGTAACTAATGTTGTTTGCGTATCCGCATTATTTTGTCATACACCAATTTCACATCATCTATCAACTCAATTTTGGGTGGTTGTACTTTTCCCTGCCATTCCAATTTTTGCGTCATTGATTCTTTCATTCCGGCAGGCCAAAGCGTGATGGTGCCCGTACTGTCATCTTTTTCATGTAAGGAAACCTCTGAAAACATTTTTATGTTGAAGGCAGTTGTTTCTTTACGAAAGACGCCAGATTTTACAAAGACTCTTTGAGATGTTAACCCGTAAATGGTATTTGCCCTTTGAATGGCATCCACAAAAAATCGTCCTACAATTAAATAAAGACCTATCAATACAAATGGTATTCCCCACAACTTAAAGAAAAGAGGGGCTTCCGTTGCAAAAGCGATGATCTCCCAAAACACTGCAAAGCCTCCCCAAATCAAACCGAAAGGAATCATAAATCTATCCCTTGTTTTGAAGAGAATACCTTTTATTGGTCTCCCTGTCCAAATAAATTTTTCGGCTGGAAATAAGTTGGGTCTAAGTTCTTCTTCTAAATCAAAATTTGTCATGGTTTGATAGGCTGTTTTTAGCTGGTTGTTCGGCCTTCCTCGATTTCAGTAGGTTAGTTATTTGAAAAAGGGGCGCCGGATTTTTTGCAACCGATCGGGTTTGATGATGAAATTTACAACATATTCTCATTTGAACGTATTTATACCGTTTGAGGCAGTTTTATAGTTACTATAAATTCAAAATTTGTGCACTATGATGGCGTTTACGTAAAAAAAATTGGATTTGCTACTTGCATCGTACAAATACGCCAACCCCATTGCTACATATTTGCGTCAAAAACTAAGAAAGATATCCCTCCTTTAATTGCGCCAGATTTTTATGCATAGAGGCAACTATGATTATATCAGGTTTAATATAAATGTCTAGTGAACAATGCCTTATTAAACTTTATAGCTGAGCCATTGAGATCGCTCATTTGAAGAATAGGCTAGTGATATTGAGCCGTTGTAAAAGATAAGTTCCAACACATTTTGTAGTAAAAATTCGATACCAGAACGGGAGGATATCTACAAATATTGGGTCTTTTTACTACCCTTTTTCTGACATTTTTAAAAACTAGATAGTAATTTCCGCAATATTTTGCGCATTAATCCGTTTATGGCATGTAAAAAATACTTAAATATATGAAGAGTTTATACCTAATTGTAACAACAATGTTGTTTTACCACACTGCAGTTGCCCAAAACTTTCAATTCCCCACCAGCGGGAATGCTGTTAACAACCAATTGGCTGCACTTACCGCTGCAGATGGGGTAACACTTATTACCAGCATTCGGTCTACGGGTTGTACGCCCGGAGCTAGTAGTACTTTCCGGTACGGTGCTGACCATGTTTCTACTGGCGCCATTTATCGGAATACGAGTTGGTCGATCAACTGTATGGGCTCGATGGATGTGATTAAAATGGATTTTACATCAAAGACTATACAACCGCAAGGTTTAAAATTTAGCATTTTTGATGTGGATAATGGATCTGACTCAGTTAGTGTACATATATACAGGGGCGCAGTTCTGGTCGACTATACTTTTAGCTTGTATTCTCCTACGTTTGTCTCCGCACATGGGGCTTCACCTAGTACGGGTTTTGTGGGAAGTGCTGGCAATAATTCTGGCTTGAATGACAACAGGGGCAGAATAGATATAAGCTGTACAGATATCATGGTAAGAGTGGACAGTGTAATTATTACGAAATATAATAATAGAAACGTAATCGGCAACCCCTCGCAATCTTTTGCGGCTTTTGAGTGGACTAATTTTATCGTTTTACCACTCAAAATTTTATCTTTTAGTGCACAGCCAAGCCAAGCCGGCGTTGATATTGATTGGACCGCAACCGGTGAAACAGGCAGCGAAATTTACCATGTAGAATTGTCTGATAATGGAATATATTTTACAACAGCAGGCACACCCGTTCTTTCGAAAACTTCGGCTACCACTAACAGTTATAGCACCCGGGTTCCCATGCCCGATAGAGCAACTACATTGTTTGCCAGGCTGTTAAGCAAAGACAAGAACGGCAAAATTCTGTATAGTAAAATTATTCAACTAAAAATGCAGGGCAATCTGCCATCAACAGTGCACCCGGTAATTTTTCAAAATCAGGTTACCCTCACTGTGCATGCAGGCGCGCCAACCAAGGGAATGGTTGCATTGGCGGGTATGGATGGAGCCATACATTATAAACAGGCGATTTTGCTGCGTGCCGGTACGAATGCGCTTCAACTATCTTTACCACAAAGACTAAGCGCTGGCATATATCGTTTGTATTATCGGTTAGAAAACGGAACTGTTCAGCAACATGAACTTTTAAAACAGTAACATTTATTTACAAAAAATTAGTAGGAAACTACATTTACTCTTCAACTTTCTTTGGGACGATATGATGAACGTCGTCCCAAAGAATTTTCACACTATTTTTCTTGCACTTAAAAAGCGCTCAACTGGCGCTTTTATGTTCCTAGCGAAAACATACAGCATCACACAACACCATTGTTGCATATTTATGCCATTGAGGCGCCAGTAAAACAAAAGCACCCTCATTTTTATATAGCTCAAACTTATTTTATTTACAGTGCTCTTATTTTTTATAAAACTGTTACTTTGCTTTTATATAAATATGACCATACATTTTTCATTTACGGTGATCCTCTTGTTGGTAAGTATCATTATCGGTACAATAGGAGCTGCTATCCTTTTTGCCGAACAAACCAATAAAGCGGCTAATAAGTACCTTGCCTTTTTATTATTGGCCGCAGTTGGACCACTTATTCATAATTTTCTGATCGCTTCCGGTATTTACGGACAGCAGCCTAACCTGTATTTTATTCCAGTGGTATATTCTTTGGGTACTGGTCCGCTGCTGTATTTATATGTGCACCGGCTCATCAATAGCCAGCCACTACCATCCCGATCTATTATACTACACTTACTTCCATTGTGTTTGCAAATTCTATTCTATGGTTATTGTTTCTTACAAAATGCAGATAAAAAGTATGAACTTTATGTTCAGGTTTTTGAACCTTATGCCAAAGGGGTCATTAACATAGCAGTTTATATATCGATGGCCATTTATCTATACTTTTCTTTTAGAGAAATAACAGCATACAAACAAAGATTAAATACTTATTATTCCAATGACTACAAGCTTGCCCTAACCTGGTTGCAACGGTTGCTATTTGTATTTACGGGCTATTATGTACTCCTGGTCTTTTTCATACTGTTAGCCGGGGCTTTTCAGCTCTCCCAAAACTATTTCCCTTCCGACCTTGCAAGAGCGGTCATTATTTTAATGATTGGCTTCTTTG
The DNA here is from genome assembly GCA_038249665.1 of Chitinophagales bacterium. Taxonomy (GTDB): domain Bacteria; phylum Bacteroidota; class Bacteroidia; order Chitinophagales; family Chitinophagaceae; genus Ferruginibacter. Next base: position 20,104 of record JBBSDF010000041.1, read on the forward strand.
CATTAAAGCAAAATAGCCTGATAGAAATTAAGCAGAATCTTGATGAAGTTGAAGCATTTGATTCGCCAAGTGTCAGCACCAGATTGGATACCGTGGAGAAGGAACAAGAATTTATTATTGAGCAAAATAGCCAGCCAAACCGAGCGCCGGCAGCAATGCTCAACAAAGCCTTATTACAAAAAATAATTCTGCTAACAGAATCAGAACAACTATACCTTGATGAAGAACTTACGATAGCCCATTTGGCTAAAAAAATGGGTTACAGCACCCGCACCATTTCTACCACCATCAATCTTGGATTAGAAAAGAGCTTTTCCCAATTCATCAATGAATATCGAATAAACCTGTTTATCGAAAAAAAGAGCTCCGGTAAATTTGAGCATTTATCCATCATGGGCCTGGCATATGATTGCGGCTTCAATTCTAAATCTACTTTTAATAGAATCTTTAAAGAAATAAAAGGATACGCCCCCAAAGCGGTACAAACTGATAAAGATTAAGTCCCATTTTCGGAAATAGATTTTCAAAGTATTTAAAATCAACCGTTTACAAACTATAGTCTGACAAGTACCAAATCCTGTTTCAGGTCTTTAGCCCCCGCCAGCCAATCTATTTTTGTGTTTCAAAACAACTAAATAAATTTTTATGAAACACAACATGATCACAGCAGTGCTCAATGCATTATTCGCCATTGCTCTTTTTGCCTGCAACCAACCACCGGATGCTACCCATCAAAAAAATCTACAAATAGACAGTGCTACACAGCAAATGGATGAAAAATTTACCGAAGGCTTTTCGATCCCAGGGAGGCTATTTCCTGATAAACTGCGCGGTATTTCTAATGAGATCATCGCCGCACATTACCCGAATCCCTGCTTTGCAACATTTGAAGATAGCATGTATGTATGGAAACACAACACCACCGTTCAAACCAAAGAAGATTTACAATTGATAGAATACGGAAGCTTTATTTACACAAAAAAGGGTTGGTACCTGAGGGTGACGATGAGCCCCGATGAGTTTGCAAAATATTACAACTGTCCAAATGGCCTTTTAAAAAAAGGAGTGGTTTATACAGACAAAGAGAGCTGGAGAAGAGACCAAAATCTTACAGGAGGAGATGCTATGTGGTATTTTTTGGCAAGAGATAAAAATGGCAGGATCGTAAAAGGCACTGCTCCTATTGAAACAGAAGGTAAATTATTACGATCAACCATACGTGGGGTAGAAGTAAAAAGTGCTGCGATTAATTGGACAGGTTATGGGGAAATTGGCGGGTACAGCCTCACCGGAAGCATACAATTAAAAAAGGCAACCATTGTGATGGACAGTAACACGTTAAAAAATGCGGTTATTGTGATCGATGTAACGTCCATTTCTCACAAGGACGATAACTTACAGAAACACCTGCGGGATGAAGATTTTTTTGATGTGACAAAATATCCTACTGCAACATTTGAATCTGAAGAAATTGTTTATTCAAATGCCAGCAATGCTCTAGTAAAAGGAAGTATGACTATTAAAGGCATCAAAAAACAACTTCAGTTTCCGATAAAAGTAATTGAAAATAAAAACGGTGCTGCCCTTAGTGGAAAAATGTCGATTGACAGAACTGCCTTTGGTATAAAGTATCATTCCAAAAGTTTTTTTGGAGACTTGGGAGACCAGGCCATCAAAAATAAATTTGACCTTACTTTTGAAGTAGAAATAAGATAAGTCAAATTCTAATAAGAAAAAGCCTGTTGATATGGGAATTGAAGTTTTGTTTAGCATCGTAGCTTTAATAGCCGCTGGCATAGTATAGAAAGCGCGCTGTTAACTTTATTGAAACTTCGCATGGCTTTATACATTCTAACTTTACAAAACCCTTTTGCTTTATTTTTGCGTCGCTTATGAATAAAATAATATTAGGGTTCACCAAATCTTATCCGCTCGAAGAGCGAAAACATGAACAGGTTAAACTTGCTTTTATATTTGGTCTTGTGGTTTTTATACTGTTCTACTTTGTAAAACCATTTGGTTTCAACGGCACCCAACAGCAATTGCTTGTGAACAGTTCATTTGCAGGAGCACTTACCACAGTATCCATCTGTTTCGATTTTTTGGTACTGTTTCCGCTGTTTCCGCTATTTTTTAAGGAAGAAAAATGGACCGTTGGCAGAGAAATTATTTTTACACTGATTATCATCACCACCGTTGCCAGTTTTAATTTACTTGCGGGAAAATTCATTTGGGGAGGTTCTTTGTCATTTATGAACTGGCTTACAATGATTTTTTTGACAGGGGTAATTGGTATAGCTCCCGCAACTGTAAGTATCCTAATCAACCAAACTCGTCTATTAAAAAAATATAGAAAAGAAGCGGCTTTTTTAAACAATCATTTGCCCGTTCTTATTACGGAACATATTGTTACTGATAATAAGGGATTGGAAAATACAGTTTCACCTGTTGATTCTTCTATTAAAAATATCGAAGTAAACTTTCTAACAATTGAGGCGGAGAATGAAAAAGAAAACCTGACCATCTTCCCTTCTTCATTTTTAGCGGCCACTTCGGCAGATAATTATGTGAAAGTACATTATTTAAAAAATGATAAACTTGCAACCACCATCATAAGAACGACTTTAAAAAAAGTAGAAGAGCATGCAGCCAATCACCCTTCTTTCTTTCGTTGCCACCGAACGGCGGTGGTAAATTTGGCGGCTGTGCAAAACGTACTTGGCACCGCTCAGGGTTATCGGTTGCAATTAGCCTTTTTGCAGGAAGAAATACCTGTTTCCAGAAATTTAAACAAAGAAGTAAAAGAAAGACTTGCCATTATCCAAAAGAGGAGATGATAAAAATTAAGCTAGGCTTTTTTATTTGATAAAGGACTCATGATCACCTATACCTCCTTCGCTTACCCAACCAAATGTTTATTGTAATGATCCCCTTAACATTCACCCATACCGGCTATCTACAAAAATTTCCTGATGAATAATTACTGCCATTCGCCCCTAAAAAACGATCCAAAGATACCGTTCGCCCCTCAGCACGCCATTCGTCCCAAAACCAATACCAATAAGCCCTTGCATTTGGACGGGGCTGTTTCGACGGTGTATTTTTACAACGTTAAAACAACTTTTCACCATTCTCAAAACAAACACAAATGAAAAAAATGATTACCGATAACACGAGTTCTTTGGCTAACCATCTACACATTTTTTTGGTCATTACAGCTGGTTTTTTAAGTCAGACAATTACTGCGCAGGATAGCACTTACACCAATTATCTTGCTCAAAACAATGAAAAAATCACCTTAGGCGGTAACAACAGTTTTAATATTTTAGATGAAACATTTTACGATAACCAGTTATTTCTGGTAACAGAATCGCACGGGTATTACAAACCCAACCAACTGGACGCTGAACTTTTCAAACAAATAAATAAGAAAACAGGCCTTCGGTATTATTTGGCAGAAATAGATTTTAGCCAGGCATTTTACATTAATAAATATTTAAATACAGGCAACGAGGCCTTTTTGAAAACCATTTACCAGCGTTGGTACAACGAAAAAGCACAGTGGGGCAGCAAAGCCGGTTTTGAAAAATGGAAGAATCTCTACAACTATAATCTCACTTTAGCCAAAGGAAAAAAAATAATTGTAATCGGTTTGGATGAAGCGCAGGATTTAAATATGAATGAAAGGTTGCTGACAGAGCTTGCCGCTAACGCAAAATATAAAAGCGGAAATAAAATGATTGACAGTTTGCTTTCCTTTTCCAACATTGACTTAGATACTGATTCTTCAAAAACATTTTTAAAATTTTGCCGCAGACTTGCTTCTGACATTTCCTCCTTTGAAAAAAACTATAAAAAAATATTTAAAAGTAACTATTTCTCTTTTCAGTTTATCGTAAGAAATATTGCATCTAAAAAGGGAAGAGAAAATAATATCTATGAAAATTTTACCACTTTATACAAGGAGTATTCAATAGCCGATCAAAAAATGTATGGTTTCTGGGGTCGTTTTCATGGCATGCAGGATAGTATAAATGGTAGACTTTCTTTTGCTGCCATGCTTAAAAAAAGCAACTTACCCATGGCTGCTAAAATAGTCTCCATACCAGTTTTTTGTATAGAAAGCGCCAGTATGTTGCCAACGCAATTTTTGCCGGAAATGGCCAGAGAAAAAGGAACTGTTTTTAGCAAAGCGGCCATGGTTAATGATGATAGCATGGTTTATACAGTAGATGGCATCAAAACCTTCAGAAAATTTGTTGGCAAAAATGAGAATGTATTGTTCAAACTAAACGGTCCATCGTCCCCTTATAATAAAGGTTTATTCATGGTAGAATCCAATTCAACATTTGATAAAACATTTAACTGGCAGGGATGTAAAAATGCTGCTACTACCAATTATTTTCAATATGCTATTGTTGTGAGCAATTCAGAATGGGCGGTGCCTTATGGTGATAATAAAGCTAAGTAAAACCCTTTGTGCCGTTTGTCCGCAGGTTAACTTTTTAATATGAATGGATGGCTGTCTTTTTGTATATTTCTGGTGCAGGTTTACGGCATACCATAGCAGCGAAGGATATATGTACTCAAAAACATCGTTTCATATATTAACACCGGCTTAGATACCAGCAAGGCACAGATACCCCAACAAACAAAACCATTGTTGTATATCTGCCATGGAAACTGTCGCCTTAATGATTTTATTTCGTTTTGTAATTAAACTCTATAAGGCTTTCCAACAGGAGCTTTGAGGAAAGAAGCTGGTGTTAATACCGAGACTAATGATTTGAGGAGTAAGTGCAAACCTTAGATGTTTTTACACACAGTGGCGCAAGCCGTTCGGCTCTTCGGGCGCTTGTGCACTTAGATCCGCTAGTTTGTAGGCGGATTCAGAAAAGCGAAATGAAATGATGAAGGGACTTTTATTCTGAAAGAAGGAAACTTTCTGCCTTAAAACTTTGTGGCCCAACAACTTTTTATGGAAGGTTAGAGAAAGTTCACCACTATTTTGGCTAACTCACCTTGCATATTGCTAGCATCCTGGACGTTAAGACACCTGCTTTCCCAAAACCGGCTAAGCTTAATAATTATATGGTTGATATTAGATAGAAAAGAAACTGTATGATCTTGAAACGACACCCGAGAGAATCGCTTAATCCTCATGGGTTCTTTATTGCGGATATGAATAAGAAGGCGCGCTGTTGTGCAGCCCCTTTTCGGGGTTCACTATATCTTGTTTTACTTGCATGGCACAGATACGCCATTACGCAAAACCGATGCAGCATCTTTATGTGAGCAACTGGTTTTTTATCAATACCCGGAAGGCAATAAATAGTTGCTTCAGGAAATCAAAAATATAAACAAACCAATTCGCTTATATTTTTATTGCTTACTTTTTTTATTATAACTACGGTTAATCTTCTTAAGTATCCGATGGGTTGTTTTAGAAAACTTGCGTATGTTTCGTTTTTGTTGCCGTTGTATGCCTGCATATAATGCTCTGCTATCCACGATGGCGCTTGCTTTCGGATGAGCAGGCAATAACAAGTTATCGCTTATTTCTATTGAAACATATGTATAGGTAGATGGATTGAAATAAAATAAAACAGGTAAGGTCCAGCCCACCTGACTTATCATAATTGCATGGCCGGCAATCAAAGCATTATTGAAAATAGTAGAACGCCTACTTTGTTTCCTCGTTGCATACTCCGTTGAGTCGATATTCAAAATTATAAAGCTTTGTCAAACGTTACTGTCATTTCCAGCAACAAAATAGTTTTTACGTTGATTAAATCGTTGTATTCCTTCTAAGAACGATTCCTGCATTTTAAATTTATAAACAGAATCTGTGGAAGCAGGAAACCGAAGCCAAAGTTGAATATTATCTGGTTTTTGTTGAGTGTTTAAAGGTATGCTTTGGGAAATTCCGGGAATCCTGGTAAATACTAATGCCAAAAAATAAACAATCTCATATAGTATTTTAAAAAAATAATTTCTATACCATTTAATGCAGTGTTGTTATAGTTGCATGAAAAAATAATTTTTTATGGCGTGCCTGTTTACAATAAAAAAATTTATATACAGAATTTTCCCTAACTGGCGCAGACATGAAGACCAACTGGCGCCTTAAAATTACAGGCAGATTTGCGGCATGGCCATAATGCGCAGGGTGACAATGCCTGATAATAGTTTTTCATAAAATAAAACATCCTTTCTACTATTATGGCACAGATAAGTCTTTACACAAAATCATAGCTGCATATCTGCTTACACTGCGAACTACTCATTCATGGTCGCACACCGGCTGTTTTCATGTTAACTCACCGTTATACTTCCACTTAGGTTGATGGGACCCTCCTTTTTTTGCATAAACTTTTGCAGTTCGTATAACTCGCTTTGCAATTCTTTGATGCGACCCTCCCGCATTTTTATAGTTTCTTCGTTACTATCTCCCGATATTTTACTTTCATGAAATTTAATTTTTACATCAATAAGCTGGGTCAACAAACTATTTGCTTCTTGTTTTTCAAACTGGCCTTTTAAAAGTTCTATTTCCATGATAATAATTTAAAGTTTTTTATTGACCTTGTCCAAGTGAAAAAGCCGGTTTCCCGTCAAAAGCATATAGGTTTTCAGTTTTTACAACATCTAAGTTCAGCGAAATCGCCGCCGATAAAAGTGCTGCAATCTGGGATTTTGGCATTGCTTCTCCATTTTCAGGCTTAAAACGGCAGCGCCAGTGGTCGGTGCAAAATGTTTCTTCAAAGCCTTCAGGCCAAACTTTAATACCCCGGTTGGTAATCATGGTAAGTTGGGCGGCTGTATTATTTAATTGTTGAACCAAGGCAGCCAGTTCATCGGGGTTGCTTCCGGGCCAATGAACGAATAAATCTACCCCGAGCAGTTCTTTGATCTTGGGTGTTTTGCGATGGTACTTTGGTAGTATAAGGGCACTTCCGTTTGCATACGAAACAGGTTTGAAGGTAGAAGGCTTCTGCTCAAGGTTGGCAATGACCGCTTCGGCAAATTCTTTGGTGCCTACTTTTTGTTTGCTTACACCAGTTTTATATATGTCGTAAGTATGAATGCCGTCTTCGATGGTTTTGAGCCATGCATTTTGTATTTTTTCGGCCACGTCGGTTTGGCCAATATGATTAAGCATCATGATAGCTCCCTGCAACAGCCCCGATGGATTAGCCATATTTTGCCCTGCCCTTCGTGGGGCTGAACCGTGGATCGCTTCAAACATGGCACAGGTTTCGCCAATGTTAGCCGAACCAGCCAAACCTACCGAACCGGCAATTTGGGCAGCTACATCCGATAATACATCGCCGTACAAATTGGGCATCACCAATACATCAAAAATTTCAGGGGTATCCGCCATCTTTGCGGCTCCAATATCTATAATCCAGTGTTCATTTTCAATTTCCGGATATTCTTTGGCAATTTCATCAAATACCAGGTGAAACAATCCGTCGGTTTGTTTCATAATATTATCCTTGGTGAAGCAGGTAACCTTTTTACGACCGTACTGTTTGGCATACTCAAATGCATACCGCACAATTTTTTCGCAGCCAGGGCGGCTGATAAGCTTTAGGCATTGCACCACTTCATCTGTTTGTTGGTGTTCAATACCGGCATAAAGATCTTCTTCGTTTTCCCGCACAATTACGATATCCATAATGGGATGCTTGGTTTCCACAAACGGACTAAGGCTAACGCAGGGTCGAACATTGGCGTATAGCCCCAAAAATTTGCGGGTGGTTACATTCAGGCTTTTATAACCACCTCCTTGCGGAGTAGTAATGGGCGCTTTCAGAAAAATTTTATTCCTGCGAATAGTATCCCAGGATTCTTTTGCAATACCTGCGGTGTTGCCTGCCAGGTACACTTTTTCACCCACCTCAATTTCTTCAATAGAAATATTAGCACCCGCTGCCATCATGATGGCTAAAGTGGCGTCCATTATTTCCGGGCCTATCCCATCTCCTTTTGCTACCGTTATTGTTGTCATATCAAATTTTGTTTGCTCAAATTTGAAGGATAAGATTGGTTTATATTCATTAATATTTTTAATGAAACACATAAATAATATTTATAGATTATACCTCCCATCAAATACAGCTTTTTAAAAGGCAGTTGAAATAAAAATTATTAGCAAGGCAGCGAAGGCTTTGCTTTTTATCGCAGCCTGCAGTACCCATTCAACTAAAAAAAATGTAGGCTCAGCTTGAAATGATCGTATATAAGATCATTGCCCGAAATATCCATATTACTATTTTTGGCAAGGAAGTAGCTTTGTGTTATCCAAGGATGTCAGAAGAAGCTTGTGACTTAACCGGCAAAGGCTTTCAGATCGCCTGATGCCAAAAATTCCGGCCGCACATCTGCGACACCGAATGCATTAAATCTGTATCTCTACTTCTATTTGTTCACTGGCACAACGTTTTCGGCTCTGCCGGTTACCTGTACTTTATAACTGCTATTTGCATTCGGATTCAGAAAAACGAAATCGAAAAAAGAAGGGACTTTTGTTCCAAAAGAAGGAAACTTTCTACCTTGGAACTTTTTGTCCCATCAACTTCTGATGGAAGTTTAGAGATAGTTCACAACTATTTTGGATAACGCAACCCGCACAACACTAACTACACTCGGCGGTAAATCACCGACTTTCCCAACACGGACCAAGATTAATAATCAGATGGTCCATTTTAGATAGAAAAGAAACTGTAGGATATTTAAATAACACCTAAGAGAATCGCTCAAGCCTTATAGGTTCTTTATGGGCCACAATACAAAGGGGCTGTATTGTGCAGCCTCTTTATGGGTTATCCAGTTTTTTACTATATCCCATTTCTCTCTTGGTACAATTCTTGAAACCAACAGTATATTACAACGTATCTAAAACATCCCTGCTAAATTATTTTACAAAATGATTGTTACCTCGCACCAAAAAGGTTGGAAAATTATTAACCAACGCTCCCATGGGCTGCTGGCGGCTATGTTGGCTTACCAGTACGATATTGATTTACCCAATGATATTATGGTTCCTGCACTCATCGCCATTGCCGAACACGATGATGGTGTTGAAGAAACTAAGCAAACCAAAAACCTTACTGGCGCAGGAGCACCCCGGCATTTTAAGGTAAGTGATGACTCAAAAAAGACGGATTTAACCCAACTAGTCAATGTGATGGAAATATCCAGTTCAAAAAGTGAATTAAATGCCTTGCTGACTTCTCTGCACATCAAATTTTTATATGACCGTGGCCCTGATCGTGAAGACAAACATTTAGATGCATTTTTGAAAGAACTAGAAAAAAATAGAAAAGATATTCTTAAACACCTGTGCATTGATAAGAAATATGCCGACCGTCTCTATCGGCTATTTGAATGGTGCGATGCCTTTTCTTTACTCATTTGTATGGATAAAATTCAACCCGAAGGAAGAAAGATGGAAATATCGCTGAGCCCAGATGCTGATATGAATCAAACTTTTTATAAAGCAACTAAAGAGATTACAGTAGAGCCATGGGTATTTAAAACGGATACATTTAAGGTGTTTTATGAATACAAAATTGTGGAGCAACTAAAGTTCAATTCCATTGAGGAGTTTAATAAAGTGTGTAAGGCAACCAGCGTGAAAAGAGAAGAATTTATTTTTTCAAAATAATTTCAAGTTCCTTTTAGTACGCCAAATGCCGCAAACTTACAGATATCCGATGCCTTAAAATTCTTGGTGCAGTTATGCCGCTCAGCCATGCAAGGCGGTTATCTCCACCTAATAATAGTGTTTCAATAATAAAACAGCGTAGCCGCTGGTTCGGCACAAACAAGCCTTCACATAAAAACTATTGATAAATCTGGTACACTTACATTGTATTAATTGTATTAAATTACCTGAAAAAGCATTGGCAGCTTCAGTTAAAAGACATGATAATATTCAAAGCATACCCTATCTTATTGTTTAATACGGTAGTTCCCTCATTTAATGCTTAAAGAATCGGATACGTCGAGTCTATAGAACACTCAACACATCTACTATTTTGCAGGACTGGTTAGGAAAATTTACTTTATTTTAAACCTGAAGACAACCCTTTTTCAGCAATTTGTGTTGTAATTTTTACAGATTCAAATATTTTTATTCTCACCCAAAATTAATTTTTTTTATGCGCAACACTTTACTTTCATCTTTACTATTTTCAATTGTACTTTTGGGAACATCCTGCGGGAAAGATGATCCCGATCCGGTTCCAAACCCTAACGTTGTATTTAGAGCCGTTATCAACGCGGCTGGTGAAGTGCCAACCAATGCATCCACCGCAACGGGTACG
>JBBSDF010000042.1:0-29938 GCA_038249665.1 Chitinophagales bacterium
ATGAATACGTGTTTAGATTTAACAGAAGGAATAACAGAAAGGTGATTTTTCACAAGGTAATAGTAAACATGATGAATCAAATACCTCACCCGTATCCTGTATTAAAAACTCTTTATCATTATTCTACCTAATCCTATAAATTTAAAAACATGAAAAAGATTGAAAAAATTAAAAAAATCGGCATCTTATGTATTAGTATTTTTTCCCTAAGTATTTTGTGTTCATTTAATACACCCTATGTTTTAAACGATTCCAAGATTAATACTCCTGTTTTAATTAAACTACCTGTTTCTACAAAAATCTATGAGTACTCTTTACACATTCAATCACAAGTATTTTTTATAAACGGTTGTTTTTACAGGGTTAGAGCTACCCTAACTTTTGAATGGGATGGCATACCAGGGCATCCTGCAACCAGTGCCAGTATCACCAATGTTCAATTAATTCAGGATTGTCCTTCATCTTCTACTCAAAGTTATTATACCCGAACTTCTTCATTTTCTTATGATACTGGTTCCAGAGCAACCTCAAGTTTAAGTTTCGAAACTCTTGAAAATTCGATTTTAGATGCAGCTTTGACAAATAACGATCTCATTAACGATATTAAAAATCAAATTGATGATAGTATAGACAGCGTAACTGATAATTAGTCTTAAATATTAAAATATATGAAAACGAAATACTTAATGTATCTCATTTTCACTCTAACCCTATTTACATTTTCGTTTAGTAAAAAATATTGTTTGTCATATGAAATTGCATATGAATACAAAGAAGCCCTGAACAATAATGTAAGAGTAGATGAAAATATCGAGATGATTATGGTAGATGGGAATGGCGATACAACCAGGTCCAATATTAAAAACAAAATTGCCAAAAATATATTTGATATAACATTTCAAATAATCACATGCGGTAATGACAGTGGATCGATTGTTAAAATTGATTATTCTAATCCCATTAATGGCCTGCAAATGGAAGTGAAAACGCCAGACAAATTGGTTTTACAGAATAATAAATGGTACTCCTATTCTGGAAACCATGTAAAAGTAATTCCTGAAATTTTTTACCATGCAGTTGAGACTGATTCGTTTAAAGTGATTTTAGGTTATAGTTGCCAAAAATATTCAATTACTGAAACTGAATCGAGAAATAAGTTTGATGTTTGGGTCACTAAAGATCTCCCTAACACTTTAATGCCGGGAGCGGGATATAAGCCTTTTGCAGGTGCAGTTTTGGAAATGGATTTCCCTGAAAGAAAAGCTAAGTTTATTGCTCAAAAAATAAAGACTATTTAAAATTAATGCAGCCACTATAGCTTCAAAGAAATATTATGGTGTAAGCAATGGGTCGATTAATCTTAGTTGCATGAATGATACACATAAAAAATCCCCGGTAAACCGGGGATTTTTTAAAGCTTATATTTTATAAGCAATTAAGCGATTTCAACATCAGCACCAGCGTCAGTTAACTTAGTTTTAAGTTCTTCTGCAGTTGCTTTATCCACCCCTTCTTTTACAGGCCTTGGAGCGCCATCAACTAAATCTTTAGCTTCTTTCAAACCTAAACCTGTTAAGTCTTTAACGATTTTAACTACTGCAAGTTTGTTGGGACCTGCTGCTTTAAGAATAACATCAAATGCAGTTTTTTCTTCTACTGCTGCCGGGCCATCGCCACCAGCTGATACAACTACTGCTGCTGCTGCTGGTTCAATGCCGTACTCTGATTTTAAGAATTCAGCTAATTCCTGAACTTCTTTTACTGTTAAGCCTACTAAGCTTTCTGCTAATACTTTTACGTCTGCCATTGTTGTTAATTTTTTCCCCCTTCATTCCCGCATGGCGGATCCGGAGGATGGTTTAAAAAAATTATGATGTTGTTGCCCAATTAAACCAGGGCATGGTTTCAAATGATTTACTCAGCTGCCGGCGTTTCGCCAGTAGTTGGTGGTACTGGTACTGCTGCAACCGGAGCTGCTTCGGTGGTAGCTTCCACTGCTGGAGGTGCTGCTGCAATTGGAGCTGCTTCGGTAGTAGCTTCCACTGCTGGAGCTGCTGCTTCCGCACTTGCTACTGGTGCTGCTGCAACCGGAGCTGCTTCGGTAGTAGCTTCCACTGCTGGAACTGCTTCTTCAGTAGCTGCATTTGTAGCATTTTCTCTGTTTTGCAATGCGCCAATAACGCGTTGAATGGGAGATTGCAACAAACCAATTACTTCACCGATCAATTCATTTTTAGTTTTGATCATCGTAAGCGCTTTCAGTTGATTGTCGCCTACAAATACATCCCCATTAATGAAAGCTGCTTTTAAAACAGGTCTTTCGTTGTTGTTCGCTTTACGGAAACCAGCAATGATCACCGCCGGATCTTTGGGATTTTCGCTGAACAACAATGCGGTTACTTTGTGCAAAGATTCGTACACGCCTGCATATTTTTCAGCGTCTAAACTTTCCAGTGCTTTTTTGATCAAAGTGTTTTTTGCCACTTTTATTTCTACTTGCTTATCAAAGCAATGCCTGCGCAAGTTGGTTACCTGCTCTACCGTCAAACTTTCGGTGTCGGTTACGTAGAAATTATTGTATTGAGAGAACTTGCCTTTCAGCAAATCAATCACCTCGTTTTTTTCTTGTTTTGTCATAACAAATATTTTTTGTGTTTTTATAATTCCCGAAGGGGCTTACAAAAACTTAGTTTAAAACAGATTTAGTGTCGATCATGATGCCAGGGCTCATAGAGCTTGCCATGCTAACGCCACGTACATAAGTACCTTTGGAAGTAGCAGGCTTTAACTTGAGCAAAGCGTTGATGAGTTCCTGGCAGTTTTCTGCGATTTTTTCAGGAGCAAAGCTCACACGTCCAACAGATGCGTGGATGATACCTACTTTATCTACTTTGAATGCAATTTTACCACCTTTCAAATCTTTTACTGCACCAGCAACATCATTGGTTACGGTACCTGTTTTAGGATTCGGCATCAGGTTACGTGGACCCAACACTTTACCCAGTTTACCTAATTTAGGCATTACAGATGGAGTGGCCACGATAACATCGACGTCCGTCCATCCACTTTCTATTTTCTGAATAAACTCATCCAAACCTACAAAATCAGCACCGGCTGCAGTGGCTTCCGCTTCTTTATCGGGCGTGCACAATACCAATACTTTTTTGGTTTTACCTGTTCCGTGAGGAAGCGATACCGTACCACGAATGGCCTGATCAGCTTTCTTAGGATCAACACCCAGTTTAACGTGGATATCTACAGAGCTATCAAATGTTGTTGTATTAATTTCTTTCACTAATGTTGAAGCTTCTTTAAGCGTATAAGCTTTGTTGGCGTCAACCTTAGCGTTTGCTATTTTCCTTTTTTTAGTAATCATTTTAAAAAAATTTATTGTGGTTGACGATTAGTTTTTTTCCCAAGGGGCGGTTCCTTCTACTGTTAAGCCCATGCTGCGTGCAGTGCCTGCCACCATGCTCATAGCACTGTTTAGCGTAAATGCGTTTAGATCTGCCATTTTATCTTTAGCGATCTCTTCTACCTGCGCCCAGGTAACTTTACCCACTTTTACGCGGTTGGGTTCCTTACTGCCTTTTTGAATTTTGGCCGCTTCCATTAACTGAACAGGAGCTGGTGGGGTTTTGATAACGAAGTCGAAAGATTTGTCGCCATACACAGTAATCAATACTGGTAAAACTTTTCCGGGTTTATCCTGGGTTCTTGCATTGAATTGCTTACAGAATTCCATGATGTTGATACCCTTAGAACCCAGTGCAGGACCAATCGGCGGTGCAGGGTTGGCTTGTCCTCCTTTGCATTGGAGCTTAACATAGCCGGTGATTTCTTTTGCCATTTTAAAAATGTTTTTTGGTGATAACGTTCGTTCACTTTTGTTGCGAACAAACTCCCATTTTCCCATAACTCAGCATTAGCTGAAGAGTGGTGAAATTCCTTAAAGAACTATTTGGGGCTGCAAATGTAGGTAAATATTTTAAAAGATGGTGAGAAAATGGCAAATAATTTCAGGTTAGTTGTAATTAAAGGCAATTTATCCAGATAATCTTGAAAAGTAGCTTGTGGTAGTTTTCGTCCGGCGAAAACTACATTATTGGGCATTTGGCCTACTGAAGCCACTACTTACTTTCCTACATGACCACACGCCAATTTTTTGAGGGTCTCTACCCACCCAAAACCCATTGTTAAGACTAAAGTAAGCGAAGGGTTTATACATCGGTCACAGCATATATCTACTCCGGTTATAGTCTGTAAACGGAACATTTAATTGTGCTAAAAGAGTGGCCGCTATATCTGTTTGTGAAGCCCGCTTCACTGATTCTAATATCCGTTTGTTCCAATGCCCCGCCCAAAAACAACAAGGGTGTTCTAAAATCTTCCCAACGAAGTTCGGCCGCCGGTAACGATTACGACCGTATTGGCCCAACAGCTTTGTTGCCCGGCTTGTCGGAGAAACTGATACAGCACCTCATCGGTATCATGCAGCGAATTGAAATACTCATCTTCATCCACACTTCCGGGGAAAAGCGGGCCAGTAGGTATTTCCATGTGCTCCTGACTGCCCAAATTAAGTCAGGTGGTGAAAAAGGGAGTCTGGGTTTGTTGCAAATATCGTTGTAAGGTATCGGCTACCACTCTATCGTGCGCTCCCCATTTAGAATTAAGGTCTTTATCTTGAAAATCTTTAACAGATATGAATTCGTCGAAATGTTTCTGCAGGAGGTATGCTTTCATATTGGCAAACTCCAATTCACCGCCATAAAAAAAGAGGTGTGGTATTTATTGGTACTAAACGTTTTTCTCAGCATGGGCAATTTTGCAGCTTTAGCAGGGTTCTTCACAATAGATGCGGCAGGCTGTGACAGTTTGCCCCTTAGTATGCCTACAATCCCTTTATCAGTTCTATCGCCGGATGCATAAATGCTGTCGAGAGTAAGATGTGATTCTTTTTCAGAAACCACTTTAAAAGGATTGTTTGCATCTTTGCAATTTTGTGTTAGACTGCTCATGGAATTCCATACAGCGTTCATAGCTGCCTGGTTAGAAAATGCATACTGACTATAGTAAACATTGCTTTGGTTAATTGGATACAGTTGAAGCCCCCTAATGGAATGATAAAAGCGGAGTGCGTATCAACAGTGCTACAGCCGACAACCATTTATTCTGTGTTGTTTTTAGTAACCCAACAGCCGGCATGATTCAACGTTTAAGGAAAATGTAAACTAGCAGAAACAACAGCTCAAAACCAATTAAAATCGAGGTAACCGGTAAATGTGCAATGGATGCCCGGGCCGCTGTTGGATTTCTAAGGTATTTTAACTGCGTTGCATCCCAGTAATTTCCCCATGTTTTGAACAAACCGGCATTCGAAAAAAGGATGATTAAAACAGGTAATAGCAATATTGCGGTATAATAAAAATAAGGTTGGTATTTCTTAAAAAATGGAAGAAAAATCGACAATAAAACAAACAACGCGATGGGCAATGTAAGGTAGGCCGACCTGGAAGCATCCGTCCGCAAACCCCTATAACAGCTACATAAAAGCATCTCCTTTGGTATGTTTGAGGGCAGCTTAATTGGTCAACAAAAAAAACAGTCCTTTGCATTCAAAAAAGTGGATGCAATAGATTCAGTAGCCAATAACAAATAAGGGCTTTTTAAACATATTCGGTGGTAACAAGGCGCATCGTACCTCTAATTAAAAATGCCCCACCAAAACAGGTGAGGCACAATTTTTTTTATATACAGTACGTATTATTCAACAACTTTAATACCCGTTGCCTGCATTACAACTTCCTTTTTTGGCTCTGTAATTTTTGCAATTTCTTCTGCTGATTTTCCTGCATCTTCTGCAAAGTGGCGTAATTGAGCAACAGTCGTTTCTTTAAATGTAGCGGTGCCGCTTACTACCACTGTTCTGCCTTCCATCGCTACGGGCACCAAAAATGCATGGTCTTTCATTTTAATCAGAAAAGAACCTTCTTTGGTTTCCATGCGCACCCAGCAACCCTCTGCTTTACACACTTCTTTGATTTTTCCTTTAACCACCATCTCTTTGGTTTGTCCTTCTGTAGTAAGGTTAGCAGTCAATAAATCTGCAGAAACTGCTGTTTCTTCGCCGGCTACTTTATTACCAAAAGACGCCCCTTTTTCTGCAGGAACCTGTGGCGGTTGTGCCATTAATAAAAAAGAGAACAACAGTGCTGGTAAGAGCGCGATAAATTTTTTCATTGTATTATTTTTTAATAAGTAAGTTAATTAAGCCAATTTTTCAACTTGCATGTAGCTCAGCTCTACGGGGGTAGCTCTACCAAATATTTTTACCTGAACTTTTAATTTTTTCTTCTCGTCGCTCACTTCTTCAATTACACCGTTGAAATCGTTGAAAGGTCCGTCGATGATTTTGATGGTTTCGCCGATGATAAAAGGCTCGCTCATGGTCACACCACCAGCGTCGCTCATTTCATCAACTTTACCCAACATTTTATTCACTTCGGCTTTGCGCAATGAAATAATATTCCCTTTAGAGCCTTTGCCATCTGTAAGAAAGTGCATCACATTGCTGATGTTACTCACGTGCTGAATGATATCGTCGGTCAATTTACCATCGGTTACTTCGATCATGATATAACCAGGATAGAAGTTACGCTCCCGCATTACTTTTTTACCATTGGCTACCTTGTACACTTTTTCTACTGGTAGAAAAATTTGTTTGATAATGCCAGTCCAGTTATTACGTACGATATCCTTATCAAGGTATTCCTTGATTTTACGTTCTTTGCCACTCACTACCCTTAGCACATACCATCTGCTCTCTTTTTCGGATTTGGCCTCCTCTATGGTGATTATTTCTTCTGTCATAATTATCAGGCAAATAAAGAGTAAATAAATTTCATTGAACCATTGGCTACAAAATCCATCAGAGCTACAATAGCGGTGATGAATAAAGTGGCGCCCAGTACAATCATGGTAGATTGTTGAAGCTGTTCCCATTTGGGCCAGCTTACTTTCTCTGTAAGTTCTACGTAAGAATCTTTTACGAATGCTCCGAATTTGTTCATAATTAAAAACGTATGTGCAAAATAAGCGATTAAGCAAATATGCAGATGTAAAAACAATTTGTACTAAACCTGTTATGGCGGGCAATATTACCTGCACATAAAAATAATTAGCACGGGCACTAGGATTCGAACCCAGATCAAAGGTTTTGGAGACCCGTATGCTACCGTTGCACCATGCCCGTAGAAAGTATGTACTATAAAGAACAAAGTACTTAGATGAAAGATCTAAGTACTTTGTAAAGATATAAATACTATTTTATTTCTCTGTACTAATACTAAGTACTGAAAATTATTTGATGATATCAGTCACCTGACCAGCACCTACGGTACGGCCACCTTCACGAATCGCAAACTTTAAACCTTTTTCCATTGCGATGGGTTGGATCAGTTTTACAGTGAGGTTGGTGTTATCACCAGGCATCACCATTTCTGTACCAGCGTTCAAAGTAACTTCACCAGTTACGTCTGTAGTACGGAAGTAGAACTGAGGACGATATTTGTTAAAGAATGGTGTATGACGACCACCTTCTTCTTTGCTCAACACATACACTTCACCTTTAAATTCGGTGTGTGGAGTGATAGAACCTGGCTTGCAAAGAACCATACCACGACGGATTTGAGTCTTTTCAATACCACGTAAAAGCAAACCTGCGTTATCACCTGCTTCACCTTCATCAAGCAGTTTCTTAAACATCTCCACACCAGTACAAACTGATGTCAGGGCTTTCTCCATCAAACCAACGATTTCTACTGCTTCGCCTACTTTGATACGTCCTCTTTCGATACGACCAGTAGCAACAGTACCACGACCAGTGATAGAGAATACATCTTCCACACTCATCAAGAAAGGTAAATCTACCAGACGTGGAGGCAAAGGAATATAGCTATCAACAGCGTCCATCAATTCTTCGATTTTTGCAATCCATTTTTCGTCACCAGCCAAAGCGCCAGTTGCAGAACCCTGGATAATTGGGGTATTGTCGCCGTCGAAGCCATAAGAAGTCAGCAATTCGCGGATTTCCATTTCTACCAGTTCCAATAATTCCGGATCATCTACCAGATCTACTTTGTTCATAAAAACAACGATCTGAGGAACACCTACCTGACGAGCCAACAAGATATGCTCTTTGGTTTGGGGCATTGGGCCATCGGTAGCAGCTACTACGAGAATAGCGCCATCCATTTGAGCAGCACCGGTAATCATGTTTTTCACATAGTCGGCGTGACCTGGACAGTCAACGTGGGCATAGTGACGAGTAACCGTAGCGTACTCAACGTGAGCGGTATTAATAGTGATACCCCTTTCTTTTTCTTCAGGAGCACCATCAATATCATCGTAATTTTTTTTCTCCGCTAAACCTTTTTTTGACAAAACATCGGTTATAGCGGCTGTTAAGGTTGTTTTACCATGATCCACGTGACCAATAGTACCAACGTTAAGATGGGGTTTATCCCTTTTGAAAGACTCTTTTGCCATTTTTGTACTTTTTAAATGTTGTTTTGAATATTGGTTGCTTTTTTGAGTCGGCAAAACCATCGACTAATTTTTTTGGTGAAGATAAGATAGGCTTTCGCTTTTCAAACCAGCATCGGGACTATTGACCCTTTTTAATTTTTTGAGCCATAGGTGAGAATCGAACTCACGACCCCTTCCCTACCAAGGAAGTGCTCTACCCCTGAGCTACCACGGCTTGCAGAGCAAAACCTATACGGCTTTACAATGAACTTAAATGAGCGGAAGACCGGGCTCGAACCGGCCACCTGAAGCTTGGAAGGCTACCGCTCTACCAAATGAGCTACTTCCGCATTTAATCCTGTGCATTTTTGCTAATCAGCAAATTTGCTAATATAAAGAACTACTATTTTTCAAATTGCACTTCTGCAAGTTTGAAAGAGTGGGCAGAGTAGGTTTCGAACCTACGTACTCGTGAGAGAACAGATTTACAGTCTGTCGCCTTTAACCACTCGGCCATCTGCCCAAAATTCAGAGCCGAAGAAGGGAGTCGAACCCGCGACCTGCTGATTACAAATCAGCTGCTCTACCAACTGAGCTACTTCGGCTTATTGCTCTATCCCGATTTTGATCGGGATCTTGATTCTCTGTTCCTCCTGGGGTCGAAACGAAAATCTTCGACCAACTGAGCTACTACGTGAAATGTAAGATTATAAAGAACTTTCCTTTGTTTAAGGGCACAAATGCGTACCCCTTTTTTTGGGAAGGCAAAGGTAGGTGAAAATGATTAATACAAAAATTTTGATACAAATTTTTTTATAGAATTTTTATAAGGGTCCTAAAAAACAAAAAACCTGCTCGGTTGTAGCAGGTTTTTAAACAAATATCGGAGGCCAATTAAGCGGCTAATTTTTCTTTTTTTCTTTTGATCTGGCTAATCAACGCATCCATCGCCTCGTCAAAACTTTCTTCAAAAGATTTGGACGACTGTTTTACGAAAAATTCATGTCGCGGAATAGATACCTTGATCTCGGCTATTTTGTCTTTTATATTGTGCACAATATTGTCTAGTTTCAAATAAACATCCACTTTCGTTATCCTGTCGTGAAACTGCGGAAGCTTACTCACTTTCTTTTCAATGTACGCTACAAGCTTGGAATCTGCATCAAAATGGACTGTCTGAATATTTACATTCATAAGACTTTCGTTTAAATGGTGAAAAAAAATTGAAATAGGTAAAGACACTACATAGGCTTAGAACATTTAGATAGTCAAATAAATGGGACAATGAAGTTAATGGAACAAACGTGTTTTTCAAAATAAAATTTTACTAAAAAATATTAAATTTTCAGGCTTTGGGATGGGCCTTTTTAAAAGCTTCCTGTAGCCTTTCGATACTGTTGTGGGTATATACCTGGGTGGCGGCCAAACTGCTATGTCCCAATAATTCTTTCACCGCATTTAAGTCGGCGCCATTGTTAGTAAGGTGGGTGGCAAAACTATGGCGGAGAACGTGGGGACTCCGTTTTTCGATGGTTGTAACGAGGCTCAAATATTTTTTTACCACCGTGTAAACGTATCGGGCTCCTAATTTTTCGCCCTTTTTATTGAGTAGTAAGTGGCTGTTTTGTTGACCTGGAAGAATACTGTTTTTAAGCGAAATATACGCTTTGATGCTCTTGAGGAGTAAAGATGAAACGGGAATGATACGCTCTTTGTTCCCCTTACCCAACACTTTGAGTGCGGCATTGCTAAAGTCTACATTCATTTGTTGCAAACTGACGAGCTCGGCTTGTCGCAGCCCACAATTATACAAAATTTCTAAAATGAGCCTGGCGGTATGCCCTTCCCAATCGTTGGGAAACTCCACGTGTTCGAAAAGTAGCGCCATATCTGATCTTTCTACAAACTGAGGCAATCTTTTGGCATTTTTCGGTGAGCTGATCACGGCCATGGGGCTGGATGGCAGGACCTGTTTTTTAACCTGGTATTTAAAAAATGATTTTAAAGCAGAAATTTTACGGTTGATGGTTCGGGAGGTATTGCCTGCTTCTTTTAAGCTGGCCAGCCATGTTCTCACAAAGGCAGGTTTTATTTCCTGGATGGGTGTTTCACCAAACTGAATAGCCAGGAAGTCTTTGAATGCCACCAGGTCGGTTTCATAAGAAACAATGGTGTGCCTGCTGTACCGCTTTTGAAACTGCAGGTATTGAAGAAAATCGGTGATATAGTGCTCAATAGTGTGGGGCATAAAAAAACTGATAACCAAAGTTAAGTAAACCCGGCTATCAGTGAATATGTTGCTGGCTTAAATATCAGACTAGTCAAATTTGCCTGCTGCAAGCTGTTGCTTGTAAACTGCCTTCAGTACCTGGGTACGACGACGAACAGACGGCTTCATGAAAGCCTGTCTTTCTCTTAATTGCAACAGGGTACGACTTTTCTCAAATTTCTTCTTGTACTTTTTGAGCGCCTTGTCTATGTTTTCGCAATCTTTAGAATCGATAATAAGCATTGTATATACCTCCTTTATGTGAAAAAATTCTGCCATCTCGTGCAGCAGGGCGGCAAAGATAATAGAAATATTTAAAAAAAGAAAATCTGATGAAGATTTCCGAAATTTGTTGCCATGTTTACAGGAATCATTGAAACCACCGGCACTATTAAAGCCATTGAATCGAGCGGCACCAATATCAGTTTTTGGGTAGCTTCTTCCCTCAGTAATGAATTAAAAGTAGATCAAAGCCTGAGTCATAATGGGGTTTGCCTCACGGTGGAGGCCATCGAAAACGACCAACATCGAGTGACTGCCATTGCGGAAACGCTTCAGAAAACAAATTTGGGCAGCCTAACGGTCGGCAGTATTTTGAACCTAGAACGCTGCATGCAGATGAATGGCAGGCTGGATGGACACATTGTTCAGGGGCATGTAGACAGTACTGCTACTTGCATAGAAGCCATTGAAAAAGACGGGAGCTGGGAATACCGTTTCGAAATACCGGTATCTTTTGCTTCCCTGATCATCGAAAAAGGATCCATTACCATTAACGGTACCAGCCTTACGCTTTTCGACATTGGCCTCAACAGCTTTAAGGTGGCCATCATTCCTTACACTTATCACCACACTAATATCAGCGGCGTGCATGTGGGCTCCGTAGTGAATATTGAATTCGACATGATTGGAAAGTATGTGAACAGGATGGCGATGTTGCAAAAATGATAGCATGAAACCCGTATCAAAACATTATTACTTACTTTTATAATTACTAATTATCAAACCTGCCAACTTTGCTCAGTATCATCATACCAGTTTACAACGAAGCGGAAAATATTGAACCGTTATTAAATGAACTGTACTTGTACAGTGATAATAACACGGAATATATTTTTATAGATGATGGCAGTAAAGACCTTACATTGACCATCATTGAACAATTTGCTGAGGAGGATAAAAGAATAAAATGTATTTCGCTCAGCAGAAATTTTGGTCATCAAAACGCATTGATGGCAGGTATGCAGCACTGTATTGGTAACAAGATCATTATCATGGATGGTGATCTCCAACATCCACCAGTTTTGATTCCTACACTTTTGAATGAACTAGAAAAAGGATATGATCTTGTTCTAACCAAAAGAATAGCCACAAAAGAAATAAGTGGAGGCAAATTATTCCTTTCTAATTTATTCTACCGATTCATCAACTTTATATCTGATACTAAAATTGAAAATGGAGTGGCGGATTTCAAAGTGTTTAATAGAAAGGTTTTAGAAAGTATTCTTCGCTTTGATGAACGCGAATTATTTTTAAGAGGCCTATTTAGTTGGATTGGATTTAAAACGACCACCATTCAGTTTGAAGCACCTGCCCGACAATTCGGAAAAACAAAGTATTCTTTAGGGCAAATGTTTAGGTTGGCTTTAAAAGGAACTACCTCTTTTAGTTTTAAACCATTAAGGATCGCGTTGCTCATTGGAAGTTTTATATCGTTGGCTGCTTTTGGGTTTGCAGCTTTTGCTTTGATCGCATACTTCAAAGGTGATACCGTACCGGGATGGGCTTCTATAATCATTGCCACTATGTTCTTAGGCGGCACGCAGCTCCTAGCCATAGGGTTGTTGGGAGAATATATTGCGAGTTTATTTACAGAAACCAAAAAAAGACCACTCTATCTGATTAACAAATCGATCAACATATAGCCCTATCCCTTTAATGCCCTGATAAAATATTGACCTCCCAATGGCAACCCATGTAGGTATTTTTCAAGAAAAATTAACTTCGACAAAAGTCCTTTTCTTGGAAAAAAAATAATGAAAGTAATTTTTGTAATCGAAAGTTTGGCCAATTTTATCACACTAGCGCAGTAGTTACTCCTCAATAATTTTGCATCCTGATCAAAAACACAGGTATTGACCAGATATTTCGTTATTGGATTAAAAGGATTGTGTTCAAAAAGATACAAACGTCCGCCAGGTTTTAAAACCCTTCTGATTTCTTGTAAAATATTTAAATGTAGTTCGAAGCTCACATGGTGAAGTACACCCGCTACAAACACCACATCGATGGAATTTTCTGCCAGCGGAATATGGCTTCCATCGTACACTTGAAAAATAGATGAACCGATTTTTTTTTCTTTTGCAGCACGAATACTCTTTTCCGAGACATCTATTCCTGTAACGAACCAATTAGAAAAATACTTTTGCATAAAATATTCAGTCGTTCCGTCTCCGCAACCAATATCCAATACTTGCTGTTGCATATTGGCTTCATACGATTGAAGTATTTTAACTTTCATTTCTGCAAAATAAAAACTGTCGGCACCACTCAAAGCTACATTCTTGGTGTGTATTGTACGGTACTCGTTGGCATAATCATCAAAGTCGTCAAAAGTTCTTTTAGTCATTTTATTCGAATGCTGTATTTTTATTAAATGCAAGTTTATCCAAAATCAAACTGGAGTTCTATCAAGATACTATTCTTTTTTGCTATAACGATGTTTCTTGCCTTTCTTCCTGTTTCTTCCATGCTATTTTTTATCAAAAATGATGCTTTTACTGGATACTTTCCCCCTAAATTTTTTATGAGCGAAAGTCTATCGGATGGCTACCTACCATTGTGGAATCCCTACATCAATTTTGGATTTCCGCAGTATGGCGACATGAGTGGTGGTTATTGGAGTCCCATCACCTGGCTGATGGCTTCTACAGTTGGATACAATGCATACAGTTTTACATTAGAATTATTTCTCTACCTTTTTATCGGGGCTGTGGGAATGTATAAGTTGACAAGTTATTTTGAATTAAAAAAAGAACTCAGCATAGCAGCTGCCATCGTTTTCATGTGTTGCGGATACCATGCCGGTCATTTACAACATTTTAACTGGGTAAGCGGTTCAGCATTTTTACCTTGCTGTTGCTGGAGTTATTTCCTCTTAGTTAAAAGTCCGTCCTTAAAAATTATTCTGCTGAACGTTATTCTTTTTTACTTGTTCCTTTCTTCTGCCCATCCCGGGATCATCATTGGGGCTGTGTATTTTTTTGTACCCTTGGCGTTGTATCTTTTTTTAAGTGACTTAACCTCATTCAAAAAATCTTTGATCTTAAAAAAAATAATTTTACCACATGTTGGTTTCTCCTTCCTCTTACTACTTGTTTCGGTTGGAATGATGGCAGGTTATGCTGATATCATTCCCAACTTTGTAAGGGGAGAAGAAAATAGTTTCTTAAAAAAAGCAGAAGATTTTATTAGTATCCAGTCATGGTTAAGCGTACTATATCCAATGGCTAGCATGAAAAACGAGACTTGGTTTGTATCAGACCTTACCCTTAGAAATTCTTACTTTGGATTGCCATTCTTACTCTTCTTCCTTTTTTGTATCTTCGGAAAAAAAACAAGCTTACAAAAATTTTTAATTGGCTTAGGTCTTTTCTTTTTTCTATTATCGACTGCTGCTTTTTTCGAATCTATTACTTCTAGGGTTTTACCATTGATCGGTTATGTGAGACTGAAAGGAGAATTTCGCATTTTTGCGCTTCTTTCATTTATAATAGTTGCATCTATTGAGCTAGGTCAATATTTTAAGATCGAGAAAAAATTTGAAGGGAACATCAAATGGATCTTTTCTTTTATAATGACGTTGAATGTCGTCGTCTTTTTTTGGTCTACCTATCAGTCTGCTACAACTTCTAGTTTTTTGCATTTTACGGATGAAATATCGAATCAATCTTCCATCACTGCTTCTATCAAATTGTTGCTAAACAAAATAAGTTTTTACGATTGCTTTTGGATACAAGGAATTTTTCAAATGCTATTTCTATGGCTCATCTGGCAATCACTAAAAACAGCGAATCTTTTAATGCTGTTAAAAGTAATAGCAATTGATATGATAGTAGCCACTTTGTTGGTAGTGCCATTTACAGGTGCAGGGAAAGCTTCTCTACATCAAGTACAAGCAGTGTTGAACCAATCTCCAAAAGGAATTCCAATTCCGCCTATGCATAGCATTGAATTGAACGACAGTTTACCCATTGATCAACATGAACTCATTGGTAGCTGGAGCATGTTTAATAAACAAATCGGAACGGTAAAAGAAGTACCCTATCCTATCCAACTAAAAAATATGAAAGTATTTTTTGCAGATAGTAGCGGATCCAATCATTCAAAATATTTTAATAAACCTTTTCTCTTTGTGAAAGAGAAAAAGAAAAGTAATGTCAACATCTTATCGTTCTCGCCAAATAAAATTCATGTGGAAGTAAATGCAGTAAATATCGGAGATCATTTAATAATTCAACAAAACTATTATCCTCATTGGACTGCCATAGTTAATGGCAAATTTGAGATGATCGCTAAAGAGGGTACGAGTTTCATGAGTTTGCCTCTTCAAGAAGGAGACAACAATGTCAGCATTATATTTGAACCAGCCATTATAAAAAAGGGCATGCTGATAAGTCTTGTGGTATTTTGCTTTATGTTACTCGTTTTATTGGTGTTGATATTAAAACCTAAATCGCCTTCCCTTTCATCGCTTTAGAAACGGCTTCATCCATCAATCTTTCTGCATACGGACGAGAAATATCATTGAGAATAGTAGTTTTGGTTTGTATGAGGTTTTTGTCATCCATGGTGATGGCTAACTGCAACGCCTGCATAGCATTAGCGGTATCCATTAACTCGGCAGGTTGTAAAAAAGAAGCGTTCTTTTGTAAAAAACGTTCGGTGGTTTTCAACAATTGTTCGCCTTCTGCTTTGGCTTCGGCCAGCGCTCTGGCGGCAATATCATCTTTCGCATGGGTGATAGAATCCATCAACATTTTTTCTACATCGGCATCATCCATGCCATACTGCGGTTTTACTTCAATACTTTGTTCTACCCCACTTCTTAGTTCCTTGGCCGTAACAGTAAGAATGCCATCTGCATTGATCATAAAACTCACCTCCACTTTGGGCAAGCCTGCTGGCATACCCGGTATGCCTTTTAAATGAAAAGTGGCCAACTTGCGGTTGTCGTTTACCAAATCTCTTTCTCCTTGAAACACACTGATGCGCATGTTAGACTGCCCGTCTATTTGTGTGGTGTATTGCCGGGCAGACTTCGTTGGGATTTTTGCATTTCGTGGGATCAGTACATCCATTAAACCACCAGACGTTTCTATTCCTACACTTAATGGGGTAATATCCAATAACAGTGTGTCTTTGTTGTTGCCTGCTAAAATATCTGCTTGAATAGCCGCACCCAATGCCACTACTTCATCTGGGTGAACACTGTCGTTGACTTCCTGTTCAAAAAATTCACTTACCCTTTGTTTTACCAAGGGTACCCTCGTACTTCCGCCTACCATCACCACCGTATCAATTTCTTTGATGCTGAGTAATGCGTCTTTTAATGCGGCTTTGCAACTATTGATGGTTTTGGTAACGAACGATTCTATCAATGATTCAAAGATTTGTTTGGAGAGGCTGATTTGTTTTCCATTCAGGCTGGTTTCAAAATGATCTTGTTCGGATAGGTATTTTTTGGCCTCCTCTGCTTTTAATCGCAGTTCCTGTGCCAACTGATGGTTGTTGTTTAATTCTTGTTCATCAATTCCTGCTTCTTTACACCAGTGTTGTGCAATCATTCTATCCATATCATCCCCTCCTAAGTAGGTATCACCATGGGTAGCGAGCACTTCAAAAATACCAGCAGTTAATCTTAAGATCGATACATCAAATGTACCACCACCCAAATCATACACCGCAATGATCTTGGTTTCCGAAGGATCCAGCCCTATGCCATAGGCCAAACTGGCGGCTGTGGGTTCATTGATAATTCTTAACACGTCGAGGCCTGCCAGCTTTCCGGCATCCCTCGTAGCTTGTCGCTGCGAATCATTGAAATAAGCCGGAACAGTGATCACGGCTTTGTTTACCGGTGTTTTAAGGATATGCTCTGCCCTATTTTTCAACTCCTTTAAAATAAGTGCAGAAAGATCTACCGGAGAATAAAACGTGTTGCCTACCTGCACTTTTACCAATCCCTCTGAATTGTCATCGATGATTTTATAACTGAATGCTGCTGCATGTGCACTCAGGTCTTTATAGCTTTTGCCCATCAATCTTTTTGCCGAAAAAATAGTTTGCTGAGGGGCGGTGAGCAAAAATGGAAGAGCTGCTTCACCTACCGTTACCTGACCGTTATCGTCAAAATACAGTACGGATGGCACCAAAGAGGAGCTGTTGTGCTCTTTTAACGCAACAGGTTGTTTGGTTTCAGGATGAATGATGGCTACCAAACTGTTGGTGGTACCCAAATCGATTCCTACAATCATTTCCTCTTTTTGTAAACTTCCTGTTGCTATGTTGATTGCTATTTTAGCCATAATATCTATATCCCTTTTTTTGCAAAAGTAGAAATAAAAAAGGCTGCTCGGTTAAAGCAGCCTTTGGTTCGTTTGCGATTATAGAAAAAATTAGCGCATCAGGTACATTTTACCGTATCCTTTGTTGAAGAATTTATCGGTATTGTCGCCCTCTGCTCTGTATTTATCAAGCGATTTGCCATTCAGGTTGGTGAGTACTCTGTAGATGTACACCCCATTGGCCAATTTTTGTCCGTACATATCCGTACCATCCCATTTGAATTCCGTGATGTTTCTGCCGATATGAATCGGTCCTAATTCATCTTTGGTAATTTCTCTCACCACTTTACCGGTGATGGTTAAAATTTGAATGCGAATGTTTTGCGGCACTTCACTTCCCGTAACCGTGAATACAAATGCGGTAGATGTGGTGAAAGGATTGGGGTAGTTGAGCAGGTTAGAGATCATCGGTTTGTTGATCACACTAAAGCTCACTTTATAATCCAATGCACCGGCTTTGTTCCCGTTTACATCCCTGCCAGAAACGATCAGTTCATATTCTCCATCTTCAGGGAAGAAGGGCTTCATTTCTATGCTGGCGGTGTTTTCACCATTGGAACTTAAGTTGGCAGGAATAAATATCATGCTGTCGCCGAAATTATATTCTCTGATGGTTTGATTCGGGAATCTTACCTGCACTTTCATCAATGAGGTATCTTTTAATTCCAGGAACCGGCTTTCGTCTTTCAGCTTGATCAAAACATTTGGTTTGGAAGCAACAATATCCTTGTTCAGAATGTGCACCCCATCAAAGGTGACGTCTAGTAAAGGATTATAATTGTCTTCCCGCACATAAAATTCTTTGTATAGAATGTTGTTGTAATGCAATTGTTCTGGCTGGTGATTATCGGGATTAAACTCTATGAAGAGCGTATTAGAACCTGGATAATCTTTGGTTTCGATCAGGTAACTCACCGTCAAAGTATCACCTGCCACCAGTGCTTTTCGTTGAGGCACATCAATAGGATGTGGTACATTGTACCGGTCGGTAATGATGAGTTTCACTTTGATCAGACTATCGAAAGCGGTTTGACTGATATTTTTAAATGCCAGTTTGAAATCAATTTTACCACCCTGGTCTACCGTATCGGCACTCATGCTATATAAGATGTTGGGTGCCACTGCCCCTTCAGGAGCCAGGCTGGCATTGATTCTCCAGTAGGTAAGCTGTTGAGGCGTTAGATTTCTATCATCCTTGTTAAACATTTTGAGTCTCAAATAAGGATATGTGACCGGATTGATGAAAGACAAAGTAGTATCTCTCGAAGGAGCAACCGTGGCCATCAATGCAGAGGACCCGTCGTTTCTCACACCCCACACTTGAATACTGGTGGTATCGGTGTTGGTAGGGTCATTACTGCTACCGCGCCAATGCAATTCATTCCAGGAAGTGGCTGGACCAAAAGTTGGAGACTCAATCGTTCCTTCAGGAATCAATGAATTTAAGGTGATAATTTGTTCAATTTGATTGGTATCGCTCGGGCCTATTTGCTGAATAGGTGTGAACGCTGCACTTCCTTTTTTATAGAAATATAAAAATGGCAAACTTCTTCTAAAACTATCGATGCTGGTAAACCCAATCGACTTTAATTTGTGGTACAAAGAGTTGCCAGAACCATACAGGGATGTATCTGCCATCCACTGATTGATGAAAGTAGTATTGGAATTTTTATTCCCAAGATTGGTGATGGCTACATACATACCAGTTGGTATGGCATCTATAAAATCCATTGCACGTTTTCTATAAGGAATGCCGTTAGAGTTATCGTAAGGAAATTCAAAGAAATAACGGCCTGGTTCGGTGGGTGTTGCACTGTTTTGGCAAACAGGCCAGCTACCATATTGGGCTTGGGTTGGGCTAATATTAGTATTCTTCCAGGGCTTCAGCGTCACCGTATCAAATATGTAGAACTGAATTGAATTAAATCTGCAGCCATACAGTTCTTGTTGGTCAAAGTCAAGATTTACATTTATCCTTGTAAAGTTAACGAATGGATGTAAGCCTGTTCTGATGGTAATATTTCTCGCCAACTGAGGATACACCAACTTCCTATCGCTTGTGAGATTAATGTTATTGTAAATAGATTTTTTATGTTGATAGAAGTGTGATTGGTTAAAACCAGGCGTACTGTTGGGCAAATAAATAAAAGAAGAGCTGTTCCAAATAATCGGATTGATGCCCGTGGGCGTCATGGCTACCCTCCAGTAATACACGGTGCTATCTGTATAGCTCATATTGGAAGGACTGAACTGAACGATCCCGCCAATACCGTTGTTGGCAATGGTTCTTTTAAAACTTGAGTTGAACAATTCTGTCGTATCGATCTCAAATTGGTATTGCCTGTTTTCGCCCAAAGGATTGGCAGTATTGGCCACATAAGTAATACTGGATGAATTGAGTATAGAAAAATTGTAAGGGTAGGTGGGCCTTAACTCATCTTCAAAAATGTAGAACTCTTTGGTAACGGTATTATTGGTTTCAAACAGTTCATCCACTTTGTTGGTTTTATCCAATTCGATGATGAGTTGGTTCAACCCTTTATCGGTGAGCGGATTAATAGGAACGGTGAACAACAAAGAATCGATAGACCTGATGGCAGCTATTTGTTTGTTGAATAACACTTTGATAGAATCGTTTGGTAATTTCCATTTTACAGTTACAAATATGGAATCTCCCACTGCTTTACCAATGTTCTGCATTTTTACTTTCAGAGAAAAATTGGCATCTGCAACAGAAATGATGTTCGGACTAACCAGCACCATTGGATCTTCTATAACGAAGTCTGGTTTTTCACTATAATAAATTTTAATAGCAGGATCTCCATGCAAAGCAATTTGTTCCAAATGTATTCTGGTATAATAATCAAGGTTGGGATTGGAAGCTCCCAATGAAGCCGATACTTCTTTTACCTGATTTCCTACAGAATTTCCATACATGTTTTTGCTGAAGTTGAAGTAGAAATTGGTATTGTAGAAATTTAGAAATGGAGGAATGCCAAAGTGAGTATCTGCTAAAAATCCGATACTACCTCTTTGAGGAGCGAGTATATATTTTTCCGATAAAGACAGCACACCACCTGCTCTTGAAGGATCGAAATTAAAGAAGTTTCCTGCACTACATCCGCTCACATTAAAGAAGGGATATTTACCCCCATTGTTGTACAATTCCGGATTACTCAAATTGAATTCAAACGTGTTGGCAGATGAGTGGCCGAAGTATCCAATAAAGCCTAACCCTTCAGTAAAAAGCTGTTCTATACGTTGGCTGTTGGCTTGTTGTACAGAGCCAGTAGATGTTTTGGAAAAAGTTTCTACGCTTGCGCCTAATAGAGTATCTTCTGCAATTCTTTTGTACCCATCCATATAGGTTTTAAAGGTTTCGTTTTCCGACACGTCTTTCCCTCCGATTACGTGCATATATTTTTTCATCCAAGCTTTGTCTGCTACATAAGGACTTGAAATACGTTGCGCAGTTTCATATTCAATTACTTTTTGCAGATAGCCAGTGATCTCCCCGCCATTGATAGCACCCAATCTTCCAATCGGTACAATCGGCATGGTGGTACCTGGTTCTGAAACCAGCAATATATCGGAGGCCGGCCAACCAAAAGTGGGCACTTTGTTCAAAACAGGCATAACCGCATTCGTTCTGTTTAACATTGCTTCGTAATAATCTACGCCTCTGCCAATGATCATTACATATTTCGGCTTAACGGTAAAGTTTCTATCGGCATACCTTACAAAATCCCTAATGGCGGCAGGATGCGTTTTTATACCAAAGGCGAATTGATCAGTCAACTCACTAATTTCGAATATTTTACTATTAAAATTACCGCCATTCGTAGAAGCCCTATAGGCACGGTATTGCTCTACGTTGTTATTCCCATTACCATCGTTGTAAAGATCTTTATTACTAATGACCAGGTAATCTGCCTGGTTGGCTGCGTTGCCATAATTGATAAAATTTCTGCTGGTAACACTACTGATGTTATTGATTTCGGCAGCCTGGGCATTCATCAATACAAATCTTCTTACTGGAAGTGCAGATGCGGGCAAAACAAACTTAACCCTACCAGCGGTAGATACAATTTCACCAATGTATCTAAGTCCATTGGTCATATCATACAATACAGGGGCAACGGCTCCTGTATTAAAGTTGTTAATGTTCAAATTATTTCCTGAGGGGGAAGCTCCCAGTTCAAAATAGAAGCTCTTTTCGTTGTTAAAATTAAAAGTTGACGGATAAGTGATAGAGAGGCTGGCAACAACCATGCGATCGGTACTTACGGAAGAAACGTTGGTTGCAGCTATTATTATATTGGAAGTATTGGTAAACAATGAAAGCGGCAAATTAGGAATGGTTGCCTTTTTATAAGTAAAGAAAGGCATCGGCTGATTGAATACTTCTGTGCCGGTAGGTCCGTTTACATTGATTCTAATGTTACGTGCATTTTCTGCGTTACCCGCGGCATTTACTTTAAGCGTAAAACTATTGGCAGGACCAGCAGTAAAAACATTGAGCCCTAAAAATCTGTGTTGAAAAACCCCGGCAGGTATAATATTAGGACCCGTCCAGCCTTCCCCTTGATCGTAAGAAGATGAATACACATATTCTCCCACTCTATTGGCGTATCCTCTGTTGAGTGTAGTTTTAAATTGTTCATCGATCGTACGCATAAAAAAGGCATCAGGCGTAGCAGCACTGGGGGCGGCATTTACGGCGTTGTTGTAGCGAAGATTGCCACCAGCGGTGTTCACTGTTAAAAAATAAGCGGCCGTATCCGTTTCTAAACTAAACTTATCATTTAGCTGGAAATCTGCAACGCGGAACAACTCTCTGTCTGGCCTTCCATCATTCATTTGACCCCAGAATTCTATAAAATCTGAAGCTCCCAGCGGTGCATTGCTCACAGAAGTAAACAGCCGCACTTGTTGTCCGTTTCTCCATAACTGAAAATGATCTGCATTTACAGATCCCAATCCTGATGAAGAAAGAACTGATGTAGGAATTCGGGTAATGACATCTTTGGCCACAAAAAACTTATAGTAAGTTTTACTGTAATCGATCCAGGAGTTGTTGAGCTGCTGTGCAGTAACGCCGAAGGAACAAACGATTAAAAAGGCGGTCAGTATTTTTTTCATCATAAAAGATGTTGTATTTGGATTAATCTTCTTTTTTGGTAAAGTTTACTCTTATGGAGAATACGTGCGTAAACAAGGGATTGGATTGATTGGCCAGATTGCTGAAAGCGTAATCCAACATCACATTGTTGATTCTAAAGCCCGCACCTGCACTGGGTTGGTAAATCCATACTCTTTTTTGGTTCAGTGTATCGCCATCAGCGAGTGCCTGTTGAAAATTGGTAATACCGCCTCTGACAAAAAATACGTCTTTGATGTTGGCTTCTAGCCCAAGCCGTGGATCAACGCTAAAAGTATTTCCGCTTAATACCGTGTTTCGTTTGCCATCAAAAGTAAAATCGAGGTTGGCTTCGGTTAAGAGTTTCACATTAGCGCCCACCCTAAATTCATAAGCGCCACCCAGCACTACCCGAGGTGCAGTAAGCTCCGTAGATTTTATTGGTATGTCGTTGTTGGTGAGGTATAGCACTTCTTTTTCTTTCTCTGTAAAATTAAATGTCCATGCATTAAATGTGGTAGTGATGTCTCTTGCTACCAGGCCCAAACGCCATTTATCGCCGTGCATTTGAAGTCCGGCATCTAAGCCAAATCCAAGTGCACTGGCAAATTTTCCTACTTTTCTGTAAATCACTTTGGCATTGGCGCCAAAGCTAAGGCGGTGATTTTCAGTTTCTTTTAGATTTTGCGCAAAAGAAAAAAGAAAAGCATAATCAGCAGAAGAAAAGGTTTGAATGTTGTTGTAGTTGATGCTTCCATCCGGTTCAACCAGGAACAACGTATTGGGAATATCATCCACTGCAAAACGAAGCAAAGAAAACCCAATGGTTCTTTTGTTATTTTGAACAGGAATGGCTAATGAAGCATAGTCATATTTGGCAATTCCTGCAAAATACTCTGCATGCATAATGCCGGCATTGGGAGCGTCCTTTACGCCTACAAGTCCGGCAGGATTCCAATAACCAGCAGTGGCATCATTGGCTGTGGCTACTTGGGCATTGCCCATGGCCAATCCACGTGCGCCTGCACCTATGTTTAAGAATTCGTTGGAATACTTCCTGAATTGGGCTTTCCCGGCAAAAGGGGCTACCAATGACAGTAAGGTCAAAGCAAAAAAGCTTTTTTTCATGTGTGTTAGTGTTGATAGATTTTGTGGCCTCCTTTGAAACCACACTTGAAAACGTATTAATACCTACAAAATTGTGCGCTCCTTCCTTTAGTTTTCAGCTAATCAAAAATACAACATTCAGCCTATGTTTGATGAGTAAATAAAGGAAGCGAATGTTATATATTTAACAACTCAGATTCAGCAATCAAAAAGGCTAAAATACGATTGCCTGAGGTTAATGCTTTCATTTCACCCATATTTGAAAAAAACTACCCATTTTTGCATACCGAATTTTCAAGACCAATATTATAAACGTTATAAAATGACAAATAGTTTCATAGAAGAGCTGCGTTGGAGAGGAATGTTACAAGATATCATGCCTGGAACCGCAGAACAACTCAACAAAGAGGTAACTACAGGTTATGTGGGATTTGACCCAACAGCTGATAGTTTGCATATCGGAAGTTTGGTACCTATTCTTTTGCTGGTACACTTACAAAAAGCTGGTCATAAGCCAGTTGCGCTAGTTGGCGGGGCTACCGGAATGGTGGGTGATCCTTCCGGAAAAAGTGAAGAAAGGGCGTTGTTAAGTGAAGATACTTTGGCCAAAAACCAGGCTGGCATTCAAGCGCAGCTGGAAAAATTCATAGACTTCGACCCATCAAAATCAACTGCGGCAGAAATGGTGAACAATTTTGATTGGTTTAAAAATATTAGCTTTCTTGATTTCATCAGAGATGCCGGCAAACATATCACGGTGAACTACATGATGGCCAAAGACAGTGTGAAAAAACGTTTGGAAAGCGAAAATGGGATGTCTTTTACGGAGTTCACTTACCAACTTATTCAGGGTTATGATTTTTACTGGTTGTACAGCAACAAAAATTGCAAACTCCAAATGGGAGGAAGCGACCAGTGGGGAAATATTGTTACAGGAAGCGAACTAATCAGAAGAAAAGCCGGTGGCGAGGCTTTTGCATTTACCTGCCCGCTCATTAAAAAAGCGGATGGAGGAAAATTCGGTAAGTCAGAAAAAGGCAATGTGTGGTTAGATGCTGAAAAAACCAGCCCTTTTCAGTTTTATCAATTTTGGCTCAATGCGTCGGATGTAGATGCTGCACAATGGATCAAGATATTTACGTTTCTTTCCAAAGAAATGATTGATGGGCTGATTGCATCTCATGAAAAAAATGCAGCTGACAGATTATTACAAAAAAAGTTGGCGAAGGAACTCACCTTGTTTGTTCATGGGGAAGCCGAATACGAAAAAGCGATTGAAACTACGGAGAAATTGTTTGCTACACAACATGCTGCTGCTGATAGTTTGAGTGAAGATGACCTCAACAATATGGAAGGTATTGTGAAAAGTACTTTTTCAAAAAATAGTATTCAGGAAGGTATTGATGTAGTAAGCTTACTTGCAGAAACAGGTATCTTTCCAAGTAAAGGAGAAGCCCGCAGAACCATACAGGGCGGAGGTGTGAGCATCAACAGGAAAAAAGTAGAGGGTCCTGATTTTATTGTAAATAGCAGCATTTTATTACATGAGCAATACTTGCTGGTTCAAAAAGGAAAGAAAAATTATTACCTAATACAAGCAGTATAATTCATAATAAAAAGGCATTGCTTTGCGGTGCTTTTTTTATTCGAAAAACACGCTTTTGGGGATCACTGCCCCTGCAGAAACCTCTGGTAAAAAGGTTCTTTCTTTTAGTAAATATCCATTCCCTTTTTCGCAGAAATGTACTTTCAAATTTTCGATACTCAGTGGATTCCCATCTGGTATATCAGCGATATTGCAATGACGGATATCGTGTCCATCAACAATGATCACCAACCCACTTCCAATGGCCTCCATTTTATTGCTGCCTGTGATCAGCATGCCGGTATCTTCTCCCAATCCAATTCCGATGCAAGATGGATTTGCTGCTACGGCTTGAGCCAGTCTTCCAAAGCGCCCTCTTTTTTCAAAATGAGAATCAAAAATTACATCATCCATAAAACCCAGCCCGGTAGTAATTTTCACTTCCCCTTTTAAATGTGCCCTGGTGGCATTGCCTTCATATATCATAGTATTGCTCATGGCCATGGCGCCGGCAGAGGTTCCGGCCACTACAAAATTGGCTTCGTTTTGTAAGCGAAAATGCAACAGATCCAGAAAATCTGTTCCACCAAAAATACTTGAAAGACGTAGTTGATTGCCCCCACTAAACATCACGGCGCCGCATTCTTTTATTCGGGCCATATAATCTTCGTTGCCCACATCGCCTCTGTTGCGAATGTGCATCACACCTACGTTGGTACATCCAATTTTACCGAAAGCATTCATGTAATTATCTCCTACTTCATAGGGTATCATGCTGGCGGTGGTGATCACCTCAATGCGCGACAAGGATCCGCCCGCCTCTTCAACGATTCTTCTGAGAATACCCAGTTCAAAAAAATTAAGGTTGTTTCTTGTGATCTCGCCTTTTTCTAAATCGGTTCCTTTGTCTTCTGCCCCACCAATGGCTATGAGTTTTCCCTTAGCAAATTGCATGCATTGAATTTTGATATGCCCACAAAATTAAGGGAATTAGCATTGGGCGCGTATTGCTTTTTACGGAATTGTGGCGTTAGAATAACAATAAGTCGGCTATTACAGCTGCAATTTTTTTGTAAAGCAAAATGATTTGTTTAATTTCCTTTTTTACCAATTACCAAAACAACCATTAATCAGATATGAAAATTGAAGAGATAAAAGTGCTGAGAGGGCCTAACTACTGGAGTGTGCGCCGCAACAAGCTGATACAAATGAAACTGGATTTGGAAGAAATGGAACAGCGGCCCACCAATTCTATCCCGGGTTTTAAAGAACGTTTAGAAAAAATGTTTCCCAGCATGTATGAACATCGTTGTAGCGAAAACAGAGCAGGCGGTTTTTTTCACCGGGTAGAAGAAGGCACCTGGATGGGGCACGTGATTGAACATATAGCTCTAGAAATGCAAACCCTTGCTGGCATGGATACAGGATTTGGCAGAACCAGGGGAACAGGCAAAGAAGGTGAATATTATGTATGTATCAGTTATATGGAAGAAGATGCAGGCGTGTATGCTGCCAAAGCCGCCGTTAACGTAGCCATGGCGCTCGCCAATGACGAACCCTACGATCTGGAAGCCGACATTATGCGGTTAAGAGAAATAAGAGAAGAAACCAGGCTTGGGCCTAGCACAGGCTGCATTGTAGAAGAAGCTGCTAAAAGAGGCATTCCTTATATCCGGCTTAATAAACACTCATTGGTGCAGCTAGGGTATGGGATTCATCAAAAACGAATCAGGGCCACTATAGCCAGTACCACCAGTAATATTGCGGTAGATATTGCTTGCGATAAGGAAGAAACCAAGGCGCTCCTGGGAGCCGCAGAAATACCTGTACCAAGAGGAACGGTGATCAGAACAGAAGCCGGTCTGGCAGAAGCTGTTGGAAAATATGGCTACCCGTTGGTGATAAAGCCTATCGACGGCAACCATGGTAAGGGCAATACCACCAACATCACCACCTGGGAACAAGCCCTCACTGCTTTTGAAGCAGCGAAATTATATGGCAGGTCTGTGATCATCGAAAAATTTATTACCGGAGTTGACTTCCGCATATTGGT
Organism: Chitinophagales bacterium; assembly: GCA_038249665.1. GTDB lineage: Bacteria > Bacteroidota > Bacteroidia > Chitinophagales > Chitinophagaceae > Ferruginibacter. The sequence goes on from JBBSDF010000042.1 coordinate 27,310, forward strand.
CATCAATTATAAATTTATTTGTGCGGCACTTCGTACACCCGCTTCCGTTGTAGGAAATGGTAAAAGTTCTATTCAAGAATTGATTGAAGAAATCAATAAAGATCCACGCAGAGGTTATGGGCATGAGAAGGTACTCACGCAAATCACCATCGATGGGTTTACCCAAAAAATGTTGGATGAAAAAAATTACACCATAGAATCTGTTCCTCCTGCCGGCGAGCTGGTGATGTTGAAACCAACCGCTAATTTATCAACTGGGGGTACCTCTACCGATGTAACTGACGAAGTACACCCTGCAAATATTTTCATGTGCGAACGCATCGCAAAAATTATTGGATTAGACATTTGTGGCATCGATATTATGGCCAGCGATTTGCGCACACCCGTAATAGAAAATGGTGGTGCCATTCTTGAAGTAAACGCTGCTCCCGGTTTTAGAATGCACATAGAACCTTCTGAAGGTCTGCCCAGAAATGTGGCCGAACCGGTGGTAGATATGTTGTTTCCCAAAGGCAGCGCAGGAAGAATTCCCATCATCGCCATCACCGGAACCAACGGTAAAACCACCACTACCCGAATCACAGCGCATATCGCCAAAAGTGCGGGCAAAAAAGTAGGTTATACCACCAGCGATGGGGTGTACATACAAAACCAATTGATGATGAAGGGCGACTGCACAGGGCCCATCAGCTCACAATTTGTACTCAAGGACCCCACTGTAGATTTTGCAATATTGGAATGTGCAAGAGGTGGTATTCTTAAAAATGGACTGGCATTTCAAAATTGCGAAGTAGCCATTGTGACCAACGTAGCGGCAGACCATATGGGTTTGGGGGGCATCAATACGCTGGAACAAATGGCCAAACTAAAAGCGGTGGTGCCTGAAACCGTGTTCCCGCACGGGTATGCGGTGTTAAATGCCGATGATGACCTGGTATTTGCCATGGCAAAAGACCTCAGTTGTAACGTGGCTTTGTTTAGTATGGAAGAAAACAATGCCCGCATTAAAGCGCACTGCAAAAAAGGCGGACTAGCGGCGGTATTTGAAAACGGTTATATCAGTATCCTCAAAGGCACCTGGAAAATCAGGGTAATTCACGTAAAGGACGTGCCAATCACCTTTGAAGGCAAAGCCATGCATAATATTGCCAACTGCTTACCGGCTGTAATGGCAGCTTATTTGTACAGGGATATTACGATCGAAGACATCCGATCAGCGCTGATGTCCTTTGTTCCATCAGCCAACCAAACGCCGGGCAGACTTAATTTTTTTCAATTTAAAAACTTCACTATGCTGGCCGATTTTGCCCACAACCCTCACGGCATGAGGTTGTTGTCAGATTTTATCAGCAAACTAGACTATCCCAAAAAGATAGGGTTGATCAGTGGTACTGGCGACCGAAGAGATGAAGACATCAGGGAACTCGGATTGATATCTGCACAATGTTTTGATGAGATCATCATCCGATGCGATAAAAACCTGCGTGGCAGAACTGCCGATGAAATAATACAATTGCTCAAAGAAGGAATTAAACAACAAAACCCACTTTTACCGGTGATGACGATCGAAAATGAAGGCGAAGCACTGGAATATATTTATGCAAACCAACAGCCGGGTGCATTGTACACCATTATGTGTGATGTGGTATCTGGCGCACTCGATAAAATAAAAGAGTTAAAAAACAGGGAAGAAAATCTTTAAAGTGTTTATGCAGGAGCTGATTGAAAATATTTCCCAAAAAGCCCTTGAGTTTAAAAATACTTTTGGAACATTTTTTCACATCCCTTATTTTTGCATTCCCAAATCAAAAAAGGGGTTAGTTTGGGTTATGGTGTAAAGGTAGCACAACAGATTTTGATTCTGTTTGTCTAGGTTCGAATCCTAGTAACCCAACAAAAAGCTTTAGCATTCCCGCTGAAGCTTTTTTTGTATTCGGACTTGACCAACCAGCTCCCTCTGATTTTATTTTTGAATTACTTCTTCCAACACCTTGCCTACATTGCCATTGGGCACTTGTATTTTTAAGAATGCGGCTACAGTGGGTGCCATGTCGGTGATGTAAGTTTTCGCCGCTGTTGGTCATCCACATTTCTCCCGATCGACAGCCACAACCTTCACACGCCGCCTTTGGTGTTGTCAGCAAAAGGCACAACCATCTAGCGCTCACAAAGTATTTGCTATTGGTATGGGAATTCTTCCATAGTTAATAAACGAACGCCACATAAATTAGCGCAAGATTTTTTCATACCCAATAGAATGGCCTCAATATTTCACAGCCACCATCAAAGATCGGTTGCCAATACTTCATACAGATAGCCTGCATTTTATGGTGCAAAATAATCGCATTGAATTCAATGCTTTTGTTGTGTTGAACAACCACATACATCTGATATGGCAACCCTTGCCTGGTTATTCATTATTTTCCATTCAGCGATGCTTTATGAAGTTTACGGCACAACAGATAAAATTTGCGCTAAAAGATGAGCATAACCTCTTGCTGGAAAAATATAGGGTAAATAAAAAAGACAGGCAATTTCAAATATGGAAAAGAAACCCGCTAAGCGTAGAACTAAGTTCTCAACAGGTTTTTCTCCAAAAGCTTGAATACATTCATTACAATCCTGTTAA
>JBBSDF010000043.1:0-29431 GCA_038249665.1 Chitinophagales bacterium
ATTGGATACACTTGGCTTATCGAATAGGCTTGAGAATAAGCCCCATCAGTTGTCTGGCGGCGAACAGCAACGAGTGGCGGTTGCCAGGGCATTGATCAATCATCCATCCATTGTGATGGCAGATGAACCGACTGGAAACCTAGATTCTGAAAATGGGAGGGAATTGCACCAGCTTTTTATTTCCTTGCGAAATCAGTTCAATCAAAGTTTCCTGATCGTTACCCACAATGAGGAGCTGGCACAAATGAGCGATCGAATCGTACAGATGAAAGACGGCTTTATCATTGATGAAAGTCGTTGATGCAAGTGCTCCACTAAGCCTTGAGCATCTCCCTTAATTTTTGTGTTACTTTTTCCGCATTCGGCAGCATCGCTTTTTCTAACAATAGGTTCATGGGTACAGCTGGTAAATCCAAGGCACCCATTACTTCTATTGGTCCATCTAAATATCGAAAACAAGCTTTCGATACTCTACCCGCCAGTGCTTCTGCGAAAGAATTATTTTGTTGTTCCTCCGTTAATATCAAACACTTCCCGTGTTTTTTTACCGAAGCAAATACCAATTCTTCATCCAGCGGGTACAAACTGCGCAAGTCAATCACTTCTACCGCTTCCCCTAGTGTTTTGGCCGCTGCAGTAGCCCAGTAAACACCCATGCCGTAAGTGACCACACAGCAACTTTCGCCTTGCTTAATTTTATCTTCAGCTGCGGTGCGTACGATATTTGCTTTTCCTAACGGTAACACATAATCCCTGTCGGGTTCCACCATTTTTGCATCATCCGTACCAGGTACTTTACTCCAGTATAGTCCTTTGTGCTCTAACATCACCACGGGATTAGGATCTAGAAAAGCCGCCTTGAGCAAGCCTTTCATATCCGCAGCATTGCTGGGATACACAATTTTGATCCCTTTTATAGTGAGCAAGGTGCTTTCAATGCTTCCGCTGTGATAGGGGCCACCACCTCCGTAAGCCCCAATCGGCACCCGGATAAGTGTTTGTATTGGAAATTTTCCGCAAGTCAAATAACAGCTTTTAGAAATTTCTGTCACCAATTGGTTGATACCCGGATAGATGTAATCTGCGAACTGTACTTCTACAATTGGTTTTAATCCTACTGCACTCAGCCCAACCGTAGATCCAATGATATAAGCTTCCTGGATGGCTGTGTTGAATACCCTGTGGTCGCCGAATTGTTCTGCAAGGGTAGCCGCTTCTCTAAAAACTCCTCCCAATCTACGCCCCACATCCTGCCCGTACAACACTGCTTCCGGATAGGTTTCCATAATTTCTCTGATGGCAAAAAGAGCGGCGTCCACCATTAGTATTTTATCTTTCCCGGGAGCAGCGCGCAATCCTTTTTCTTCTATAACTGGGGTCGGAGCAAACACGAAATCTGTGACCCCAGCCGGGTCGGGTTCCGGAGCAGACAACGCGTTATCGAAATCATTTTTTACGGTAATCTGGCATTGTATCAGTATGTCTTTGAGTTCATTTTCAGGGAATCCTTTTTTAAGCAATAACTGATGCAATTTAGGAAATGGATCCTGGGTGCCATGTTTGTAAAGGTCTTCATCCGTTCGGTAAAACTCTTTACGTACACCGCTGGTATGATGACCTAACAAAGGCACTTTGGCGTGTACCAGCCAGGGCCTTCTGTGTGTTCTCACATCATTGAATACCTTTTGCATGGCTTCCAAACTTTCTTCAAATTCACTGCCGTCGATACTGATTCGTTGAAATCCTTTAAACCCGGCTATAAATTCATAGGCATTGCAGGTGCGTGCTTCTGCAGCACTTACGCTGATGCCCCATTCATTATCTTGTACGAGGAATATGATGGGGAGCTGGTGCAATGCAGCAAATTGAAATGCTTCACTTACTTCGCCCTCAGTAATGCTTGCATCGCCGAGTGAGCAAACCACCACAGGTAATTCATCTCCGGCACCTTTTTTTAGCAAGGCACTTTTTGTTTTTTCTAAAAACTGAATGCCTTGTGCAATCCCGGTGGTGGGGATCGCCTGCATCCCGGTAGCACTACTTTGATGAATGATGGTGGGTGAACCGGGGCCTTTAAAATTGGGGTGGTTATAATATTCTCTTCCACCAGTAAATATATCATTTCCTTTTGCCAACAATTGAAGCATCAGTTGATAGGGAGTAAAGCCCAATCCAAGCATAATACTTTCATCTCTGTAATAAGGGCTCACATAATCGCAGGGTAACAATTGGAAAGCAGTCGCCAATTGTATGGCTTCGTGACCACGGCTGGTACTATGTACATATTTGCAGACGGGCCTGTTGGCTTCATATATTTCTGCCATCGCTTTGGCAGTACTCATCAAGTGGTAAGCTCTTAAAAAAATATCTTGTTCAGCCAGCATCAACGATTCATTTTAGGCAGCAAAAATAAAGAATCTAAGCCTCTTTCTCTTTAAAACAAAAGGAATCTGCGGCATACCGGGGATTAATCGTTGGTTTCTTTCACAAACACGATCTTAGCTCTGTCTGCTTTGTATATTTTATCGAAAAATTGAGCTGCAACAGCAATATCGGCTGCTTTGATGCTGCCTGTTGTTTGTTTATAATAACGGGTGAATAATATTTGTCCACTTTCAATTTTAACGGAGGAACTGTACGTTGCTAACGGCATTTTTACTGAAACAGAAGAAGGCGTGCTTTCCGGTTTGTATCCTGCCGGTATGGTTATTTTTACAGTGTCAATATCCACAAATGCGAATCCCAGATTAAAATCGAATTTTCTGGAACCAGCATCAGAAATTTTAATGGAAGAAACCGCAGTGATATTGGGTGCGATAAACATTCTTTTGCCGCTAACCGATGCATAACTTCTGGCATTAATATGAATAGATTCATCAATGAAAGGAAGTGAATTCATTCCTGTGGTATGAGAAAACTTGGCAACACCGTAGGAAGGAGCAATCCTAAATTTTGATTGAACGTGTTGTTTGATATTATCCTGCGATGCCTGTTTTAAAGTGCTGTACAAATCATCCTGTTGTTCTGCCTGGTACCTGGTGATTATTTCGGCAGAAAGTAATCCTTCTTCGTTTATAGAAGCAATGATATTTCTGATTTGAAGATTGTCTTCAGGTGAGTACTTTGGAGTCTTGGACAGCGTTCCACCATTCTCATCAATGATCAATACAGGCCGGTTGCTGGTGAAGCTGCCAAGGTAACCGGGTTGCACCGTTTGGCTGGTACATTCCAGCCAAATACTGTCTTTTTGTTGGGGAACGCAAAGTATAACGTGGTTAAATTGATTGCTGCTAAAGTCTGGTATAAATGAATTTTTTCCGGCACCTGCTTTGATTAAAGAATACATTGATTTGATGCCGGCTTCTTTTAGTAAGGAGTACATGTAATTGGTCAGAGCCTTACAATCACCATAACCATTGGTAGCTACAAAATTCGCATCCAGTGTTTGCCAACCACCCAATCCGAGTTGAATGCTGATGTAGCGGGTGTTTTGCTGTAAGTATCTATATAGCACAGCTACCTTATCTTTTACAGATGGTAGCTGGTCGGTTAATTGATGTACAGTTTGCTTGATGTTTCCAGGCAGTTGGTCTCTGTTGAGATTGAGCTTGTTCATAAAAACGCCGAACTCTTTCCAGTTGTTCATGGTGCCTGTGTATTTTTGAATCTCGTAAGTAGAGGGTGCCAAAAAAACGCAGGGGGTGATTTCAAACCAGGAGGAGGTATAAATTTCATTCGTTACTGCAGGTGAATTTGTTAATTCCCAGGTGTAGGTTTTATTATTTTTTACTTCAGTAATTTGAGGTCCGGCTGTTGGGAGGTTAAACTCTTTGTAGCGTAAAACATAGTCGGCTGGTGCTTCTACGATGAGTACACTTTTTTCTACAGAAACATTCTCATCAAATAGAGGTACCCAGTTCGGAAGATAGAAAATGCCTTTCATCTCTTCTTCATATTCGTATGCTACGGTATAAGGATATAAAGTATGGTTGAAATTGTGCACTTTAACCCTATCATCATCCACCAACGACATTTCTGAAGTATTGCTGTAATCCCTCACTTCGTTTTTTTTCAACGATCTTAACTTATTTCCATTGGCATCATACAAGGTGCCGGTAATTCCACTCACGGGCCTGAGCTTATCGTAGTTTACTACAAATGCTGCGTGTTTATCTCCACTGGCGTTTAAAATGCTGTACGCATAAGTACGCTTTACAACAGCATTACCCTGGTTTTTTATGATTAATTTTTTTTCATCATTTCTAACTACTACCGATGCTTTTTGAGATAGCAATGCTGGTAATCCTGCCGTTGCATATTGCTGTGCTCCAACGTTCGTTGTAGCAAGGATTCCGATAATAAACAGAGACAGGATCGTTTTCATGTTATTTCTTTTTAAACACTATTTGTTCTGCATGTTTTTTAACGACAAAATCGAAAAATTCCCGAAGCGTTTCATAATCTTCCGGCATAAATAAGGTATTCTCTATATTGAGTCTCGTACGCAACACTACAACTGTGGGCGACTTAGAAATAATATATTCAAAACTTCCATCAGAGGCATTCAAAGATACTTTTACAGATTTTGGTAACTCATCCACTACATAGCCTTCCGGAATTTCAATTTGAAATAAAAAAGTTTCATCCATTTTAAAAGGCAGTTCCACAGGATAATTTCTTTCCATCGACTGGAAATAATTTTGCTTTAATCCTTCTTTCAACATCGGATTAAAATAGATGATGCTGTTATCATCTTCCCCGCGGTCAAGTTCCAACATGTAGTTCATTTTAATTACCTTTTCAGTCTCTTCCAAATCATCCATTTTAACGTCTGAAGCAGTATATTCACCCGTGTAACTTTTTTTTATTTTTTCGGCAAAAGCATCTTTTCCTTTTTCCGCTACTTCTTCCCGAATATTGGTAGATTCTGCATAGCCAAGATAGGAGCTAAAACTTCCAGTCCATTTGTTTTTGTCTCCATTGATCATGACCACATTGGTCAGCTTCTTTTCTGAATTGTAAGACGGATATAATTCTTCTTGAGTGGTATAAAAGTTAATGCCAACTGCCGCACCATTGTAACAATAAGTATGCAGTTTGCCAAAGCCAAGGCTTCGGCTGGAAGCATCCAGGTAGTATTTTTGATTGCCAATCTTAAATTTACTAATAACATAGTTGTATTGGTTGATCAATGGGTAAGTATCCGTTGGAAGCCCATGCGAACGGGTACTCAATATCACTGGTTCTGCATATAGCCCTGCTTTGTTTAGCATCAATGTCAGCATAAGGTTAAGGTCTGATACGTATCCTTTTTTTGCTTTGAATGTTTCTCTGAGAGATTGAGAAGTGTACAGTCCCTTGTTGCCCAAGCTGCTGAAATTATTTTTTATATAGTTGTAAATAATTTTAGCCTTCATGAGCGAATCTTTTCCATCAAGTTCCAGGTTTTGAAGGGTTTCTTCCAACCATTTGTTTTCCGATTTTAATTCTGCACCAAAAGTTGGATCCTTCATCATTTCTGCGGATAAAGAGACCCAGCTGCCTAAAACATCTTTGCGCGGCATATCAGGGAATTTCCTTGCTGATTGTTGAAATTCAATTTTCGACAAATGATTGTCGATGGAAGAAGTGAAGCTTTCTTCTTTTATACCTGGTACATCTTTCATAACCCACCTGGAGATGGTGCTGTTGGAGGACAAACTAAATATCTGATCAGAACCCTTGCCTCCATTACCTAAAGCCACCCCTTCTTGTCTAATCATAAAACTTTCAAACTTTTCTTTCACCTCTTTGATGTGGAATGGATGATAGCCTTTGCTCAAAAAAACATATTCGAAAAATTCAGGTAAAATTAGTTCGTATTCACTCCACAACCTTGGGTAACCTCCCTGGAAGCTCCAGGGTTGAAGGTTGAATAAAAAGTCTGACTCAATGGTATAAGAATATTCTATAATCGAACCTTCTTTAACTGCTGGCAATGTAAATTTTCGAATGGTTCTGTTCTTATCCACTACTTCTTTGAACACGTTGTCTTTGTCTAATTTTGTTTCTTCCACTTTGCCATCAACAATATTATAGGTAGATGCTTTTAGCCCTTCAAGAGTTTCCTCATCATCGGAGGTTTTTGATTTGTAGAGCGGAATATTAACGGTGGCAATATCAAATGCTTTTTGGTTGAGGACTAAAACTCTCCGTTGGTGTTTGTAAATGATGCTGAAATATCCTTTTTTATTGCCTTTAAAAATACTTTTGCCAACATCGGCTAGTATCACTGCACCAAAGGAGGTATCTACTTTGACATTGGTTAATGAAAAATCGCTAAGGCTGACTTTCCCAAAATTTAGAGTTGATTTGTTTTGTGCCTGGATTTCTATGCTGAAGCACAGCATTGCCGTCAAGAGTGCGAGGATGTTAATTTTCATTAGAGTTTTTTTGGTGGAATAAAAGTAAAGGATTTAATATTACCCATTATTATTTGTGAATAAAAAAAGCAATCTTTTTTAGAAGATTGCTTTTTTTTAATACATATTATTTGAATTCGTTGCGGAGTTAATTATTCCATCTTAAATGAATCCATAAACTTAGTGGTGAAATTACCCTTTCTAAAATCTTCATTTTGCATCAGTTGCAAATGAAAGGGGATGGTGGTTTTAATGCCTTCAATTACATATTCACTGAGCGCTCTATGCATGGTATCGATGGCTTCTTCTCTGGTTTGAGCTACTGCAATCAGCTTTGCGATCATACTGTCGTAGTAGGGTGGTATTACATAACCTGCATATACGTGACTGTCTACTCTTACGCCATGGCCACCTGGTTGGTGCAGAACGGTGATCTTACCCGGACTTGGCCTGAAATCATTATAAGGATCTTCCGCGTTGATGCGGCATTCAATAGCGTGCATTTGAGGGAAGTAATTTTTGCCGCTCACCTTTTCACCAGCTGCAATTTTGATCTGTTCTTTGATCAGATCGAAATTGATGACTTCTTCTGTAACACAATGCTCTACCTGGATACGAGTATTCATTTCCATGAAGAAGAAATTGCGGTGTTTGTCGACTAAAAATTCTATGGTTCCAACGCTTTCATAATTGATGGCTTTGGCGGCCTTGATGGCAGCGTCTCCCATACGGGTTCTTAGTTCGTCTGTCATAAAAGGCGATGGCGATTCCTCCACTAATTTCTGGTGACGGCGTTGAATTGAACAATCTCTTTCACTGAGATGGCTCACATTGCCATACTGATCACCTGCTATTTGAATTTCGATGTGACGAGGTTCTTCTACAAATTTTTCCATGTAGATGCCGTCATTTTTGAAAGAAGCGGCAGCTTCTGTTTTAGCCGTTTCGTATGCTTTTTCAACTTCTGATTCATTAAACACTACCCTCATGCCTTTTCCACCGCCGCCGGCAGTGGCTTTTAATATCACAGGATAACCTACTTCAATAGCCGCAGATTTTGCATGCTCAACACTTTGCAACAAACCTTCTACACCTGGCACAACAGGTACCCCTGCTTTGATCATGGTTTCTTTGGCGGTCACCTTATCGCCCATCGAACTAATCATTTCTGGGGTAGGCCCAATAAACTTGATACCATGATCGGCACAGATTTTAGCAAACTTGGCATTTTCAGCCAAAAATCCATACCCGGGGTGAATAGCATCAGCATTGGTTATCTCTGCTGCAGCCATGATGTGCGCCATGTTTAGATAACTGTCCATGCTTTGTGGTTTACCAATACAAACCGCTTCATCGGCAAATTTTACATGGAGGCTATCTTTATCAGCTGTGGAGTACACTGCTACGGTTTTGATACCCATTTCTCTGCAGGTGCGAATTACACGTAATGCAATTTCTCCGCGGTTCGCAATCAATATTTTTTTAAACATCAATAGTTAATTTGTAAGTGTGATGAATAGACAATTCGATGATCATCAATGGTAGAAAAAACGATAAACATTTGTCAAAATATTTATGCCATTTTTTCTGGGCAACTTTCAGTGTAACGCAAAGTTTATCTACTTTTAATTCTTGGTATTTGAAGCACAAATTTGGGTTGGTCGGTCCAACTTTTCCAGAATAATTCGAGTGAGTCATTCCTCTATTCAAGAAAAACAGGCATATTTTTCCTGATACCAACTTAGGATGGGTCTACCAAAAACAATGGTTGGTCGTATTCTACCGGACTAGCATCTTCTACCAATACTTTTACAATTTTACCTTTTACTTCACTTTCAATTTCATTGAACAACTTCATCGCCTCAATAATACATACCACTTTCCCTGAAGTTACTTCGTCGCCCACATTTACCAGGATCGGTTTTCCGGGTCCGGTTTGGCGGTAAAAAGTACCGATCATCGGGCTCTTGATGGTGATGAAATTGTCTTCTTTTGGCGCTGCTGCTGTTGTAACGGGTGCTGCAGGTGCTGCGGCTGCTGGTGCTGCCGCAAGAGGTGCAGGGGAGGTGGCCATTGGTGCTCCTTGAGTATATATTTTCTGAGACGGATCTTTCTTTTGTTTGATGGTAATTCGGGTGCCATCCTCTTCAATCGTTATTTCTCCGATGGATGTTTTGTTGATGAGCTTCACTAGCTCTTGAATCTGTTTAATGTCCATGTGATAATTTTGGGTGATTAATTGGATAGTATTAAAACGGCGGCTAAGGTAACAAATCAAAACTCATAAATGCAAATTAAAAAACTGCCAATATTGTAAAAACATGAAAAATTGAGTAAAAACGTCAAAAAAGTACTCAAAAATGTCCGAAAATCTATTATTTTTTACTTAAATAAGAAAGCGGCTGGATTGTTTCCAGCCGCTTGATAAATATCTTCACGGAGAATTATTTTACCCTTTCTATGTACTCACCGGTTTTAGAATGAATGCGGATCTTTTCTCCTTCATTTACAAAAAGAGGGACGTTAACCGTGCCACCAGTTTCTACCGTAGCTGGTTTCAATGTTTTGGTAGCGGTGTCGCCTCTCATGCCAGGTTCGCTGTAGGTAACCAGTAATACAATTTTATCCGGTAATTCTACCGCCATGGGCAATTCGGTTTCACCGTTGATGGATACCATTACTTCCTGACCATCTTTTAAAAACTTAGGCGCATCAATCATGGATTCTGGAACTGTAATTTGCTCAAAGGTTTCAGTATCCATAAAACTAAAGCCGGTATCGTCTTTGTATAAAAATTGATAAGGTTTTTTCTCCACCCTAACAGGATATATGGTTTCTCCACTATTCCAGGTAAGTTCAATGGTGCGGCTGTTGTCAACGCCTTTTAATTTTGCCCATACTTTAGCTGCCGCACGAGCTGTTTTGTTTTGTCCGAATTCGATAACGGAATACAAGCTACCATCTACTTTGATGATCAGCCCCGAACGCATGTCTGCTGTTGTTGCCATAAAAACATTTAAATTTAAGAGTCAGCAAAAATAGTAAAGAAAAACAAACCTTTGGTCAATCAATTGATTTTACTTTTAAACCGGCAATGTTGAAAGGGCAGGCTACTTCGAAAATGTTTTTTTTCACACCAACTGCTGGTTCATTCGAATGCTGATGAAATATACACCCCTACCCAAATTACCCACTGGTATTTGAATCAATCTGGTAGAAGAGGCATACCTGAGCCGATGAAAAACCATCCCGTTACTTCGCTCTATGATAACCGCAATGACGCCCGAAATCAGCAAATTGCCATTGTATTGAAGATTCAACACGTCTTTTACAGGAACAGGATACATAACCCAACTATTTCCGGATGAACCTACAATAGCAGTGGCTACTTGGCTTTAGGTTACGGAGCCTTTACTAAATAAAATTTTAAGGCGGTAAAAATTTTTGCCCTGGCGGGCGTACTTATCCTGAAAGCTGATAAATTGGTATTGGAGGGCTCCATATATTGGAATTTGTCAAGGTCAATCCATTGAATTTCATTCTGGCTTCTTTTTACAACATATCCGGTAACTAAAGACTGTTGATGATGGCGCTTTAAAGTTACTTGCTGCGTTCCATTTTCATATACAGCAATCATGTGGGTTTGTTACGGCTGAGAGAATCCATGCAACTTTAAGAAGAATAGGTAAAGAATATTTAATCTGTATATATAGGTGTATTTCTGGTTCAGAACACCCGAATCTGAAAAAGTAGTATTGGTTTTTCGTTAAATATTCGACAAAATTTTATTCAGTCAACGGTATTCCGTTCCCCGAATCCTATACCTTTGCCACGCTAAAATTTCGTTTTAATTATAAAATTAATTTCATGAAAGTAACTGTAGTAGGTGCTGGTGCCGTAGGCGCAACCTGTGCCGATAATATTGCCCGCAAACAATTATGCGATGAGCTAGTATTGGTAGATATCAAAGAAGGCGTTGCAGAAGGGAAAGCCATGGATTTAATGCAAACCGCGCAACTCGAAGGTTTTGACACCAGAATTGTGGGCAGCACCAATGATTACAGCAAAACTGCCGGATCTTCTGTAGCGGTCATTACTTCTGGTATTCCACGCAAGCCAGGCATGACCAGAGAAGAATTAATTGGCATCAATGCAGGCATTGTAAAAACAGTTACCCAAAACATACTACAACATTCTCCGGATTGTATTATCATCATCATCAGCAATCCGATGGATACTATGACCTATTTAGCTCTTAAATCAAGCGGATTACCTAAAAACAGAATCATCGGCATGGGCGGCACTTTAGACAGCGCTCGTTTTCGTTTTTATTTGAGCCAGGCCATTAACTGCTCTCCAAACGATTTGCAAGCAAATGTAATAGGTGGGCATGGTGATACTACCATGATACCATTAACTCGATTGGCTACTTATTGTGGTACACCAGCCGCAAATTACCTCGATGCCGATACATTAAAAAAAGTTGCTGCAGACACCATGGTAGGTGGGGCTACTTTAACAGGATTACTTGGTACCAGTGCATGGTACGCGCCAGGTGCTGCAGGGGCAGCTTTGGTAGAAGCTATTGTTAGAGACGAGAAAAAAATGATGCCTTGCTGTGTATCATTGGAAGGCGAATACGGTCAATCGGATATTTGCATCGGCGTCCCTGTAATTATCGGTCGCAATGGCTGGGAGAAGATCGTTGACTATTCTTTGAATGAAGAAGAACAAGCAGCTTTTAATAAAAGTGCAGACGCTGTAAGAAATATGAACAGTGTATTGGCCACGCTTTCTATTTAAATTATAACAATAATCACAGATTAGGCATTTTGCTGAAGTGTTTTAAAAACGGGAATTCTCGGTTTTTTTAATCGGTTCATTGTCAAATGATGGGGATTAATTTTTTAATCCAAATACATTCATAAGAACTTGATAGCTTTTCTTCAAAAAAATTTTCTCCTTTTTTCGATTACCTTTAAAATCCTGACTGATCGTTAAAAATTTCCTGCAATCATGTACAAACAGTTGCTTCTCGTACTCATTCACTTTGCCCTCATCGGGAAATTAAAAGCTCAATTGGTCGTTAATCCTGCACCCAATGCCTTGGCGTTGGCACAAAGGTTAGTGGGCGACGGGGTTTCCATATCTAATGTCACATTTGTAGGTAATCCCCTAATGGCAGCATATTTTAAAAACAATGGCGGCACCAATATTGGGTTAGACAGTGGCATTGTTTTAACAAATGGTAGAGCGAAATCTAATCCGTTTGGTACTTTTAAAGGCGTTGATGGGAATGGTATCACCTCCGCTCTAAACAACGATGCACACAACGAATGGAACATTCCTGGCGATAACCAATTAGCAATACTAATTGGCTCACCAGTGAATGACGTGAATGATGCATGTATTCTTGAGTTTGATTTTATTCCGCTCGGTGACAGCATTAAATTCAAATATGTATTTAGTTCCGAAGAATACAACCCTTCCTACGTGTGTGATTTTAATGATGCGTTTGCTTTCTTTATTTCTGGCCCCGGGATAAACGGTTCCCAAAATATTGCCTTGCTACCGGGTACCAACACGCCTGTTTCCATCAGCAACGTTAACAACATACCATTGGGTGGTTGTGTAAGCAATCCCCTCTTTTATATAGATAATTTAACTAATTTATTTTTAACGCATGATGGACATACCGTAGTGCTAACGGCGCTTGCCGGGGTTCAACCTTGTCAAACTTATCATTTAAAATTAGTGATTGCTGATGCAGGGCCTGATGCCGATTTCGACAGTGGGGTTTTTTTAGAGGCAAGAAGTCTGAGTTCCAATGCAACGCAACTCATCAATCTAACACAAACAGATCCTCTTACAAATAGTTCTTACCTGGTAGAAGGTTGTGCGGTGGGTTCACTTAACATCAAGCGCCTAACCCCTGGCCCAACGCCACTCACGGTGAATCTTAGTTACGGGGGTACTGCACTCAATGGCATTGATGTGCAAACCCTCCCGTCTTTTGTAACAATAGCCGCCAATCAGGATTCTGTTTTGTTGAGTATTTTTCCCACCATCGATTTGATCCCTGAAGGTATGGAGACCCTGATTATATACACACTAGCAGCCTGTACATCTGGGTTTCCTACCGACAGTACGGTTATAGAAATTCGTGATTTCGAAATTTTAGGAATTGTTCCTGATACTTCTTTCATCTGCGGTAATAGCAGTATTCAATTACAGGCCACGCCAGGTTACACCACTTATGTTTGGGACAATACTCCGGGATTGTCTAATTACAATATTCCAAACCCATTGGCCAATCCCCCATCTGGTTTGGGTACCTTTTATTGCACTGCTGCAGTGGGCACCTGTCTGGCAAGAGACTCTGCATTCATTCAGTATAAAGTTGCTTCTTTGCTATCGGCTTCCAATGTAAATTGTAGAAATGGAAGTACGGGACAAATTCGGGTAGGAGGTGGTTTAGGCTGGGTTTACCCGCTTCAATTTGCGATTAACGGAGGTTCTTATCAGGCAGACAGTAGTTTTAATAACCTCCCTGTTGGTGGCTATACAATTACAATTAGAGACGCTACAGGTTGTGTAGACTCAATTCAATATACGTTGATACAAGATTTTCCGGATCTTGTTCAAACCAATGTTACCACACCCGCTGGTTGTAGCGGAAATCCCGACGGTACTATTACGCTGAGTGCCAGCGGAGGTAGCCCAGCTTATTCCTATTCTATTAATGGTGGAACCACTTTTGTAAACAACAATGTATTTAACGTTATTCAGGGAACATATCTTCTTATCGTGAAAGATGCCAACGGATGTACCAGCAACGCTGCCAACATAATAGTAGGGGTTCTAAACGATCTTGTAGTGAGTGCAGGTTCGGCGGATAGTATTTGTGAGGGCAGTTCCACACAATTGATGGCTTCTTCAAATGCCATCATTTTCTCCTGGTCTCCAACTCTTGGTATGTCCAATTCAAACGTAAACAACCCCGTTGTAGCTCCTGTTGTTACAACCAAATATTACGTAACGGTTACGCAGGACGTATGTACAAAAATTGATTCAGTAACGGTGCTTGTTTATCCCGCTCCTATGGCTAATGCAGGCAATGATATCAGTATCTGTTTTGGAGCCAGTACCTCATTGAATGCATCTGGTGGCACCCAATTTACCTGGACACCTTCTACCTATTTAAGCAATATTTCGGTTGCACAACCAGCTGTTCAAAGGCCGCTTTCAGACATTACCTATACTTTGCTAGTAAGAGATAACAATGGTTGCGTTTCCTTACAATCAGACCAGGTAAAAGTTACAGTCACTCCGGCAGTTAGTTTATTTGCTGGAAGAGATACGAGCGTAGCCAATAATCAGCCTGTGCAATTAAACGTCATCCAAAATGGTAACCAAACCGTTGCAAACTATAACTGGAGTCCATCTAATGGATTAAATAATCCTAACACCGCTTCTCCAATCGCTACCTTAGACAGAGACGTTTTATATATTGTCAAAGGAAAAACTCCTGCGAATTGTGAAGGTTCAGATACCATTTTGGTAAAACGATACAAGGGTCCTGAAATTTATGTACCCACTGCGTTTACCCCTAATGGTGATGGAAACAATGAACTACTGCGGGCGTTGGCTTTCGGAATGACAGAATTCCGTTATTTTAGAATATTCAACAGATGGGGTCAGGAGGTTTTTTCTACCAAAGATTTCTCCCGTGGATGGGATGGAAGGGTTCTGGGTAAATTGCAGGAAACTGGAACCTTTGTATGGATGGCAGAAGCGGTTGACTTTAGGGGCAATGTGATTAAAAGAAAAGGTACCACTACTCTTATTCAATAGCAGTGGCACCACACTTATTATTGAACACCATCTGTAATGGCTTCTTTGTAAATTTTAGCTACTAAGCCTTGTAATACTTTCCCCGGCCCACATTCTGTAAAATGAGTTGCTCCGTCTGCTTTCATGGCTTCTACGATTTGTGTCCATCGCACTGGCCCCGTTAATTGGGCTATCAGATTTTCTTTGATGCTAGAAGGGTCTGATACGGCTTTCGCCACTACGTTCTGATAAACAGGACAAATGGGCGATGCAAATTCGGTGTTGTTGATCGCAGCCGCTAATTCTTCTTTGGCTGGTATCATCAATGGTGAGTGAAATGCGCCACCCACCGGCAACACCAATGCACGTTTTGCCCCCGCTGCCTTCAATTTTTCACAAGCAATCTCAATCCCTTTTAAGGATCCGCTGATCACCAGTTGACCAGGGCAGTTGTAATTGGCTGCCACTACAATTTCACCTGTTTCAAAGCTAACCTCTGCACAAATTTCTTCCACTTTATCATCTGCCAAAGCTAACACGGCGGCCATAGTGGAAGGGGTGGTTTCACACGCTTTTTGCATCGCCTTTGCCCTGATCGATACCAACCGTAAGGCATCTGCAAACCCAAGGGTTTTATTGGCTACCAGTGCAGAAAATTCTCCCAAAGAATGACCCGCCACCATTGCCGGCGAAGCATTTTCGATGGTTAAAAAAGCCCCCACCGAATGTATGAAAACGGCCGGTTGAGTTACATTTGTTTGTTTCAGTGCATCTTCAGAACCATTGAACATCGTTTCGGAAATATTAAATCCAAGAATGTCGTCGGCTTCTTCAAATAAACGAGCCGTGGAAGTACGAGCTTCGTACAAAGTTTTTCCCATACCACTGAATTGAGAACCCTGACCCGGAAAGATAAATGCATGCATGATGGATGTTTTAGTTTGTGCCAAAAATATATTTTAAATCTGAAAAAAAGCAGTTATGGTAGCAAGCATAAAAAAGCCCGACATTTTTAAATGCCGGACTTAAAGTTATTGATATCGTACTGTTAGTGTAAATTGGATCCTATCAACCTAATGAATTCGCTTCTTGTTTCATTGTGCTCGAACTGCCCGAAAAATGCAGATGTGGTGGTAACTGAATTTTGTTTTTGTACTCCTCTCATCATCATACACAAGTGAGACGCTTCTATTACTACAGCCACACCATGCGGATTCAATGTTTCTTTGATGGCTTCGAGTATTTGTGTAGTGAGTCTTTCTTGCACTTGTAGTCTTCTGCTAAAAACATCTACCACACGGGCAATTTTGCTAAGACCGGTGATATAGCCGTTAGGAATGTAAGCTACGTGTGCCTTGCCATAAAAAGGTAACATGTGGTGTTCGCACATGCTGTACAATTCGATGTCTTTTACAATCACCATTTCACTCACCTGCTCATGAAATTTGGCAGATTCCAGTATGGCTTTGGCATCCTGCGAATAGCCTTGAGTTAAAAACTGCATTGCCTTTGCAACACGTTCCGGTGTTTTAATAAGTCCTTCTCTATCTGCATCTTCTCCCAGAAGTTTGATGCTTTCTTTGTAATGATCTACGAGCGAGGTGGTAACATCTTCATCGTACGATTCTATTTTTTTGTAAGCCATTGATGTTTTTTTTTAATTAAATATTAGTTTAGGCAGGGTATTCAACAAAATTTCTTTCCGTTTCGTATAACCTTACTTGTAAGTCGAGGGGTGTTGGTATCTCTGTTCTTAATAAGTCGTATATAACGATGGCAATATTCTCCGCAGTCGGACTCAATGTCTTGAATTCTTCTGTGTCTTTATTCAAATTCTTATGATCGAAGCGGTCCAAAACTTTTTCTTTGATGATGGTACTCAAAACTTTTAAGTCCATCACATATCCATGCTCATCAGGCACCCCTATAAGTTTAACGATGAGTTCGTAGTTATGGCCATGAAAATTGGGATTGCTGCATTTGCCAAACACGTTGAGGTTGGTGGCATCATCCCAATTGGGATTAAATATTCTGTGAGCTGCGTTAAAATGCTCTTTACGGTAAACTGCTACCTTATGTGTCATTGGTATATTTTAAATGATTGAGTGAACAGGTGATCTGTGTAAAGCTTTTACTAAAACAGAAGTGTGCTGTTTATCGCTATAACTACAAATGAATATACAAAAAGTTCAAATGAAGTAAGCATCATTTTCCAAAATACTCCGTAAATATGCGGGGTGTTTCGTACAGTTTCAGGCTGTGGAGTTCTATTCCTACTGGAATATGCGGGTTCAGCTGGTCCCAAATGGTTATAACCAGGTTTTCGATAGAACAAAGTTTACCCTTCATAAAATCTACATCTTCGTTGAGATTTTTGTGGTCCAACTTTTCAATTATATGATCTTTAATGATAATGCTTAATCTTTTTACGTCAAACACAAAACCAGTTTCAGGATCTGGTACTCCTTTGATGGTAACATACAATTCGAAATTATGCCCATGCCAATTTTCATTGGCACATTTGCCAAATAGTTGTTCATTCTTCTCTTTACTCCAGTTAGGATTGTAAAGTTTATGAGCAGCGTTAAAATGTTCGATTCTTGTAATATAAACCATCTGACTATGCCAAATTTTTTGCAAATGTAAACAGTATTCTACCAAATGTAAAGTCAATGTCTGAAATTTGTACAATGCAAATATTGATTGTTTCAGCTACAGCAATGGAAGTGGCGCATATAAGGGCACAAAAACCAGATCTGCCTTACTTGGTTACAGGGGTTGGTGCACCTTCTTGTATGTACAATTTGTTGGATCATTTACAGCACAATCGCTGTGACGCAGTCATTCAAGTTGGAATTGCCGGCTGTTTTGATAAAAACGTTGCGTTGTCAACAGTATTTGCCATCAATCAAGATGTATTTGCTGACTTGGGTATTTATGAGAACGGTAAACTGAGTACGCTTTTTGCCGAAGGTTTTGCAGATCCAAACCAACTGCCCCATAAAAATGGGTGGCTGGTAAATGAAACAAGACTTCTCCAACAAGTTGATTTACCAGTAGCAAAAGCCATCACTGTGAACACGGTATCAGACAAAGAAGAAACAACTTTATTGTACCAAAAAAAGTTTCAAGCCACCATCGAGTCAATGGAAGGTGCGGCTTTCCATTTTGTTTGTTTGCAAAAAGGAATTCCTTTTTTGCAACTTCGTTCAGTGAGCAATTGGGTAGGGGAGCGCAACAAATCTAAATGGCAGATGAAGGAATCTATTTTGTCGCTCAACGAAACGCTACTCAAAATTGTTGATTCTTTAAAATAAGCAAGTATGAACATCAGCATAGGTTTTTCTCCTTGTCCAAACGATACTTTTATTTTTGACGCGTTGGTAAATAATAAGATAGATACCGGGGGGCTTTCTTTTTCTGCAGTACTCGAAGACGTTCAGACACTCAACGAATGGGCCATTGCCGGAAAACTGCCTGTAACAAAACTCAGTTACGGCGTACTCCCGTTAGTGATGCAACAGTATTGTTTGCTCAATAGCGGGAGTGCACTTGGCAAAGGGGTAGGTCCATTGTTGATTGCATCTAAAGAAAATGCTGCGCTAAAAGTGGAGGACCAACTCATCGCCATACCAGGAGAAAATACTACAGCACATTTATTGTTCGGTTTTAAATATCCGGGAGCTACCAACAAAATATTTTTAAGGTATGATGCTATCGAAGATTTTGTATTGGCAGGCAGAGGAATGGGTGTGATCATTCACGAAAACAGGTTTACCTATGCAACTCGTGGCTTAGAAAAAATAACTGACTTGGGCGATTTTTGGGAACAGACTACGGGTGCATACATTCCTTTAGGTGGTATCGTTGTAAAAAAGGATATGGATCTTTTATTGCAGCAAAAAATTGATCACCTTATTCAAAAAAGTATTGCCTTTGCTTTCGATCAATATCCGGAACTCAGTGATTATATACGCTGTCATGCCCAGGAAATGGAAGAAAAGGTAATGCGCCAGCACATCGATTTGTATGTGAACGAATTTTCACGGTCATTAGGCGATACCGGTAAAGCGGCTGTTTTTCAATTGTTGAAAGTGTACGATCAAATCCATCATAGAAATTTAACGACGAAGGAAGATTTGTTTGTGCCAGTATTAGGATGATTTTGCCAGTGCCTTGCCGTACACTTCTAAACATCTTTTACGTGCTACTTCGTGCACTACTATCGGTTGGGGATAAGTAAGCGATTCAAATTCAGGCACCCATTTTTTGATATAGGTTAAGTCTGGATCAAATTTTTTCGTTTGTAGATAAGGATTAAAGATTCTAAAATAGGGAGCTGCATCACAACCACTTCCTGCGGCCCACTGCCAACCGCCATTGTTGGATGCTAAATCAAAATCGAGTAGTTTGGCGGCAAAATAGGCTTCACCTAATCTCCAGTCGAGCAATAAATGTTTGCACAAGAAGGAAGCCACGATCATCCTCACCCGGTTGTGCAAAAAACCGGTAGTATTGAGTTCTCTCATGCCTGCATCAACGATGGGGTAACCCGTTTGCCCATCGCACCATTTTTTAAATTCACCTTTGTCTTTTCTCCATTCAATATTATCGTAAGCTGGCTTGAAAGCCTTGCCTTGTCCTACTTGTGGGAAATGCCAGAGTATCATCTGGTAAAAATCTCTCCAGATCAATTCATTGAGGTACACTTCTGAAATATTTTTGGCGGCAGTGGCTGCTTTTCTGATACTGATGGTGCCAAATCTGAAGTGAACCCCAAGTTTAGAAGTACCGGTAATACCTGGGAAATTTCGGTTTTCAGCGTATTCCTGCAGCAGGCCTGCTTTTACTGTTTTTGAAGGAAAACTTTCTGCAGTAGGTTCAAAGCCCATACTTGATAACGACGGTATTTGGAAAGGAGCCGTTTTGAGGAATGCTTCAAAATAATGTTCCGTTGCATAGGATTGCAAATAAAAATCGTTGAGTTTGGCTTTCCATTTTCTGCTGTAAGGAGTAAAAACAGTGTAGGGCTTTCCATCATCCTTTACCACTTCTGATTGCTCAAAAATTACCTGGTCCTTGAATGATTGGAAACCAATATTTTTTTCTTTGAGGATAGTTGCTATCGACTCATCTCTTGTTTGTGCATAGGGTTCATAATCACGATTGGTGAATACTTGTGCTATGTTGTAGGTATTAGTCAGGAGTTCAAATGCTGCTTCAGGCGTGCCATAATGTACCAGAAGCGATGCTCCTATTTCAACCAGTTGAGATTGGATGTTGCGGAGGCTATCGTGAATAAATTGTACCCTTCTATCGGCTTTGTCTTCTAGTTTGTCAAGAATATTTTTATCGTATATGAAAATAGGAAGAACGGGGTTTCCAGCTGTTAATGCCTGGAATAGGCCTGTATTGTCAGAGAGTCGAAGGTCTCGTCTAAACCAGAAAATATGGATGGGTTTGCTCATCGTCTTTTGCTAACAAATGATGTTGGGATTTGTTTTTGTTAGTTGATAAAATATTTTCTGTGTTTCTGCAAAGCCATACAAACTGGATTCTACCGATTTCACCCACCTGATATTATAGATAGCATTCGAAAGAAAAACTTCGTCAGCATCTAACAGCATTTCAACAGAAATACTTGTTTCTAAAACTTCATAAGACATAGATGGCAGTGCTTCTATCAAAAAATTTCGCATGATCCCACTCACACAACCCTGGTGAAGTGCAGGAGTAAATATGCAATTGTTTTTTATAATAAAAATATTGGCAATGGTACTATCACAAATATGCCCTTCCTGGTTTAAAATAACTGCATCATTGAAGTGATGCTTTTTTGCATGCAAAGCCCCCATCAAATAAGGTAAATAATTATTGTGTTTGATATTGGCAAAGGCATCGCAGGTTTTACGGGCATCTTCATAAATGCAAAGATCAAGTCCGTTGCCATTGAGCTCATTGGTGGCTGTCAGTAATGGCCACGATTGGATAATGAAGTTTGGCTTCATATTTTCAGGGTCGTACAAACCACCATCAGACCTGAATACCATCAGGCGCACACGTGCCGGATTGTCATTATTTTTTGAAACCAATTTTTTCAATTGCTCTGAAACAAATGCCCGGTTGAATAACTTGGGCAATTCAAATTGCATCATTTCCATTCCATGCCATAACCTATTGAGATGTTGTTCTATCAATACAAAATGCCCTTTTTTGTATGAAATGGTTTCAAACAAACCGTCGCCGTACCTCAATCCACGATTGCTGGCTCCGATGACGGGAGACGATTCATTTAATATGGTCCCGTTGTAGTTAATATATCTCATTTGGCTGGTATAAAAAAATCCCCTGTTGAGGGGACGGGCGTTTAATAATGTATATCCTTTTAGAGTTCATTTATAATTTTATTCTTCACTGCATACATAATAAGTCCTGCGGTACTTTTGGCACCAGTCTTCACTTTTAATTTGTCTCGGATAGCTTCTACTGTTCTCGGACTCAAATCTACCATATCTGCAATTTCTTTGGTGCTTTTTTCTTCACACATAAGTCTGAGGATCGTGGTTTCTTTTTCATTCAACTGCACTTCAAGTGGCATGAGCTGTTGTGGGGGAGTCATATTGCGTTGCTTCAGGTTTGAAAGCAGCGCTTTATTGGTCATGGAGTTAAAATAGTATTCATTGTTGTGGCAGGTTTTGATAGCCTCGTAAATAATTTCACTGTCGCTGGTTTTAGCCAGGTAACTGTTGGCACCCAGTTCCATTAATTTGGTGATCATGCTATTGTCTTCCATAAAAGTAAGCATAATCACTTTGGTGTGCGGGCTGATCTTTTTGATTTCAGGCAATGCTGCGATACCATCCATAATGGGCATTTGAATATCGAGCAAGATAACATCAACGGGAATTGATTTAATGAGGTTCAGCAAGTGCATGCCATTATCGGCTTCGGCTATTACCTTAATATCTTTTTTAGCACTCAAGGAGGTTTTTACACCTGCTCTGTACAATACATGATCGTCTGCAATGATGACCGTGATGGGTTCTGATAAATCCTTATTCATAATATAATAGGATAAAATTAGTTATTTTTTTGATTAGTAAGTTTACGTTATTAACAACGCATATTGCAAGGTCAAATTATATATGAAATAAAAGAAGCGTGTAATTACCCTAACAAAAGCATGGGAAATTTACGTTTGATTTTCGGTAAATACATTTCGTCATTGACTTATTAACAATGAGTATGGTGCGGGGTTAGGTTTATTCAATCAGTTTGTTTCGGAGTGCATAAACAATCAATCCTCCAATTGTTTTGGCATTTACCTTGGTTTTCATGTTTTGGCGAATCGTTTCGATGGTTCTGGGGCTAAGGAAGATTACCTTCGATATTTCTTCCGTGGTTTTATCTTCAGCCAGTAGTTGCAAAATTTTAATTTCTTTTTCATTAAAGTTAATTGGTGCGTTGGTGCCATATTGTTGACGCACGTTTTTCTTTTGCATCAATTTCCCCATAACCGCCTTATTAACCAGCTCATTGAAATAGAAATCGTCGTTCATGCAAGTGAGAATGGCTTCGTAAATTTCTTCAGGGTCGGTGGTTTTGGTAAGGTATGCGTTGGCACCCATTTCCATCATTTTGCTGATCATTTGCTGATCGTCATACATGGTTAGTACAATGATTTTGAGCTCTTCATATTCTTTTCTAATCAATTGAATGGCGTTGATGCCATCAATTTCGGGCATTCTGATGTCCATCAATAGCACATCAGGCATTTTAATGACGATTTTATGCATCATGTCTTTGCCATCTTCGGCTTCCCACAACATTTTTAGGTTGGCTTTGCCGGAAAGCGCCATTTTGATTCCATCTCTGAAAATTTTGTGGTCATCTGCAATGGCAATTTTGATCAGGTTTTCCGAACTCATTAGTTTTGGTATTGGGTTTTATGCTAAATTCTAGGATTCAAGTTACATTTAAGTTTTAAATAACCGAAATTTTAAAGGCAAAATAGCAATTCGTCACTATTTATTCATTTGATTATCAGACAGGGTAGGAAAAACTTGTACGTAAATTTACTATACACAATATTAGTAAAAATACTTTTCACTTTGGTAATAAAACTTATTTTTTGGCAAAAGTACGGTTGCAGGAAGGGGCCACTTTTACGCTTTCATTAACAAAACGGATATTTTATTTTTGTTTAAGTTGATTGGATAAAGGATTTTAAAAAATCATTCAACACTTCAATATCCCGTTTTTAAAGCCTTCGCACCCAGTAAAGCCTGTAGCAATTAAATTTCTTTTCCCCGATCAACTATTTCTATTAGGCTTTAAGATCCAACACCTGCCTTTTCCAGTTTTACTTCCACTTTAAACATACATAGTTATCCACCGATGTTAATAAACGTATTTCTACGTACGTATATTAACTAGCCATCTGCATAGTAAATTTACTATCTTTGTTTCGTATATTTACCCAATATTTCAGCGCTGATTTAGTGCAAAACTGGCTGAAAGTACTGTCTATGCTACATTTTTAATTTTTCGAACTTACGTAAATGAACATGGGCGGTTTGACAGTAACTATATTTAAGCCAAGTTTACACTGATATTTAATCGTAAACCACTAACAAAATTAATTAATTATGGGTACTGTTATTTTAGGATTTGCCTTGGATCTTGTGGAGTTGTTGTCTTCTTTATAAGATCTTTTGCAAATTATGGTCGGTTAGTTTATATTTGAAAAAATTAACTACCATACAAAGCATCTTATTCTATACAACCATTCTATCAGAAATTCTGCCTTTAGTTTTTTGTATTCTGTTTTTAAATAAACTCAAAACAAAAAGTCTAAAGGTTTTTTTATTTTATACCATCACGATTACATTTTTTAGTCTTACGACCGTTTTTCTTTATCAAATTTCAAAACAACAAGCAGCAGTATTGTTTGTATACAGAATTTTTACGATATGCGAATTTGCCCTAATTTCTATATTTCTAATTCGCAACCTCCAAAATCAGTGGATTAAGAAGCTTATATTTTTCAATATTTTACTTTTTACCGCATTCGGAATTATAGACTACGTAATTAAGGATAAAACTAGTTTTAATAATAGTCCAAGCATTGTTTCTTCTTTGCTACTCATCTTCTATATAGTTTATTTTTTCTACGAAAAAATGAAAACTGTAGTGATGTACCCACTATACCAAACGATCAGTTTTTGGATCTGCGTTGCTTTTTTTCTTTACTTTACAGGATCATTTTTTTACTTTTTGCTCAGCCAGTCAAGTTTGGATGATCAGTTTAAGACCCAGATGAGACTTATTTACGGAATGGTCACTGTTTCCAAGAACATCATTCTATCCTTGGCGCTTTTTGCAAACGAGCAAGATGAAAGCTTCGTTGAAGAAAAATTGAATTTACCCGATAACATCAACCTTGACGAAATTTCCCTAACCAATTTTAAAAATCCTTAACGGCAAATGTTTTTTTTACAGGCTACCAGCAATACAGACGTTTCAAAGCTCATGTTCATTGGGTCTGTCGGCATGATTACATTGGCCATTGGTATAATCGTGTTTGTAGTGATGCACCAGCGCAAAGTGATTCGCTACCATATACAAATGAAAAAAATGGAAGCCGAAAAACAACATATGTTTCTCAACGCTTCTATACGCTTTCAGGAAGAAGAACGACAGCGAATTGCTGCCGATCTTCACGATGATGCAGGACCACTTTTGGCCACTGCAAGATTGTACCTCAATGAAAACCTGGTGAATCAGGAAAAAGCCCAACAGCTTCAAAGTATTTATAGTGCCAAACAAATACTGGATGATGCAATTCTCCTGATTCGAAATATCAGCCATAGTTTGATGCCGCCTACTTTGAAAAATTTTGGTTTAGAAAGTGCCAGCACCGACCTGTTTCAAAAAATAAATGGAAGTGGTAGTTTAAATGCCAGTGCTCGTTTTCACGACTATAGAGAAAGACTAAAAGTGGAACAAGAACTCCTGATTTTCAGGATTATCCAGGAATTGATCAACAATGTACTCAAACACAGCAACGCAGGGTTTATACACCTCACCCAAAACGCCACCCCTACACATTTGTACATTCGGTTACACCACGATGGAAAGGGAATTGTACAGGCCGAGTTCGATAAACTGAACCAAGTTTCTCACGGGCTCGGATTAAAAAATATTGCCAGCAGAATAAAAGTGTTGAATGGAAGAATATTTTTCGAAATTGACAGCAGCCATACCTACTACAAAGTAACCCTGGAAATTCCGAAAGAGCCGCTTGTGTAATTTTATAGTCACAACCCTTATACTTTTAGCTGTTATATCTTCAGATGTTCTTATTTTTACGCCCACAGTATGATTCAAGAAGAAATCACAGTAGCCATTGCAGACGATCATAAGATTTTCCGAAAAGGAGTCATTCTTTCCCTACGGCCCTACACCAACATAAAATTTGTAATGGAGGCAGACAATGGGGAAGACCTCATTCAGAAAATTCCGGAATCCATGCCCGACGTAGTGCTGTGCGATTTAAAAATGCCCATTAAAGATGGGATTGACGCTACCAAAATCATCACTAAAAATTTTCCTGGCATCAGGGTGATTATCCTCACCATGTACGAAGATGAACGTTTTGTGGGGCATCTGATGGATTGCGGAGCAGCAGGTTATCTTTTAAAAAGTACGGATCCTTTGGAAATCAAAAGAGCTATTATGGATGTGATGCGAACAGGATTTTACCTCAACCCGTTCGTGAATAAAGTGCTCATTAAAAAAAATTACGGCAAACAAAAATTTAACCCTTCGCTCACTTCTGAAATAGTATTAAGCGAAAGAGAAAAAGAAGTTCTCACGCTGGTTTGTATGGAATTTACCGCCACAGAAATTGCGCAAAAAATGAGCGTTAGCGCCAGAACAGTGGAGGCCATCAAAGATAGAATGATGGAAAAATTTGGTGTGAAGAACTCAGTTGGTTTGGTGTTTTATGCGATGAAAAATCAATTGATCGATTAGTCATAACTCAATCAACATATTGGTTTCCTGCATAAATCCTTTTAAAATAATCCGAATAGCTGAGAATCAATTTTAGTGATGATTTGCCCCAGGTCTTCCTCGTTTTCCGCAAATTTATTGCTGTCAGAATCTATAATCAGCAACGGGCCTTCCTTGTAATTTTCTATCCAGCTATTGTAATAATCATTTAATTTTTTCAAATAATCCAGTCTAATATTTTCCTCATATTCTCTTCCTCTTTTTTGTATTTGTGCTACAAGCGTTGGCACCGATGCTCTCAAATAAATAAGTAGATCTGGTGGCTGTACCATCGTTTTAAGGGTTTCGAAAAATTTATAATAGTTTTCAAAATCTCTTTTGCTCATCAGGCCCATATCGTGTAGGTTCGGTGCAAAAATATTTGCATCTTCGTAAATGGTCCGATCCTGTATCACGGTCTCCGTTCCTCGATGTATGTCCAACAACTGGTTGAGCCTGCTATTTAAAAAATATATTTGAAGATTAAAACTCCACCGTGGCATGTCTTCATAAAAATCATTCAGGTAGGGGTTGTGATCTACATCTTCAAATTGTGGAATCCAGCGGTAATGTTTGCTGAGCATTTCCGTTAAAGTGGTTTTTCCTGCGCCTATGTTTCCAGCAATTGCAATGTGCTTTGGTTTTTTTTGTTTAGCCATAATACCCCATGTTTTGCGTAGCAAAACTAAATTTATTGGTGAAAAATGCATTCTTCATGAATGCAGGAATGAATGTATGAAATCTCTGGAAAAAATTACGACAAAAAATCTATTTAAATTAATAATATTTCAGCCCAATTGCTTCTCTTACAATGGTCATGGTTGCTTTGGCACTTTCACTTGCTTTAGCTGCACCCTGTTCCAGCACCGTTTTTAAATAGCCCTGGTTGTTCAGTATGGCAGTAGTTCGCTCGCGGACAGGGGATATAAATCGTACCATATCTTCGCCCAACTGTTTTTTCATATCGCCGTAGCGGATCGTACAAAGATTAAAGTCTGATTCAAACTTGGCAGATACCTCTTTTTCGCTCACGAGTTTCATCAATAAAAAAATATTTTCGATGTAATCTGGTTTTACACTATGCTCCGTTGTTGGTCCGCTGTCTGTTTTTGCCTTCATTACTTTCTTGCGGATCATCTCATCATCGTCGGCTAAGAACAAAGTGGCCAACTGATTTTCACTTTTACTCATTTTTCCACTTCCATCTAAGCCCGGTACTTTTACAAGTTCTCCACCATAATTAAATGCTTGGGGTTCCGGAAAAACATCGCCATATCGGTGGTTAAAGCGGTTGGCAAAAGTTCTGGCCATCTCTAAGTGTTGTTCCTGATCTTTACCTACAGGGACCAGCGAAGCCCGATGTAAAATGATGTCGGCTGTTTGTAGAACCGGGTATGTTAAAAGTCCAGCGTTTACGTTTTCCGGATGCTGTCGCGCTTTTTCCTTAAATGTAACTGTTTTTTCCAGTTCACCCATATAGGCCATCATGTTGAGGTATAGATATAATTCTGCCGTTTCAGGAACCATGCTCTGGCAATAGAACGCGGCTTTCTCTGGATTTAGCCCACAAGCCAGGTGTTCTGCTACCACTCTGATCACGCTGTTGCGCAATTCTGATGTGTCGGGGTGCGTGGTGAGCGAATGCCAGTCGGCAATCATGAAATAACACTCGTATTCCTCCTGCATTTTTACAAAATTCCGAATGGCACCAAAGTAATTGCCCAGGTGTAAAAAACCTGTGGGCCTGATACCGCTCATAACTATTTTCTTGTTCATATTCCTGTTAAACTGGTTGGTATAAATGCGTCGGCTTTCAGTTTTGCCGGTTGACGAAGATAACAAAACTACCCTGTTTAAAGTATGGTATTACTACCCAATTTTGTAACCACCTGTATAAAATTCATTTGGCTCTGCTGCTATTGCATTATTTTTGTTTGATGGAAGTGAATGATGCACTTATACAAAAATTAGCCATGCTCTCCAAGCTTCGGTTTACCGAAAATGAAAAAGTAGCCATACAGACAGATTTGCAGCGAATGATCCGATTTGTACAAAAAATGGAGGAAGTCAATATCGATGCTGTTGAGCCGCTCTTACACCTGAGTGCTGCTAAGAACATCAGTAGGAAGGACGTCATAATCGGAACTTGCGACCGCAACGCTGCATTGTTAAATGCCCAACAGCACGACCATCAATTTTTTTTGGTTCCAAAAGTGATAAAAAAATAAGCACATGTCTTCATCGATTTTACATCTCGAACAAATTCGAAAAAGTTATTACCTGGGAAACCAAGAATTACCAGTGTTGAAAGGAATATCATTAGATATTAATAAGAATGAGTACGTGGCACTGATGGGCCCCAGCGGCAGCGGCAAATCTACCCTCATGAATATTCTCGGATGTTTGGATTCTCCCACTGGCGGGCGTTATATTTTGAATGGAAAAGATGTGAGCAGGATGGTGGATGATGAGTTGGCTGCCGTTCGCAACAAGGATATCGGGTTTGTATTTCAGCAGTTTAACCTGCTTCCCCGCCTCACAGCCGCAGAAAATGTAGCACTTCCCCTTGTTTACAGTGGCATCAATAAAAAAGACAGAGCAGATAGAGCCGCAGCCGTTTTGGAAAAAGTAAAACTCTCCGACAGGATGCACCACAAACCCAATGAACTCAGTGGTGGCCAGTGTCAGCGGGTGGCCATAGCCAGAGCGCTGATCAATAATCCTGCTATCATACTTGCAGATGAACCCACCGGAAACCTCGATTCTAAAACCTCGCATGAGATCATGGACATTTTGGGTAAAATTCATGCAGATGGCAACACCATTGTACTGGTTACCCATGAAGAAGATATCTCCCTGTTTGCGCATAGGGTGGTACGACTTCTCGACGGCTTGGTTGAGTCCGACAAAGTAAATACCCACCCTTCGGTTATAGAAGTAGCCATTTAAATTATTCAACCTTTCCCGAAAATAGTTGTTCCTATCAATGGATAGGATATTTACTGTAGAAATCGACTAATAAAATGGCATTTAAGATATACACCAAAACAGGTGATAAAGGCAATACCAGTCTCATTGGTGGCACGAAGGTGCCCAAGAGTCACCTTCGTATAGAAAGTTATGGTACTATTGATGAGCTCAACTCTTATATCGGGCTTTGCTCTGATCATATTACGGATGCGGCAACAAAAGATACTTTAAAAGAGGTGCAGGACCGATTGTTTACCATTGGTTCTTCGCTGGCCTGCGACCCAGATAAAGAACCCTTGATGAAAATTCCAGATTTAAAACCGACCGATATCGAATTCCTGGAAAGGGAAATAGACCGAATGGAAGCAGTGCTTCCACCCATGAAATCATTTATTTTACCCGGAGGCCATGTGGCAGTCTCAACACTACACGTCACCCGATGTGTTTGCCGCCGGGCCGAACGCATTTGTGTACACATGCAAACGGAGCAACTGTTTGTAGATCCCCTGGTGATACAATACCTCAACAGGTTAAGTGATTATTTATTTGTGCTGAGCCGATACATCGGCCAGTTGTTACAGGTAACCGAGCTTCCCTGGAAGCCACGTGTATCCTGACCATCACCTATTTTAAAGTTAAGTACTCACCAAAAAAGGCACAACATGGATTTGCCATGTTATGCCAGTTATAAAGGGTAGGGATTAAAACTTCCCCTGGGGAGGGGACATGGCTGGATGACGGCCAATATTTTAATGCTGCAATCGTTGTAAGTAAAATTGAGCTGTTTTTTTCCTTTATTCAAGGGAGAATAACCACTTTATGCTGTGATTTTCCTTTAAATATTCTTTTTAACCATAATTTCTTCGGAGTTTAAAGGAAAATCACATGAAAAGATGGGATTTCTCTTCCCTCATTTGGATTTATCGTCTCTAATTTGTGTGGTACGAAAGGGAAGTCGATATCTTACATGAAGTGGCTGGTGCTATTGATATCCGTTTATAATAAGCAATTAAATATATTATACAATTTTAATTAAATTAAAATTTTGGAAATAGTAAACATATAATTACTTACTTTTTTAAATCAATTTTTTTATATTAAAAAATATTTATTTTATTTTTAAATATAAATAAGGGTGCTGGTAGTTTATTCATTTTTTAAATCGATTTTAA
>JBBSDF010000044.1:0-28847 GCA_038249665.1 Chitinophagales bacterium
AAGCAAAAGTCAAGGGCTGCAGAAAAAAAAGCTCCCGATTCGCTGCGCTCATTGTGGGACACGTAAAATTTATTAGTCGGGTGTAAAATGAAATAAGTTCGATCGGTGGTATATTACCCAACTATGTGCGACTTACCAACTAACAATAGTTCCGAGTTTCGGTAACTTCAATTTCATTTTTACAGACCTCCTCTTATTTTTCTTAACGCAATTTTTTGGGAGGCCCGGCTTTCAGCTTCGTAGTGGGTTTGTCTCGAGTTAGTATAATTAAATTCGAGTTTCTCTTTTATTCTGAAGGAATAAATCTTTGAGCCTTTGAAATATAAAAGCAGTGGCTGTTTTCGTTCAGCATCAAGGAACAGATTTTCAGTTTACAGGAGTACCAAAGCTCTATCAGGGTACCGCCGCCAAACGGGGTGTTATCGTTTGGCGGGCTCCTTTTTTGTTTCTTTTTTGGAGAAGTAAAAAAGAAAAGAAGCCCGCGGCAGGCGTTGGGAAGTTGCGAAGCAAAAAGTTTTATGGTAAAATCAATCTCGTTCGTCCAACCTAAGCCGTTGGTTGAAAGCAAGACGGCGGTGACCCTCTAATTATTTCGTTAACCCTCAAAAACTTCAAAGTTCTTTCTAGAATTGAGTTTATCCCCAAAGCTGTGTATTATTTATTGCAGGATATTTGAATAATAGCTCAAAAACTTGCAAAGTTAAATATGCTAAAACCGACAATTAAATCTCCGCAGCTGGGAACGGTTGGTTCTCTTTCCGATCAATTAGACCAAAAGCATCCTTTATTTCTATTGGCAAACACAATAAACTGGACTGTTTTTGAAGAAGCTTTTTAAGGTGCACTATAGCTCAACAACGGGCGCTCCCTCTAAACCCATAAGACTAATGGTTTCGCTTCTTCTGCTTAAGTATTTGCGTTATCTTAGTGATGAAAGTATCGTAGAGCAAAGGTCAGCAAATTGTTACCATCAATACTTTAGCAGCATGCAGATTTTTACTCCTGACATACCATGTGTTCCTACAAAACTTGTTGCCTTCCGGCAGCGGATCGGAGAAGCTGGTGCTGAACTTGTTTTAAAGGAAAGCATTCGGGTAAACCGGACAGATGATGATGATAATGTTGGTAAGGCCGTAAGCTTGGATAGCAATGTGCAGGAGAAAAATATCACTTACCCAACGGATGATAAAAACTACAAAAAGAGGATAAGAAAATGCTGGAAAATTTCCGAAGAAGAAGGTATAGATCTGCGACAATCTTATGTAAGAGTCGTAAAAGCCTTAAGTGTTAAACAACGATTTAAAAAGCACAAAAACGGGGCGAAGGAAACCAGAAAAGCAGGTAAAAAAATACAAATAATTGCCGGAAGACTAGCGCGGGATCTTGCTCGAAAACTACCATTGGAAAGGCTTGGAGTGCATTTGCCATTTTTAAATACAGCACAAAAAATCCTTTTGCAAAAAAGAGGAGACAGCCATAAAATTTACAGCCTGCATGAGCCTGACATAAAATGTTATGCGAAGGGAAAAATGCATAAGAAATTTGAGTTTGGAAGTAAAGCATCTGTCATGGTAGATCAAAGCAGCGGGATTATTGTGGGTGCAATAAATTTTACTGATACATTGCACGATTCTAAAATAATACCTCAGGAACTGGAACAATACGAAAGACTGGTTGGGGAACAGCCAAAAGAAGTATTTGTGGACAGGGGATACAGAGGTGTGAAAGAATATAAATCGACTAAAATAAACATCCCAAAACCTGAAAAAATATATCAAAAGATAAAAGAACATATTAAACGTGCAGGAATAGAACCCCTGATCGGGCACCTGAAACAACACTACAGACTCAGTAGAAATTATTTAAAAGTAATTTTCGGTGACATTATGAATGTCATCTTTGCTGCCGCTGCAATGAACTTTAAACGACGAATGATCCTCTGGCGTACAGAAGCAAATTTACGTTGGGTACTTTTTTTAAAATACGTCCAAGAAATTTACTGGAATATTTATGCCCTTTTTGAAAAAAAGAATTTTTGACGATTAACTAAATATATTTTAAGATCGACAAGTAAAAAAACCCTGTTTAATAATAATTTGCTTTTTTACCAGCCTTTCCAAACAGATACTTGAAACATCAATCCATTAACTTCTACATTGTGTTTTATGGCACTGTTATAATGTCTACAATCTTCAATGAACCCTTCATCAGCCTAATAAAAACCGCCGCCAACATCGATCCATCCAAATACTACTTTTTATAAGCCCTTTTATTAAACAGTGAATTAGCTTGGATTTAAATCACGCACAATACCTCCATCGAGGTATTTTTATGGTGGGTCGCCCTAAAATTGCTATACCGAAAAACGGGCAGATGGACATTTTTTTACCAAAGTAATTTTCGCAATATTTTTCTTTAAAGCAAATAGAATTGCCGTTTGACTTCGCTCATTCGTAGAGACAAAAATCTTCAACTGTTACATGATTGTTTTTTAACCCGTCTATAAAATATCCACCATAATATTTGCCCCCCTAATTTATATGGCGCTTCTTTCCGTAACTTCCGCCCTAATTGCTCAAGCTATCAAACCAGATTGCCTTCTACCGCATGCCGATAGTGAAAAGCGATCTACATTTTACCATAAAACAATAAACTATCAAATGAAAAAAAGTATTTTTCTTTTAGCGTTTGTATCATTTACATGCACACTGCAGGCGCAAAAAAACAAACCGGTCCCCGTAAATGAAGACAGTATTTATCTCAGCAAAGTAAAGTACCGATCTATCGGTCCTTATAGGGGTGGTAGAAGCGGCGCTGTGGCGGGAGACCTGGACCAAAAAAATACTTTCTATTTTGGTGCAACCGGAGGTGGTGTTTGGAAAACGATAGATGCCGGCAGCAACTGGAAAAATATTTCTGATAAATTTTTTGGGGGCAGCATCGGAGCTGTAACCGTGGCGCCCAGTGACCCTACTATTTTATATGTAGGAGAAGGGGAAGGAACCTTGCGAGGTAATGTGAGCGAAGGTTTTGGCATCTGGCGATCAGATGATGGTGGCCGCAACTGGCGTCATCTTGGGCTAAAAGATACCCGGCATATTTTACGCATCGTCGTTCATCCCAAAAACCCGGATATTGTTTGGGTAGCTGCCATCGGGCATTTGTTTGGCCCCAACGAGGAACGGGGAATTTTTAAAACGACAGACGGTGGACAAAACTGGAAGAAAGTATTGTATGTAAATAACCAAACCGGGTGCAGCGATCTGGTGATGGAAACCGGGAACCCGATGGTACTGTATGCCGGTACCTGGCGCATTTTGCGCACACCCTACAGCATGGAGAGCGGAGGCGAAGGTGGTGGCATCTGGAAAAGTACAGATGGCGGAGATAGCTGGAAAAATATTACCTCCAATAAAGGTTTGCCAAAAGGACTTTGGGGTATTGTGGGCGTGGCCGTAAGCCCATCCAACTCTGATAAAATTTATGCATTAATAGAAAACCCCTCGGGTGGTTTGTTTGTAAGCAACGATGCCGGTGAAAGCTGGACCTTAACCAGCAACGACAACAATATTCGCCAGCGGGCCTGGTATTATACCAAGCTTTTTGTGGATCCAAAAAACGAGAACAATGTTTATGTGCTGAACGTAAATTTTTTAAAGAGTACGGATGGAGGAAAAACATTCCGCAACATTCGCACACCCCATGGTGATCATCACGACCTTTGGATAGACCCCGAGAATAGCAACAGAATGATTATTGCAGACGATGGTGGTGCACAGGTAAGTTTTAATGGAGGAGAAGATTGGAGCACCTACAACAACCAACCTACCGCCCAGTTTTACCGGGTGAGTACCGATAATCATTTTCCCTACCGCATACTCGGAGCACAGCAGGATAATAGCACGGTAAGAATATTATCCCGCAGCGATGGCGGGGAAATTAATACAGACCATTGGATGCCAACCGCTGGTGCAGAAAGCGGATATGTAGTGGCTGATCCGCTTAATCCTGATATTGTGTATGGTGGTAATTACAGCGGTTACCTATCCAGGTTGGATCATAAAACCGGTGAGAATCGTGCAGTGAGTGTGTGGCCTGATGATCCATTGGGTGGCGGTATAGACGTAGCTAAATATCGTTTTCAGTGGAATTTTCCCCTGTTTTTTAGCCCGCACAATCCTAAAAAATTATACGCCGGAGGCAATCATTTGTTTGCTACCGAAAATGAAGGCGCAGCCTGGACTGCCCTCGGCGGAGATCTTACCACAAACGATAAAAGCAGGCAGGCAAGCAGTGGTGGACCCATCACCAAAGACAACACAGGCGTAGAGGTTTATTGCACCATTTTTACCGCTGCAGAATCTGCGCTGGAAAAAGATTTGTTATGGACAGGCAGCGATGATGGCCTGATACACATAAGCAAAAATGGAGGCATCAGTTGGGATAATGTAACACCCCCGGCGGCGGGAAAATGGATGATGTGGAACTGTGTAGAAACAGATCCGTTTAAAAAAGGCAAGGCATATTTTGTTGGCACAAAGTATAAGTCAGATGATTTTACCCCCTATATTTTTAAAACAGAAGACTACGGCAAAAGCTGGTTAAAGATCACGAATGGTATTCCTGCCCTGCATTTTACCCGCTGTTTGAGAGCCGATCGTAAAAGGCCCGGCTTATTGTATGCAGGCACAGAATACGGCATGTATATTAGTTATGATGATGGCGCCAACTGGAAATCGTTTCAATTAAATCTTCCTATGGTACCCATCACAGACCTTGCCATCAAAGAAAATGATTTGATCGTAGCCACACAAGGCCGGTCTTTTTATGTGCTGGATGATTTGAGCCTGATACAACAAAAAAACCAAAACTGGATGGGCAAAAATCTGACAACTTTTACCGTAAATGATGCTTACCTATTTGATGGCTATCAAAGCACCAACGTAAGAAATGCAGGAATGAATCCTCCCAACGGATCGGTGATTAATTATTTTGTGAAGGAAGTGACAGACTCTACCAATGTGAGTATCGATATTTTAGACAGAAATAAAAAGCTGATCAAAACATTTAGCAACAAGGCAAAAGATAAAGACAGGCAATTGGATGTATCGGCCGGCATGAATCAGATGGTTTGGAATATGCGTTATGATTCTGCAGAAAAAGTACGAGGCTTGATACTATGGCATGGCACTGTGCCGGGGCCCAAAGCAGCACCTGGGAAATATTTTTATAAAATAAGAGCAGACAAAGATTCTACCGAAGGCAGTTTTACCATTAAGGGAAACCCTGTGTATAATATGAGCCAGCAGGAGTATGATGCACAGTTTGATTTTCTTCTGAGTGTGAGAGATAAATTTTCCGAAACACAGAGAGCCTTGTTAAACATCAGTAACGTACGCAAACAGATGAACGATTTTGCAGCTTTACAAGGCAAAGCTATGCCCAAAGAATTGAAACAACAGGCAGATACTATTCAAAAACAACTAACGGCCATTGAAGAGGCTTTGCATCAAACAAAAGCCAAAAGCGGACAGGATGTTTTGAATTTTCCTATCCGCCTGGATGATAAAATTTCAGGCTTGTATGATTTCGCCAGCAGCGGCAATGCAGCTCCGGCAAAACAAGTAAAAGACGCTTTTGCTGTCTTATCGGGCGAAGCAGATGTGCAGCTAAACAAATTGAAAAAAGTGATGGATACCGATGTAGTTTTGTTGAATAAAATGATCAGAGACAATGCCCTGCCTGTTATTGGGGTAAAGCCTGAAAAAGAATAAAGGTCTCTGTATTAAAAAACTTTTTAATAAAGGTGACTACCTGGCAGCAAAATCTTGTTTGGATTTGTTGCCAGGTTTTTTATTTAACAAGGGTTTAAGTTGGCGCTTGCCACTTAAGATTTGCAAGATTAGATAAAACCAGTTTTAAAAATGCTTGTCAAATTATATTCGCTTGCCACCAAGAGTGTGGTTATAATAAATGATGCTTATATCTTGAACACTACCTTTCGACGTAAAAAGGGAAATTCTTTAAAAATTCTTAACCCTATTTACGTTCACGATATGTTTACAATATAAATTCCTTTTCTTCTGATACAAATCAATAAACCCTTTTTAACATAATTACTGTTTGTCAGCATGTTTTATTTAGATAATTTTATACGTACATAAAATATCATCACCCATTATTGTATTTAAATTGAAAATATTTTTTTTATTTGTAGCCGTTTTCTTTTTTTATAAAAGCACTTTTGCGCAGGCTGTTATTTCCAGGCCAGCTTTTGCAAAGTCTATACTTGATTTTGGTGCCATTCCCAATGACGGCAAAGACGACACTTGGGCCTTTATCAAAGCTGGCAAGTATTTTAACAACCTGTGGGATATCAATGGAGTACCGCTGACGAAGGGCACTCAAAACTTCCGTACAACACAATATTCCGGAAAGCTGGTCATTCCTTCGGGCACCTATTTGGCAGGAAAACAAATAGATATTCCTCCTAATGGATTAAACACTACATATGGAGCCGTGTTCGGATACCCGGCGGCTAATGAAGCCATTACTTATCCACCAGGTTGGGCTCATAAAGCAGGGTTGGAATTGATTAGCATTACTGGTGTTGACGAGTTTATGATAATAGGGATGGGTAAAACAATGCCCGTTATTAAATACAACGATGGTTTGGTGGTTGGATATTTCAACAGCAAGGGAGAACCTGTTTGGTTTCCTGCATCTGAATATCAACAGAATTATGGTTTATCTGTTGGGAGTTTTCTGGATGCTAAAAATTGCAAAAATATATCAGTAGAAAATATTGCCATTGATGGCAACAATACTCCCATCAGCGCAGGGGGCAAAACATTTTATAATGGTGGCTGGGATCTGGAGCTTATTCAAAAAGGCGCAATAGGTACTTCTTTTCTCAACACACAAAACGTTACGCTTAAAAAACTTGACATACATCATATGACCCTGGATGGTGTTCTTTTTCAAGACTTTTACAAGGATACCCTGGCATATAAAAATCAACCCCTTTCTAATTTATATATCTCAGATATAAAATGCGATTACAACCGTAGACAAGGATTTTCATGGTGTGGAGGAAGAAAACTAACGGTCATGAACAGTACCTTTAATCATACCGGTACTACAACTAGTGGCATTGCCGGAGGCAATCCCGCTGCTGGCCTGGATATAGAACCAGAGGCGGATGGTATCAGTTTGTTATTGTGCGTAGATGGCACTTTTACAAATTGTGAATTTATCAATAACAAAGGGTGTGGTTTGGTAAATGACGGAACAGCAGGAAGGAGTAAAAATGTTCAGTTCATCAACAGTATATTTCACGATGTGGAAGGTTACTCCGTTATGGTGAAAGGCAGGTCATTTGTTTTTAAAAATTGTAAGATATGGGGAGGTTTTCTTTCTGGAAATGACGGAGAGGTTGCTGGAGAAGAAACCAAGTTTTACAACTGTGATTTTGCCGATGAAGAACTGCCCCAAAAAAAAGGGATATACAATACTGATTTTGCCCTGATAGAAAGTTGGCAATATTCAAAGAGACTCTTCTTTTCAAATTGTACTTTCAGAACCATCCATGAAAAGCAACGGCTGGCAGCCATATTTACAAAAGCTACCAAAGAAGCCGATTTTACCGTGTTTGAGAATTGTAAATTTGATGTAACCTACGGCAACGAAAATGACGTAATGTTTGGATGTGTTTTTGACGGAAATACCAGCATTATAAACAAAGGTAAAAACGTAGAAATTATCAGTATGAGTGGAATGATTTTTAAAGGCAGCAAAGATCAAAAAAAGCCATTTACTTTTAATTTGCAAGGGAATACGATTTTAAGTCCGGCCAATAGCAACGGTCTTCAACTCCCGCAATTCGTCATTGGCAGAAGCAATACCGGAAATCTAAATTTGGGCTACCTCAATTTTATTATAGGAGCTCAAAGCTGCTTATTTGGATATTGGGATCAAACAATTGATATCGGAAAAAATGCAACATTCATTAACAACGGGCAACTTGCCATGTTGAGTGGAAACATCAACCTGGATGGAAAATTTAAATTAGAAGACGGAAGTCATACCGCTTTTTTTAACCCTGTTAATTTTAATAATAGTGCCGAGCCGGAAGCTGAATTGAGTTACAAAAATGGATCTCAATTTGGCGTAAAAGAAGCATGGATAAAAAGTCTTGACGGGCTGGGAAAAGGACAACACATTTCAAATATGAATTTTTCAAATAAAATAAAAGTGAGTAAATTAAATTAGTACGCTTAACTCATTTTTCGCCCGTTAGAATGCACAATGCTCCTGCTGAGTGCATTTGTGAATAATTCCATCAACGGATTAAAATCCGTTGTTACGTAATAAATAGAGCTTACTTTTTTTAGCTAACCAACTTGCCTGCCGTGGGCAATTAAAAAGTAATCCTTTGTTTGCATTAAGCTACTTAATGTCATTCAGCAGATCATCGCTCCACCAAACCCACCTGTTGATTTCCGGAATAAATATTTGTACAGCATTTTTGCCAGCGAAGAGTTTATAGTCGAATTTAGGATAATGTTGCACAATGTAACCTGGATAGTACCAATGTTTACCATTGGCCAGTGCATGCTCCATCTTCAATAACATCAGGTATTTACCGAGACTGTATTTTTTGTAATCGGGATGGTAGAAGTTCATAATGCCGGCGACACTGAAGAGGCCATTGTCGAAAATACCGGCCGCAATTAATTGATCCCCATCTTTAATTTGCACCAACCAGGAATCGTAAATGTTTTTATCGCCCATATCATAAAGCCAGTGTTGCACAGTTTGTGCAGGCTCAAAGTTGAGTTGAGATCTGTACAATGTATATAGGCCTTCGAGTGCTTCGTTTACGTATATTGGAACAATCGCGACAGAAAATTTTTGGTTGATTTTTTTAATCTTTTTGGAAACCGGTCCTGGCATCCAAGGTTTGAGCGCATACCTCAACCACCAAACCCGGTACACTTCGTCTTGTTGAATGATGTATTGAGTAGTAAAAATACCTTGTCCCATCCTATACCAACCTTTTTCTAAAAAAGCGTCCAGTTGTTCTGTGCCAAGTTCGTGGGGGTAGTATATGCCGGGTTCTGTCATAATCGATGTGCCTTAATTGAAGTTGTAAATCTAAAAAAACTGAACAATAAATCATCTTTTGTGGATTTTTTGGTCAAAAAAAAGCAAAAAAAGAACCTGTAAGGTTCTTACAAGTTCTTTTACCAAAACCTAATGTATAAAAAGGGCTTTGCTAAAGGTGATTAAGAAAACGAATTCTCCACCTCTTGCTTAGTCCCGGCTTTTAAACCGTTCATCTTCGCTCTCGCCACGTCTTCCAGTTGTTCTCCTTTTTTTTCTGCGCCTTTATACAATCCTTTTACAGAATCGATAAAATCAGAAAAAGAGTGTTTAACGGAGTCAGACATGTCTCCTGTTTTGTTAGAAATTTTTTTTCTGGTTGCCGATCCTTTGTCCGGCGCCATTAAAATTCCTGCTAGTGCTCCTACCGCTGCCCCTGCGGCAAAACCTGCCAGTGCTTTTTTGTAACTCATGGTGGTAAATTTTAAAAGTGGATAAATTACTGCATATTTTCGTAGTCTTACGTCGTAAGAAATGATGCAGCGTGAGTTTAAACGATTTGTTGTAAGTGTGTACCCATTTATTTGGTGCCGCCAAAAGATTTCCCGAAAATCAATGACAAGACAAACAAAACAATGAATATGAAAAATAAAATTTTGGCAATAGAGGCTGCGCCTGCAGCTAAACCGCCAAATCCTAAGATGGCTGCGATGATTGCAACAATCAAAAATGTAATTGTCCAGCGTAACATAATATAAAATTTAAGGT
Organism: Chitinophagales bacterium; assembly: GCA_038249665.1. GTDB lineage: Bacteria > Bacteroidota > Bacteroidia > Chitinophagales > Chitinophagaceae > Ferruginibacter. The sequence goes on from JBBSDF010000044.1 coordinate 9,874, forward strand.
ATAAAATTAGCTTCTAAATTCATTGATGCTATATTTACTGAAAATTGTATGCCGAAATTGAGTGAGCCAAAAATTGAGCAAACAAACGCTTTTTTGTAGAATCATTTCTTCATATGGGGAAAGAAATGGCCGATCGTTTGTAGAAGAAATCCTTTTATAGAAAGTATCTCCAAATTGTCCGGCCCAGCTTACAAAAAACATAAATCAGATTTAAAGATAACAGCAACCTAATGCTTTTTAATGAATACATTTAAACTTTAAAAAGACTCTTGTGGAAAATATTATCAGACAAATTCAGAACGAAGGAAAAATCAAAGTTGGTTACCTATCTGCTTTTTTTCTCTTGCTTTTTTCATTTTCAGTTACATTTTACGCCAACAAAGAGCTCATTAAAAATGCCGAAAAAGTAGAGCATACCAATCAGGTGATTTCTAATTTGGAAAACATCCTATCGGCAGTGAAAGATGCAGAAACAGGACTAAGGGGTTACTTCAGCACGGGCGATGTGTATTTTCTGGATCCCTATTTCGGCTCCCGAAGGGCTGCTGATTCTATAATAAGAGAAACATCTGCGATCCTTTTAGATAACAAGGACCAAGTTGATAGTCTGGAAAGTTTACACACTATGGTAAAAAAAGAGTTTGCCTATATAGAACTAAATATCAAATCATTTAATGCCAACAACAGAAATATTTCTGAAACGTTAAAAGACAGCATGTATGAATCCAAACTCCTGATGGACTCGATGCGCAATGCTGTAACACAGATGCGCATGAATGAGCAGTTATTGTTAAAATCAAGAAATAGAAAGCTGGATAAAACAAGCGATGCCTTGCTCAGCATTGTGATCGCTTCCGTCATTATCGCTTTCTTTTTGGTAGTGTTTGGTTTTTCTACCCATCTTGCAGAAAGCAAAAAAAGGTCGGAAGCGCAACTAAAAGTGTTGAATTACCAGAAGCAGTTACAAACCAGGATCGACCAACTGGCGAGAGCAAATATAGAACTGATCCGTATCAGAAGTTTAGAAAAATTTGCAGCCACAGGGCGCATCGCCCGCACCATTGCACATGAAATTAGAAATCCGCTTACCAATATCAATTTGGCAGCCGACCAACTTAAAACAGAGTTAGCGGAAGAAAATGAAGAGGCGGGTTTTTTATTTGACATGATTAATAGAAACAGTCAGCGTATAAACCTGCTGATCTCTGATCTAATGAACTCTACCAAATTTACTGAACTAAATATTGAGACACTAACAATGAACGAGTTAGTGGAAGAAGCTTTAAAAGAAGCAGAGGACCGTATTCAACTTAATGCAGTTACCTTGTTAAAGGAGCTTGAAACAAATATGCCGGCTATCAGGATTGATAAAGGAAAAATGAAAATCGCTTTACTAAACATTATCATCAATGGACTAGAATCTATGGAAGGAAAAGCAGAAAAAGTTTTAAAGATCGAAACCGGCTTTGGAAGAGGAGAAAATAAATGCTTCATTAAAATTACAGATACCGGAAGTGGTATGAATGAAGAGTCATTGTCGAGACTCTTTGAACCCTACTTTACCACTAAACAAAAAGGAAATGGTTTAGGTATGACGAATACCCAGAATATCGTTTTAAACCACAAGGGGAGTATTCAGGTGAATAGTGAACCCGGCTTGGGCACTACTTTTACAATCTCCTTAGACACCGGGTAAGAATATAAACATGCTGGGGAAAATAATCTACAATCTGCGAATTTTTTACTAGGCTAGCTCAGTTTCTTTTTTGAATATGCTCAATTGCGTTGAATACTTCGGTCATTACAAAAGGCTTCGATAAAAAACAATCTACCCCGCCTTTACCGGTCTCTGAACGATTTTCGGGCATGTCGTGCGCAGAGATCATAACGATCTTTAGTCTGGGGAATTCTTTTTTGATTTCAGAAGCAAAGTCCATCCCCAACCCGTCTGGTAAGTGATTGTCGAGCAACAGTATAGCTGGTTTCGTTTCTGAAATGGCTTCCCTCGCTTCGCGTAGTGTATTCACGTAGCTTGCCTCGAAATTTTTCCTGTTTAAGTTTCGCGATAAAAAGTAACATATGTCGACTTCATCATCTACAATAAGAATTTTTTTCATGTCTGTGCTGGTTTCAAATGAGCGCAAAATCTGTACTATTTTTTGATTACATTAACTATAATTCGTCAAAATTATTGCCAATCACTTAATTTTCAGTAATTTCTAAATTTTAAACGGTGAGGCATTGAATTTGTTTAACAAAGAATTGAATGACTGCAAAACAAAGGGAATAAATTGCCGTAGGTGAGGAAGGTTTTACCGCCACATCCCATATTAAAAAACTAATTAGAAAATTATGAAGCAAATACTTATTATCGACGACGATATGGATATGTGTAATCTCTTGAGCAGGTTTTTAAACCGTAAGGGATTTGAAACAGACATGGCGTTTACGGGAAACAAAGGATTGGCAAAATTCAAAGAGAAAACATTCGACGTTGTTTTATGTGATTTTCGCTTAGGCGATATTGATGGCAGAGAAGTGTTGTCTCAATTGAAAGCCATTCATCCCTCTGTGGTGGTGATTATCATCACCGGATATTCCGATATTAAAATGGCGGTTGATGTGATACGCCAGGGTGCGTTTGATTATATCAGCAAGCCGTTGATACCGGATGAAGTGGTGAATGTGATCAACAAGGGTTTGGCGCAAGCTTCGGGCGAAAACACACCAACCCATCATGGTACCAATGGCAATTCCTTGGCCCGGCAAAAAGGGAGCACAACTGCCGGTTCCCAAGAATTTATGAAAGGCACATCGGCCCCCACTTTAGCACTGTACCAGCAAATTGATTTGGTAGCCCCCACTAATTATAGTGTGATATTATACGGCGAAAGTGGAACCGGAAAAGAAGTGATGGCAAAAACCATTCACCAAAAAAGCAACCGAAGCAATCAGCCCTTTGTAGCAGTTGACTGCGGAACCTTATCTCGGGAACTGGCCGCCAGCGAATTGTTCGGACACATGAAAGGATCTTTCACCGGAGCGCTTGCTGACAAGGAAGGCATATTTGAAGTGGCCAATGGCGGCACGTTGTTTTTAGATGAGGTTGCCAACCTTCCATTAGATGTGCAGGCCACTTTGTTACGAGTGATACAGGAACGCAAGTTTAAAAGAGTGGGTGGCAATAAAGACCTCCCAACCGACGTGCGAGTGCTGGTAGCCAGCAACGAAAACTTACAAAAAGCTTATCAGCAGGGTAAATTCAGAGAAGATTTATACCATCGCTTCAATGAGTTTTCGATCGCCATTCCTCCTTTAAGAGAACGACGTGAAGACATCCCCATGTTTGCCGATTTCTTTCTGAAGAAAACTTCGGAAGAATTAAACAAAGAAATGACCGGTTTTGATACCGAAGTATTAGAACTGTTTCTAAACTACAATTGGCCGGGTAATTTACGTGAATTCAGAAATGTGGTGAGAAGAGCGGCATTATTAACACAGAGTGGTAAGATCAACAGCAATGGACTTCCATGGGAAATTATTGGAGGAGTGCAATCCACACCACTTAACTATGGCAGTAACTCAACCACATCAGCACCCGAATATATGGCAGTAGCAGAACCAGCGGACTTAAAAACGGCTTCCTTGAACGCAGAATATGAAACCATTATGAATGTGTTGAAAGATGTAAAGTACAACAAAAGCAAGGCTGCAGAAAAGTTGAACATCGATCGCAAAACCTTGTACAATAAAATACGGGCTTTTGAAGATAGTCAGAAAACAGTTTAAAATTGTTCCAGAACAGAAGGCCCCAAAAGGGTCTTTTTTTTATCATTACCGTTTCATTCAACATCAAACTGCGTGGCAAAAGCAACTATTTTATACCTAATCTTTTTCATATTTCGTTAATCAATTTTTCCGCAATTTGTAGAAATTTTTACACAGCATTTACATAAAAGACATGGCCGCTCTTGAAGGCACGCGTTTAAACAACAACCGTCCATTACAGAACTATTTATAAAAAATGCTTACAACACTACGCTGTATTGGGTTTCGCAAAACATATCCTCACCAAATATCCTTTTTTTATATAATGTGCGGGTATTTGTTGTTGTATTTCCCCCATTTTTGGTAGGAACGTACCAATCGTTTACACGGGCATCATAATTGCCTTGTAAAGATTGGAATATTCATCACTTAAATACAATGAACATGGAAGCTACCATTCCCTATATGACCACGCTCACATCCGTTATGGAAAACCTACGTTTAAAAAACCATGACCACGAATTTATAATGACGGGCGAGGGGTTCACGGCCAATCATCAAAAGTTTTATCAACCAACTGAGTTGATCATCTGCAGAACTTACCGCTTTGAAGGCCAATCTGATCCTGGAGATTCCGTGATCCTGTACCTGATCGAGGCCAACGATGGTTTGATTGGCTACAGCTTAGACTCTTACGGGGCATACAGCAACAACCCTGAAGGGTACGACGATTTTATTAAAGAAATTCCGGTTAAAAAAAGTTCAATATAGTTCTAGTTTGGTTAAACAATCTTGGGATTGTTGGGTTTATAGAAACACGCAACCTTCTGCATGTGCTACTTCTGTTAGGGGAAGAGCACAAGTTAGAAGGTTGCTTTTATTTTGAAGCTGAAGGCTGTTTCTTTGGAGCGAACGGAGACAGAGTAAAATACTGAGGTTCACACTATTTACCAGTCACCGTTTCATTAAGACCTTTGTAGATGGTTTTCCAAATAAGGTTGAAAAAAGATTTTCTGGTATCTCTCTCCAACCGCACGGTTTGTATTTTTTTTCCGTCACTATTGTCATTGATCAAAAAACTGTTGGCCATAAAAGAGGCCAGCCCCTTTTTCTTAAAATTGTTATCATCGTCTTTTTTTAGGGCACTTACCTTAAGGTTTCTGTAGGCAAAGGATACATCAGCAGTAGCAAATATGTTGTTGCCGTTTACAGTCGCACTTAGTTTTTCGATGTCCAATTTTTCTATTTTTACCAGCCCAAGTCCTTCTGTTATCTGATTAAGTTGGGTGCCTTCCATTTTTCCTAGAACGGTGTTCACAGTAAAGCTACCGTAGGCAGCATTGCTAAGGTCAAAATTAAACGTAGCATCCAGTTGGGCCTGGTTCATGAACAGACTAGAGGTTGACACTTTCATCCAGTTATTTTCCTTGACCACATCGGGCATGTTGCTGATGTTTTGGATATCGCCATTCACCTGCATAAATTCAATCTTTCCGGCTTCCTGGCTTTTAGGATTGAACTCTTCATAACTCACATTCATATTTTGCAGGAACAACTCTTTCATGTGAATTGGAAAATCCAGTTTCATTAATTCTTGATGAGGAAATTTTCCCACTTTGCTTTCTTCTGATAATGGCAGCGTTTTATCGCGGTACACTTTTAAATACCCATTGGTAAGTGTGGCGGCATCTGCAAACAATCCATCGTTGGATAACAGGCTCCACCAGTTCATATTTTTTATGTTGATTTCATTTACGGAAATATCAAAACGATCGTCCTGAAAGCGAAGCTGGTCGGTGAAGTTGGATTTAGTCTCTACTGGTTTCAACCGTAATCCTTTAACATTCATTGTTCCAAGCTGCGGCTTTAATGCCACGGAGTCTAAAGAAAACGTATACTTTTTATTGCTGGTATTGCCGATGTAATTTCCAAGATAAAGATTGGCATCTTTGGCAAACAGAAACCGGGTACTGTCATTAATGGTGCCTTTGTCAATTTTAATATCGGCAAGGTGAACACTCATGTTTTTGAAAGTGGAGGTAATTCCAGTTCTGTCTTTGTTTACAATTCGTACATTTGAATTATTCAACAATAATAATTTTACCGCATACGATTCTTGGTTGGGGGCGATGCGGCTGTAAAAGTTGCTGGTGTCTTTCTTATTGTAATTTCTTTTTTCATGCGTCACCAAAATGTTGGGAGAGTCAACCCGAATTTGTTGGAGATCGAAGATATTGGCATTGATAAAATCGACAGGCGATAATCCATCGATATACAGTTTTGTTATTTCAACGTTGAAAATGTCGTCGGGTAACTGGCTATGTTCGTCTAATACTTTCATTCGAATGCTGTCAGTTTTGATGCTGACGCCAATCAAGGTAGTAGTAGCTTGCAGCACATCCATTTCCAAATCATCGATGGTTAATACATACAAGCCGTTGGAGGCTTTGTGAACCATATTTATCAGTTTGCTTTTAATGAGTGGCCCAAAGTCGCTGCTTTTCCTGAATTTCAGGTAAAAGAAAAGGGCCGCACCAAGCACCAATGTTGTTAGAAGTATCCATTTAATTTTCATTGATTGGCTTTTTCGATCTTATCTTTTTCAACAACCGTAGAAGTTGCAGATTTTTTACCCTTCTTATTATCGGGCTTAAAAGAACCCTGTGTTTCAGTAGGATTTTTTTCATTGTAACCCTTGTGTAGTTCAGTACGCTCTGGCTTCTTGATAGTAATTTTATTTTTCATCTTTTTTTCTACATAGTAATTACAATTTCATGCCAAGCCGTACCACAAAAATTACTACAGCAAAAAAAAGTATACGCGTTAACATAACATCATTACAAATAGGATTGGGAAATATTTTACCCAAATTGAAGTGAAACTTCCAACAATGTTTCCTAATTTGACAATACAGGTTGGTACGATTTTTTCGTACTAAGCTGTATATGAATAAATGGGTAAAGCGGTTTTTGTACTTTATGACGGGCATAGTTGTATTGTTACTCATTGCATTTGCTTTACTGCAAACCGATTGGGCCAAAAATTTAATCAAAGAAAAAATTGAGGCCTATGTTTCCGGAAAAACAAATACCCGATTTGAAATAGGTTCTTTGGATTACAGTTTACCCAAATGGGTCGAGCTCCGCGATGTTCTCTTACTCGATGGAAGAAAAGACACCCTCCTTTTTGGCGGACTCATCAAAGCCGACGTAGCCATGCTGCAGTTGATACAAGGCAAATACAGAATAAACAAAGTGGAACTAGAGAACCTGTACGCCAATCTTGTTCGCACAGAGCGTGATACGTTGTTCAACTACAGTAGCTTACTAAACGCTTTTAAAAGTAAGGAAGACAATCTAGCTGAAAGCAAAGACAGCAGCGCCATCGATTTATCAATCAACAACGTTCGATTAAAAAATATTCGTTTCAACCTGCTCGATTACGCGGCGGGAAGTTTTACGAAATTGAAGATAAAAGATTTAGCACTCGATTTAAACAGCATCGATGTCAATGCCCTCAGCTTCGATATCAATAAATTGACCACCAATGAATTTAGATTAGAGCTCATCACGCAAAAAGCTGGCATTGAAGATAGAGACAGCAGTATAACCAGTCCTGGTTTTCCATCCATAGAGGCAGACAGTATCCTTATCCAAAATAGTTTTGTGCTTTACAAAGATGAGTTCAACAAAACCACCAGTAGCAATAACATCGGCTTATTACAGCTAACTGGTTTATCGAATAAGAACCATCCAAATTTATTTAAAGGAAACACAGTAGTGTTGGATCGATCCAATATTTTATTTAATCATTTACCCATTACCGTTAGCAGTACCAATGAAAATATTAACACGGACAAAACAAACAGTTCGATTGGTATTCAAATTAAATCTATTCAATTAACCAACAACAATATTACTTATAACAATGAATCGGTGCCGGCTAAAATAAATGGAATAGACGTAGCTCATCTTGACATAAGTGCGCTGCATTTACAATCTATCAACAACGAATACAACAAAGGAAGAATCAGCGCAACTATTCAAAATGTTTCTTTCAAAGACAAAAGTGGTTTTCAGCTCGATAGCTTGAGTGGTTTGATTACGATGGACAGCAGTTTTATTCGGATCAGCGATTTGCTGGTGCGTACGCCTGGTTCCCGCATCGATGCCAATGCGATGATCTATCCGCTCTCGTTAACAGGCCCTAACACGGGTACAAACGCGTTTCAACAAAATGAGGTACTACTCAGCAACGCCGTTTTTTCACAGAAAGATATTCGTCTGCTGGCTCCGGAATTTGCCGCTGGTTATCAGGCACAATTGACAGCCTTGGGTGACCTCACGCTCAATGCAAACATGAGTGGAAATGGCCGCCAGATGAACATTCAACGACTGCAATTAAACAGTAGTACTGGCAAGTTACGGGCTACTATGAACGGGAGTGTTTCATACATCAACGATCCGAATCGCTTGCTGATGAACCTGGCAATTCAACGACTGACTGTACAACGCGATTTGTTGTACCCCTTTTTGAAAAATGCAGAGCAACCCATCACACTGCCACCTGTAGTAAACATCAATGGAACGTTGAAAGGCGCTGTAAAAAACCTACAGACCAATCTCCAATTGCAATCTGCTTTTGGTAAATTAGTAGCTAAAGGAACAATTCAAAACGCTTCTGATCCGGAAAAGATGCGTTACAATATGTTGCTCACCGCCACAGATTTGGAAACGGGCAAATGGATCGGTCAAGATTCGCTACTCGGCAAATTAACCGGCAGCATCAACGTTAAAGGACAATCGCTCTTCGACCTTAAAAAAAGTAGCGTGAATGCTAACGCCAATATTCGCTCTTTTAGAGTGCAACAAAATATTTACAACAACATCAAACTGCAAACCAATCTTGACAAGGGTTTGGCTTCTATCATTGGTTCCATTAATGATCCTTTTATACAAGCCAACATCAACGGAACTGCCAATCTTAACGGAAAATATCCAACAGCGGTAGCTGCACTGAAAGTAAACAAAGCAGATTTGTATGCACTCGGATTTACAACCGATACCATGACGGTGCAAGTACAAACGCAGGCAGATATCAGAAACCTGGATCCTCAGTTCTTAGACCTCACCGTGGTGATCGACAGTGTGGCTATCAACAACGGAACAACGCAGTTTGGTTTCGACAGCACGACTATATTGGCTTTTATGCGAAATGATTCTACCATCGTCACATTGGATGGTCCACTTGCAAAAGCCGACATCAGTAGCAACCTGAATTATGAGCAAATACCAGTGCTGGTTACATCAACCTTAAACCGATATTTACCAGCTGCTGAAAACACTACAACAGAAAAGGTAGTTCCGGGAAGCATTCAAGCCAATCTGGAAATAAAACCCAATGTTGCCTACAATGCGTTGTTGCAAAACCTGGCTTTCGATGATGTAAATATTTCGATGTATATCAGCAACCAAACAGACAGTGTTGTAAAAGCTACACTTACTGCCAACACTTTGCAGGTGGGTGGCAATCGTTTGACCAATATTTCATCCTTTATTGCCGGCACCGGCGATTCTTTGCAACTAAATACTACAGCAGATACGATTCTGATCGGAAACTTCTTGTTACACAATGCATTCGTACAAGCAGGCTACGGAAATGGAAATATGGCTGCTTCATTGAAAACAGAAGACGGTGATGAAAAAGAACAATTTGCCATCGCCCTCAACGCTGCACAAAAAAAGAGTGCTGCGGGCGGATACGTGATTCATCTAGGAGAACCATTGAAATTGAATTATACCGATTGGAATGTAAGCAATAACAACCAAATCGTCATTGACAACGAAGGTTTCAATATTCAGGATTTCAAGATTAGCAACAACAATGCATCTGTTGCATTGCAAAGCAGTAATAAGGCCATGAATGCACCCGTGACGGTAGCCGTTGATAACTTTACGCTCCGCACCATCTTTGCGTTATTAAATCAGGATTCAATGCAAGTAGATGGATTGTTGAATGCAGATTTCACCGCAGCAGATTTCGCACAACCCATTCCTACGCTGGATGGAAATTTAACGATCGACAGTATCATTTTCCTTCAACAACCAGTTGGCAACATTGCTATAAAAGCCAGCAGCAATAACAACCAAGTGGCGGTAACCGGGAAGCTGGATGGCCATGGCAACAATGTAAACATAGACGGTACTTACACCAGCAACCAAATAAACATCGCACTAGCGTTGCAACCACTTTCTTTGGCAAGCGTAGAACCGTTTACCATGGGCAATCTAAAAAGAAGTAGTGGCAATATTTCTGGCACCATCAACATCACCGGCCAAGCCAATGCTCCTCAGTGGAATGGCGATCTTACCTTTAACAACGTTCAAACCACAGCAGCTGCTTTTGGAACAAAACTGCAGATAGACCAAGAAATCATCAGATTAACATATCCTCAGATAACGCTGGATGATTTCACCATCAAAGACAGCACCGGAAATCCTTTGACGATCAATGGTACCATTGTGCAAAACAAGAACAATGATTTTGTAACCAACCTGACCGTAAAAACGGATAATTTTTTAGTCATCAATAATACCTCCACCGACAACGAATCTATTTACGGGAAGGCTTTAATAGGATTGGATGCAGGTTTAAATGGTTCATTTTCTGCACCTGACATTAGCGGAAATTTAACCGTTAAAAACGGGACCGATATCACTTATGTAAGACAGCCGGTGGCAGCACTCGTTAGAGAAAGAGAGGAACTGATAGAGTTTGTTGATATGGATACCATTTCAAATTTGATCGAACAAAAAACGCTTGCAGAAGAAAAACAGTTCAGAGAAAAGATAAACAGTCAATCTTTTAACTACAACCTCAATGTAGAAATAGAAGAAAAAGCAACATTTTCTTTGGTGATTGATCCTGCCACCAAAGATCAGTTGCAGGTAGAAGGCAATGGTCAAATTAATTTGGGGTCTAACCCCAATGGAGATATAACCACTGTGGGTGTTTACAATTTGAACAGCGGAAGTTACCAACTCAACTTTGGCGTATTAAAAAGAAGGTTTGATTTACTAACTGGAAGTACCGTTACCTTATCAGGCGACCCATTAAATGCCATGGTCAATATCACAGCGGCTTATGAAATTGAAACATCACCGACCGACCTCATCGGCAACGAAATTAGCGGATCACTAGCGTCTGCCGAATACAGAAAAAAAGTACCCTTCCAGGTGCTGTTGACCATCAAGGGTCCGATTTCTAAACCACAACTTGGATTTGATATTGTGGCAAAACCCGGCGCTGAAGGCATTTCTTATGAACTGCGCAACAGCGTTGATAACAAATTACAACAGTTGCGCAACGATCCTTCGGCAATGAACAAACAAGTTTTTGCACTGCTCACTTTTAACCGATTTGTGGGCGAAAAAAGCAGCGATTTTTTTGCAGGTAACAACGGGTTCTCCAATAACAATTTATTAGCCAATGAAAGTGTGAGTGGTTTTTTAAGTGCTGCGCTAGATCAATTGGCGCAAGACTTACTAAAAGGCGTAGAGGTGGATGTGAACCTAAAGAATGTAGATGACGGCGTAAACCAACAACGTACCGATTTGAATGTGGCGCTGGGGAAAACATTTTTTAATAATCGGCTCAATGTCACTTTCGGAAAAAACTTTACAGTAGATGGCAGCAATCCTTCTGCCAAGGCACGAAATGGTACAAACAGCAATGTGCAGTTTCTGCCAGATGTTAATACCACCTATAAATTATCCAAAGATGGCAGGTACATGATCCGGGCTTACCGCAGAAACCAATACGAAGCTGTCATGGACGGCTTTTTCATCGAAACTGGCGTGGCTTTCACACTAACAATGGATTATGAAAAACTCAAAGATTTGCTCAGTAGAAAAAAGGGAAATGAATAATGAATAAACTGTTTCTATATTTTCTTTTATGCACCTTGTTGGTGAGTTCCTGCGCGGTAAAAAAACACTTACCCAAAGACAGCTTTTTGTACAATGGAGCCACCGTAAAAATTAAAAATACCCCCGACCATACAACTGCTACAAAGTCGTTAAGAAAGACATTAAAAGCAAGTACGTTTCCAGCCAAAAATAAAATGATATTGGGTTACCCTTACAAAGTGGCCTGGTGGTACCTGATCGGCGAACCCAAAAAACCAAAAGGATTTAAAAACTGGTTGCGCAACAGATTGGGCGAACCTCCTGTATTTCACAGTATGGCAGATGAAAAAGCTAACGTAGAAAACATCCGGGCGCAAGTAGAAAACAAAGGGCATTTTGGGTCAGACGTCAGCGCTGCTTTTACAGTTAAAAAATACAAAAAGAAAAATAATTACCAGGTCCTTTTAACACGTCCTTACCTTATAGATACGGTAAGATGGGCGTTAGACAGCAGCCAGCTCAGCAAAGATATTTTATCGATGAAGGTAATGAATGCGTACCTGAAACCAAATGACCAGTTCGACATCGAAAATATTAAAGCAGAAACCAAAAGGACAGACCTGGTGTTAAAACGCAAAGGTTATTATTATTTTAGTCAGGATTACATCAAAACCTACGTGGATACCACTGAAGGCAATCACAAAGCAAACCTGATTTTAAGTATCAAAAAAGATGCACCCTTGCTGGCTAGAACGCCCCAGCGGATTCAAAATATTTATATTTTCCCAAATTACACCCTCATCAACCCCCCGCCAGATACCAGCAAACGCGGACTAATTGATTATAAAGGGAAATGGATCAGGGACACTGTTAAACAATTTAAACCAAGTGCACTTGTGCAATCATTAACCTACGATACGGGTAGTTTGTACGACATGAGCCGGCACAATGAGTCGTTGAACAGGTTCATTAACATGGGCGCATTTAAATTTGTAAAAAGTAGATATCAAGCGTCCTCTGATAGCGTGAATCCATCGCAGATGAATGTGTACTATTACCTCACCCCTTACATCAAGAAAAACATCACAACAGAGCTGGCCGGGTTCACAAAATCGAATTCCTTTACCGGCGCGAGTGCAAATGTAAATTGGAAAAATAGAAATACATTTCGAGGCGCCGAACAGCTAAAAGTAAAAACCTACGGCGCTTTCGAGATATCTGCTAATGATAGTTTACGTCAAAACAACAACTGGCGGTTGGGTACGGAAGTATCGCTAACGGTACCCCGAAATATTTTTCCGATTAAATTAGCAAAGAACCCTTACTTCCCCACTTTTAGCAAAATCAGTTTGGGATACGAGTGGATGAGAAGGCAATTGTTATTTACCAGAAAGTTTTTTCGTTTACAGGGCGAAGTTACCTGGAAAAAGAAGGTGAATGGCGAGCACACTTTTGCCCCTTTTTCTATCACTTACAACAGGGCCGGCAATTTTTCACCCGAATATCTCAACACAGTGAATCAGTTTCCGGTATTGCAATTTGCCAACAGACCAGAGCTCATCACGGGATTATTTTATAACTACTTAACCACTTCCAGAAACCCAAGGGCTAAAAAGTTGATCTATTTTAACGGCAGTATCGATATAGCAGGTAATATTCCTGGCGCTATATTAAAACCAGATACAGCATTTAGCAAAACCATTGCAGGCGCCTATTTTGCACAATATGCAAAACTGGATGCTGATTTCCGTTACACCAGAAGGTTGGCGAAAGAACTTTATCTGGTAAACAGGATTTCTGTAGGCGCGGCTATTCCTTACGGCAACTCTGCCTACCTTCCGTTTTCAAAACAATTCATCATAGGTGGGAGCAACAGCTTGAGAGGATTCAGGCCACGTCAACTGGGCCCCGGGAGGGTACTCACTACAGCCGAGCAACAAGTGTCTTATCCACAAATCGGCGGTGATTTTAAATTGGAAATACAATCAGAACTGCGTTTTCCCATTTTTAATCAAATCAAAGGGGCTTTGTTCGCAGAAGCAGGTAATATCTGGACCAAAACAGATTTGTTGTATGGACCAGAAGGTAAGCTTAACAGCAATTTTATGAAAGACATAGCCGTAGATGCCGGTGCGGGTATAAGAATAGACATTGATATTTTAATTCTGCGTTTCGACTTTGCCATTCCGCTTCGGAAACCTTGGTTACCCCTGGGTTCTGAGTGGGTGACTAAGGACAGTAATTTTGGCAACAGTAGCTGGTTTAAAGACAACCTGATCTTTAACATAGGTATTGGTTACCCTTTTTAGTACTTCTTTAACCAAACCATTTGCTGCTTCTTTTTTATTGAGCATTTAATTGCACTGTTTACGCATATTTTCTACCAATTTATTTGACATTTGAGGAATTTATTCTGCAAGTAACAGGGTATTGATCTGTTTTTCTACCGTAAAATTTACTGGCATCATATTTTGGTAGGTAATAGATATCAATCAAACAACACTAACAAAAAATAACATCATGAAAAAAAACATTGCAATAAAATTTAGTCTGCTTGTAGTAATGGCCGCCTTTGCATTTACAGCTTGCAACAACGACAAACCAAACGAAAGCAAAGAAGTAGCCGAGAACATAAATGACCAACAATTAGAAGGAAAATCTGCAGAAAAAGACGCACAGTTTTTAGTGGATGCGGTTTCCAACAGTTACGATGAAATCTTGGTAGCTGAAGCAGCGATTGCAAAGTCTGCAAATGCCGGAATCAAAACGCTGGCGAAGCAAATCAAGGATGAACATACCGCTTTGCTGAACGAACTCAAAACAGTTGCAATAAGCAAATCAGTGACCATCCCTACGGGGGCAAGCGACGATGCCATGAAAGAAACAACTACGTTGAATGAAAAAAAGGCAGCAGATTTTGACAAAGCCTGGTTAGAAGAAGTAGAAGATATTCACGAGAACAGTGTGAGAAAGTACGAAAGCGCCGCTAACGACGCAACAGATGTGGCCATTAAAAATTGGGCATCCATAAACCTGATTAAAGTAAAAGGCCATTTGGATATGATCAATAAGATGCAAGAAACAGTAAAGTAAGATTTTTTATAGGTGGAAGGGAATCGTCTTTGGATTGCATATGCAGCAGATGATCCCGCAGCATTTTAGAATGCCCGGCAACGGGCATTCTTTTTGTGATATGTAGATGAATAAATAATAGGTATGATAGTATTTAAAAGTTTCAAAAAAAATGTGGGGCTGTTAAAGCAAACATTTGTAGAATTCGACAACGACAATGTGTTAAAGCTAAGTGCTTCCCTCTCCTATTTTACAATATTCTCCATTGCACCCATGCTGTTTTTAATCATTGGTTTTGCAGGTACTTTTTATGGGAAAGACGCTGTGCAAGGTCGGCTATTTACACAATTAAATAAATTAGTGGGTAGCAATGCAGCGTTACAAATACAGGATATGATTGCCAACATTTATGTGAATGGCGAAAGTTCAATCGGAACCATAGGAGGAACTATTATTTTGTTGTTTGGCGCTACAGGTGTTTTTACGGAAATACAAGATAGCATCAATTATATCTGGAGCATCAAAGCGAAGCCCAAAAAAGGCTGGCTAAAATTTATTATTAACAGAATGATCTCTTTTTCTTTGATCGTCAGTCTTGGTTTTTTGATGCTGGTTTCTTTAGTAATCAATGCTGCTATGGATGCATTAAGTGAGAAGCTGGCCAGCATTTTTACCGAAGGAACCTTTTATCTGATGTATTCCTTAAATGTGCTGCTGATATTTGGCATCATTAGTTTTTTCTTTGCGGTCATTTATAAAGTATTGCCAGATGCCACCATTCATTGGAAAGATGCCGCAAGAGGTGCCATGTTTACGGCGGTATTATTTTTAGCAGGTAAATTTTTAATTGGTTATTACATCGGTAACAGCAGAACCAGCGCTGTTTACGGAGCGGCGGCCTCTTTAGTCATTTTACTAATATGGGTGTATTACACCTCTATCATCCTTTACTTTGGTGCAGAGTTTACGAAAGTATATGCGCTGCAGCGCGGTAAGGGAATAAAACCCTATGGCAATGCGGTGTACATCATTAAAGAAGAGAAAAAAGAAATGCCCGCATTTGAAATTGCTCCAACCCTTCCCGCTGAAGAAACGATAGGAGATAAGCCGGCGCCCCCAAGAGCTTAGGGCGTAGTAAAAAATTTGAATGATAAAAGAGTATTTCATCCGCTGCAAACGGTGCTTACTATTAATCGGAGCAGTTATCCGTACGTACGAAAAAGGAGTATCTACCGGATACTCCCTTTCACAACCAAATCTGCGTAAACCTGGTATTATACTTATTTTTAGTGATTAACAGCTACGTGCATATCTCTGTACTTTTTGATGAGGTCGTGAGAAGTTTTTAAACTGTCTTTTTGGTCCATGATCAATTGTCTTGTTTCGGCGCTCATTTCCCCTTCTGTGTGCAATGCTTCATTGTAGGCTTTCTGGGCGGCGTCTTCGCCAAATTCGCAGCTAGATAAAATGCTCTCCCGGTCAGAACCGGTAAACACGTTTTTTACATCCATCCACATCCGGTGAATTTTGCCGGAAGCGCTGGTTTCTGCCGTTGAACCTTCCCCCAGTGACGCAATTTTTTCGTTCAAATCTGTTACATTTTTTTTGCTGTCGTTCGCCATTTTGTGAAAGATAGCTTGCAGGTCCAGGTCGACATAGTCGGTTTGGGCCGCGGCTTTTTCGTAGCCTGCGGTTCTGTCATTGTTAATTTTTACCAAGTCGTTCAGGGTTTCTCCTAATATTTCATTATTGTTCATATTTCCATGTTTTAATTGTGATAGATATTAGTTGTACCAGAAAAAACATGCCAATTTAAACTACAGCGAATAGCCCGGGCCGTTTGTAGAAGGATGTTCCCATCTGTTGCGGTATGGGTAAATAATTATACAATTAAAAAACCAATCAATATAATCTCAGGCTAAAATAGGATAGTGCAAAAATTGCCGTTATATTAGCAAACTACCGGTAATTGTGGTTTGTACTTAAAACAATAATCATGAATTGGCTCTTGCTATCTTCCATTGTTTACTGCATGGTATTAATAGCGGTATGCGTTAAAATTTTGTATGCGACCCATGATACCAATAAAACACTGGCATACCTTCTTTTCTGCATTTTTATTCCTGTGATCGGAATATTATTTTACACCACTTTTGGTGTCAATTATTGGCACAAAAGAAAGTACAGTAAAAAATCGGCGCAGGATGTAGCAATTCTCGATCAATTACAATCAGGCATTGCCGGATACAATGATGTGATTGTTCCCCGAAACGCAGCAACCTTGCAACAGAACAGTGAGTTGGTGTCTCTGCTGGTCCGCGATCTGGGAAGCCCACTTACAAAAAACAACGAGGTAAAGTTGCTCGTAAACGGCGAGCAAAAATTTCCGGAAATGATGGAAGCCATCCGCCAGGCAAAACATCATATACACATAGAATACTACATCTACGAATATGATAATACCGGCTCAAGCCTGGTTGACCTACTGATTGAAAAGGCAACCCAAGGCGTAGAAGTTAGGTTTATTTATGATGATTTTGGAAGTCCTTCTATCAACAATAAAACAGAAGCGCGCATGCAAGCCGCGGGCATACAAATTTATCCTTTCCATAAGATCAAATTTTATTTGCTGGCCAACAGGATCAATTACCGCAACCACCGTAAAATTGTGATCATCGATGGTGGTACTGCTTTCGTGGGCGGCATCAACGTAAGTGACAGATACGTAAATGCGGGTGAAAATAAAATGTATTGGCGAGATACGCACCTTCGCATAGACGGACCTGCCGTGTATTACCTGCAGTATTTATTCATGAGCGATTGGAACTTCTGCTGCAGCGAAACCTTACAAGCGAAGGCTTGTTATTTCAATTGTACCGTTAATGAATCTGCTGAAAGCTATGTGCAGATTGCCGCTAGTGGCCCCGACTCCCTGCTACCCTCTGTGTTGTATTCTATTTTACAAGTTATTTATTTGGCAAAAGAAGAAATTTTGGTCACCACCCCTTATTTTATTCCGGGTGAGAGTATTATTGATGCCCTCTCCGTAGCTGCTTTGAGCGGACTAAAAGTAAAATTGCTGGTACCAGGGGTCAGTGATTCGACTTTTGTAAATGCAGCGTCTAAATCCTATTACGATCGGCTGCTTCAAGCTGGCGTAGAAATTTATTTATACCAAAAAGGTTTTGTACACGCCAAAACAATCGTAACCGACAGCAAGCTTTGCGTTGTAGGAACTGCCAACATGGACAACCGAAGCTTTGAACTCAACTTTGAAGTGAACGCCATTGTGTACGATGCAAAGGTTGCCCAACAAATGCGTCAGTTGTTTTTAGATGATCTTCAACACGCCCAAAAAATCAATAAAGAAGAATGGTTGACCAGGCCGTGGTTCGTGAAATTTCCGGAAAAAATTGCCCGTTTGTTTTCTCCAGTGATGTAGGTATTTTTCTCGTTTAAAAGAAATGATTGCTTAACGTATCTTTCAATTTCGAAATATATAAGAGGTCTATCTTTCAGCTAACGGCTTTGTATGGATGTAGCAGATGAATCTTCATTTTACCGTAAAAGCTTTTTGCTTCGCAACTTCCCAACGCCTGCCGCGGGCTTCTTTTCTTTTTTGCTTCTCCAAAAAAGAAACAAAAAAGGAGCCCGCCAAATGATAACACCCCGTTTGGCGGCGGTACCCTGATGAAGCTTTGGTACTACTGTAAACTGAAAATTTGTTCCTTGATGCCTAACGAAAACAGCCACTGTTTTAATATTTCAAAGGCACAAAGTTTCATTCCTTCGAAATGAAAGACATACTCGAATTTGCCACAAGGCATCGAGACCAACCCACTACGAAGACAGAAGCCGGGCCTCCCAAAAAATTGCGTTCAGAAATTTAAGAGGAGGGTCGGATAAAAACCTATAAGGGTTTGCGCATACACCTCAAATCATCAGTTTTCGCAATAACACCAGTGTCTTCAATTAAGTTACTGCCTGGAAAACCTTAGAGAGTTTATTTGTAGAAAAGTAGCCCGCGGCAGGCGATAGAGACATTCGAAGCAAAAAAAACTTTTGTGTATAGTGTAATGCCCCGAGTCAAACGCACTACGAAGCTGAAAGCCGGGCCTCAGAAAAATTTGCGTTAAGAAAATCAGGAAGAGGGATGTAAAAATGAAATTAATGTTACCAAAGCTTGGAATAATTCTTAGCTGGTAAGTCGCACATAGTTTGGATAAG
>JBBSDF010000045.1:0-28464 GCA_038249665.1 Chitinophagales bacterium
CAATCCCTCGAATTAAATTTCAAAGCGCTGGTTCTGGCAGAAAAGGATAAAGACAATAGATCCATCGCATTGTCTTTCAATAATATTGGACAGTTGTATCATAAGTACCTAAAAGACCGGACAAGAGCACTGGAATATTACAAAAAGGGACTGGCTATTTCTGAAAAGGAAGGTGACAAAAAAGGAATGAGCCTTGTAAAAAATAACGTCGCGACTTTGTACGCAGAAATGGACAATTACAAAGAATCCTCCAAGTGGTTTGGTGAGAGTTTGCAATTGAGACGAGATATTAAGTACAAATTCGGCATCATTAATACGCTAAGCAATCTTGGCTTTAACTATCTAAAACAAGGTGATTATAAGAGTGCACGAAATGCTTTAGCCGAGGCCATGCAACTAAATGAAATACTGCACGACAAAAACTTACAAACATCTATTCACCGAAACTACGCCGAATTGTACAAAGCTCTCGGCAACAATGACAGTGCGCTGTATCATGCAAAACTGTCGCATAATATAAATCTTTCTTCCGGTAACCCCTTAAATATTTCGAGCTCTTCAATATTGCTTTCAGATTTGTATGAAAACGCAGGCAACTACCAGGCTTCGCTGGATTTTCTTAAGCTTCATAAAAAAATGCAGGACAGCATTTCCAATGACGATTTGCAAAAACGAGGAATAAAAAGCAATATAGAATATCAATACTTTAAAAAGAAGAATGAATCTGACAAACTGCACAGCGAACAATTAGCAAGGAAAAACTTATACAGTTGGCTACTGATCTTTTTGCTGGCGGCATCGGTTATTATTGGCTTCGGTTTATACAAACGATACCAGCTTAAACAACAATTAAAAGAAGTAGAAATAAGAAATAAAATTGCTGCTGACCTCCACGATGATGTAGGGAGTACTTTGAGTAGCATTCGCATGTACAGCGATATTGTAAAACAACAACCCAATCAAACGGGCACTTCCATACAATTGCTCAACAAAATAAGCAGCAACAGCAAAGAAACCATTGAGAACATGAGCGATATTGTTTGGATGATAAAGCCCGGCAATGACGACTTTGCCAATATTGAAGATCGGATGCTCAATTTTGCCAACGAACTTTGTACCCCCGCCGGGATTAATTTCGAAATGAACAAAAACAGCATGCTCAATGGTATAAAAATTCCGATGGAGCAACGCAGGGATATCTACTTAATTTTTAAAGAAGCCGTTAACAACTCAGTGAAGTATTCTAATTGCCATTTTCTTCGTACCGTCATTGAGCTAGATAAAAACAAGCTCACGATGCGTATAAGTGATGATGGCAACGGATTTGATAAGAACCATTCAAAAAGAGGCAATGGCTTATCTAATATGCAAAAGCGTGTGAATGCTCACAAAGGGAATTTTAATGTGCAATCTAAGGAAGGAGAAGGGACTGAAATAGAAGTTACCTTTTACTTATAATAGGTTAATAGGATTTTGTCAGATAATATTGAAAATCAACGCCCGTTAAGGTAACATTTTAAGAATCAGTTAGGGAGATAGCAATACGAATAAATTAGTTGTACATCGTACTAACTAAAACATTTCAACGAATGAAATCTTATATCCAACACAAATATATTTTAGCTGTGGCCCTGTGGCAGCATTCTACCACAAGCCAACAATTACATTTTAATATGCAAGAATCAGTGGCTATTCGCGATAGCATTGATAAAAGTAGATAGGATGTTGGCGGTAGATGATCACCTTATAGTTTTAGGTACCTGTCAGCATTTTTCCCGATTGACATTATTCACCAACCAAACACAACTTTTGAGTTTTAACCTAAGTCCGATAAGTCAATTAACAGTACCAGCCTGAAATTAAAAATCGGGCCACCTCTACTTTGAAGAATATTTAAGAAAAAAACAAGTAGGTAGTTTTATCGTTTTTCACAAAGGCACCATTGTTAATGAACAATATTTCACCATACTTCGCGAAGATCTGCGCAGTCTTCAATCTGTTACCAAAGTAATTACTTCAGCTTTAGTTACCAGACTGGCGAACGAAAAGAAGATAGATAAAAATCACTCCATTGAAAAATACATCCCCGAATTAAAAGGTTCAAATTGGCAGGGTATTTCTGTGAAAGATATTCTGAATATGCGTTCTGAAATGGATAACGCTTCAATAGACTTTGAAAGTGGACCGTTTTACCAATCCGAAACATAAAAATTATCAACTTGAATCTGCTCCTGGCCTCTTACCTAAAACAGACAATACACCCAATCCTGTTTACCAATATATCGCAAGCATTAAACGTGAAAGAACGCTGGGCTAAGCAGCCGGGTATAACAACATCAATACATTTGTTTTGGGCCGGTTGGCTTAAAAAATTACTGAA
Organism: Chitinophagales bacterium; assembly: GCA_038249665.1. GTDB lineage: Bacteria > Bacteroidota > Bacteroidia > Chitinophagales > Chitinophagaceae > Ferruginibacter. The sequence goes on from JBBSDF010000045.1 coordinate 2,381, forward strand.
GGAAATATGCAGATTTAATAACTGAATTACTGTGGAAACCCATGGGTGCAACATTGGACGCTTATGTATGCCTTTCTGATAAAGAAAAACATGACCGCACGGGCGCACGTAAACATCGCTGAGAGATTTGGCACGTTTAGGTATGCTTTTTACAAGAAGCTACATAATTGCCAGCAAGGGAAGTAAATCATCTTTGCGCAAATAAAAGAAATTTCAGACACTCCACCGATTGCCAACCCCTCAGCCCCGTTCAAATGGGGATACCAGTAGGACCTGGCAAGTGATGGTATGATGATGAAAGGTGGCTTTGGCGGCCAGGCTTAGTACATAGACCCGGAAAACGAAATGGTGATCGAATATTTTAACTTTGTTGACAATGACTGGGGAGTAAACAACATCATTTCTGATAAAGCGGTTAGCGGAATAATAAAAGCGTTGGCTATTAAATAAATCGAGCACAAAATGCTGAGTTTTCGTTTTGCCAAAAAGGAAAGAAGTGAAAACGTTTTGAATGAAAGCTTTGTAGTATGTTGTTGTGCTGTTGTATTTTTTGGCTTGACCCATTTTTCTAAAAGATACCTCATTAACCACTTTACCCATTTTACTTTTGGTTTGTGCTAGTGCATTTATTGCAATATTTCGCAAAATAATTTGAAGAAATATCCAAAATTACCAATACGGTTTGGCGTGTCCTTTATGGTAAAAGGTCATTAAATCCATAACATCTGACCTCACAAAAAGAGACAGCAGATACAGCAGCAACTTGGCCCGATATGGCGGAGGTATTTAGTTTACCCGTTTCCCCTAATGTATTGTAAAAATTACGGGAAAGAATAGGGACGGTAACAAATATTCCTATTGCTGTCAAGCAATCTTTATAGAAGTCAACTAAGTTTAAGGATATTAACTTTGCACCTACTTTTATCCCTGCGGCAAACAATCAGTATATGGTTAAACCCCACACATTCCCTGGTGCAACTCAGAACACTTTACACAAAATTGCATTAATAGCGAGTGTAATACCAGTACCATCGGGAAGGCTAAATTAACTGCAAAAGAAGGAAATAAGCTGTATTATTTCTTCAGTGTTTGTAAATAAAAAGGATCTAAAAACTCCACATTTCCGGTTTCTAAATTGTAAACAGCCCCTACAATTTTGAGTTCTCCGCTCCGAATAGCTTTTGTTAATACTGGCTCCATGTTTTGAAGTTGTTGTACCTGCAAGGCTACATTTATTTTAACAGCATTTTCGACTTCATCTCCTGCCTGTGTTTTTGCAAGTTGAGCTGCTGGTTTAATAGCGTTGATAAGTGTAACAATATGACCAGGCACATCAGGCAATTTACAGGCCGCTGCAACTGCGCCACATTTAGAATGTCCCATAACTACTATTAGCTTGGCACCCAAAATTGCATTGCCAAATTCTATACTACCCCAAGAGGCAAATGATGAAACCTGACCAGCAGTGCGAACTATAAACAAATCGCCCAAACCTTGATCAAATATAATTTCGCTTGGAACTCTTGAATCTGAACAACCTACAATGATAGCAAAGGGCTTTTGACCTAATGACACCTCTTTAATGCGTTGTAAATCCTGGTGTGGTCTAACGCTACTTCCTTCTACAAATCGCTTATTGCCTTCTACTAAACTGTTCAATGCTGAATCTGCCGGAACTTGTGCTTGTATTATTGTTGTTAACAATGAAAGAACGATAACAAATGTTGAAATTAAATTTTTCATTTTTTTTTATTTAGATTCAAAGATTGCATTTTATATAGATAATTAATATTTATGTTTATTATCTTAACCATAAATTTATTTTATGAAATGGAACCTAATGTTTATTTATTATAGTTTTGGTTGCATTCATTAATTACCGTTTATTATTTGAAAGAAAATAGTAAAACTCCTCAGTTCCCTACATTTTTCCAGGTGCCGTGATTGAGGTTGGATCGTTGGGCTGCAGTTTAGAACAAAAAGCTAAGTAACCAAAGAAAGAGGGCTATATTTTCAAACCAAATAATGTTAGCCTGAGGCTTTATAAGCGTGTTTTCAATTAAAGGCCCTGTTGAAATTTTATAGCAATTGCACGTTACCTCAGAGACCCGCTTAAATAAATAGACTACGTGAACTACGCACAAAGGCGTTAATGTTAGCATCCCGGGTTTTGATAGCTTCCGCTCCTCCGTCCGCTATTTGTACCAATACACCACCACCATCATTTTTCGAATAAGGCCGAAATTTTTTCAAACCACTCTACTTTCAATTGATATCACCTTTTACCTTTTTAATAGGCATTTTGATTGTTTACAACGTTTTATAGTTACGGAACTAATAATATCTAAATTTGTAGCAACTTAATCAATAAAATTACATGAATGTATATCTGGCGCTTACCATTTTAATTTGTTTAGCAGCAGGATTTGCCTACGTAAATCAACGTTTTTTGAAACTCCCTTTTGTGATCGGGCTGTTTATTTTATCAACAATACTTTCCCTTTTAGTCATCAGTTCCAAACTGTGGTTAAATCTTCCGGTTAAAGAAATTGAAACATATATTGAACAGGCAAAAATCGATAAATTTATTCTCAATATTCTACTAGGTTTCTTACTTTTTGCAGGAGCATTACACACCAATTGGAGAAGCCTTAAACAACAAATAAGGTCTATCGCAACATTTGCAGTGGGAGGTGTTTTACTGTCTACCATTATCATTGCATGTTTATTTTATGGTCTAACCCAGCTATTTCATATACAAATCAGTTTTGTGTATTGTCTCATCTTTGGCGCGTTAATATCACCCACCGATCCGATTGCTGTGTTGGGTATTTTAACGAAAGCAAACGTCCCCAAAAAAACAGAGTATATCATTGTTGGAGAAAGTTTATTTAATGACGGGATTGGTGTAGTGGTATTTATTGCCTTAGTGGAAACTTTAAAAACAGACAGTTTTAGTTTTTCACATTTTGGCTTCTTGTTTTTTCAAGAAGCTGTTGGGGGAATTATCATGGGACTTGTTTTTGGCTATTGCTTGTACTTATTGCTAAAGTCTATTGATCATTACGAAACAGAAATTTTATTAACCCTTGCCTTTGTGATGGGTGGTTACGGAATGTTTAACTATCTGCACATTTCTGGCGCATTGGCAATGGTAGTGATGGGATTAATGGTAGGTAATTTCAGAACAGATATTTCCATGAGCGACATCACAGAAGAATATGTACATAAATTTTGGGAGTTACTGGATGTAGTGCTCAATGCTATTTTATTTATTCTCATTGCATTTGTGATTATCGTAATTGATTTTGAAACAAAGTACATCTTTGTAGGGATCTTGTCGGTTCTAATAGTACTAATTTCCAGAATTATCATCGTTTATCTACCACATTTAGCAATTCCCAAACTTCTAAAATTGACCAACAAGGAGGCGAAAATAATTAGTTGGGGAGGTTTGCGTGGCGGTCTTTCTTTAGCATTGGTTTTATCTCTTCCAAATAGCGAAACCAAAAATATACTGTTGATTGCCACCTACTTTTGCGTTTTATTTAGCATCATTATTCAGGGGTTAACCATTGAAAAACTTGCGAAAAAGGCATAATAAAATATCTACTGCTCACCTGCGATTAGAAGTGATGGCGGATATTCTGAAGAATGGTGGGGTTTACTTATTTTCCAGTTGCCATCGGACTAAACAATTTAAAATGATTTTTTGTACTAATTTTCATCTTCAAAATTGTTGTTGGCTGCAGTTCTCTGTTAAACGATTTTTAGTTGCAAAACAGCGTAAAAATATCCGTACTACTGCCAGACCTTGTATTATTTCATCGTTTCAAAAAATACGAAATGAAAATAATTTCTTAGTTTATTTCAAGCCTTTAAATTGATTTCATCCTTTTAAGTGGCTGCAATAACTCAGACAATTCTACAGTAATTCTAACCCAATAAACCGAAATGAATGCGGCTGAAAAGTAGATAGTAAAAAAGAAAACCGAATGGAAAATCATTTATGCACAGGAGACTGCAGTTGTGGCTGTGCCTTTAAAAAGAAATAGGTATCGGTTTCGATTGTTTCATGTCTGTTGGTAATGATTGTATTATTAAATTTGATGAAGTTGTAAATGACAAACTATAATAATAATAACCGATCCGATTGGCATTGCGAATGAAACAAACCACTAACAAGAACTAATTTGAAAGCTATTACCCGCACAGTTTGGATTTTATCTTTAGTCAGTTTGTTCACAGATACTGCGAGCGAAATGTTATATCCAATCATGCCTATTTACTTAAAGTCAATTGGTTTTTCAATTGTGCTTATCGGAATATTGGAGGGGGTTGCAGAAGCCACGGCAGGTTTGAGCAAAGGGTATTTTGGTAAACTTTCCGACATTTCGGGCAGAAGGGTTCCCTTTGTTCAAATTGGGTATGCGCTGAGCACTATTTCAAAACCAATGATGGCCATTTTCATTTACCCGCTTTGGATTTTCTTTGCCCGCACAATTGACCGTTTCGGAAAAGGGATTAGAACTGGTGCAAGAGACGCCATTCTTTCAGATGAAGCCACCCCACAAACAAAAGGTAAAATATTTGGCTTTCATCGTTCAATGGACACTTTGGGCGCGGTACTCGGGCCTTCGTTGGCATTGGTTTATTTATATTATTTCCCAACCGACTACAAAACCCTTTTTTTTATTGCCTTTATCCCAGGCGTACTGGCTGTATTGGTTTCCTTTTTATTGAAAGAAAAAAAAGTAAAGGAGACCGCGCTAAAACTGTCAACACCGTTTTTTTCATTTCTTCATTATTGGAAAACAAGTCCGGCAGAATATAAAAAATTAGCCATCGGCCTCCTTGCCTTTACCCTTTTCAACAGTTCAGATATTTTCCTTTTGCTCAAAGCAAAGCAATCCGGATTGGACGACACCACGGTAATTGGCATTTATATTTTTTACAATCTTATTTACGCCTTGTTTGCTTTCCCTATCGGTATCATTGCCGACAAGGTTGGGCTGAAGACTATTTTTGTTGTGGGACTTCTACTATTTTCAGTTGTTTATGTTGGAATGTCAATTAACAAAAACTTATACCTGTTTTTCGGCCTTTTTTTTCTTTACGGAATCTATGCTTCTGCAACTGAAGGCATTTCAAAAGCGTGGATCTCCAATATCACCGACAAAAAAGATACCGCTACTGCAATCGGTACATTTTCGGCTCTGCAAAGTATTTGCACCATGTTCGCAAGTTCATTGGCAGGTTTAATTTGGTTTCAATTTGGCGCCAACACCACTTTTCTAATAACTGCCATCGCTACTATATTTGTAGTGATATACATAGTAGCTATTCCCAAACCACCCTCAGCAATGAATGGAGCAAAGTAGTTGGTCAACAAAAACAGCAGCAAAGAGTTGGGTTAGGCAACAGGGGAGATGACCTTTGCTGACGCTGCCAAATCCAATCCTGTTTATTGTTTTAAAAAGCAATTGCCTGAACAAAAAACGGGTTTTCTTTTTTTTAGTGTAGATGTTTTTCGTTCGAATTTGCAGTATCTTGAAGCGGAAATTATTGAATGTTATCTTTGTTTTGGAGATACATTCTTAAGTAATTCCCGTTGTTTTGCGCAATTAAAAAACTGTCTCAACTAAATAAGGTCGAAATGAAACAGATATGTATCATTACCTCTATGTTCATCGGATTGTATTCCTGTGATCAAACCACAAATACTGAAACAAAAAATAAGATGGAGATAGTACGTCCAAATTTCGATTGGCTTACGGGGAACTGGATACGTACGAATGAACAAGAGGGTAAGTCAACTTTTGAAAACTGGGAAAAGAAATCCGATTCAGCATATAATGGGTTTAGTTACACTATGCAAAATAGCGATACAGTATGGCAAGAGCATGTAAGGTTGATAAAAACAAATAATAACTGGAGTTTTGACGTTACACAAAAAGGGCAAACCGAACCCACTACATTCAAATTAACAAACATCGAAAAAAACAGGTTCATTTGTGAAAATCAAGCCAATGATTTCCCAAAAAAAATTGAATACTCCGTTGCAGGAACTCAATTAAACGCCAACATTAGTGGGCCAAACATGGAAGTTTTGTTTGAGTTTAAAAAAATGGAATAATTGTGAGGTAACCTTCACACATTGTTTTGTATGAAAACAAGATATAGCTCAAATAATTTTATTTCGTATTTCCCCTCATAGCCTGATTTCCCTGATCACAAATCCTTCAGCACAACATGGTCCCGGCCCTGGTTGAAAAGTAGCTTTTACATCTCCGCTGATGGTGACTTGCAGGTCGTTGACCTGAAACCCGATAGGCAAGTTGCAGGGTTCTAACCTGCTGTTGATGGTACCCATTTCAATGATATTGAATTGCCCATTTGGCAATTGCCGGATGGATGCCCGTTTGTTTACTATTTGCCGGTAGCTGGTCAAATTAGGTAGACAATCCTCTACATCCTTCTTTTCCTTTTTGCAAGAAATACAAAATAGACTAGTGACCAGTAGGATTAAATAATGCTTGTTCATAAAAGTAAATATACTTCTTAGACAAGAAGGTTATAGCAAATGCTGCGTTATCAGATACGATGGCGGTGGTTTTCCGGTCAATTTTTTATATTAATTTCTTTTTTGCCAGATGGTAGTGGGTTCGGCCACTTTAGCCGTTTGTAGAATTCCAGCTTTAATCAATGGAATATCTTCTATTTTTTATATCGCGAAAATTTTTATAGGTAGCCGGAAACCCAGTTACAGTTACGGTAAAGGTACGGCTGATTGAAACGAAGGTATAATTGAATACATACCCTGTTACAACGTGAGCATCACTAAATAAAATAGAATGACGTTGTAAACAAACTTGATCAGAAATAAAAAGATCCAAAGGAAGAGGATTGTTTTTGGTATTACCCAAATCCATTTTTCCTGATAAAAGCGTTTTAAGGCCACGGCAAATGCCATCGAATACATACCCAATATAACAAAGTAGAAGCTAGAGCCATCTTCAAATAAACGCACGGCGGATGGCCAAATCCAAACGGTGATGTATGCAAACAAGGGTACGATTAGGTATCCTACTAATATGTAAAAAGAATTCATTTCAGTGGCCATAATAAAATGATCGAAGTAGTACTTTTTTCTCCTGAAAAAAAGCCATTGCAACGCAAATGCGGTGAAGGGTAAATAGAGCAGAATCAACAGTTTCGCAAATTTTGGTGATGCCTGGTCGTATCGTTCAGCTAACTGTTCTACAGAATAGGTATTGTTTGCGAGTTTCTTTTTGATGACCGGCGCAACAAACGGTGCGTAGGTATTGCCTGCCGTTTCGTAGGTATAATATCTCATATTCAGTCCTTTAAAAAAAGGAAAGAGTAAGTATAAAATAACACAAATAATAAATAGAGATACCGGCTTAAAAAAAGGCTTCCTTATTCCCCCACAGTACTGAAGCGACAAATAACCTGGCTTGAGTAGAACAAGTTTCACCGTCTTTAAAAATTTATTGTCGAAATGTGTAAAGAAATGAAAAGCATCTTCCATTAAATGCTTTAGATTTTTGTCTTGATCACCATAGACTTTTTCGCCACAATTGTTACAAAATTTTCCGGTAAATAAATGTCCGCACGCTTTGCAGTGGATGTTTTTATTGTTCACAAAGGTAAAATACAAAAAATGTACCTAAATCAAGCCCCTGTAACGAAGATCTTTTTGTAAGATCATCATTTCATCATTTCAAATTTGGAGAATATTTGGTAGGTTAAGGCAAATATGAAGTCTGGTTTACGTTTATTAATAGCGGCAATTTCTTGCAACAATACCATTTCTTATTCGTGTCTTCTTAAGTATAAAAAGTAGGAATGATATCTGCAATTCGTCTAAAATTGGAAACAAAGCTGATGCGGCAATAGGAATGCTGGAATAGTGGCTGTTCATATTTCCCGCAAAGGTTATACAAATCAACTTATTCAGAAAAAGCCGTCTACTGCTCTTATTCATTAAATGACTGCATAAAATTTAATTTACCGGTTCGTTCCTGGTAAATTGATGTTCCAATAAACTTTAGGTGTATTGCACAAGTAAAAAATAAACAGGCATCCCGATGGTGATATTAATAGGGAAACTAACTGCCAAAGCCATCGGCAAGAAGAGACCGGGATTTGCTTTGGGCACCGAAACCTTCATGGCAGCCGGCACGGCAATGTAAGATGCACTGGCGGCCAAGATCGCAAACATAAATCGGTTGCTGATATCATTGGTAACGATACTGCTCAACATGGCTACTATACAACCATTTAACAATGGAATTACCACCGCGAAAATGAGTGGAAACCAGCCAAAGGAGAAAAAGGCTTTTAGTTTTCGGCCACTAGTGATACCCATATCCAACAAGAAGATAGCCAGAAACCCTTTGAACAGATCATTGGTGAATGGTTTGATGCCTTCTGCTTGCTTGGCGTTGGCGATAAAACCAATGACCAAGCTTCCAAGAATCAATAACACACTTCCATTGGTAAGCGAGTGTTTCAGTACTGCGGTTTTTTTAATGGCATTGGATTCGTCTTTATCATACACAGAAATCAACAACAAACCTACAATGATAGCGGGCGATTCCATGAGTGCCATGATGGCTACCATGTGGCCGTGCAACGTCATTTGTTGGGCTTCCAAGAATGATACGGCGGTTACAAAAGTTACGGCACTCACCGATCCATACGCGGCGGCTGTAGCGCCCGCATCTACCACATTGAACCTACGCTTCAAAATAAAGAATGCATAGAACGATATTAGCAATGAAACGATGATACCGAATACAATAGACCAACCAATTTCCGCCGTTAAATTTTCGTGCGAAAGTTCCTGTCCACCTTTGAAACCAATGGCAAACAAGAGGTACAAAGAAATAAATTTTGATGAGTTGGAAGGTATTTTTAGATCGCTTTTTAAATACACAGATAATATTCCCAACACAAAAAACAACAAAGCAGGATTGGTTAAATTATCTAGTAGTAAATTAAAGTCCATGGTGCTTGTTTAAGGATGCCTATATTTTAGTAAGCTGTTGTACAAAAATGATATTGTTGCTGTGGGTTGACAAGTTGAATGAAGTTCTGCTAAGCCATTTAACTTATGCTTCTACGAATGAAATATGGATATCGGCATTTATTTTCAATATTTTATTTTTAGTCTTTGCTTCTTCTAAAATATCTTCAAGTTGTGCCAAACTTTTTTTTAAGGCAGGAATTCTTTTTACCGCTACTTCATCATCTTTCCCCAAACGTTCCTGTGAACTAAAATTTCTCATTTCGTGAAACTGAATTTTTGTTAAAAAAATATTCATTAAAATTTCTTTTGCTTCATCGGTGGCAAACTGCCCTTCAATTAAGTTCAAAGCCGCTGTTGTTTTCATGTATGTTTAATTTATTGGTTTAAAAATGATAAGAGTATGATATTGTTATGTATAAAAATCCCTTTTCCTTTCCAGATTTTTGGCTAGCCCTGGGCCAATGAGTACGCCACCCTACCATCAAAGGAGTATAGGTTTTCTGTTTTGATGATGTCGATGTTTTCGCGGATAGCATTGCTGAATAATTCAATAACGGCAGTTTTTTCAACTACTCCGCCCGCTACATGTTTGAACCTGCACCGCCAATGATCTGTACAGAACGTTTCTTTAAAACCATTTGGCCATACTTTGATGCCTCTGTTGGTGATCATATTTAATTCCAGTGAGCTGGTTTCTATTTTTTTCATGTTTGCTGCCACCTCATTGGGATCGGATCCATTCCAGTGAACAAATACGTCGATGCCTTCCATCTCCTTTTTTGCGGAGGGTTTGCGACGGTATGGGGGTAATTGTAAAACAGTGTCTTTGGCATACTCAACCGGTGGAAGAAACGATGGGTTGCAGCCAAGATTACTGATGACAGCTTCCGCAAATGCTTTGGTTCCTACTTTTTGTTTACTGGTTCCTATTTTATACACATCGGCGGTATGAATGCCGTCCTCCATTGTTTTGAGCCAGGCATTTTGTATGAGTTCCGCTACTTCGGTTTGGTTAATATGATTCAACATCAGAATGGCTCCTTGTAACAAGCCCGATGGGTTTGCGATATTTTTTTGGGCAATATCGGGTGCCGATCCATGGATGGCTTCAAACATGGCGCATTCCTCTCCGATATTGGCAGACCCACCCATCCCAACAGAACCCGTTATTTGTGCAGCCACATCGCTGAGTATATCGCCATATAAATTTGGCATCACTATTACATCAAATTTTTCCGGCGTATCTGCCAGTTTTGCCGCCCCAATGTCAATGATCCAATGTTCATTTTTTATATCAGGATATTCTAATGCAATCTCATCAAATACCTGGTGAAACAATCCATCGGTTTGTTTCATGATATTGTCTTTTGTAAAACAGGTTACTTTTTTCCGTCCTTGTTGCTGAGCATATTCAAAAGCATATCGTACAATTTTTTCACAGCCCGGTCTGCTGATCAATTTCAGGCACTGCACTACTTCGTCTGTTTGTTGGTGTTCGATGCCCGCATACAGGTCTTCTTCATTTTCTCTAATAATCACCAAATCCATGATTGGGTGTTTGGTACTTACAAAAGGATAAAAACTTTTGCACGGTCTCACATTAGCATAAAGCCCGAGGTATTTTCGGATGGACACGTTTAAACTTTTGTACCCGCCCCCTTGCGGCGTGGTAATGGGAGCCTTTAGAAAAATTTTGTTTTCCCGGATGGTATCCCACGATGTTGTTTCAATACCTGCTTTATTACCAGCCAAATAAAGCTTTTCGCCCACTTCAATTTCGTCTAGCTCAAGCTGGGCACCTGCTGCAAATAAGATGGAAAGGGCAGCATCCATAATTTCTGGTCCAATTCCGTCTCCTTTTGCAATAGTTATTTTTTTCATATGATCCTTTTTTTGAGCACGGCAAAATTGAGTATTCTATATCATAAGTAAATATTTATATTTGTGATGGAAACCATAAACTATATTTATGAATTATACACTTCACCAGCTACAGATATTTTTAAAGATCGTACAAACACAAAGCGTAACAAAGGCTTCTCAAGAACTGCACCTGACTCAACCAGCAGTGTCCATTCAATTAAAGAACTTTCAACACCAGTTCGAGATACCCTTAACCGAAGTAGTAGGAAGAAAAATTTACATCACTGATTTCGGAAAAGAAATTGCACAGGCTGCTGAAAACATTTTGGACCATGTGGCGGCAATTGATCATAAAACATTGCGCTACAAAGGCCAACTGGCTGGTCGACTCAAATTATCAGTGGTATCTACGGGAAAATATGTAATGCCCTTTTTTCTGGCAGATTTCATGAAAAATCATGAAGGCATTGAACTGCTGATGGATGTTACCAACAAAAGTAAGGTGGTAGAAAGTTTAGAGAACAATGAAGTTGATTTTGCATTGGTATCAATTTTACCAACCACCCTTCACATAGAAAAATTAGATCTTCTAAAGAACAAATTGTATTTGGTAGGTAATAGTAGCAGGAGTATGAAGAAAGGATTGAACGCTGCTGATCTGTTCAAAGAGTTGCCATTGATTTTCAGAGAGAAGGGCTCTGGTACCCGTCAAACCATGGAGCATTTTATTGAACGCAAGCAGTTATTGGTTTTGAAAAAAATGGAGCTAACATCCAATGAGGCGGTAAAGCAGGCGCTGCTGGCGGGATTGGGATTTTCGATCATGCCCTTGATCGGCATTCGGAATGAACTACAACAACAGCAACTGCAAATCATCCCCATCAAAGGGTTGCCCATCACCACTACCTGGAGTTTGATATGGTTAAAGGGAAAAAAACATTCGCCTGTTGCGGCTGCATTTCTTAGTTATTTAAGGAAAGAAAAAGCGGGCATTGTGCAAGAAAAGTTTAGCTGGTATGAGCGGTATTGACTGGCTTTTTTTACAATTTGTTAAATGCTGTTAAGAAATTTTACGAAAATTAAAGAGTCACTGCTGCTTTATATTATTTTTTTAATACTTTTATTGATATGATTCGTTGTTCAAGTTTTACGAGTGCTTTTATTTTTATTACTCTTTTTCAATTTTTGACTCCGCTTACCGCTTTGGCACAACCCAGTGTGTTTAAAGCGGAAGAATGGGCAGTAGCGTTCAATCAGAAAACAGGAAATCACAAGCAGACTCATGAAGACTTTATTTCTCTTTTTATTGATAAAAATCGCCGAAATCTCGATATCGACAGTGGCTTTACTTTTCAATTTCTCCAACAACTTTTAACGAAAAGTGATGGTCTTTATTTTAAAGCAAGATACAATTGTGCAAAGGCTCACATCCTGTATTTATCTAGTAATCTTACAAATAAAGATCGATGTAAAAATGAGGTGAAAGCGTTGCTGGAGGAAGCCAAAGAACTGGCGTATGAAAGCGAAGACGAAGGCCTAATTGCTTTCGTGAGCGAAATGTATGCAGAAATAATTGGACAATATGGAGAACTCGGCCTATCGGTGATGTTTTCTATCAATGCTATCCAATTGTATGAAAAGCTCAACCATCCTGTCAGTGGGTTCTTCTACCAGTTTCTGTCGGAAATGTTGTATAAAATAAGAGAATACAAGGATTGTGTGCAATATGCAAAGAAGGCGGTGGCAACCATGAAACTAGATACCATCCAATATAAAAAAATTCAACTGGTAAATACCATGAATACGATTGCATTGGGTTATCACCGGTTACAGCGCTACGATTCTGCGCAGTTTCACTACCAGGAAGCTTACGACTTTGCAGTAAAGCACAAAGATTCGCTGTGGGCGGGAATTATCCTGGGTAATGTAGCACAGATCTTTTACCTACAACAACGGTACGATACTGCTTACAAAATGTTCATGTCTGATTATGTAAAAAGTGTGAAGGAACGAGTTTACGACAATGCTGCCAACTCTTTGCAATGGGCAGCAAAAACCAATCTGGCTCTCGGTAACAAATCGTTGGCTATGGCGCAACTAAAAGAAGCAGAAGCAATGTTGGAAAAAAAGCCGGATGGCAATTATCTGCGCAATATTTATGCTACGGCTACCCAGGTTTACAGAGAAATGGGAAAGTATGACATTGCTTTTTACTACAATCAATTGTTTGCCAAACTGAACGACTCTTTAGAAAAAACCATCAATACCAGCAGCGTTTCTATTTCTAAAGCCCGCTTAAACGAAGAACACAGCAAGTATGCGATTCAAAGCTTAAGCAGAGAAAAAAAATCGCAAATCAGAACGAGGAATGTCATTATTCTGGCCATTGTTTTGATATCTATCATCGTTTTACTTATTATCAATAGAAGACGGATGCACGCCAAAATGTTGATGGAAAAAATTACGCAGGAAAAAGCGCTGGTAGAACAAGAAGTACAATCGGCCAGAACGCTACTAAACATGTTTAGGGGAAATATTATTGAAAAAACATTGCTGATAGACAAGCTGGAACTACAAATAAAAAGCAAGGAAAATTCAGAGGAGAAGCAACAACTCATTGCTGAACTGAGTCAACAAACCATTTTGACTGAAGACGAGTGGCAAAAATTTAAATCTATGTTCGAAAAAGTACGCCCTCAATTTTTCCAAAAATTAAAAGAGCTATCTCCCAGTATCACATTGGCAGAACAAAGAATGGGGGCACTCCTACAATTACAACTCACCACAAAGCAAATGGCCTCTATGCTGGGGATTTCGGTAGATAGTGTACACAAAACCAAACAACGTTTGAGACAACGCCTCCAACTGGGTCCTGAAATAATGTTGCCATCTTTTTTTTCGGAGTTGTAGATCGTTCTCTATCTAGTCTATAACTCACTGTCTATTAATTAAATGTACGCTTGTCCGGAATTTGTCCGGTTAATGTCAGTGCTTTGTCCTCCCATTTATTTCTTTTCCCCTGTAGTATCTTCTAGTTTAGTGCTGTTGTTTTACAGGAAGGTTTTTCTGGATCGAATCCAACCCAAAAATAGCAGCTATCATCCAACATTCTATTTTAGTAACCTATTTATCGTGCAATCCACTTTTGGCAAAATTCAACAACACGCACACATGAAAAAAAGTCTATCTTTTATCGCAATCATTACTTTTAGCCTTACTTCCCTTCAGCTTCAATCTCAAAATGTTGGCATCGGTACCAATACTCCAACCAACCGTTTAACCGTAGCAGGCAAAGCCAACATCATAGATAGTTTAGGGATAGGTATTGCAAGCCCACAATCGGTGTTAGATGTACGAGGAGGAGCGCTGTTCAGGGGGCTCAACAACAACACGTTTGCCACAGGGCCGTTGAGGTCTGGTGTAGAGTTTTTTTTGGGCCGAACATCCTCTGGCCTTAATACCACTAATCAAAACACTTCTGATATGGCATTTAATTGGGGTGGCGCAGGGGGCGGATTCAGACATTTTATGCAAACCCGCCACGATATAGTACCCGGCAATGGAAATGCCATGGAATTTTACATCAACAATGGTGCATCGGGAGAAAATTCAACTTTACCGGGCGTAGGCAATGACCTTAAGTTGTCTATCACTGGTAGTGGAGTGGGAATGGGAATAAGAAATCCCAACACCAGTGCTGTATTGGAGCTGGCAAGCCCCAACAAAGGACTGCTTCTACCCCGCATCAACGATACTACCGCTATAGCTAGTCCAACGGCTGGCCTCTTGGTGTACGATCGTGCTTCCAATTCCCCCAATTTTTATGATGGTGCCCGGTGGCAGTCTATGAATAACGCAACTTCATCTACCAATGTTACACCAGATTCTATCACGTATAGAATTACAGCACCCAATGGGGTATTTTTAACAGCAGGCACTTCGTATAAAGCGCTTTCGGTAGAAGATTTTGGCGACAGACCGACCACTATTAGCGGAGGTATATTTATAGGTTCTAATCCCAACATAAGTGGAATTAGTCTTTCTAAAAACTTCGATGTTAACAGTATTGGTTTTAAGCGGGCGCTCGTAGCAGGAAATACCAACGCCGGAAATATTGAATTTTTTGTATTTACACCTGGTTCTGCAACACCTTATTACAGCATTAAACTTACCAACTGGCTTGTGTCAGATTTTCGTAGTATTAGCAATCCAACCGATGGAAAAACGGTAGAGTCATATTTTTTACGCGCATTGATAATAGGATTTAGAAATGTGACCACCAATACCAGTTTTTCTTATAACATGGCTAATAATACCATTGGAAATTATTAATACATTCATGTCGGGTTTTTGTATGGGTGTGCTCTGTATTTTGTGAAAGTCATAAAGTCTTTTTCGAAATATTCTCCATATATTTTCGATGTACAACAATCTATTGTTCATGAAAAGGAAAATATTGCCAGAGCTGTTGGTGCTACTCATAACAATATTGCTGATTGTGGCGGTCGTTTTATTTTTTAACAGACGTGTTAAAAATATGAAAGAATCTTTTCCGAATGCTGTTGAAAAAACAAGTAGCGTTGGTTGTAATGATACCTTGTTTGTTGTAATATGAAAAAAAGTCACTTTTAAAAATAAACAATGAAATAATTTGTGTTGAAGCTTGAATTTTTTTAACGACATCTGTGCCGTTGTGGTTGGTTTTGATGCGCAGTTAATAAACAAGCCGGATGGAATAGAGAAAGATCAGGAAAGTGCTGACCAAATATTGTTAATTGTACCATTGGCGTTCAAGGTCGATACTTCGTTTTATAGGAAATACATCAATGCTTCCGGAATACCAATTCTAGATTCTGCACTGGTGCCCAATAAGGCATTTTTTTAAGCTCAAAAAATAATTTAGCAGCTGGTATCATTCCGGCCGGATGTTCTCGCTAAAATGATAGAAAACAACATGCAGGTAACCATAATGTCCAAATCGGAAATTACCACAGATGTACCGGAATATAAAGATCTTAATTCTTTGTTTCCAAGTTCAGGCTGGAATAAAAACAGACGGATAGGGGTTGCGTAACAACTCACTTAAAGCCTTATTCAGAGAATTTAGTGACTTTTTTTCGTTCAAGGCATTTATTTTATGCCGTCTACAACCAAAAAAGTAGCTGCGCCATTCAAAGATTTCCGGAGTTTTTAATTTCCAAAGAATTTGTATAAATATCATCAAGGTTTCGCCTCGCCACTGTTTTAATTTTTTTGCTGTTTTGTTTTTACAACTTTGTATAGATTCTCCGAGATCCCGTATAAATTAGCAGCATTGGTTTTATTGAGTAGGATGATGGTTTTTTTTCATCGATGGTGTGTATCCAGTTAGAAAGTGATCGTGGTATGCCACCGGTTTGGTATATGAACGATTTGTTGAAGGTGCCGTATCCACTGGCATACCAAACGCCAAATGCTACATTATTCAATTGTTCATGTGGTGCAATCATCAATGCAGTGATAGCCTTGCTAAACAATTTGTGCTGAAAGATGCCTATACCAAATTTAAATAAATCTTCGGCGGTAGCGTACCTAGCACCCGATTCGTAAAAGTTTTCACTTAAATAACTAATATCTTCTTCAAGAAATTTATTACTGCCGTTTAAAGTACATGAAACAGTTACACCGGATATGTTCTTTTTTGAATGGAGCATGCTGGTATTTTCCATTTTTAGCGGATGTAGCGTTTTTTTCATCACTTGTCCGTACGGCTTACATTTTCTTTGTTCTTATGAAGCAGCATATATGCTGCATTGCTGCATTGGCTGATAGCGCCCGGTATGGTATCTAAACTTCCGCTTAAATACCTGTCGATAAAAAATTTAATGTTGTTTCAGGCAGCTACAAATTTTTTGGGTGGTACCAAACTGTATTTTTTACCTGCGATGTTTACTTATGGGGTTGATTGAGCGAACGGGTTTTGAGCTAAAAAAAAAGCAGGCTGTTAAAAGTATTTCATCGGATAATTTTTTAAGTTGATTCTCCGGAGGGAAGTTATAGATACTTATTACATTTTAGTACGTTGACTTAATTTATTCAAATAAGTGTTCTCCCAAGGTAAAGATTTCCATATTTTTCATGAATTGCCGTATGTTCTTTGTCATTTGGATTCCTCTTATTTTTATTCACATCCATAAACATGTTAACCCTGGTGCTATCAACTGTTCATTTTAAAATATTTACAATGTCCAATTTCTTTTGTTGTATTCAATGGAATAAAAAAAATGCCGGATGCTTGAAACATCGGTTTAATAAAATTGATTTCCTATAAACCCATTTGTTTTATTTCTGAGCGCTAAGGGATAAAGAAAATCATTTTTCAATTTCATAATTTCCACACGAAAAACTATCTTCGTTCAGACTTTAGACGATTGATAGCTGACTATTAGTAAAGTCCAGCCATTTAAACTGTAAGATTTCATTATTATTTTTTTAGTTTTAGACACAATCACAGTACTATGAAAAAAAATATTTTGGTTCCCATGATAACTGTTTGCTTCGTTATATTTAGCGGATGCAACTCAACACCTACCGGACCTGAAGAGCCAAATACTGCTGATGCTCCAACTGAAATGAAAGAATCCTCCGCTGAAATCGTCAACAACTCCTCATTAAAATTATCTTTTACGTTTGACGGGAAGAGCTATAAAAATGATTTGAGTCAGCCGAATCAATTAAGTGGAATCAGAACCACTGGTCTAAACTGGCTGATTTCTTTTGGTGGGATTAGTCCGGATAAAATTAAAGAAGTTATCCTTCAATTTAAAATAGAAAACTACCAACTAGAGAAAAAAATTACAAATGTAAAAGATTGTACCATCAATTTAATGGGTTTTGAAGACGGCGAAGTGAGCGACGCCGCTCTGTTTTCTACTGAATCTATTTTTCTCGAAATTACGTCAGTTAAAAAAATTAAATCGGAAAGTGCTATGGGCACAACTTTAGAAAAGTATAGCGTTAATGGTAGTTTCAATGGCGAATTCAAAAACATAACCGGCACTAAAATTTTTAAAGTGGAAAACGGCACATTTGAAAACTATATTCTAGTTGATTTGAAAAGCGAGTAATATAATTCGTTTAGCTGTACCAAAACGGTTTTTACCATTTAAACAAATGTTTTTTTAATTTCATAAAAAAAGAAATTTATTAATAATTCCTTTTTTTGAATAAGTGCATAATTTAATATTCATTCCGGCGGCGATTAAACTATGAATGATTATAATAGGTTTTCTTTGCTCCACGAAACTGCTTAAGCTTCTCATTTCGTACTGCCAGCTCCTCAGTTTCCATAATTCTTTTTTCTGCGGTCGCAGGCTGCTTTGCTAGCAACTGCCAATGCAGAATATTTCTCTTACCAGACCTGCTGAGTCCGTCAAAGTAAATCCTTCCTCGTGCCCGGTCTTTAAACGCTTTTTCCAAATCTGTAGGAATGAGGAGTGCTTCTGCATTGTCTAAATTATCCATGAGCTATTATCTTTTGCAATCTCTGTAATATCATACCGACCTTTTGTCATCAAACCTTTTTCAATCAGTCTTATAAATTTTTCTTTGTTTACCCGCGACCAAACATTGCTGTCTTTTCTTTAGCTGAAAAATCGCATAAATGTTTCTTCATCTACCGGTTTCGATTTGATGTCGGTCCACCCAAATTACAGTGCTTCTTCTACAGCATCACTTTAGACTACGGTTGGTTGCTTTGATTTCTTTTTGTAATAAATGACCCAGATGGATTGTTTGGTACCGTGATTCTTTTGCAACCACTCCCGCCATTACGACCGGTTCTGCGGGGAAAAGGTTTCTACTTATTTTACTGTTTGAGGTACTGCTTTTTTACGTTCTATAAAGATACAGAACAACTAAATTCATGCTGATGATGTAACAAAAGTGAATCGTCAAAAATAAAAAAAGCGAATTAAAAATATAGCATAAACATTTTGCCCGACACGATCAGTCTGAGCTTTTAGGAGAAGCTGATATTTACAGACACCGACGTTAACAAATGTTGGGTAACGAGCTTGTAAAAAAATTAACTCAAGGAAGCAGAAGGCATGCCCGCATTTCCAGATATTCCGTACATATTCTCCTTACGAATCAATATATCTTCAGATAAGAATCCTCACATTAGCTTCACCAAATTTTCCTTCTCTTGCTTTTTCTCTTTCGGGGCCTCTTCGTCTTTAAAACAAAGCTGGTTGTTTACAAAATGATCGTAGTTTAGAAAAATCACATTCAGGGCGATGAAGTTCATAACGTAAGCCTGGGTTTCGGAGGGTAGTTTGCCTTTGATATCCCAAAAGCTGGGGTTCTTTTTGCCGCTACGCTCCAACGCATTCCATACATTCCCCACGCCCCAATTGTAACTCGCTGCAACCAACAACCAATCGTTTTGCAGGTTACGCATCCGGTCGCGCAAATAACGGGCAGCCGTATGCGTAGATTTTAGAAAATGTTTGCGGTCATCGGCGGTGATTGCTGTTTTCTTTTTATCGGTGGCCTTGGTAGTTGTCTTTGCAGTGGTTTTTTTGGTCTCCACTTTTTTGCTGCTAGCCAGTTTCTGTTGATTGGCCACTATCTTCAAACCGTATTCTTTTGCCACATCGTCCATCAGTTGCCAATATCCAACGGCTCCAGCGCTGGACACCGCATTGCCATTAAAAGCACTCTCCAATGCTATCAACACCTTAAACTCAGTGGGTACCTCGTATTTTTGTAATATGGTAGTGGCTTTCGGAAAAAACTGTTTACCCTTGCTGTGCATCCGTATTAAATAAGCCCTGCGCTTGGCTGCAAATTTTTCAACATAGTCTACAAAATACGCTTGGTGCGTTTCCAACATTTCGGGATAGAGGACATTGGCTTTTTTCAACAGTGGCTTCTTTTCGGTTATCGTGTTGGTAACCAGCGACTTGTTATTTTTCAGAGAATCTTCTATACCTGCTTTGCTGCCATTTGCGGCGCAAAGGCCTACACTAAGGAGCAATAATGTGGGAAAAATTGATGTGAACTTCATGCGGTGATGGGTTGTTTCATAAAATAATTAACGCCAAACAGCGTTTTATCAAAACAGAAACTCTTTAACGCGAGGGCAAGGGCAATATTGCCTTCTTTTCCGCGGTGTCGGTCTGTTAACCTAATTTTATGATTCCATCATCCATTTATACCATGCGCCTTTTTTTAATACCATTCGTTTTATTATTTCACACTGCTGCTGCGCAGGATTTTACCACCAAAGACATTGCGGCGATGGAAGCCCAGGCGCATACCCGCCTGGTTACTGAAACGGAATCTTCTTTCGCTTCTAATAATTTCGACATCAACTATTTTCGATGCCTCTGGGAAGTAGATCCTGCTGTTCGTTACATCAAAGGGGCCGTTACCATTTATTTTAAAGCCACTGCTGCCACCAATACTATTGTGTTAGACCTAATGGATGTATTACGAACAGACAGTGTGCTGCAGAGAAATGCACGCATCAATTTCACCCAGCAAAACAACAGTCTTAGCATTACCCTCGCCAACAACCTGCCCGTAGGGGCATTGGATTCAGTGAGTATTTTCTACCAGGGAGCTCCGTCAGAAACCGGTTTTGGTTCCTTTGTACTTAGCACGCATGCAGGAACGCCGGTGATGTGGACACTCAGCGAACCGTATGGTGCCCGAGATTGGTGGCCATGTAAAAATGGCCTGGATGATAAAATAGATTCTATTGATGTGTACCTCCTGCATTCCAATGCCTATCGGGGCGCCAGCAACGGGATGCTGCAAACGGAAATGCCTGTGGCTGGTAACAAAACCCTCACCCACTGGAAACACCGATACCCCATTGCAACTTACCTAGTTTGTTTTGCAGTTACCAATTACGAAGTGTTTACCATGAATGTACAATTGGGCAATACATCGTTGCCGGTGCAAACGCATTGTTATCCGGAGAGTCTGGCAAATTTTCAAACCAACACCTTCAAGGTGTTGAATCAACTCAAATACTTCAGCGAAAAATATGGGGAGTATCCCTTCATCAAAGAAAAATACGGCCATGTTCAGTTTAGCCGGGGCGGCGGCATGGAGCACCAAACCTCTTCCTTCATGGGTTCTACCAGCGAAAGCCTGATGGCGCATGAATTGGCACACCAATGGTTTGGCAATATGGTGACCACGGCTAGCTGGGAAGATATTTGGTTGAACGAAGGGTTTGCTACTTATCTGATGTACTCTTACCTAGAAGATACTTACAGAACAGGTAGTAATTTTTACAGAAGGGCCTTGGTAAATGATGTCACTTCACAGTCCGATGGGTCAGTAAAAGTGTATGATACCAGCAGTGTGAACCGCATCTTCAGCTCGCGACTGAGTTATAGCAAGGGCGGCTTTTTAAGCTACATGCTTCGTTTTGTTTTGGGCGATGAAGTGTACTTCCGCGCCATTCGCAATTACCTCAACGATCCTTTACTGAAGCATGGTTATGCTCGAACGGCCGATCTACAACGCCACCTCGAAGCCGAAAGTGGGAAGGACCTCAGTACATTTTTTAAGCAGTGGTATGAAAAAGAAGGCTACCCTTCTTTTCAAGTGCAGTATAGTCAGTTGGGTGCTGGCGGTGTAAAATTTACATTGAGCCAAACTACTTCACACCCCTCGGTTACATTTTTTAAAACACCCATAGCACTGTTGTTTAAAAATGCCACCCAACAAAAGACGGTGATCGTAGATCATAAGGTAAATGGTCAACAATTTATAGAGCAGCTGGGCTTCGTAGCCGATACGGTGCTGGTAGATCCCGAATACTGGATCCTATCCCGCAATAACAGCACTCAAAAGTTGATTCCTATAAACACAGGCGAAGGCAGCATCGATATTTATCCTAACCCGATAAGTAACCCCATGAATGTGTACCTCCATAATTTTAATAATAGCACAGCAGTATTGGTTGTGCTCAATGCTGCTGGTCAGCAAATGTTCCGCCAGCAGATAATACTCACCAATGGGGCCGAACTTCTTAGCATCCCTACTGGTACCTGGGCTCGTGGAATGTATAGTTTGCAAGTAATGGCTGGCGACAAAAAAATGGTGAAGCAGTTTATCCGCTAAACTTGTAGTTTTACAAGGATTCATTTTTTGATACATGGCCCGAAGTAAACGCAGTAAACGTACTGCCAGAAACCGTATTTACCTTTTTTTGATACTGTTATTAATACTGGGTACGGCTTACCTTGGTTATAGAAACTACTACCGTCCATCGTTTGTTCATTACCCTGCATTTGGGATTTCTATTCCCGGAAACTATAGTATTCACGGCATTGATGTAAGCAGGTACCAAAAAAATATTGGCTGGAAACTTTTAGAAGAAATGGAAGTAGATGGCGTTAAAATTGGCTTTGCATTTATGAAGGCGACGGAAGGATTAACCAGTATCGATCGGCACTTTAAAAGAAATTGGAAAGATGCCGGAAAAACCAGGGTCACAAGAGGCGCGTATCATTTTTTTATAGCAAGCAAAAGTGGGAAAGCGCAGGCGGCTCATTTTTTAGAGGAGGTTTCGCTGGAAGAAGGCGATTTGCCACCGGTACTGGATGTTGAACAAATGAATGGAGTATCTGTTAGTATTTTGCAACAAAGAGTATCCGAATGGTTGGAGATGGTGGAAAAAGCATATAAGGTGAAGCCAATCATTTATACCAATGCTGATTTTTATGAAAGAAACCTGGCAGGGCGTTTTGATGAATACCCGCTGTGGGTAGCACATTATCTTGTAAAAGACAAGCCGCGGATCAAAAGAAAATGGGATTTTTGGCAACACAGCGAAACCGGAAGGGTAAATGGCATTGATTCCAGGGTAGATTTCAACGTATTTAACGGCGACAGCAGCGATTTCAAAGAAATGCTTTTACCACAACTTTGAACAGTTACTTTACCGAACAATTAGATTAACCATTGATACAAAACAAACACCAAAATGGAAGATGAAACGAGGGCATTTTTAATTTTGATTGTGAACTCTATCGCATATGTATTGCTATGGATGATGGTGAACGTGTTGGTGGGTATTTACTTCGGACTCGCTTTTTTTGAAGGCAGTCCCTCTTGGAAAAATCTCCTTTACTATGTACTTGCATTCGGCACGTTATTTTTAATACTACGGCTGCTGAAACGTAAGTGGAAACTGTGATGCGTTGTTAGTTTGCAGACAAATGTTCGGTTCATATCATCGAAATGAATTAAATCTTCCCTAAAAAATGTGGTTTTTTTTGATCCCTTCGGGATCATAACCAGATAGATAAAATTGACATATTTTGGCGCCACTCCATTGGAGGTCGAACACTAACTACTATGGTCAGATACGATCACCCAGCGTCCGTTGATCTTCCGAAATATTAAGGTGAAATGTCCACCCACATTGCCAATGCTACGCGTCAAAAACCATTTGCCTGTTACGCTGTAGTATTGATTACTGAGTTTTTTTATATGTAGAATGTCAAATGTGAGTTTGCCCATGGCTGCGGTATCCGGATAGCCCTTTCTGTAATTATCAAGGGTGTTCTGCCATCCGTAGGTAACTCCCGTTTTGCCAATAAACATCAACGAATCCGATTTCCAATAGCTGTCCATAAATGGCAGCAGATCCCCTTCATTCCACGCTTTGTTTTGAACTGTTAGAACCTGCAAAATACTTTTTTCAGCTTTGTTCTGGGCGAAGGTTGCAAAGCTGAATAATAAATAAATCGATACAAGCAATGATTTCATATGAAACTGTTTTATAAGTACAAGTTAATCAATCGGCCACTGTATATAACGGCAGATATCAAAGAAATCATACCTTTTATACCACGATTTACTCGTATAAACTTTAGTGTTTGTGGTGCGGGGAATTGCATTTGCTAAAGTGGCAAAGCCGGTAATTTCGATAGTGGGCTGTTACAATCAGCACTACTGCTGGAATCAGCAGCCACAGTTCATAATGATGGAAAATTTGTTTGGCAATAAGAAAGATGATACCCACACTAAAAAGAACAGCGGGCAAATGTTGTTGGTGGTGTTTAATAAAACCATGGTACAATGAATAAGCACCAACTACTGCAGCGATTCCTATCATCCCCCATTCAAACAAAAGATTGTGTATGATGTTAATACCAAATAAAGGTAAGCTGGTGAGCAACACTGGCAACAAAGCACAATGAATAGCACACAACAAAGAAGTAATAACACCCAAGCCGTCCCAGTTCACTTTTAAATTCATATTAATCTGCAAAGGTAATATTTTTGCAATCATGTTGCAAGTTTTAACAAATCAAACCAATCAATTATTTTATTCACTGCAAGGTTCAGCGTAATTTTGCGGTACAATCAAGCTAAGAGATGAAGATTAACAAGTGGTGGCTGTACCTCGGATTTTTTGCCCTGTTATTGGGCGGGTTTTACTTTTTTATTTTCAGGGATTATGATTTCACGGCTTCTAAGCTGGGCGTCATTAATCCGGAAGTACCCGAATTCAAATTTACCGACCAAAATGGGCGTTTGGTTAACAACAGAGATACCGACGACAAAGTGTATGTGGCCGAATATTTTTTTACTACCTGTCAAGGTATTTGTCCGAAAATGAATGCCAATATGCGCAGGGTGTACGATTTGTACAAAGATCAACCGAATTTTATGATTCTTTCTCATACCTGTATGCCAGAGGTAGATAGTGTTCCGCTGATGAAAGCTTATGAGCGTAAAATGCTCACCGGAACATTGGTACGTAAAGAAGATGGTTCTTACAAACTCAGTGAATTGCAGGGCAGTGATGCCGTTTCGATCAACAACAAAAACTGGCTTTTTTTAACGGGGGATAAAAAACAATTGTACGACATGGCCCGGCTGGGTTATATGATAGACAATGGCAAGCCTGATAGTCTGCAACGCATTGAAGACGAATTTATTCATAGCCAGTTTTTTGCATTGGTAGATAAATACCGCAGAGTACGGGGCATTTACGATGGTTTAAAAGAAGAAGAGATACAGAAACTAATGGTTGACATTAAAGGCCTTATGAAAGAAACCGTGGCGCCTAAAAGATTTATGACAGGCTTCACTAACAACCCTAATTAACCACATGATAGAGCTAGCCGATATATTAAAGAGAAATGGACTAAGCGTTACCGCTAGCAGAACAAAAATCCTGGGTCTGTTCCTGGATGCTGCAGGGGCATTGGCGCATGCTGATATTGAAAAAAATACAGATGGAGCTTTCGACCGCGTAACTGTGTACCGTACTTTACAAACCTTTGTAGAAAAAGGAATCATCCACCAAATACCTACAACAGATAATTCGATTTTGTATGCACTATGCAAACAAGATTGTGAAGAGGGCCGCCACCATGATAATCATGTACATTTTGTGTGCAACCAATGTGTGAAAACATTTTGTTTAGATGAGGTAGTAGTACCTGAAGTGAAGTTGCCAAAAGGGTTTACTCCATCCGAAGCTTCGATGATCGTATCTGGTGTTTGTATGGATTGTAAGTAAACTTCTGCTCCAAAATAAAAAGTGGTGGCAACTTCTTGTTTTCAACCAATGGCTATGGATGGATGAACAAAATGAATATTTTTTTCGATAAATTTTTTTACTTCGTGTCTTACTATTTCGAAACATAAAAGAAGTCGCCGCCGTTTTGCTTTCAGCGAACGGCTATGGGTGGATGAACAAGTTGAATATTTTTTAAACTAATTTTTTGTATTTAGAATCTTTCTATCGCCTGCCGCGGGCTTTTTTTCTTTTCCTTGATGAAAAGAAACAAAAATCAAGGGCTGCAGAAAAAAAAGCTAAAAATCAATCATCGGGTGCAAAATGAAATAAGTTCGATCGGTAGTACATTACCAAGCTATGTGCGACTTACCAACTAAGAATATTTCTAAGCTTCGGTAACTCTAATTTCATTTTTACATCCCTCTTCCTGATTTTCTTAACGCAATTTTTTGGGAGGCCCGGCTTTCAGCTTCGTAGTTGGTTTGTCTCGAGTTAGTATAATTAAATTCGAGTTTCTCTCCTGTTTTACGCACTTTTTAAAATTGTGCCCTGAAAGTATTGATTTTACTGGGTTGAGTTTTGAAAATGGGTGTTGCAAAGCTATTTTTGTGTATGTTTGTTCGA
>JBBSDF010000046.1:0-27562 GCA_038249665.1 Chitinophagales bacterium
AACACAATTTTACCTGCGGCATCTGTAAACTGCACCAAATACGGACCGGTAGGTAGGGTGGATATATTTAGAGATACATTGTTTTTAAACGGATTGGGGTACACGACCGCATCGCCATTAGCCGCTTCAGAAGACGTCGGCAATATTCCTTCCGTTTCGGTGATCAATCCAGCGCTTTTTCCGGCCACGGCATCACCGGGTTCTGTGATTGCAAAGCCAGCCACGTAATGGTAGGCGCCAATGAAGCTCAATGTAAACACTATTCTCCCAGTATTGTCTGGTGTAACATTGTTGAGTCTAGCCACATCGTTCAAATTAAAATCTGTATTGATGGTATCTGCAATGCTGCCAACTCTAAAAATCGATCGGCTATTGGATGTAAAGGCACGCGCACCGTAAAACTCAAAACTGTATTGTTTTGCAGGGTTTAGTCCACGCAACGTGAGCGTTCTGCTAATCGTATGTATGGAATTGTATCGCAATACTTGTGGCGGGCAACCCACAGCACCTGTACCATACGTTGCTCCGTTATCTGAAAAACGATCATGAGCATTTAAGTTGGCATTTATGGTACTTTGTGTTCCATCTTCATATTTAAAGTTGGTACTATTTACATTGGAAACTGGCTTCCAATTGTTCCATGCGGGATTGTTAAAAGTAACGGTCGCATCGAAGAGATTTATTCTCAAGGATTTGCCGGTAACAGGTATTCCTACAACCGTAATTTGAACATCGTCTGTGGCAGTTCTTCCGCCGTTATCTGTTACCGTTAGTCGATAAACATAAGCACCTGCATTCACAAAACTCAGCCTGCTGGTATCTCTGTTTGCATTGCCCAAAATAGCTCCAGAAGGACCGCTTAGAAAACTCCAAAGATAACTGTTGATGGTACCATCCGGATCCGTTGAATTTCTACCATCTAACAAAACATTATTTACTGGTAATTGTATTTGTTGATCGACACCTGCGTTGGCTACCGGAGCTTGGTTAGGATTTGGGTTTACTGTAATTTGAATGCTGTCTCTGCCGATTCCTCCGTTGTTGTCTGTAACCAGCAGTTCAAAAACATATAGACCTGTATTGGTGAAACTGATATTGGTTTGAACAGCAGAAACATTGGCAATTGCTCCGCCGGCTGGCCCGCTTATTTTTCTCCAGGCAAAAGTATTGATGGTACCGTCGGAGTCAGTAGACAAAGTCCCGGATACATTTACCGTATTCATTGGCAAGTTGATAGCAGCGTCGTTACCAGCATTGGCAACGGGCGGTCTATTCACCAAAATAACCACCGTATCCTTGTCAATAGCGCCGGAGTCATCGGTAACAGTCAGCTCAAAACTGTAACTACCCGATTGTAAATATCTCACCCAAGGCGAAGCAATCCCATCATTAGAAATAGTGGCTGCAGTACCCGCTATCTGTACCCATTTATATGCAGTGATCGTACCGTTAGGATCAGAAGATGCCGTTCCATTTAGCCGGGCGCTGTCAGTAGGCAATTGAATCAATTGGTCTGTGCCTGCATTGGCCATGGGCGAAACATTTGGCAGACTTACAAAAACAGACACAGTGTCCTTATCTGCTCCTTGCCGGTTATCCGTTACCGTTAGTTCGATGTTGAACACACCGGGTGCAGCGCTGTTCAACACCGGTTGAGGAGTATTGGCGTTTGATAACGAGGCCGTTCCTGTGTTGATAATCCTCCAGCTAAAACTGCTGATACTCCCATCAGGGTCTGTAGAACCAGTGCCATTTAAAACAACAGGCGTACTGGTTGTATAAATATCCGCGCCTGCATGGGCGTTTGGAAGTATGTTTGGAACATTACTTCGGCGTGCGCAAATACTATCCCAAATACGTTCTTGTACGGCACGTGAAAAAATAATGTGGTGTCCTTGGTTATTCAAGTGAATGCCATCACCGCTGTTGTAATTGGCATTGATGGTGCCATCTGCATTAGCGATGTTTGTCCAAAAGTCGATGGCTTTATTGCCAAAATGTTGATTCACCCAATCTCTCATTTGAAATAAACTATTGGTTTGCCCGGCAGATAAATTGTTACGTGGCTGAGAAGTGGTTACCCAAACTGGTACACCCGCTGCATCAGCAGCAGCAATGATTCTATTAAAATTGTTTTGTGTTTCTACAATTGGGAAAGCTGAAGCTGCATCATTCGAAGGAAGATTGATGATGATCGCATCAGGATTTAAAGCCAATGCAGCAGTAATATTTTTGGTTACATCTGGCGATGGCCTGTCTGTTGGCGGCACATAGCCGGTTGGATTTACATGGTAAGTGTTGTACCCACCTACACCCAGATTAGTAATAACCACCGCTGCATTTTGCTGTTGGGCGTAGCGCTTAAATTTGTTCACCCATGAGCTGTCGAGTGGAGAGGCTCCTGAACCTGCGGTGGTAGATGAACCTAGTGTTACAATTCTGTAAGGTTCAGGACAGGCCGGTGCTGGTAGCACTGGCCAAGCTAGCGACAAATTATTGACGGTGATATCGACAGTATCTTTTCTACTGAGGTTACCCGTATCCGTTACCATCAGTTCGTAGCTGTAGTTGCCGGCTGTTAAGTTCCTCAAAACAGGGTTGCAAACTCGATCGTTATTAAGGTAGCCGCTTGCAGGACCTGAAAGTTTGTTCCACATAAATTGCAATGGCGCATTTTCCGGGTCAAAGGAAGCACAGCCATTCAATAAAGTAGAGTCCAGGGGAAGTCGTATACTGATATTCGTACCAGCATTTGCCGTTGGTGCTGCATTTGTTACGACGGTTGGCGCCACGTTCCAACTGATGTCTATTACATTGATATATCCGAATATGCTTGGAGCCTTTACCCTGATGTCAAAATCGACCTCTGTTATCCCTGTGACTGTAAAAAAGGCTGCATTGTTAAAATTGGTATTGCTGGCACCGGTATAACTTTTCCAGATGGTTTCATCGGAACGTTTGATTTCGATATCCCTGTCTCTGGTTTCACCAGACTTAGAACCCCAGAATTTAATGCTGTAGGCTTTGTCTGCTTCCAAACCTTTGATACGCCATCTGCCGTTGGTAGCACTATTGTGCGCAAATGCATAATCATTGGTGGCACTCGCAGGATAATCTCCCACTGCACCCAAGCTACTAACGTTATTCATGCCATTTCCACTCGTGTTAAAAGTACCATCAATTCTATTGATGACATCTAAACCTATGTTGGTATTGCTATTGCCGGTAGTTTTGGCGTTGCTCAATCGATTGCCCACACGTCCATCGGTGACGTTGTTCCAAAAATTGCCGTTCAACGCTGGAGACGGGGTCAACACTCCGCCATTCGCAGCAGGAGGTCCAGCGTCAATCAGCACTCTTCTTTGAGAACCCTCCACGGTAGGTGGCGACACATTGGCGAACATGGTATCTTTTCCAACGCCATTCTGATTGTCGGTGACGGTTAATTCAAAACCATAAATTCCGGCTACCAAATTAGTTACCGTAGTACTAGAAACATTTGGATTGCTGATGGTAAAACTGCTAGGACCGCTTATTTTTCTCCAGCCGTGTGATATGATGTTACCATCTGCGTCAGTAGAAGTAGAACCATCCAAACTTAAATTCGCGGGGAGTACAATAGCAGCGTCGTCTCCAGCTCTCGCAAAAGGCAGCCCATTAGGTGTTCTTTTTTTGTATTGCAACAACCATTCATATATATTAATGCCTTCTGGTTTGTAGGTGGGAAGTGTCGCTAAACTCCAGCTATCATGTGCTATTACAGCATTGTTACTTACCACCGGAAATTCTGTGAGCTTTGCCAATGGGTTGGGTGTTGGTACGTACCCATTAATAAAATTTCTCCAGTTACGAGAGTGAGCAACAGGAACAGTGCCATCGTTGGTATTGTGGAAAGCCCATACTGGTAAATTGGATGCTGCCATTCTACTGGCTTCGGCTTGGGTAGCCCCTATAGCCCCGCAAAATGGAATCATCGCTGCCAAACGGTTGCTATTACCGAGGCTTGTACCAGCGTATTGCCAGGCAGCACCGCCACCCGCACTGATGCCTACAATGTAAACTCTTTCCGGATCTACCCGATAGTTAGCACTGATATAATTCAACATAGCACCCAAGTTATTACCAGTAGGCCATGCGATGAATTGAGGCGAAATCACTATAAAAGAAAAACTGCTGTCGCCAACCGTAAAACTGGGCGGAAAACCGCCTTGACTGATAATCTTCGGCGTTCCCCACTCCAATACTTTTGGAAGATCTGCCGTGTTACCCTGACCAACCTGGCCAGCGCCGTGTACCCATAAAATCAATGGATAATTTTTGGAACTGCTACTATAATCTGCAGGTAGGTATCAATAAAATCCCCTTGAATTGGCACCACTAATGGTTGAAGACAGGTTTACCGCAGTTTGCGTTTGAGCAAACACGAATATGGATACCATCAGTAGAGCGGCCGATACGCATACCTTTTTGGACATAACTTGATTTTTAAATTAGTGATAACGGTAAGCTTAAATCGAGGATTAGGTCTTTAAATAGAGTATCGGAAAAGGGTAATAATGAATAAATGTAAATCAAGAAATTCAAAGAAGCGCCCATTTTACGACAGTTTCATCGAATTATATAAAAAATAATATTGAAAAGCTGTTTTCTACATTTACAATCGAATTTCTACGCCCAAAAAATTACATTTGCGGTATGCAAAAAAAACTATTCCTGTTGGATGCCTATGCACTTGTGTTTAGGGCCTATTATTCTTTGATACGTAGCCCCAGAATGACCAGCAAAGGCAAAAATACCAATGCCCAGTTTGGGTTCCTCAACACATTGGTTGATCTGATCAATAATCAGAAACCCACCCATATTGCGGTTTGCTTTGATACACATGCTCCCACAGAACGACATACTGATTTTGCAGATTACAAGGCTAACCGACAGGAAACACCAGAAGATATTCGGGAAGCCATTCCAGACATCAAAAAAATGATCAAGGCTTTCAACATTCCGGTAGTGGAGCACGATGGGTACGAAGCAGATGATGTGATCGGCGCCTTGGCGAAACAAGCAGAAAAAGTGGGCTACGAGGTGTATATGGTTACACCCGATAAAGATTATGGTCAATTGGTTTCTGAAAACATCAAAATTTACAAACCGCCCTACCAAGGTGGCAGCATTGAAATTATGGGCCCAAAAGAAGTGTGTGAAAAATGGGACATTGCCTCGGTTGACCAAGTAATAGATGTGTTGGGATTGATGGGGGACGCGGTAGATAATATTCCGGGTATTCCTGGAGTAGGTGAAAAAACAGCAGCCAAGCTACTCAAAGAGTACGGCACTTTAGAGAATGTACTGGAAAATGCCGACAAAATAAAAGGGGCACTCGGTGAAAAAGTCCGCAATGGAAAAGAGTTAGCTATTTTGAGCAAAAAACTAGCAACTATTATCATCGACGTACCCGTTCAGTTTCACGAAGAAGATTTCTTTCTTAAAGAATGGAACAAGGACCTGCTTCGTGAAATTTTTGTAGAGCTTGAATTTAAAACCGTTGGGAAAAGAATTTTGGGTGAAGACATTCCCGTTACTACTGAAGAACGCAGTAGTGCGGGAGAACAAACCCAACTTGATTTATTTGGCTCACCGGTTCCCAGCGCTTCTGTTGCAGTACCAGTTTCCCAAACA
This sequence comes from Chitinophagales bacterium, assembly GCA_038249665.1. Taxonomy (GTDB): domain Bacteria; phylum Bacteroidota; class Bacteroidia; order Chitinophagales; family Chitinophagaceae; genus Ferruginibacter. Next base: position 5,677 of record JBBSDF010000046.1, read on the forward strand.
GCTGAAGAAACTGAAACCATCGTAGTTGATAAAAATATTCACAATACCCCACACCATTATTCGCTTGTTGGCAACGATGCTGACATGCAAGCACTGCTGACGCTGTTGCTCAACAATGCAGAAATTTGTTTTGATACCGAAACGACCAACATAGACCCTAACCTGGCCGAACTGGTGGGCATCAGTTTTTCTGTAAAACCCGGAGAAGGATGTTACATTCCCTGTCCGGCAAACAGGATTGAAACCGAGAGGATTCTTAAGCAACTACTACCCATATTCAGCGACTCCGGTAAAACATGGGTGGGACAAAATTTAAAATACGACATACTCGTACTGAAATGGTATGGCATCGAATTGAAGGGAAAATTGTTTGACACCATGTTGGCGCATTATGTAATAGAACCAGATGGAAAAAGAAATATGGACCTGCTCAGCGCTAAATACCTGGGTTATGAACCTGTACACATCGAAGAATTAATTGGTAAAAAAGGAAAAGGACAAGGCAATATGCGGGATGTGGCTATCGAAACCGTTAAAGAATACGCCGTAGAAGATGCAGACATTACCCTACAATTAAAAAACGTTTTTTTGCCCGAGCTTAAAAACAAAGCAGTAGAGAAAGTATTTTATGAAGTAGAAAATCCATTGGTGAACGTGTTGGCTCGCATGGAGTTTGAAGGAATCAAAGTGGATGTTGACTTTTTAAAAAGCTACTCTAAGGAACTGGAAGCCGAAGCAAAAATTGCAGAAGAAAGTGTGTACGAACAAGCTGGCGTTCGGTTTAACCTGGCTTCCCCAAAACAATTGGGTGAAGTACTGTTCGAAAAACTCGCCCTGGATCCCAAAGCAAAAAAAACCAAAACAGGGCAATACGCTACCGGGGAAGACGTTTTGGCAAAACTGTCCAATCAACATAAAATCTGCAATGACATCCTCAGTTTTAGAGAACTCGCCAAACTAAAGTCGACTTATGTAGATGCATTTCCTTTGCTCATTCATCCCATTACCGGAAGGGTGCACACTAGTTATGCGCAGGCCGTTGCGGTAACAGGACGGTTGAGCAGCAACAATCCCAACCTGCAAAATATTCCTATCCGTACTGAAAAAGGCAGAGAAATTCGCAAGGCATTTGTGCCCCGCAATGCATCGTATCTCTTAATGTCGGCAGATTATTCGCAAATAGAATTGCGGATCGTGGCTGCCATTAGCGGTGATGTGAACATGTGTGAAGCTTTCAAAACCGGGAAAGACATTCACAACGCAACAGCGGCTAAAATTTTCCATGTAAACGAATCGGAGGTGACCAAAGAAATGAGGTACAAGGCAAAGAGCGTAAACTTTGGTATTATTTATGGACAGGGTGCTTTCGGACTGGCAGAAAATTTGGGGATTCCCCGGGCGGAGGCCAAAGAAATCATCGACAATTACAAAACGCAGTTCCCTAACATTCAGCAATATATGAGTGATACCATCCAGTTTGCAAAAGACAATGGTTATGTAGAAACGTTGATGGGTCGTAAGCGTTGGTTAAGAGACATCAACAGCGCAAATTTTACCGTGCGTGGATTTGCAGAACGAAACGCCATTAATTCGCCGATACAAGGTACAGCGGCAGATATGATCAAGCTGGCTATGATACAAATTGATAAAACCTTTATTCAACGTGGTTTAAAAAGTAAAATGTTACTTCAGGTACACGATGAATTGGTATTTGATGTGCACAAAGATGAGTTGGAGATCATACAGCCCATCATTTTAGAATGCATGCAAACCGCCCTGAAATTACCCAATGATGTACCTACCAACGCTGAATTAGGATTTGGCGAAAACTGGTTACAAGCTCATTAAACATTTGCCTTGACATTGTCGAAGAAGTTTTTTATTTTGTTACCTATTTTATAAACAAAGTAAAAACAATTACTGATGAAAAAAACGTCAAACCTTCTGGTAATAACCGGACTGCTTTTATTTAGCTGCACCGAAGCTGATAACAAATCAACCAATGCTGCTGCCGAACTTAGCAAGGATACTTCTACTACGGCAGCTGTAGTTGCAACGGAGGCCCCCATGGATTCTGCTACTATTGCCAAGAACTGGGGAGCTTATATGACCCCAACCGACATGCATAAGATGATGGCGTCTTGGAACGGCAAATGGAATGCAGCCGTTAGCAGTTGGCAAAGCCCCGAATCAGCACCAGAAATATCTAAAGCGATCAACACCAATAGTATGTTATTGGGAGGCAGGTACCAACAAGGAATTCACACAGGCAACATGATGGGCCAGCCATTTGAAGGAAGAAGTATGTTAGCATACGACAATGCTAAAAAAATATTCACTACAACTTGGATTGACAATATGGGTACAGGTTTGATGATCCTTCATGGCCCATGGGACGAGGCTACAAAATCAATAACTTTCACAGGCAAATCGGTTGACCCGGCTGCAGGAAATGGAAAAGAAACAGATATGAAACAAATGTTTAAAGTGGTAGATGATAAAAATCACCTGATGGAAATGTATGGCAAAGGGCCTGATGGAAAAGAATTTAAAATGATGGAGATAAAATACAGCCGACAATAAACGGTGTATTGTAATTTTGTATTCTCGGTGAAGCAGTTGGGTAAATAAGACAGCTGTTTTTCCGGGAATTTTTATTTTAAAAAATAACTCACTATGCAACAACTCTTATTGATATATTGCTACGATGCTTACTGCGGCTGGTGTTATGGATTTAGCCCGGTGATCAGTAAAATTGCCATCACATTCAGCGATCGACTTTCTACCGATGTGTTGAGTGGAGGAATGATCCTTCCGGAAAAACCCGTTCACATTGGAGCCACAGCGGGGTATATTTTAAACGCCTATAAAACAGTGGAAGAAACAACGGGGGTAACTTTTGGTGCAGATTACCTTTGGCACATACAAAACCCTGATGACAGTGATTGGCGTCCGCATTCCGAAAAGCCTGCCATTGCGATGTGTATTTTCAAAGAGTTATATCCTGATAGGGCCATTGAATTTTCTGCAGATCTTCAGTACGCGTTGCATTTTGAAGGAAGGGATTTAACCGATGATGAAGCTTATCAACATCTGCTCGAAAAATACAGCATTCAACCTGAATTATTTTACAGTAAACTCAGCAGTGATGAATACAAAGAAATGGCCCATTACGAATTTTCATTGATGAAACAATTGCAGGTAACTGGTTATCCCACTGTATTTATCCAAACTGGCCCACTGAAGTTTAATATGGTAGCGAGAGGCTTTACAGATTACGAAAACTTAAAGGATAGAATAGAAAAAGTGCTGGAAGAATACGAATCTGCACAACAAATTTCAGACGAATTTTAAGGAAGATTTTTACACTTTTTTGGTGAATATTTCAACAATATATACCAAGTAGCAACATTGGTAAATTCACCCCATAAAAAAAGAACCGTCTTTCCAGATGATCCTTTTTTGAGTCATGCCTGAATATTCTCCCTTAATTTCTGCGTTGTGGCCTCATGGAGGGTACAATTTCTTCGATCCATTTTTTATACTGATTGGCGTTAAATATTTCTTTTAGTTTGGCATCACGTGCATCTTCTACCTCTTTTCTTTTGGCCATCCACCCTTCGCGATCACCGCCACCATTGGTTCTAAAATCTTCCATGAGTTTTTGCTGATTATTGACAAAGTCAGTAACGACATCGGTGGTCTTTTTGGTTTGTTCTTCATTGAGCAAAAGTGGCTTTATTGCTTCCATGTTGGCTTTTACACGCTCTTCGGATGTTTGGCGTTGCATACCGCCGCCTTGTGCCAGTAATCCGGAGATGCTTACAAAAAATGTTAGTACGTATAATACAATCTGTTTTTTCATGTTGATTTGTTTGAAATGAATGGATAAAAAAAACAGTTATTTTTTTTCTGGTGCTTTTCGTACAAACATTTTATAGATACTGGTGTCATATCCTTTTTTTTGTTCGTCGGTACAAAGGTTGCGGATATTTTTAAGGTGCAACAACATCCTGATTTCAACCATCTGCTGTTTAAGGCCTGCTTTGTTCACAGCGCTTGTAATGGCACTGTCATCAAACGCAAACTCTGATAGATAGCGTATCTTTTTTTCTTTTTCTTTGCGCAGGCTATCATACAATGGTTTCATGTTTTCTCGGTGTGCTTCTTCTAAACTGTCGTATGATTTCAATTGCACAATAGAAAAATTTAAATCGTTTTTCAGATAATTGGCCATAGCCGCTTTTCTATCGTAGTTGCCACCGTTGTTGCGGGTGGGTCTGTTGCTAATGAAATAAAGTATCCCGATAACATTAGCGGCCAGCAAAACGGCAATCAGAATAAGGAGGTATTTACTATATGTTGGTTTCGGGATCATGGTTGAAAATTTTCGATGTCAAACAAAGCAGATGAATTGCTCATTGGATTATCATCGGCTGAAGCCTGAAGGTTTTGCAAAGTATTGTTGAAAGAACCATTGCTTTCGCTAAAGTTGTATAACAAGATGTTGAGGATGATGATAAAAGCAAGGGTAGCAAGGGCAATGCCGGGCCTGGAAAGAAACATACTTACCCTCTCCCACACGCTATTCCCTTCTTCATTGGCCGCCTGCAACCTTGCATTGATACGGGTTTGAAGATATGGAGCTGGTGTTGCTTTTGCTGCTCCATCCATGCTGTTGATGGTGGATTCAATAAGTAATGAAAGCTTGTTTTTGTTCATTTTTCCTTTATTTAATCACGTATAGAATAGTAATGTTCCAATGTTTTTTTTAATCCTGCTTTTGCTCTCACCATCAGGCCTTCTGCGGCCGATAAACTGATTTCCATCACTTCTGCCATTTCTTGGTAAGTAAGCCCTTCCATTTTGTGCAGCGTGAAAGCAACTTGCTGGTTTTCGGGCAGTTTTTTTAAGGCTTTGAAAAGCATCCCCGCTTTTTCTTTGTTATCTAGCTGCACGCCTGGGTGATCAAAATCAACTGGCTCATCCTCCTCATTTACAGCAAAAATTTTTTGGAGTAATCCGCCGTTTTTTTGCCGCTTTTTTTTTCGTTGAAGATCAAGAGCCTTATTAATGGTAATTCTATATATCCAAGTACTCAGCAATGCGTCTCCTCTGAACTGTTCTGCCTTTTCATACACTTCTATAAAAACATCCTGCGTTATATCTTCTGCGTCTGTTTCGTTTTGCACAATACTCAGGGCAGTATTATACACCATGTTTTGCCATTGGGTAACAATATCAGTAAAAACAGAAGGGTCTCCGTTTTTTAATCTGTGAATGAGTTCGGGCTGATTCAACATGTTGATTAAAAGTTGTTTTTAAAATTACAGCTTTTGCTAGTATGAATTAGTCCGAATGTTCTTTAAATCCCGCCTCGCATGTACCCACCTTCACTATTCTGGTTGCGACTAGGTTTTGGCGTACCAAAGTTTTTAAGGTTGTAGGTAAACGTGAGCATAAAATATTGTTGCAACACTATACTTTGTCTGTCTTCGATCCCGGTTTCTGTGACTGTTCTTGAAATGCTCTGGTTTTGTTTCAGCAAATCAAAAACGGTTAGCTTAAGTTCACCGGCGTCGTTCTTCAGGAATTTTTTTCCGATACCAGCATTCCACAACCAAAAAGTTTGGTTGAAACCATCGCTTAAGCCAGAAAAGGTTTGGTTGGTTACATCGTTTTGCAGGAACCAACCATTTTTACTCAGGAGATTGATGGTTGCCCCGGAGGTCTGGTTGATGAATCGATTGTTAAGGCGTGAATTCAAAGAGTTTCTGGCATCATTTAAGGAGAAATTGTAATTCAGGTTAAAATCAATGTACTCACTAATGTTGCTCGCCAGCACGATACCAGTTGTGTACACCATGTTATTGGTATTGGTGTTTACATTGTTTACCAAGCCAGGCAGCTTAGAATAGCTGATGCCTGCGTTCAGGTTCAGGGTAGTTTTTATAGCTTTGAACGGCATACTATAAGTAAAGAAAGAACGAATATTTCTGTAGCCATCCAGGTTCACAGGTTTGGTGAGTTGAGAACCTCTTTTTAAGGTATCTCCATTCTGAATCAATGAATCTGCAGATGCGATAAAAGTAGCATTCGAAATATAGTTGCTGGCGGTTTGTGCAAATATGTTTGCAAAAAAGCTTTTGCTTGTTTTACTGTTGGCATAGGAGTATCTACCCCCCACAAACTGTGTATTGCTTTGCTTCAGCAAAGGATTACCAACAGTTACTCTTAGCGGATTGCTCACGTCTACTACATCTTGTAATTGGTTCACAGAAGGGAAGTTCACCGATGCACGGTAGAATATACGGACATTACTGCTTGACGAAAATTTCTTACGCCAAAAAGCGTTCGGTAAAAAATCGGAAAACGATTGTTTTAAAGAAGCTGCGGTTGGGAAGATGCGCTCACTCGCCAATTGGGTACCCTGATAGTTTACACCAATGGCTAAGTTCTCATCTTTATTTTTATTAAAACGATAAGTAATACCGCCTCTATTGGTAGTAATAGTATTGTCAAATTTGTTGGAGAACCTCGGGTCGAAGGTCTCGTATTTGGATCCATCAAAAAGGAAGGTTTGGTTATCTGCCTTGTTGTACTGAATACTTGGTTGATACTCAAATTGTAACTGTGATTTTAGGCTGAGGGGTTCTGTGTAAGTAATGGTACCAGCATAACTTTCCCCGTTGGTGAGGTTGTCTCCAAACTGGTTTCTGGCAGAGTCTTCTGCAATACCGGCATTGTAGAAACGAAATGCTGCATCTGTTACCACTTCTCCGCTGTTTCTGGTAAAGTTGGTATTCAAGCCCAATGAAAGGCTTCTTCCACGTTTAGCGAAAGAGTGGCGGTACAAGATGTTGTTCCTGATATTGTAACCGTTTCTATCGGCTGCGGATCTGATCAATGAATTACTAACAGAATCATTTGAACCAAAATAGTTGTTTAGGGATGATAAACTGTTAGAATTGTTGCCTTGAATATTTACACTTGGAATTATGAAAATACTGTTGTTTGAATCTATTTTATATTCCAAACGCATGTTTAAACGGTGGTTGAAATTTTCTGTGACGCTATTGCTGGTTTGATTGGAAAACAAATTGTTTCCATCAGGAGCAAAGGTTTCTGTGTTAAAAATAGAAAGGTTGTCGTTGGTACTTTTATTGTAAAAATAGCTGGCTGTCAAACTCAGTTTAGGACCATATTTATTACTGAAGTTTACACCCATGGCATTGGTTTTACTGATACCATTCGATTGGCCAACACTAAAATTATCATTTCCGCCGCCCCAGCTTCCGCCACGACCACCGCCACCGCCACCGCTACTGGTAACACCCAGCAAATCCTGGGAGCCGAAGTTTTGTTGGTTCACATTGTTGAAATTGGCCACCAATGATAAACGCCTGTCGCCTTTAAAGAAACTAACGTTTCCACCCGCTGCATACCGATCATCGGTACCATAACCAGCGTAGACACGACCAAACTGCCCATTTTTTAAACCAGATTTGGTAACAATATTGATGGCTTTTTGAGAGTTTCCATCATCTACACCCGTTAGCTGTGCCTGATCACTCAGTCTGTCGAAAACCTGAATCTTATCTACTATTCCGGAAGGCAGGTTTCTCAAAGCCGCTGATGCATCGTCACCAAAAAAGTCTTTTCCATCAATGGTTACCCTGCGCACCTGCTCGCCTTGTGCCGTTACGGTACCATCCTTGGCAACAGTAATACTTGGCATTTTTTTGATTAAGTCTTCCACCGTTGCATCTGGATTTACTTTAAACTGGCTTGCACTGAACTGAGAAGTATCTCCTTTTTGAACTACAGGTGGGGTGCGGGAAACAATGACAACTGTTTCCAAATCTTTTCCTTTTGTATTTAAACCAAGGTTTCCCAGGTCTTTTATTTGTCCATCTTCTAATGTAATAAAAGAGGAGAATTGTTGAAAGTTGACAGTGTTAACGGTAACAATAAAGCTATCTGCCGCCAATCCTTCCAGTATAAATCGGCCTTCTTTGTTGGTCACCACGTTTTTCACCAACGTGCTGTCTTTTTGCAGCAATAAAGAAACTGTAGCACCTGCTACTGGTTTTTTTTCATTGTTATCTGTAACAATGGCCTTAATGGTACCCGTTTGCCCCAAACCCACCAATGAGATGGTAATCAATACAATCGTCAGAACAGCATATCTAAGCATAAAATAATTCGTTTGCCTATCAGACGCCCTACCGTTCACAAAACCTTTGCAATTTCCATCATTTTTATTGTTAAAACATTTTAACAACAAAGCTGTGTTTTTTATGTGAGTGAGAAGGGCTAAATTGCAACCCTAAAAAGAAAAAAACTTATTTGTATGAATTACAATAAAATAGTATCCGTAACAGGATTGAGTGGTTTATTTGAATTGGTATCTTCTAAAGCAGATGGTGGTATTGTGAAGTCGCTGGAAGACAACAGTGTAAAGTTTGTCAGCAACCGCGTACACAATTTTTCACATTTGGAAAGCATTGAAGTGTACACCAAAGAAGACAATATAAACCTGGCAGATGTGTTTACCGCAATGCAAGCCAGCAAAGTGGCCCTGCCAGATGCAAAAGCAGACGGCAAAGCCATCAAGGCTTATTTTGAAAAAGTAGTTCCAGCTATGGATTTTGAAAGAGTATACGGTAGCGATATGAAGAAAATGGTACGCTGGTTAGAAGTACTGAATAAATCCGGTGTTGAAATTAAAATCAGCGAAGCTGGTGAAGACGGCGCTACCGATGAAGCGGCCCCTATTGCAGAAAAGAAAAGCAACAAGGCAGTAGTTCCAAAAACGGCTACGCCTAAAAGTGCACCCGTGAAAAAAATAAATACACCACGCAAAATGGCATAAATTATTCAGCAATAAATTAACTAAGTCATTTGCGGAGAGTTGTTGTAACAACCCCTGCAAATGGCTTCCTTTTTTACGGCAGTTCTTCTCTACTTTATAAAGACGCAAACTATGTACACCGCCAACATTCAAAAATTACCCAGAAACTTTTTACCAGCCGATTTTTCCATGAACAATTGGGCATCACTCGAGCCCTATTTTACTGCCCTGCTTAAGAGAGAAATTCATACTGTTGCAGAACTAGAACAATGGCTGCTCGATCAAAGTGAACTGGAAGCTGTGGTGAGCGAAGATGCTTGCTGGCGCCAGATCAAAATGACCTGTGATACCGAAAACAAAGAACTGGAAGCAGCCTTCAACGATTTCTGCATGAACATTCAACCGCAGATACAGCCTATTGCAGATGCACTCAACAAAAAGCTAATGGCTTCTCCCTTGCTGGCTCAGTTAGATACCGACAAATACCACACATACCTGCGCAGTATCCACAAAAGCATTGAACTTTTCAGAGAATCCAACATCCCTTTGCAGGCTGAAGCAGCTGTATTGCAACAACAATTCGGACAAATTACTGGCGCCATGATGGTAGAAATCAACGGTGCCGAGTACACGCTGCAACAGGCAGCCAAATTTCTGGAGAACCCAGATAGAAAGCTGAGAGAAGAAGCTTACCATAAAATCCAACAGCGCCGACTGGTTGAAAAAGAAAAGCTCAATGATCTATACGACAAACTGATCAGCATCCGCAATCAAGAAGCTTCCAACGCAGATTTTGAAAACTACCGCGATTATCGCTTCAAGGAACTGGGTCGTTTTGATTACAACAAAGAAGATTGTTTTCGTTTTCATGAAGCAGTGAAACTGCATGTGTTGCCACTCGTAAATGAGCTCTATAAAAAGAAAAAAGAGAAGCTCGGATTAGATACGCTACGTCCCTGGGACCTGGATGCAGAACCTGCGGGCACATTGCCACTAAGACCATTTAAAAATGGAGAAGAGTTGCTTCAAAAATCTATTGATTGTTTTACCAAATTAGAACCGTTTTTTGGGGAATGTTTGGCAAAAATGAAAGAGCTACAACACCTCGATCTGGAAAGTAGAAAAGGAAAAGCGCCCGGCGGATACAACTGTCCGCTAGCAGAAAGTGGCGCTCCTTTCATATTTATGAATGCAGCCGGACAAATGCACGATGTAACTACGATGGTACATGAAGGTGGGCATGCGATTCATTCATTCCTGGCACACCATCTACCGCTGAATGGATTCAAAGAATACCCAATGGAAATTGCAGAAGTAGCCAGCATGGCGATGGAATTGTTTAGCATGGATTACTGGGATAGTTTTTTTTCCGACGAAAAAGATTTGCAAAGGGCCAAAGAACATCAACTCGAAAGAGTCATCAGTATTTTCCCCTGGATCGCCATCATCGATAAATTTCAACATTGGGTATATGAACATCCCACTCATACACACGCAGAAAGAACCGCAGCATGGGAATCGGTGTTAGTCGAATTTCAAGATGATGTGATTGATTACAGCGGACTAGAAGCTTACCGCAGCAATGCCTGGCAGCGCCAATTGCATTTATACGAAGTGCCGTTTTATTACATCGAATATGGCATTGCTCAGTTGGGAGCTATTGGTATGTGGATGCAGTATAAAAATAACAAACAAGCCGCCATCCAACATTATAAAGATGCCTTGTCATTGGGCGCCACCAAAACCTTGCCTGAACTATACAAAACAGCCGGATTGGAATTTGATTTTTCGCCTGACAAAATAAAAGTGCTGATGAATTTTGTAAAAAAAACTATGGACGCATAGTATTCAAATAGAATATTGAAATAGCCGCTACAATTTTTGTATGCGGCTTTTTTTTAAATCGGCTTTACTACTATTCAAATCATAAGTCTTGGCAATCACATCAATCTATTTTTCCAATTGGGCACAGATACCCTGCGCTGCCTAGCTATGCCGCATATCTGAGCCAGTAAAAACTTATAGAAAAATATATTCATCTTGTTACACCATCCATAGCCGTTGGTAGAAAACCAGCAGGCGGCGAACGATTTTTATTTCGCCATAAAGGAGCCCGCGGAAAGCCATGGAAAACAACAAATGTTTATGGTAAATAACCAGGTAAAAAAAAGGCTGGCGGCAAAATGCCGACAGCCTTCCCGTATATTTTGTAGAAAAAATTAATTCTTCAATGGAGCACCCACAGCAACGGCGCAATCATGACCTGGTTGTCCGTGAGGAGGGTTTGCTTTACCCACCGCCCCGGGAATATTCATCACGGGTGCTGGTGTGGGATTAGTTGTCATTACAGGAGCCGGCGATGGGGCTGGGGCGGTGGTATTGCCCGGCGAACTATTTAGCGGCGCGCCTACTGCAATATCACATCGGTGGCCCGGTAAACCATGTTCCGGGTTCATGCCAGCGCCTGCAGAAACAATTGGGGCCTGGTTGATGGGAACCGTTCTGGCACCATTGGCAGTGGTAGGTGCAAGGTCTACTGCATTGTTGGCAGGCATAGGCATAGTGTTCATGGCTGGAGCCATCGCCTTTACACTATCTTGCGCCGGCATAATGCTGGTGTCTTTTACAGGGGCATCGCTGCTGCCGCAACTGCTAAAGCCAACCGCGGCACTGATCAAAAGCACTGTAAGAATTGATTTGTTCATTATTTGTATTTAGTGAATGATAATTTATTTTAATGCTTTACGTTGATTAAAGCTCATCCTTTTCAGCCGCTTTCTTCAAAATCTCTTTTTCTTCTTCTGTTAAAAAATGATACCCTTTCTGAGTGATCTTATCCAGAATTTCATCGACCCGCTGCTGGGTAACGATACTGGTTTTTTTAAACGGTTTTCTTCCATCAGTATTGTAAAAAACGGTTTCTTTTATTTTTTCTTTGGATGGTTTTTTATAGGGGTTAAACAGGTTAATCAACCAGCTGTAAAAACTGTTCATCCATTTGCTGCCATCCTTGCCCTTGCGCAAAAAAACTACAAATAAATAACCAGCTAATACTGCACCCAGGTGGGAAAGACTGATCGCCGCACTTTCAGAAGCGATGCCGGCAAAATCGATGAGGATATAAAGACCCATTAAAACCCAAATCGGAATGCCGTTTCTGATAAACTTGAAAAAGCGGTAGTCGGGCGATAAAGTAGTAGTGGCCATGGCCACAGCCAACACGCCGGTATTTGCTCCCAATAAAGAAGCGGTTCCTATATTATCTCTCAAAGGCGGCAAAATGTAATGCATGGCGATATAAAACAGCCCGCCCACTACGCCTCCATATATATACACCGGAATAATTTTATCGTTGCCCGCCATTTGCTGCAGCAAAAAACCAAAGGCCCATAGCCAGATCATGTTGCTGATGAGGCGAATGATATTCCCGAATTCTGAAAAATAATACGTAAAAAGTGTCCAAGGTCTTTCGCTCAGTTCTACCAGGCCAGAGGGCAGGGCAAACCATTGCAAAACGAGAGAGTTAAAACCATTTCCCCGTTTGTCAGCAATCACAAAGGATAGATTGATAAAAGTAAGGATCAGAAAAATGGCAATATTGATGGCAAACAAGGCCACCAAAGCATTGTTTTCCTGCCCCAGTAACAACCCTCTTCTTTTTGGTTTTTTAAATTCTCCGTATCTATCTGCCTCTCCCATGATTATTCTACAATTTGAATTGAGGGTATAAAATTACAATTGTTGAAGGGATATTTCCCCGCCCAACTTTAATAGAACGTTTTTTTATTGCCTTTGTTCCAAATGATCACCAAAATTAGTCCCGTGATCAGTCCGCCCAAATGCGCAAAATGTGCAATTTGACTCCCTGTTGGGTACACACCCCCGAAAATATCAATGGCGGCTATACCTGCAATGGCCCATTTGGCTTTAATGGGAAACGGTATTGGAAAAATAAGTAGTTCTGTATTGGGAAAGAGATAGGCATAAGCGCCCAACAAACCCATCACCGCACCCGAAGCACCGATAGCCGGCGCATCTGATAAAAATAACTGCGCAACGGCAGCGGCCAATCCGCAAACAAGATAAAATATAAGGAATTTTTTTGGCCCCCACACTTTTTCCAGAAGCGAGCCAAAGCTCCACAGGGCAAACATATTGAAAAGAATATGCGGAAAACTACCATGTGTAAACATGTGTGATACCAGTTGGTAGGGCTTAAAAAACTCTGACTGATATGGCCACAATGCCAATACACTGGTGATTTTCCCCTCTTCGCCATCGAACAACTTTTGAACAAAAAATACGAGTACATTGATGATGATCAGGTTCAACACTACCGGACTAGATTTTTGAAAGCGATTACCGAAATTATTAAAAGCCATGATAAAAAATTTAAGTTGAACTAAAAGAATTATTTTATTTTAAAGTGAGCAACGCCACACTTTCGATATGGTGTGTGTGCGGAAACATATCTACAGGCTGCACTTTTACAACGTTGTATTTTTCGCTCAGTAACAATATATCCCTTGCCTGCGTAGCCGTATTGCAACTCACATATACAATTTTAGGCGCTTCCATTTCTAATAGCTTTAGCACCAGTTTTTCGTGCATACCCGCCCTAGGTGGGTCGGTGATCACAACATCGGGTTTGCCGTGGGTTTTAAAAAAGGCATCGTCACAAATCTTGATCACATCTCCTGCAAAAAACAACGCATGTTCAATATTGTTTCGAACCGCATTTTTTTTAGCGTCTTCGATGGCTTCTTCTATCACTTCTACCCCAATAATTTTTTTGGCGCCTTTACTTACAAAAATGCCAATGCTGCCCGTGCCGCAATACAGATCGTACACGATTTCTTTGCCAGTGAGGCCGGCAAAATCGCGGGTGATGCTGTACAGTTTTTCTGCCTGTTTGGTATTCGTTTGAAAAAACGATTTTGGACTGATGATGAATTCGAGGTCTTCCAACTTTTCAATCACATACCCTTTGCCGAAATATACCTGCGGACTCAAATCATAAATGCTATCGTTCCACTTTGGATTGATGGTATACAGTAAGGTCGTAATTTCTGGTACGGCTAGCAGTAAATGATCGAGCAAAGCCTTCCGGTCGGACTCCGCTTCATGATTGATGCAAAGGTTCACCATGAGTTCGCCGGTACTGCAATAGCGGATGATAATGTTGCGCAGCCAGCCAGTATGTTGACGGATATCGTAAAAAGTATAGCCCTGTTCTTTTGCAAAAGCACGGATGGTATTGCGGATGCGGTTGTTCACCCCATCCATCAGAAAGCACTCCTCAATGTCGATGATTTTATCAAAAATGCGGGGAACATGAAAGCCCAGTGCCCCGGCACCCCGCAGTAGTTCGAAAGCAGCCGCTTCCGCTTCTTTGTCTTCCGGGTCTGCCAAAACGGGCATTTCGCCGGGTAGCAGGTATTTTTTGTTGCTAAAAGTAAACTCCAGTTTGTTGCGGTAAAAAATAGTTTCAACGGCGCCAGCAATCGGCAAAAAGGATGCGTCGGTCACTTTTCCGATGCGGCGAAGGTTTTGTTCAGCCTCCTGTTGTTTGTATTGAAGCTGTTTTTCGTAGGGCAACATTTGCCATTTGCAACCCCCACACACCCCAAAATGCTGGCAAAAAGGCTCCACCCTGTCGGCTGAATATGTTTTTACACCCGTAACCCTTGCTTCAGCCCAGTCTTTTTTATTTTTAGTGAGCAACAAATTCACCGTATCTCCCGGCACGGCCCCGCTGATAAAGATCACTTTGCCATCTACCCTTGCTAATGCTTTTCCCTCTGCTGCGTAGTCTGTAACCGCTATATCTGCCAATTCTATTCTCTTGTTCTTTTTTTTCACCCCGCAAAATTAATGGTTATGCCCCCAAGTGTGAGTGAATAACTTGCCGTTGTTCAAAATCTTAGCGCTTTGTTAAGGCTTTGCAGGATACGCGGCTTTTTAAATACATTTGTTGCGCTTTAGACTTATTATGAAAAAAACGACACTTCTTTATTTATTACTCACGGTTTCCGTGCTAACAAATGCCCAAACCTATAAAGTAACCCTGCAAAGCAACTACACATCGGGCATTGCTTATCTCACCCATTATTTGGGCAGCAGTTTAAATGTAGATGATTCTGCATTGGTGAACAGCAAAGGGGTGGCCGTTTTTCAGGGCAATAAAAAACTCCCTTCCGGCATTTATGCTGTTGTTTTTCCGGGTAAAAAACTCACCGCCGATTTTTTGATTGGCGAAGAACAGGTGCTGAATATTGATGCAGATAGCAACAATATTTTAAAAATGAGCGTAACGGGTTCCAAAGAGCATGACCTGTTTTTCGAATACCAGCAATATGTGGCTTCCAAAGGAAAACTGCTGAATGAAGAGCGACAAGCCTACATTAATGCTAAAACGGCTGCCGACTCTACCTTGCACGAGCAAAACTACAGCCGCTACAACAACGAACTGAACGTTTACCGGGCTTCCATCATACAGGATAAACCAACTTCTATGATGGCCATTATTTTGAATGCAATGCGGGAGTCGCCATTGCCAACCAAAGCACCAGTAACAAAACAGGACTCTATCGACAATTATCAATTTTACAAATCGCATTATTGGGACGGCATCAGCTTTATGGATGATTGCGTAGTGCGAACGCCATTTTATAAAACCAAATTAGAGCGTTATTACCGCGATGTAATGCCGCAAGCACCAGATAGCATCATCAAGGATGTAGACTACAAATTACTATTGGCCCGCAGCAGCCCGGAAATGTACAAATACCTGCTCAACTGGCTAACAGACGAATACATCAATCCCAAGTACATGGGCCAGGATGCCATTTTTGTGCACCTATTCAATAAATACCATAGCAAAGGCGTTAGTAGTTGGCTCAACGAAAAGCAAATGGATGCCATTACCAAAAGAGCATACATGCTGATGAGCAACCTGGTGGGCGAACCCGCTGCCAACTTAGAACTGTTGGACACGGCGAACAAAGTAGCACCGCTGTACAACATAAAAGCTGATTATACGATCGTGGCTTTTTGGGATCCTAACTGCGGGCATTGTAAAGAAGAAATTCCCCGTTTGGATTCCTTTTACAGGGCTATCTGGAAACAAAAAAAGATCAAAATTTATGCGGTGATGACGGAATATGATACAGAAGCGTGGAAGACATTCATCAACAAACACCAGTTGGCAGATTGGACAAATGTACACCACACACTAAAAATGGTGAAAGAAGATGCAGATGCACAGCGGCCTTCGTTTAAACAATTATACGATATCACGCAAACACCTACCTTGTATTTGCTGGATAAGGAAAAGCGCATACTGGCTAAAAAACTAACCTTGGAACAAATGAACGATTTTCTTTCCGTAAAACTAAATGACAGTACAGGAAAATAAACGAACCCTTTCAAAAAGACAAACATTCATGAAAAAGTATTACCTGATATTGGCAATTGCAGCGGCAAACAACACGGCCAGCGCGCAAACCTTCATCACTTATGGCGACAACAGCATCAGCAAACAGGAATTTTTGAAAGCCTACAATAAAAACAAAACTCCTGTTGACGACAAGGAAAAGGCAGTAAGGGAGTACATAGACCTTTACAGTAATTTTAAACTGAAAGTAAAAGCCGCAGCCGAACTGGGCATTGACACTTTGCCCCAAATACAATATGACATCAGCAATTTCAGAGAGCAGATCATGGAGAATTACCTGAACGATGAGAAAGCCATCGATCGCCTGTTGCAAGAAACATTCAGTCGGGTAAAAACAGACCGCAGGGTGCTGCACTTTTCTATTCCCGTTACAGTTGATGCCTCGGCGGCCGATACCCAGAAAGCCTGGGCTGTTGCCAAAGAATTGTATAGCCAACTTAAAAACGGCCCTACTGATTACAATGGCATCATTGCCAAAACTGGCCCGGGCCTCATCAGACAAGGAGACCTTGGTTTTATCACCGCCTTCACCCTTCCTTATCAATACGAAAACATTGTGTACAGCCTAAACAAAAACGAAGTAAGTGCACCTTACAGAAGTAAAACGGCTTGGCACCTATTTAAGTTATTAGAAGAACGACCCAGCACCGGCCGATGGAAAATAGCGCAGGTACTTATTGCTGTGGCGCCGGATGCAGATGATGTCAGTAAAGCGGCAGCCCTTGGAAGAGCGAACGAAGCAATTGGCAAAATCAATAGCGGAGAGCCGTTTGCAGCGGTAGCACAAACCTATAGCGATGACAAACTAACTTACTTAAACGGAGGGGAGTTGCCAGAGTTTGGTACCGGCACTTTTACGAATGATTTTGAATCGCAGGTACATAGCTTAAAAAAAGACGGACAGGTAACGCAACCTTTTCTTACTTCTTTTGGATACCATATCGTTAAAAGAATGGGTTATACCCCAACGCCGGAAATAGCGGATGAAGCTTATCTGTTCGATCTCAAACAAAAACTAATGAGAGATGAAAGAATGAACGCGGAAAAGGAAAAATTTACCCGCAACCTCATCGTGAAAGTGGATGTGAAACAATTAAAAGAAGTGAAGCTTGCAGATTTATCGCGTTATGCAGATAGCCTGATGACCAATCCGGCACTGGAGCAAACCAAGGTTTATCCCATCAGCAATAAAAATGTATTGAGGGTAAAAAATGAATTGTTAAAAGGTAGCGATTGGTTGGCATTTGTGCGACAGTATAAAACCAATTTATCGGAGTACAAAGGGGAACCCAATTCCCAACTCTGGGATAAGTTTGTAGAAATTTCTGCACTCAATTATTACAAAAAACACCTCGAGTCCTATAACCCGGATTTTAGTTTTCAGATGCAGGAATTCAAAGAAGGCAATATGTTGTTCGAGATCATGGAGCGCAATGTATGGGGTAAGGCCATTAGCGACAGTGCAGGATTGAAGGAATATTACCGGGGCAACGCATCCAAATTTAGGTGGGCAGAAAGTGCCGATGTGTTGATTTTTAATTGCAATGCTCCCAAGGTAGCTGAAGAAGCCATCATCGCTTTAAAAAAAGGTAAAAACTGGAGAACATTAGCAGAAGAGCAATCTGCTGCAATGCAGGCTGATAGCGGCCGATACGAGATTGCACAGATCATTGGCGCCAATTATGCCAGCACTCCCAAAAAAGGAAATTTTAGTGCTATTACTTCTAATATCGATGGCACATCTACCTTTGTGATGTACGTAAATGTATATCCACCCAACCAGCAAAGATCTTTTGATGAAGCACGGGGTTTGGTGATCAACGAATACCAACAAGTGTTGGAAAAAAACTGGATTGAGGAACTCAGAAAAAAATATCCGGTCAAAGTGAAGGAAGCGATGATCAAGGAGTTGTTCTAAAAATTGCTAATTTACAATATTTAAAAGCCTGCCGGTCTATCGGCAGGCTTTTTGTTTGTATGCAGTGCAGTAATTACAATGAACCACTATTATTCTCAACCTTCAAAAAAAAACACTTTATGAAAAAAACACTTTTTGCGTTGGCATTCACCACTGCTTTTATTGTAAACGTCGATGCGCAATTATTTTACGGGCAAGGGGGGTTAAACTTTAGCAACATCTCTAATTCTGCAGATGGAGGCACCGAAGACAACAACGTGCTAACCAGCTTCAATGCAGGTTTAATGGCAAGGTTTGGTATTTCTAAAACTATAGACCTGGAATCCGGTGTGCTATTTACAGGAAAAGGCGCAAAAGCTGAAACCTTTTTTAACGGCGGCAACGACTACGTTAAAGCGAAGTTCAATCCACTGTATATTGAAGTTCCACTGAATCTTATCATCAACATTCCTTTTGGAAAAGAAGACAAAGCTGGAATTTTTGTGTATGGCGGACCTTATGTAGCAGTAGGAATCGGCGGCAAAACAACACTAGATACAAAAATTGGGGCACTCACTAGCAGTTCTGAAAGAGACATCAAATTCAACAATGACGATCCATTTACTTCGGTTCAAGAAGATGCGGCTTACGACAAATTGAAAAGATTTGATGCCGGTTTGAACTTTGGTGCCGGCGTGGATTTAAAAGCCGTTATTATCAAAGCTAATTATGGCATGGGACTTACCAAAATTGGAAGTACGCAAGACAACAACAATGCGGATGACAAAAACAAGTACAGGGTTTTCAGCATCTCATTGGGTATTCCCTTTGGAAGGAAATAATTAGATTAATTACTTAGAAAACACAAACATCAAAAATAAAAGATGGTCCCCGGTTTTGGAGGCCATCTTTTTACAGCAAACCCCACGCACCATTGCGGGAATACCCGTAAGAGCTTGCGCATACTCATTAAATTGTAAGTGTTCGCTGTAACATCAATGTCTTCAGTAAAGGAACCTGCATGGAAGGCCCCAGAGAGTTTAGTTGTAGAAAAAAAGCCCGCTGCAGCTTGTAGAAAGCTGCGAAGCAAAAATACTTACAGAAAAAAATATTCATCTTGTTAGTCCATCCATAGCCGCTGGTTGAAAGCCAGATCTGCGGTGACCTTTTTTTATTTCGCAATACAAATCTGCAACAATTGACCGCTACACCAACTCCTTCACCACATCACAGATCAAACCTGGTCGCCCTAGTGTATAATAATGCAATACTGGCACCCCCGATTTTTGTAAATCTTTGCTTTGTTCAAGCAACCACTCAGCACCTACTTTTTCTACTTCTTCGTCGTTTTTACATTTTGCCACTTCATCGCTTAAAGCGGAAGGAAGGTCTATGTGAAATACTTTGGGTAAAACAGTGAGCTGTTTTTTGGTATAGATGGGCTTTAATCCCGGAATGATGGGAACACTGATACCAATTTCTCTGCAGGCATTTACAAAAGCATAATATTTGCTATTGTCGAAAAACATTTGGGTTACAATATAATCAGCCCCTGCATCTACCTTTTGTTTCAGGTACTGCAAGTCGGTGTCCATGTTGGGTGCTTCAAAATGTTTTTCAGGATAACCAGCCACGCCGATACAGAACTTTGTTTTTGACGTATTCTTTAATTCCTCTTCTATGTAAACACCTTCATTGAGGTTCGTGACCTGCTTTAATAGGTCGAGGGCGAATTTATGTCCGCCTATCTCTGGCTCAAAACTAGCTTCGTTTTTAGCGGCATCCCCTCTTAATACCAATACATTGTCGATGCCAAGGTAGTTGAGGTTGATCAAGGCATCTTCTGTTTCATTGATGCCAAAGCCACCACAGATAAGGTGCGGCACCGTATCTACGTTGTATTTATTCATAATGGCAGCGCAGATCGATTCTGTGCCGGGGCGTTTTCTTACCACTACTTTTTCAAAAGTACCATCCATCTTCTTTTTAAACACGTGTTCGCTTCTATGGTAAGTAACATTAATAAATGCGGGGTTGAATTCCATCAAAGGATCCATGTGGTTATACAAAGACTGTATCCCTTTTCCTTTCAGGGGAGGCAAAATTTCAAAAGAGATCAGGGGTTTCGTTGCCTGATGGATGTGATCGATAACTTTCATGAATTAAAAAATATTTGCAAACATAACTAAGGAAACATAAAACAACAAAAGATGTAAAACTTCAAGGGCATTAAAAACGGATACCAATGCACAATCCACCTCTTACTCCTGCCCAAGGACCCTTAAAAAACACCGAAGCACCGTTATTGTTCACGTCATAAGTAAAATCGGTTAGCGGAAAGTCGAGTCCATCCAATTCTTCACGGATAGCCTGCTGGTCTTCTGGCGATAAAGTTTTCTGTCCGCTAATAGCGCCATCAGCCTTGCCATAACTTGGACCAATGATCCACCAATCGAGGTAAACGGCTTTGCTCAATTTCCATTGCGCACCTAGCAGCAATCCACCAGAAAGGGTATTCACCGTCCCACTCATAGGAATGGTTTCAGTAACGCCTCTGTCTTCGTATTCGAACAACAAACTGGTTTCATACCGGGCAATGCTGGCATAAGGTGCAAAGTAAAATCCGCGGAAAGCCCCTTTTTTACCCACATAAAAACGCCATTCGGGCATAAACGACCTATTGCCTATTTGTAGGTTATCGAGTTGTCTTTCTAATTCTGGATCATCATTATATTGATTAATGATATTTTTGAAGGGAATACTACCAGTGGGCATATACCTAAAAGAGGCGGCCAGCGTCATTTTTCGGGCTATTTTACGTTCATATTGAACGGTGTAATTTTTAAATGCTATGGCAGCCAGGTTTATTTTGATGATATTTTTGCCAGGGCCTTTTGTTTTTTTTTCTTCCTGCACCATTTGGTCATTTACAGTTACCACTTGCTGGGCCGATACAGCAAAGCTTATCCATACCAATAAAAAAAGAAGGTTGATTTTTTTCATCTTGATAGCGTTTAATTATTGAAAAGCGTTTTTAAAACAGTAAATATGCATTTATATTGCTCAAAACGCAAGCGCAAATGCGTAAAACTTTAAGCAGATGTTGGTTTGGGCTGCATAAAGTTATCTTAATCTGCTGTTTCAAAAATGTAACCTTAGGGGAGTTCACCTATTTTTGTAAAAAATAAACCGTTTTGAACCTAACGATACAAACAAAAAATCTCGTAAAAAATTACGGCAGCCGCACGGTGGTGAACAACGTATCTTTTAATGTTAGTCAGGGCGAAATTGTTGGCCTGCTCGGTCCGAATGGTGCCGGAAAAACCACTTCTTTTTACCAGGTAGTGGGGTTGGTAAAACCTGATGAAGGCGAAGTGTACCTTAATGACATCAACATCACCAAACTTCCAATGTACAAAAGAGCACAGATGGGTATAGGTTACCTGCCTCAAGAAGCCAGTGTATTTCGCAAGCTCAGTGTGGAAGACAACATTATGGCGGTGCTGGAAATGACCAAGTTGAAAAAAGATGAACAGAAAGCGAAGTTGGAATTGTTGTTAAAAGAGTTTAGGTTGCAGCATGTGCGCAAAAACAATGGCGATACCCTAAGTGGCGGAGAAAGAAGAAGAACAGAAATAGCCAGGGCACTGGCGGTAGATCCTAAGTTTATATTGTTAGA
>JBBSDF010000047.1:0-27388 GCA_038249665.1 Chitinophagales bacterium
AACGGTAAGCGGTGGAACTATTTTTTTAGATGAAATTGGCGAATTACCACTTGGAACACAAGCAAGATTACTTCGTGTGTTGGAAACAGGTGAATATATAAGGGTTGGTAGCAGCAAAGTACAAAAAACAGATGTACGGGTAATTGCAGCATCTAACAGAGAATTGCTTGAGTTTGCACAAACAGGCAGGTTTAGAGAAGATCTTTACTACCGCCTAAATACGGTACCAATAAGGGTTCCGGCATTAAGAGATAGAAAAGATGATGTACCACTTTTATTTAGAAAATTTGCTGCTGATTTTGCAGACCGTTACAAAACAGGGACTATACAATTGAATGAAGAAGCCCGCCAGGTGCTCATCAATTACACCTGGCCAGGTAATGTGCGGGAATTAAAAAATATAGCGGAACAGATTTCTGTGCTCAGCCAGGATAAAAACATCAATGCAGACCAGCTCAGGAGCTATTTGCCCGATCACCAATATACCAGATTGCCAGTATTAGCAGGTGGTGGCGCAGCAGTGAGCCAAACAGAGTTTGCCAATGAAAGAGAGATCTTGTACAAACTTTTTTTTGATATGAAAAAAGATGTGAACGAACTCAAAAAAATGTTTTACGATTTGTTACAGAACCCTGGCATGGCGCAACATGCACCCGTGTTTGCAGGCGATAACATGGGCCAGTTAAAAGAATTTCCGGGAACCGGTAACAATTTGTCTGGTGGATATGCTGCCCCCTCCTCTTCGGTGATTTTTCACAACGGAAACGACAATGGCATTCAGCAACACGAGGACGTGGAAGAATCTTTGAGTATCGTAGATAAAGAAAAGGAGTTGATCATCAAAGCGCTTAAAAAACACAGGGGAAAAAGAAGAGATGCTTCACTAGACTTAGGCATCAGTGAAAGAACGCTGTATAGAAAATTGAAAGAATACGATATAGAAGATCTGTAATGTCCTTTGGTAATTTTTTAAATATTTGAGGTGCCCATTCAACGCCATAAAAAACAACATGAACAAAGATTTTAAATACATTCAACTTTTGCTGATGGGTAGTTTTTTACTCCTGCTCAGCGGTTGCTCTTCTTGTAAATATGGTTTCAAAGATATTTCTCCCTTACCAGCAGAAGTAAAAACATTCAGGGTAAATTACCTTGAGAACAAAGCTCAATACGTGAATACGCAGTTGAGTCCGCAATTGACAGAACAACTCAAACGCAAGATCATCAACACGGTAAGACTCAAACAAACCAACAGTGAAGACGCTCATTACGATATCAGTGGATTTGTTTCGCAGTATTACACAAGTACCGTAAGTATTACTGCTAACAATAGCAGTGGAAACAGACTCACCGTTGGATTCCACCTTGTTTTTAGAAATACCTTAGACGATACCAAAAGTTTTGAAGCAGACCTTTTGAGAACCTTCGACTTTGCGGCAACGCTTTCTTTGGCAGATGCAGAACGAAGCCTCAACGAAAGTATTGTAAACAATTTGGTAGATGAGATCTTTAATAAAATATTTTCTAACTGGTAATTGATTTGCCAATTGTTTTATAATCTAATAGTTTTGACATATGTCTTTAAACCCGCTTTTTAAAAATATATTCAACAGAGATCTGGAGGAGCCAGGTAACCCCGCTTTTTTACAACAGGTGACCAAGGAGCATCCCTATTTTTCCTTAGCCCATTTTTTTCTGTTGAAAAATACAGACGAAAAAAACCAAGACTACCCTGCGATAGCGGCTAAAACGGCTTTGCACATCAACAATCCATTTCTGTTGAATGCACAATTACAACAAACCTCTGCGGATGAAAAAATAGTTTTGCCGGAAATAGAACTTGTCATTGAACCGTTAATGAATGTTGAAGAACTAATTGCAGAAAAGGTACAAACTGAAACATTCGGCACAGAAGGAGTTGCAGAACCTGACTCCCCATTTACTTCCTCCCATTCAGCTTTACTTACGAACGAGGAGCAACATCAATTTGTGGAAGCGGCGGAAGAACAGGAAGTAGAAAAAGTGCAGGCGCTTACAATGGACGCCGTTGGTTCTTTGCAAACCGACCTGGAAGTAAGTCCGGCAGAGGCTGAACAAAGCTCCAATGAAACAACCCCTGAAATTCACATTCCAACACCTACGGTGGAAACGGCGGATAGTTTAGAATTTGAACCGTTGCATGCCACCGATTATTTTGCCTCACAAGGCATAAAATTATCGCAGGAAGTATTGCCTAACGATAAACTGGGGAAACAATTAAAAAGCTTTACAGAGTGGTTGAAAACAATGAAGAAAGTGCATGATGCAGCACCATTGAAGAATAACCAAGTAGATAGTTCTGTGCAACATATGGCAGAAAACAGCAACAAAAATGTTGAAGTGGTCACAGAAACCATGGCGGAGGTTTTTATACAACAGGGGAAAATAAATAAAGCAAAAGAAATATATGTAAAATTAAGTTTGCTCAATCCTCACAAAAGCGCTTACTTTGCAGCCAAATTAGAAAATCTTAAATAGAAGAACATGTTAGTTTTATTCGGCGTATTAATTATTATTGCCTCTGTTATCTTAGGTTTGATTGTGTTGATCCAGAATCCCAAAGGCGGCGGTTTATCTGGCTCATTGAGCGGCATTGGCAGTCAGTTAATGGGCGTAAAACAAAGTACAGACGTACTTGAAAAAGGCACTTGGGTTTTTGCAGCTATTGTAGCCATTCTTTGTTTGGTATCTCCAGCTTTTATACCAAAAGATGGTGGTTCTTCTGCAAACGACGATTTGTTAAAAAACGCACCAGTTAACACGCCACAGCAGAAAGCTCCACCAGTAGCTCCCATGCCAGGTGCTGTGCAACCAACACCGGGTGCACCAACACCAGTTGCTCCAACACCAACTCCAGGCGGCAATTAATAAAACATTATACTTATTTTACAACCCCGCTCACGAAAGGCGGGGTTTTTTATTTTACTTTGTTAACTGAAGCATCATAACAACTAATGAAAAAAATAGGCATCACCATATTTTTTGCCCTTCTTGCAGTGGGTGCCTTCCTTGCTTGGAAGGTATTTGGGCCCACCCTTCGTACACCAGAGGGTAAATACTTTTACATACGCACAGGCTCCGACTATAAAACGGTTACCACTTCTCTGAAAGAAAATAATATTATCTCCGACACAAAATTATTTGACATATTAGCAAAGCGGGCAGAGTATCCACAAAATGTAAAAGCAGGCAGGTACGAAATCAACAAAGGCATGAGTTTGTACAAACTGGTTCGCAGGCTAAAATCTGGCCAACAATCGCCCGTAAAACTGGTCATCAACAAACTCAGAACAAAAGAAGATCTGGCAAGAAAAATTGGACTACAATTTGAGTGTGATTCATTGGAAGTGATTCAGTTTTTATCTAGCAATGATGCTGTTCAGGCGTTTCAATTAGACTCTCATACGGTGATGACCACAGTGATCCCTAATACTTATTTATTCCAATGGAATGGGACATTTAAAAAATTGTTTTCCCGTTTGCATGATGAGCACAACAAGTTTTGGAACGAAACCCGTTTAAAAAAGGCAGGAGCAAAAAACATGAGCCCGGAGCAGGTATATACCATGGCCAGCATTGTAGAAGAGGAAACCAATAAGTTAGGTGACAAAGAACTGATCGCCAGCGTTTACATCAACAGGATAGAAAAAGGCATGAAATTGGAAGCAGATCCTACTGTGAAATATGCCATGAGAAACTTTGGATTAAAAAGAATTTTATTCGGACACCTGCGATATCCTTCTGTGTATAACACTTATCAGAACAGTGGTTTGCCACCGGGTCCTATCTGCACACCTTCAATTGAAACGATAGATGCGGTATTGGATGCACCAGAAACAAACTACATCTTTTTTGTAGCCAAACCAGATTTTAAAGGCTACTCAAATTTTGCAGTCACCTATGCCGAACACTTGGTATATGCAAAGCAATATAGGGATGCATTAGATGAACTCATCAGACAAAAAGCAGCAGCTAAATAAATTGATTTGACAAAGATTCAAAGAATATTACTCACTAAAACACCCCTTGGTTTTCTGTTACAGAAAAGCAAGGTTTGGCAACCGCCAGGCTTTGAATCCCTGCCCCTATACGATGTAGTTCGCTTTTTTTGGTCACAGGTTAAAACGCACGGCCTCTCCGAACGAGCAGCGGCTATTTCCTATAATTTTGTAATGGCGATACCACCATCCCTGCTTTTTTTACTGACGCTCATTCCCAACCTACCCTTCATTTCGAGGAAAACACTCAAACTAGAGTTGCATACAGTCATCTATGACATCATTCCTTCCAAAGTGTACAACAGCGAAGTGATCAAATTTGTAGACAGTTTTATAGATAATTCGAGGATTGGTTTACTCTCTTTTGGTTTACTCCTATCCCTTTTTTTTGCATCCAATGCCATTATGGGTTTGATGACAGCGTTTAACCGTAAGAGTTACCAAGGCTTTGAAACTAGAAAAGGTTTGATGGAAAGATGGATTGCCGTGAGGGTCACGATTGCAATTTTTGGATTGCTATTGGGGTACTTGATTTTACTGATCATGCAGGGAGCCTTACTAGACATGATCATCAGCAGTAAAATTCTCAGAGCCATCATTTCGTACACCAGGTGGGGTTTGATCATTGGTTTACTGTACCTCATCATTGCCTACATTTATAAACAAGTTCCAGCGGTAAAAGTAAAATGGAAACTACGTTCACCGGGGGCTCTATTGGCAACCACGCTGAGCATTATTGCTTCTGCGGGATTTTCGTTATTTGTCAATAATTTTTGGAAATTCAATGCGCTTTACGGATCCATTGGAACAATCATGGTCATCATGGCGCTCATTTTTATCAACGCATTGGCATTGCTCATTGGTTTTGAGCTGAACGTTAGCATCAAAACCCTCAAAGCGCATGCGCATTTGCGGCAGCAGGAAGAAGCCGCCAAAAAGCATCATGGTGAAGTTCTGGACGACGCCCCGATAAAATAATTTGTGATTTCAACGGAAGCTTTTAACATTTCAGTGACTAATTTTGGGAATCTACAATTCAAATAAAAAATATACCATGAAAAAGATACTAACTGGCTTTGCCCTCACTGCCTTATTGGGTACGTTGGCTTTTACCGTAGCCACATCTGAACCTTTAACCATCGGAAGTAATTTGCCAAAAGCAGACCTTAAAATGCAGGATGTAAACGGAAAAACGACCAGCATCAAAGATGCCGCCAAAGAAAACGGAGTGCTGGTAATGTTTAGCTGCAACACCTGCCCTTATGTAATTAAAAACCAAGATCGCACGATAGCGATAGCGGCCTTCGCCATCAAAAAAAATATTGGAGTGATCGTCTTAAACAGCAATGAAGCTTATCGCAGTAAAGACGATAGTTTTGATGCCATGAAAGCTTATGCCAAAAACCAAAAATACCAGTGGAATTATGTAGTAGATAAAAACCATGAGGTGGCCGATGCATTTGGTGCCAATCGCACACCAGAAGTATTCTTATTCAACAAAAATATGAAGTTGGTGTATCATGGCGCTATTGACGATAATCCTTCAGATGCAACAGCAGTTAATAGAGAACACCTCAAAGTAGCCATCATCGAACTCACTGAAGGAAAAGAAATTTCAATAAAAGAAAGCAAAAGTGTAGGTTGCACCATCAAACGCAACAAGTAAAATTCACAGTACCACAAAACCAGGGTTCATCCACCTTTTTTAAAGTTACTTTACGCCAGTTTTCACGCATCAACTTTTTATGAAATTAGTTATCTGCACCAGCGCCTTTTTAGTATTGCTGACTGCCGCATCTTGCAGCAAAAAAAACCATTCTCAACAACCCGCTTATCAGTTTAAAAGTGAAACCGGTAGCCCCAACTACAACGACCTTCATTATTGGGCAGCACACCCCTACAAATGGGATCCATCGGATAGCGTGCCAAAACCCTTGCGTAAAAACTATTACAAGGATTCAGTAGCCGATGTGTTTTTCATTCACCCTACTACTTTTACAGATAAGAAAAATAGCCAGCCCAACGCACCTATTGATGATGCCAAATTAAACAGCAAAACGGACTACTCCGCCATTTTGTACCAAGCCAGTGCATTTAACGGGGAATGCAGGGTGTTTGCACCAAGGTACCGCCAGGCTCATTATAGCAACTATTTTACAAAGGATACTGCACGGGCAATCATGGCTTTTGAACTAGCTTACCAAGACGTGAAAACCGCTTTTGAAGTGTATTTGAAACAATACAACGGGGGAAGGCCCATTGTAATTGCCAGTCATAGCCAGGGCACCAACCATGCCAAGCGTTTGATGAAAGAATTTTTTGATGGTACCAATCTGCAAAACAAATTAATTGCCGCCTACCTGATTGGTATGCCATTGACAGAAAATTATTTTGTAAAAATTCCAGTCTGTAAGGATTCACTGACTACAGGTTGTGTGATGAGTTGGAGAACCTTCAACAAAGGATATGAGGGATCAGACTTTGTTCGCCAAGAAACATTCAAAGCAACAGTGACCAACCCGCTGAACTGGACCACAACAGAAACCTATGCAGGAAAAGCTGCCAACAAAGGCGCGGTATTACAAAAATTCAATAAAATAAAATCAAACGCAACGGATGCGCAGGTTCACCAAAATATTTTGTGGAGCAGCAAGCCGAAATTTTTCGGTAATTTTTTATTAAGGAAGCAGAACTATCATATTGCTGATATCAACTTGTTTTATGTAAATATCAGAGAAAATCTACAGCAGCGAATCAGCCTTTATTGGAAGCAATAATCGATGTTTAAGAATTGCTTTTGAGTGCTGCTATAATTTCTTTTTCCAGCACATCCGCTGACATTTCTTCTTCAAAAAATTTTCGGTAACCTGTTTTTGGATAGATGATCAAGGTTGCAGGGATAGAGCCGCTCCATTTGGGATCTATCACCGGACAAAAATAATCCGCATTGGTTTCATCCAACCATACAATAGGTGCATTAAACTGTTGTTTTTTGGCAAAGGATGCGATCTTTTTTGGATAATGAGAAGGCAGATCCAAACTCACCAACAACAATTCCACCCCATTTTTTTTATATTGATTGGCCATCTTAATAAACATAGGTATTTCTTCTACACAAGGTTTACAAAAGGTTGCCCACATGTTGATCACCAGTACTTTGTCTTTGTTTTCTTGAATGTATTGCTCCACCGCTGTAATTTTCCACGATGGAATATCCTGTGCGGTAACGGAGATGCCAACGAACATTACGATAAAGGCGATCATTAACTGCTTCATATTATGGTCAGGTGCTTTTGATTGAAAAAACAACGCTACGAAAATAACCACAAACACCCGATTTTGTAGAGATAGAAACGGAAATTAACAAATAAAGAATGAGCAGACATTCTGGAACCATCCTGCTTTTCATTCTACAAAAAAATGCTTTGGCAAATACAGGCATTCAGAGTACTTTTGCGTCTCATTCATTAATAAAATTCAACATTTTTTATGGCATACGACGTAATAGTGTTAGGTAGCGGGCCGGGCGGATATCCTGCAGCTATCAGAGCAAGTCAATTAGGAAAAAAAGTAGCTATCATAGAAAAAGAAAGCTTGGGCGGTGTTTGTCTCAACTGGGGCTGTATCCCTACCAAGGCCTTGTTAAAAAGTGCACAGGTGTACGAGTATGCTAAACATGCGGCTGATTATGGCATCACCATCAACAATCCTACCCACGATTTTGGTGGAGTGATCAAAAGAAGCCGCGGTGTGGCTGATAAGATGAGTAAAGGCGTTCAGTTTTTGATGAAGAAAAATAAGATCGATGTGATCATGGGGTATGGTAAATTGGTGGCTGCCAATAAAATTGAAGTAACTACCGCAGACGATACCAAACAAATTGTGGAAGCGAAGAACATTGTGATTGCTACTGGTGGCAGAGCGCGTCAATTGCCTACTTTGCCCATCGACGGTAAAAAAATAATCGGATACCGCGAAGCCATGGTATTGCCTGATCAACCTAAAAGTATGATCATTTGCGGCAGTGGTGCCATCGGATCTGAATTTGCCCATTTTTACAACAGCATGGGTACCCAGGTAACCGTCGTCGAATTTATGCCGCGTATTGTTCCGGTGGAAGATGAAGATATCAGCAAAGAATTGGAAAAACAATTCAAAAAACAAGGTATCAGTATCATGACCAATAGTGAAGTATTGAAAGTAGATACTTCTGGAGATGGTGTAAAAGCTACGGTTAAAACTGCATCGGGTGAGCAAGTGCTGGAAGCAGATATATTGTTGAGCGCGGTAGGTGTGGTAGCCAATATCGAAAATATTGGTTTGGAAGAATTAGGTATCAAAATCGAAAAAGGAAAAATTATTGTAGATGCTAACCAACAATCTAGTGTAGCTGGAATATATGCTATTGGTGATTGCACACCCGGACAAGCACTAGCGCACGTTGCTTCAAAAGAAGGCATCAACGCAGCAGAACACCTGAGTGGACATCATCCAGAAGCCATCGACTACAACAACGTTCCAGGCTGTACCTATTGTGTACCAGAAGTGGCCAGCGTAGGTTATACGGAGAAAGCAGCTAAAGAAGCCGGATACGAAATCAAAGTAGGTAAATTTCCTTTTATGGCCAGTGGAAAAGCTAGTGCTGCTGGTGCTACAGAAGGTTTTGTAAAAGTAATTTACGATGCCAAATACGGCGAGTTTCTCGGTTGCCACATGATTGGTATGAATGTAACAGAAATGATCGCTGAAGCTGTGGTAGCTCGTAAATTGGAAACCACTGCACACGAGATACTCAACACTATTCACCCCCACCCTACCATGAGTGAAGGACTGAAAGAAGCCACTGCTGTAGCTTACGGAGAGGCAATTGATATTTAAAACATCGAAAAATGAATACTAAAAAAGGTTGCTGATGAGCAACCTTTTTTTTGGTACCATCTTTTTATGACGATTATTTTCCGAAAACTTTTTTCAACAAATCTGTTACCTGTGCGGCGGGATCTTTCCTGATCTTTAATTCCTCTTGGGCTATAGAATAAAAAATACCATTCATCGACCTTTCAGTTACATAGGCCGATATATCAGTATTGACTGTTTCTTTGCTAAACTTGTTGTAAGCCGTAAACACATCTTTCCAATATTTGGTAGCGTCGGTTTTTTCCAATGATTTTTCAATCACAGGACGCATACTTTCAGTTAGTTGTGACGTGGTATTTTTTTTCAAGTAATTTGTTGCAGCATCATCACCGCCACGTAAAATGGCGAGGCCGTCTGTAACGGTCATTCCCTTGATGGCATTCCAGAAAATGTCTTTAATACCGCCCGCTGCGTCTTCGGCGGCACGGTTCATTGAAAGAATTGCTTTGTCTACGAGTGAACCCATCCCGAATTTGCGCAAAGTGCTCTCCGCTTTTTTGGCTTCTTCAGGCATTAAAATCTTAATGGCTGCGTTTGCAAAAAAGCCATCCGTTTTATTCAGGAGTTGAGAACTGTTGGTGGTTCCAACAGTTAAGGCTTCTTTTAAACCACTGATAATTTCCTCGCTGCCCAACGAACCACCCTGCTTACTAGTTGCCTTACTAATTTTATCGAGTAAGGAACCAGATGTTTTAGTGCTGTCGCCCTTGGCAGTTTTGCCGAGTTTACCCAAAATACCCTGAGCTTGGGTGGTAGTAAACATAGCAGCAGTAATCAGGAGTAAAAGCGTTTTTTTCATAAGTAAGACTTTAAAATGTTCCATCAAATGTAGGATTATGCTGGCAAAAGGTTGTTAAATAAAATGAAATCATTACTATTGCGAACGATTCGTAGAAATGTTAAAAAACTTAAATGAAAAAAATTGCCGTACTGGGTGCAGGAATGGTGGGTGCTGCCATCGCATTGGATCTATGTAAAAATTTCGAAGTGTGCTCCTTTGATATCAGCGAAAAGAATCTACAAAATTTAAAAAACAGGTCAGCCTCTATTCAAACAAAGCAGACCGATTTGAGCAACTATGAAGCCTATGATGAATGGCTTTCTAAATTTGACTTAGTGGTAAATGCTGTACCTGGCTTTATGGGATACAAAACATTAGAGACGCTCATTCGGCTCAAAAAAAATACAGTGGATATCTCCTTTTTTCCAGAAGATGCGTTGCAACTAAATGAGATGGCCGTAAAAAACGGCGTAACCGCCATTGTTGATTGTGGTGTGGCGCCCGGGATGTCGAACCTTGTATTGGGACGCTACAATGAAGAAATGCAGGTAGAAAATTTTTTTGCAATGGTAGGCGGACTTCCAAAAGTAAGAGTGAAGCCATTTGAATACAAAGCGCCCTTTTCACCAATTGACGTGATAGAGGAATATACCAGACCAGCCAGGTATGTAGAGAATGGATTTGTAGTGACCAAACCGGCATTAAGCGATCCGGAATTGATTCATTTTGACAAAGTGGGTACTTTAGAATCCTTCAATACAGACGGATTGAGGAGCATTCTGCATACCATGAAACACATTCCCAACATGAAAGAAAAAACGCTTCGCTATCCAGGCCATATCGCGTTGATACAATCTTTGCAACAAGCCGGGTTCTTCAGTGAGGCACCGATTTTGGTTAATAGCCAACTGGTAAAACCACTTGACATAACCTCTATGATTTTGTTTGATCAATGGAAATTACAGCCAACAGAAGAAGAATTTACCATCATGAGTATTGTGGTACAAGGAATTAAAAATGGGCAAAAACAAAAGATAGAATATTTTTTGTACGATGAATACGATGCCGTTACGGCAACTTCCTCCATGAGCAGAACCACGGCTTATTCCTGCACGGCAGCAGTTAATCTTTTAAGCAATCATTTATTCAATGAAAAAGGTGTTTTCCCACCAGAATTGATCGGAAAACACCCCGTATGTTTTGATTTTATTTTAAAGTACCTGGCCGAAAGAAATGTTGTTTTCCAGAAAATAGTACACCGCTAACCTTACATTTTGATCATCTTAAAATGAGTACTTGCTTCGGCATCTCCAATGCGCAACATATACATGCCTGGCGGTAAATGCCCGATGTTGATCTGTACAATGTTCGATTGTAGCACGACACTGTGAACAGGTTTTCCTTGTAAAGTATAAACCACCGCAGTTTTTCCTTTCAGTGTAATCAATTCTTTTGATTGAATATTCACCCTGTTGATCACCGGGTTCGGAAATACTTGGATGATATCAGCTGGTAATATTGGAGCAGCAACCGGCAAACTATCTTGTGGCATTGGGCCTCCGGTAGCCAATGATCCATCACATTTATGAGACCTTAAAAAGCTGTTTCTTTTTCCTTTAAGCGAAAATTCAGTCCGCATTTTCATTTTTTGACCCTGTGTAAACATATACATACAGGCGTCATTGGTAAGGTCGAGGAAATTCATATACATGTCTCCATTACCATCAAGAGAACAATTGCTCACTCTGGGGAAAGAAGGACAACCAAAATTGTAACTTTTTTGGCGGGGAGTATCATCAACCGAGTCATCTCCGCAAAGATCATCACCCCAAATATGGTGCAAACCCATCCAATGAGAAATTTCATGTGTTGCTGTTCTGCCCTTGTTGAAATCTGTTCGCAAAACACCTTTTGTACCAAACACATCAAAGTTGATCACTACGCCATCTTTGGTAGGATCACCACCGGGAGGAGTTGCATAACCCAGAGCACGGCCAAACATATTACACACCCATATATTCAAATAGTTCTTGGTATCCCATGCATCTACACCGCCTTTCGATTTGAATTTCATATCGTCAGCAGCCATAAAATGGGGCTTGTTGGTATATACCCTGTTAATGCCCGAAGTTGATCTGCCATCCGGAGCAACTTTTGCCAAACAAAACATAATTCTGCTGTCTGCCTGCAAACCGGCAAAAACTCCAGGAACCATTGACTTGTCAGAATTAAGCAGCCTAAAATCTTTATTCAGAGCATCTATCTGAGATAATATTTGTTCTACAGAAATATTTTGTGTGGAAGAATTAAACAGCACATGTACTATTACAGGGATGGTAATAATTTCATTGGGGAAAGTGTCTCTGGGAGGCACTGTATAGCTCAGATCCGTATCCTTGTTTTGCAGCTGAAAGTGTGTTTTCACATATTCATCTGTTAAACAGGTTCTTTGGGCATTTGCGGCTGTTAGGGCTAGCCACAGTAGCGCTGTTAGTAAGTAAGGTTTCATTTCTTGTGTATAAAAGTTAGAGAAATGATCTTATCCCAGGATGAATTGGCAAAAAATAAAAAGGTCAAACGGAGGATGAATGTGTATAAAAAGAGTTCTTTTTACACTTTATTGGAGACAAGCTGGCATTTGACCATTCGAGAAAATTGGTAAATATCCGGCTCAGAGGTAAAACAAATATAGGCCTATATTTTAAAATAACAAATTTTTATCCATTGGTTTAAAATTTTAATGAACTGAACAGGCAGCGTTTCTTATTTTTGCCCCTCATATTCAATAGGTTTACATGAAATTAATACCTGTTTTAGCTGCATTTGTTATTGTATTTTCTGCATGTAACGGATCACAGAGCAACGATACTGACCCAACTATCGTACCAACACCATCTACCAATAGCGGGGTGCCCGCCCCTGCCAACCTTTCTTTCAACATCTTAGCACAGCATCCGCATGATACGGGCGCTTACACCCAGGGATTACAGCTACACAATGGCAAAATGTATGAAGGAACGGGAGATTTTGCGCAATCTTCTTTAAGAATTACAGATTATAAAACTGGTAAAGTGGAACAGATCCACAAAATGGGAAATGATCAAATTTTTGGTGAAGGTATTTGCATCTTCAACAACAAGATTTACCAACTCACTTGGGAAAGTAACATCGTGTATGTGTACGATATCAACAACATCAACAAACCGATCCAAACGTTTAAGTGGCCTTACGAAGGATGGGGCATCACCCACAATGGAACCGATATCATCATCAGTGATGGCTCCGCTAACCTGTATTTTGTGAATCCGGCAGATTTTAAAGTGAAAACCACCATAGCCGTGAGATCAGATAAAGGTCCAATTGATAAAATCAATGAATTAGAATACATCGATGGCTTTGTATATGCAAATGTGTACACAACTGATGCAATCATAAAAATAGATCCGGAAAGTGGCTTAGTTGCAGGCGTAATGAATTTTACCAATGTATTACCTGCCAATGAACGAACGCCCCGCACCGATTATTTTAATGGTATTGCCTACGATAGTGCTAGCAAAACCATGTTTGTAACGGGTAAAAGGTGGCCAAAAATGTATGAGATCAAATTGAATTGATCGATGGACGATGTTTTGCAAGTGGTTCCACAAGTCTGAAACAGCTATGCTCGGGCGAACATAGCTTTATTTTTCTATGACATATATCACCGAACTACATTTTTCCTTGTTGCCAAATGCGGTGATATTGGAAGCTAGTCCACGGAAAAAAGCTGCTACCAAATTTCCCTTGCCATTTTTATATTGCTCGCTGAGCATGCTCACATAAAAACTGTCGAACCACATGGGTTTGTATTGCACTACCCTCATGCCGTGCTGTAACATCAAAGCTTTCATGGAGGCTGGTGAAAAATGGTACAAATGACGAGGTACGTCGTAAGCAGCCCAATATTTGCCATAATGGTTGGCATCATCTGATGTATAATTGGGCACCGCTATTACAATTTTACCAGAAGGTTTGATCAGCTTTTTTAATTGATCGATGTATTCGTGCAACTGGTGTACGTGTTCCAGCACATGCCACATCGTAATGGCATCGTATTGTTGATCAGGTAAATTAAAAATTTCAGGAGATGGCAGGGGTTGTACCTGGTATAGGTCAAAAGCATTTTTCCGGGCAGTTTCATCTGGCTCCAATCCGGTAGCATCCCAACCTGCTTCTAGCATCTTATGTAAAAAAGCTCCTGTGCCACAACCTACATCCAATAAACTGCCCTTAGCCTTTCCCGTTAGTTGCTGTATCATCTTGCGCTTTTGGTGCAGGGTTCGGGAGCGCACTGCGTGATATAATTTATTCACCAATCCCTCCTTGGTTTCACTGTGAGAAACGTAAGTGGCGGAGGCATAATACTGCCCCACTTCTTCCTGGGTTGGAATATTCTGTGTGAAAGCTCCGGTGCAAGACATGCATTCGTACACATCAAAATGTTGCCCACTCACCGTATCATCTTTTACTGAAAATTTTTTACGGATGTTAGGTGCACTGCAAAAAGGGCAAGCTGTATAATGGATCATACCAAAAAATTATGGGTTTTCAAGAAACTTAATGCTGTTTACCTGTTTGTTGACGGAGCGCTGTTGTTGTTCTCTATTTGGGATGGAATACCTGACTCATTGCCAAATCCACCTAACGGGTGATGATTGTAATAATAGAATATAAATGCAGAACCAATCAGCGCCAATACCAATGCTGTGATCCACCACCTATTTTTAACCGGGGCTTCTTCGTTGAGTAGTTCACTCATGGCAACGGTATTGGTCTGTGTATCGCCTACCAACATTTCGTGGGAGGCATCCAGGTGAATGACTCTTTCCGCTACTGCTTCCGGGAAGTACGCAACAGGCATAGAGGAAGATTTGAAATGGAGTTGTGCTGTTTCATCAACATAAAAACTTCCCGCAGAAGCCAACCCACGTTCTCCAAAAGGCGGAAGTTGTTTGATTGTTTCACAATAACGTGCCAGCAAATCCTGTGCTTTTGCCGTACTTATATTTTGTTGCTTGGCAATAAAATCAGTTAATGCAAAAGCACTCACCTCTTTCCTACTCAATTCAATAAAAGGAAACGGAGCTAGCATTCTTTTTTCGCCGGGAATCGGTTGGGCGTTACCCGCACAAAGTACCAAAGAGCCAATTGTTGGCAACGGACATATCTTGTGTTGAAATAAATAAGTAGCTAACAGCTTTTCCATTGGCTGCAAAAATAGCGGTTAAAAATTAATTAACACGCCCGCTGTTACGTTCAAGCCATATACTTCATAATTGTGCCAGCGCTGGTACTTGTCGTTGAACAAATTATTTCCACTGATCCAGGCACTGAATTGACGGTTAATTTTGTATTCTGCTCCTATGCTTACATCGGTTGCCCCGGGCAAAGCCCTCGCCGCCCCGGTTTTTAGTTGGTATTTGCCGCCATTGTAAAAGTAAACGTCTGATTTCAACATCAATTGATCCATGGGCCACCAGCGGAGCGCTCCGTTGAATTCCATTGGAACAGTATGCCATGCACTGGCATTTGTTTGTAGGCCCGTGTACCCATTTAGAGTGAGTCCGGCGGTAACGGTAAACTTATCCTCGTTGATGTAATTGATGTCGCCATGAATCCGCAGATTGTTAGCCTTGGTTTCATTGCTGATCAAAAAAGTATTTTCAAAATTCGCGTCATTCACAAACAAGGCCAGGTTTCTGTAATTGATGTAGGAGCCCTTCGCACTAAAATTAAAATGTTTGCCCAATGAGGCTTTGATACCAGCAAAAAATTCAGTTTCACGGGTATTTTCCTGGCTGGTCATGGTAGCCAGGTAAGGATTGATGGCTGATAAATTGCGAAAAGTATTTTTCACGAACTTTCCTACCATACCAGCTTGTATCATGAATACTTTATCCTGAATAATTATTTCTGCAGTTACATCCGGCAAAAACGCAAAGGTTCCATTGCTCCAGGTAGGCGTAATCCCTGCATTGATTTTTACAAAATCAGTGTTATACTCTACTGCTGGTGCAATACTGAGTACGTTGTTGCCAAACGAAATATTATCAGGAATAAAATTTTTGGTAGCATAATTGGTAAAATCACCCTTAGCCGTTAATTTAATATTGAGTTCGTCATTTATTTTTTTGGAAGCCGGTACATCTACCACAATATTGGACTCACTGAGTTTATCGGTGTTGGTAAAAAAACCAACTTGTAAGCTTGGGTTGTAATTGATTCCTGCGGGACCTTCTGTGATGTTGCGGGCACCAATCGTTAATTCAACGTCCTGAAACTGCTGACGTACATCCGATTTTTGAAGATCAAACATCGCCTGATCGTATCCATATAAATAATAGTTATCCATTCGTACCGTGGCGGCTGCATACACTTCATTTTTTGCGGTAAATATGCTTCCGGTTGCTTTCACTTTCAGCATTGAATAATCCTGAAATCTAATATCGTTCCCTTTGGAAGCAATGTAAGCCGCATTTAAGTTGAGTAACGATTTTTTACCATCTCCAAAACTCAAACCTACCTCTAAAAGTGGGGTCGTGTACATGCCAAAACCTGCTTTGAGGTAGTTGCGCCCGCCCAGGTACAAATTGGTATCTTGGGCCAATGCCAATGGCCGCAAAGAAATGGGTTGATAAGCATAAAAAAGATTCTGCGAAGGAATTTTATAAGCCAATGTAGGCCTGCTGGTATCGGCAGCAAGCTGCGATCCGGAGAAATTAATTTTAACCGCATTTCTCAACACTGGCTGGTAAGAAGAGGTAATGTCGATGGTTTGCTTCCGGGCCGTATCTTTTTGTGCAAATAAATTTGTTTGGGCCAGGAAAGTTATTGCTATAAAAAGGGATGTCTTGTTCATGTAAGTTTGATTGAAGAATAAAAAAGAGGATGAATTCATTTTTTAATCTGAAATTTTAGATTGCAATTTTTCTGCTTCAATAGCTTTGTCGAGCTTTTGTTGCGCCTCTACTTTTAATGCTTCAATACTGGCATTTTTAGCTACACTTTCAAAAGTGGCTTTCGCATTGAAATAATCTTTTTGCAGCAGAAACACATCGCCCAATAAAATGTAAGACTTCGTAACCCACAAATCGTAAGAGCCTGTTTCTTTGATCACAGCCATAGCTGCTTTTTCTGCCCCGGAAAGGTTGTTTTGAGTGAGCATACAATTGGCTATTTCATACCGTGCTTCCGCCCCCCAGGCTGCTTTGTTGATAGCCGCTGCATTTTTAAAAGAGGTTACCGCTGCATTGCAATCACCGCTGAGTCGCTGCGACTTACCCAATACCAGGTTGGCAATAGATTTATCGTCTGTACTGATCCCTTTTTTCGTAAGCAATTCTTTAGATGCAGTGTTAGCTTCAGCGTAATCTTTCAACAAATAATAACTTCTCACCAATCCGCGCAAAGCCTCTAACTGATTATCCTGATTTACAGAACTCGTGCGCAGCATTTCAAAATATTTTTTGGCATTGGTATAATCTTTCAACTCAAAATAGTAAATACGGGCTGCTTCTAGCGTAGCTCTTTCATAGTATTTGTTCAATCCTTTGCTGTTTACAAATGCATATCCTTTTAGTGCGTTGTTCCAATCCTTATTGCGTTGGTAACATGTGCTGCTGAGGTATTGTGCGTCAAGGGCATAAGCGCCGTTGGGATACCGATTGAGGTAGTTGCCAAAAGCAGAAATGGCGCCCTCACAATCATCGTTTCCATAACGGATGGCTGCTGCGGTGTATGTGATGGAGTCTGCCTCAGAAACAGAAATAGATTTCCCGTTTTTGTTCATCAGTTCTACATAATCATTTGGCCTTCCTTCCTCTATGTAGATATCCCGCATAATACCGATCGCCTCATCCGATTCATTGGATTGTGGATACTGTTTGATCAGGGTTTCATAACTGATCAGCGCATCTTTATTGTTGTTGCTATTATAGTAAGCCAATCCTTTTTTAAGATAAGCCCTTGGTTTTAATCCATTGTTGTTCGACTGTAAAATATTATTTAAAAATGGAATCGCTTCTACAAATTTTTCATCTGCAATGTAGGTGATCGCTATCTCCATATTTACATCCTGCACCAAATTGCTGTTGGGGTATTGCTTTGAAATGGAATTCAGCAAACGAATTTTTTCATTGCTATTTTTCACACCAGCAATCATTGCTTTTTGATAAATAGCATAATCAGATGCTGGCAATGCGCTGTTGATCACTTGGTCATACATCGTGGATGCCTTTGTAAACTCTTTGAGCATGTAATAACAATCGGCACTCCGCAAATAGGCATCTTGTTGTATGGGAGTTGATGAGGAAGGAAGGATTTTACTGACTCCTTCAAAAGCATTGAGTGCCTTTCGGTAATCTTCTTTTTGTAACCAGCTGTAACCAGTATTATACCTTGCTGCGGCAGAATTAGCTTCTCCTTGTGCAGGAGCTCCACTTTGCAGGTAAGTATTGAGATAGGCAATAGCATCGTCGTAACGTTGCATGCGATACGCAATTTCGCCCTTCCAGAAATGTGCGTAGGGAACGATGTTACCAGATTGTTTGTTGCTGATCACCTTCGACATCAATTCATCAGCCGCTACTAATTGTTGGTCGTTGATGAGTTCAATAGCTCTGCCATATAAAATCTTTGGGTACACCCGTTGCATTCCAACGGTTGGTTGAGGGAAGCTTTCATAAAGTGACAGCGCCTCCCGAAAGTTATTGGTATTGGCCAACAGCTCTACCATTATTTCTTTGGCTTCGGTATCGTATTCAGAAGAGGGATAATCACGGATATACGTTTTCATTTCATTCAGGGCAACATCCTGATAGCCTAGTTCGTAGGAGAGTTTGGCATAATTAAACCTGGAAACTTTTTGCTGTACCGCGTTGCTGCCATTGTAAGCACTGTACTGAAATGCATTGCGGGCATTCAACTTTTGGTTGGTCCGCAAATAAAGATCCCCCAACAGGTACATGCTGTTCTGCCCCATGGAATCTCGTTCGTTGCTCAATTGTTTAAACCCTTCAATCGCCTTGGTAAACATCCCTTCTTTGTAATAACAAAAGCTGAGTTCATATAATACTTCCTTGGTTACTTTGGGCGTACTGTTAACATAATCTTCCAACAAAGGCAATGCTTTTTTATATTCTTGTTTTTCGAAATACAGCTGCCCCATCAGCAGTTTGAGTTGCTTTTCATAATATAAGGTGGTGCCTCTTGCCAGCACACTTTCGCCATAACGTAGGGCATCGTCTTTTTTTCCCTGGAAGTAATAAATTTCTGCAATGTAATAAGGCACCACCCCTTTGTATGCCTCCTGTGTTTCTACCAGTTTAAAAGACTTGAGGGCTTCGTTGTAATTTTTATCATAGTAAGAAATAAAACCGTAGTAGTAGTTGGCCGGAATGTAATATTTATTATCTGGTAACTGGTGAATTTCATTGAACAGTGGTTTGGCTAATGAAAACTGTTTTAGATTAAAATGCGCATAGGCTTTTTCAAATTTCGCATCTGCAATTTGTTCATTGCTGAGGTTGTCGTATCCTGCAAAATCGTAATATTCAAGAGCATTGGTAAAATCGTCTTTCAAAAAATAGTAATGTGCCAGATGATAACTCATCACTTGGCGCCGGGCTTCATTTGTGTTGTCAGCAATGTAAAAACGGGCATCGTCTTCTGCAATGGCATGCATCAGTTTCAACTGACAAACTATGTAATAATAGTCGATATCGTCATTGACATAAGTATGATCCGAGCTGCTGTTGCCAGGATATCGTTTTTTTAACTCCTTTAGCATGGGATAAGCCCATGCATATTGCTCTTTTACAAAAAACTCTTTGGCTTCTTTATAGCTACGTTCCGGATCTGTGATGCTGTGAGTGGGCTGTGAGAAAGAAGAAAAGCTGGCTGCCAAAATCAGCAGTGCTATTATAATTGTGCGCGTCATGATGGGTTAATTGTATGATTGCTTTTGCAAATGTAAAACCAATATGTTTGGCGTAGCAAATACTGTTCCAAGGAAAAATGTTTGTACCATTCTGTAAACAAACGAATCTAATACTAAATGCCTGTTAAAGGATAGCTAAAACAATATTCTTTTTTTACAGTAGTGTGGATTATTAATTCTTAGAGTTTAGCTACTTTTACATTCACGAATAAAACCTATATCAATGAAAAAAATGTTAACGATCAGTTATTCAGCTGGTGCCTTCAATGCGGCGATGCTTATTTTGCGTCTTGCTGCGGGAGGATTAATGATGAAACATGGTTATGATAAGCTCGTTCATTTTGCCAATTACAAAACTACATTTATGAGCTTCCTCGGACTAGGCTCAACCACGAGTTTAGCGCTGGCGATTTTCGCAGAATTTTTTTGTGCGTTGTTTATAATGATTGGTTTATTTACAAGATGGGCTGCTATCCCGCTCATCATCACCATGGGTGTGGCATTGTTTAAATCACACAATGGCGACTTTATGGGCGATGGTGAAATGGCGGCATTGTACCTCGGCACTTACCTTGCTTTATTGTTTGTAGGGCCAGGGAGAATCAGCATCGACGGGATGATTGGCAAATAATATTTTTTTCATTACCAAGAAATAGCCATCATTTTTTTTAAGATCAGTTACACAAATGCCCGCCAATTACTATAAACTATGTACACTACAGAAACACAAATACGGATTCATTATGCGCTCACCGATCAAATGGGCGTAGTGTACCACGGGCACTATGCCCAGTTTTACGAAATTGGAAGAGGAGAATCTATCAGGCTATTGGGATATACTTATAAAGACATCGAAACAATGGGTATCATCATGCCGGTAGTGGATATTCACAGCCGGTTCTTAAGACCTGCAAAATACGACGACCTCATAACGGTAAAGACTACCTTAAGAGAAATTCCGCTGAATCATA
The DNA here is from genome assembly GCA_038249665.1 of Chitinophagales bacterium. GTDB lineage: Bacteria > Bacteroidota > Bacteroidia > Chitinophagales > Chitinophagaceae > Ferruginibacter. The sequence continues at coordinate 20,683 of JBBSDF010000047.1, forward strand.
AAATTATTTTTCACTCGGAGATTTACAACGAAAAAGACGAACTTCTGAACACCGGCGATGTAACCCTGTATTTTATGGAAGCAAGTACCATGAAAAGATGCCATATGCCAGAAGCGCTTCGAGAAAAATTGATCGGCTATTTCTGATATTTTAAAAAACTACAAACGATTGTGATCTGCTCTCCAATGTACAATGGCTTGTTTAATGTCTTTACTGCGTAGTTTTTGACTGGCGGCCCTCTCTGCCAATTGTACAAATTCTGCATCAGAAGCAAAACGCAGGGCAATGATCTGACTCAACCTTAAAGAAGCTGGCAACAATTTGCCCGTAAGCGCAAAGTGACGCAGGTTTTCTTCTGCCCGAATAGCTCTGTCTTGCGCTTTTAATGCAAAGCCACGACAAAACCAAGCCAACAAAAATACAATAACACTTAGCAAAAGCAGCAGTGACTCATTGTACACATTTTCTCCAGCGTTGCAGGAGCTCACCAAATTAACCAGAGCTCCGACCATAAAAACGAGGATCAAAGGCAGTAATACAAAATGAAAAAGAGGTACGAGACGAGAATGGTTGTTGAAATTTTGCTCAGACATAATAAGGGTTTTATTTTGATGAAGTTAAGGTTTCGTTTCTTCTATGAGCAAAAAAAAGTTTACTACTTCAGGGTTAACATAAAAATAATGAATGCCAGCAACTATAACTATTTCAACAAATCGAGTAATTTATACATCTTTTCTCTCACCGCACCCGGACTACCATCAAAATTGTTAATGATAAACGCGAAGCTATAAGTTTCACCCGATTTACTTTTTACATAACCGGTATACGAACGCACACCGCCGATATAACCCGATTTCATTTTAATTCCATTCATGGCAGGCAATGCCTCATAAAAATGTTTGTACCAAGGCCTTCCAACTGCGTAAACCAACACCTTTACCAACGCCGCTGGCGTTACCCGATTGGCGGGGGACAACCCGCTACCGTCTAAGATGTTCAGCGCACTTGTAGGAATGCCTCTGGTACTCCAGAAATACCGAATAATGGCCAACCCCGTATCAGCGGCTGCCACATTTTTTTGTTTCAATGCAATCGTTTTCACAAACGCTTCTCCATATAAATTGATGCTCTCCTGCATGAACCAATAATTCATTGAATCCAGGGATGGGGAAACTACTTCAGTGAGGATTTGTGTATTCGAAAAATTTGAAGGAGTATTTTCAAGGCTGCCTTCGTCCCACACTATTCCATTTTCCATCAAATTATTTTTTAAGGCTACAGCAAAAAATTGATGCGGAGATGGCATCGAACCCTTAATCTTAAAGGATGCCACACCTGCAGGAACGGTCCCCCGCACATGCCCTGCTTCACTGCCTTCTGCGGCATAAATGATAGACTGGTCACCCGACCCTGCTGCTCCGGTTTTTAATTCATTCTTCAACGAAAAAGCACTCCCCGGAGCTGGTGCCATATTAAGGATAGTTACTTCCTCCCCTACTTTTTTCCCCGGCTGTAAGGTCAATGTGTATTGATTTTCATTCCAATTAAATGCCCTGGCCCCAGCTCCGTAATAATTCCCCATGTCTTCCCAAGTCCACCCACGGGGCGTTGCCTGCGTTTCCCAATTATTGTTTGTAAATAAAATTGTCCCCTTTAACTTATTGATGCCTTTTAGTTTTAAACCTTCAGCAACAGATAGGAAGATGTATTTACTAACTGTACCCTCCCAGCGCCAACTTCCAAAAGTAGGATCACCAGTGCCTTTCACCACCAGATAAGTGCCGGCAGTAGTTCCTTTAAAATTAATAGTGGTTCGGTATCGGTAATCGGCGCCGAGCAACTCAAACGCACTTGCACTGGTAATAATTTTTTGGGAACTCGCTGGTGCCATCCCAATTTGGCCATTTTTTTCAAATACCACAGCGCCGGTACTGTTGTTCACAACATACAATCCGATCAACGCATGTTCAAACTGCGAATCCAATTCCATTTTTCTAACTGCCGAATTTAAATTAGCAGTCATCGATTGCGCATACATGGCAACGTTGGATAACATAAAAATGAATAAAGAGAACAACTTCATGGGCGGTGTTTATTTTTCAAAACTAAAAGATTTAATTTTGATGGAGGAAGTGCAGTTGTTAATATCCAAATAAATGTGGTTGGATATTAATTGCTGGAGACTGAACAAAAGAGAACCAATACCGTTTCGTACTAGAGATCAAAATAAAAACAACCCTTTACATGACAAATATTTCCATCATTACCATTGGCGATGAATTATTGATAGGCCAGGTGATAGACAGCAACAGTGCATGGATGGCCCAGGAACTCAACAAAGCAGGCATCCGCGTAAATCGAAGAGTGGCGGTAGGCGACGTGTGGGACGATATTAGAAAAGCCTTAGATGAAGAGTCTGTTCACTCTGATGCCATCTTAATTACCGGTGGTTTGGGCCCAACAGCAGACGATATCACCAAGCCTTTGCTCTGCGATTATTTTGGTGGAAAACTGATCTTAAATGATGCAGCCTTAAAAAATGTGACCTACCTCTTCGAAGAAGTTTTTGAACGACCGTTAACACCCCGAAACATTCGCCAGGCAGAAGTACCCGATGTATGTACCGTTATTCAAAATAAAAATGGAACTGCACCGGGAATGTTGTTCGAAAAAAATGGCAAGGTATTTATCAGTATGCCTGGTGTTCCTCTCGAAATGAAAGGCATGATGCTCAATGACGTTATTCCTTTCCTCACCAAAAAATTTCCCACGGCTCATATCATACACCGCACATTGCTAACTTTCGGCATCGGTGAATCTATGATCGCCGATATGATCCAACCATTTGAAGAAGCGCTGCCAGCCTACATCAAACTAGCTTATCTGCCCAATTACGGAATGGTGCGGTTAAGGCTTTCCGCTAATTTGGATAAAACCGACCAAACGGAACAAGCCGTTGATGAGCTGTTTTTACAACTGCAACAGCTCATGAAAGATTACATGGTCACCAACCTAGATGACCCCATCGAAAAAGTATTGGCGCAATTGCTCAAAGAAAATGGCAAAACCATGAGCACTGCCGAAAGTTGCACAGGTGGCTACATGGCGCATTTGATCACTGCCATGCCGGGCTCATCTGCTTATTTTAATGGCTCGGTGGTGAGTTACTCCAACGAAGCAAAAGAAAACCTACTCAACGTGGATAAAGCTACTTTACTGGCACATGGTGCCGTGAGCGAACCAGTAGTTTTGCAGATGGTGAAAGCCGCTGTCGAAAAACTGCACACCGACTATGCAGTGGCCGTTTCTGGCATTATGGGCCCTGATGGCGGTTCGCCCGAAAAACCCACAGGCACGGTATGGGTAGCGGTCGGCAACCAAACGCAACGGGTAGCCAAAAAATTCCATTTCAGATTCGATCGTCAGCGAAATATTCAGCTCACCGCCATCAACGCACTCAACTTATTACGAAAATTTGTACAGTCAGATTTGCAGAAAGAAACAACGTTACCTCTATCACAAACAAACAGTTGAGTACCCAACTGTTGACATATTTAGTTACATTTGCGCTTTGAATTTCTTATCACTATATTTAATTTTGCCATATGAGTTTAGTTGACCTGGTAATGCCGAAACTTGGAGAAAGTATTATGGAAGCCACCATTTTAAAATGGCATAAAAAACCGGGAGATAAAGTAGCACAAGATGAAACCTTACTAGACATCGCTACGGATAAAGTTGACAGCGAAGTACCCTCCATTGCTGAAGGCACCATCACTGAAATCCTTTTCAAAGAGAACGATGTAGTGCCCATTGGCACCGTGATTGCCCGCATCAACACTGCAGCCGGAGACATTGCAGCACCTACACAAGCCGCCGCTCCTGCTCCGGCACCCAAACAAGAATATGAAGAAGCTAAAGTTGTAGAACATATTCCTTACCAGCCTGTTGTTGCACCCGCTGCAGCAGTGGCATCCAACGGACCAAGATTTTATTCCCCACTGGTGCTCAACATCGCACAAAACGAAGGCATCAGCATGAGTGAATTGGAAAATATTCCCGGCACCGGACAGGATGGTAGAGTAAGCAAAAAAGACATCCTGAATTATGTAGCCAGCAAAACATCGGGCGCCGCTGCTGTTGAACCTGTGGCAACTGCAGCCCCTGCACAAAACAACGAAGTGGCTGTTGCTAAAAATATGCCCGCCGTAGTAACGAGTTATTCCGGTAATGTAGAAGTCATTGAAATGGATCGCATGCGCAAACTGATTGCGAAACACATGGTTGACAGCAAACAAATAAGTGCGCATGTAACCAGCTTCGCAGAATGTGATGTAACCAACCTCGTGTTGTGGAGAGAAAAAGTAAAACGTGATTTCGAAAAAAGAGAAGGCGAGAAAATAACTTATACGCCCTTGTTTGTGGAGGCTATCGTAAAATCAATCAAAAAATATCCATGGCTGAGCAGTTCTATTGACGGGGATAAAATCATCATCAAAAAAGACCTCAACATCGGTATGGCCACAGCCCTACCAAATGGCAATTTGATTGTACCCGTTATTAAAAATGCAGATCAACTAAACCTGACTGGTCTCACCAAACAAGTGAACGGACTTGCCAACGCAGCCCGCAGCGGTAACCTAAAACCAGACGATACCACTGGTGGAACTTTCACCCTCACCAATGTAGGTACTTTTGGTAGCATCATGGGTACACCTATCATCAACCAACCACAAGTGGCGATCATGGCAGTGGGTGCCATCAAAAAAAGACCCGTGGTGATTGAAACACCACAGGGCGATAGCATTGCCATTCGTCACATGATGTACATATCACTGAGTTACGATCACCGCATCATCGATGGTTCATTGGGTTCTACCTTCCTCAATGCCGTGTGCAAGGAACTAGAAAACTTCGACAGCAACCGAACTATTTAAACCAACCATTTGGTTATAAAAAATGCTCCGTCAATCGGAGCATTTTTGTTTTATGCTAACATATAAAACAGCAACTTTACAAAAAATACAGTATGCAGCTTCTCTTAAAAATAGCTTTCCCCATCACCTTACTTGCCTTCACTGCCTGTGGAAGTTCCAAAAATATATCTGATAAAAATATAGCCACCGCACCTGCTCTATCAGACGCCATGCAATGGCAACTCGCCAATGGCACCGATTTTTTTGCCAAAGGAAATACACCTGCTACTTGGTCGTTGGAAATGGATTTCGAAAATTTTATTCGTTTCAAATCATTGGATGGCACCGCCCAAAACAGCAGCATGGTGAAGCCCGTACAATTGATTTCGGAGAATGCAGAAAAATATGTGACCAGGGCTACGAACGGGCAAATGGAAGTGCTCCTTTACGACGAGGGCTGCAAAGTTGGTTTCAGCGAAGAAAAATTCAATAAAAAAGTAGTGGTAACGGTGAACGGTAAACGCTATGAGGGTTGTGGTCAATACCTCTTCGATCCAAACATTAATGGCAGCTGGTTCCTCTATAAAATGAATGGATTGGAAGCCAAAAAAGCTGATTTTGCCAATGGTATTCCGCAACTCATCTTTGAACTAGCCAAGGGCAATATGCGGGGCAACGATGGTTGCAATAACATCAACAGCAGCATAGAACCAACAGGCAATCGTATCCGTTTTGGAAGTATCACTTCTACTAAAATGTTTTGTGCCGAAAACAACACTGCTTTTGATTTTGTGAGCAAACTCAACAATCAATGGGCGGTGTATTCGTTTGAAGCAGGTTTATTAAAATTGTACTTGCCCGACGATACCAGTGTATACTTTAAAAAAGCGGAGTAGACACTGAAAATTTTCAGTTCAGAAACAAGGAATATGAAAAAAGCTATAAGGGTTTGTGTGTAATCGTCAAATAATAAGCCTTGGCGATCACACCAGCGTTTTCGATATACTCATTTCTTGGAAACCAATATAGTGTTTACTTTTAGGCATAGAGATATGCGAAGCAAAAATACATTTGCCTGCGGCAAGAAGCTGGCGGGACACGAAGGCAAAAAGTTTCCTTCTTAAGGCAGGAGCTATATTTTTTCTACTCTTTTCTTAAACTTAGGTGGATTAAGAAATGAATATTTTTTTTAGATAAGTTTTTTGCTTCGTATGTTCATCTAGCCTGCCGCGGGCTCTTCTTCTTTTTTTTAACAAAAAAAAATCAAAGGCTGCATAAAAAAAAACTCCCGATTCGCTGCGCTCATTGCGGGACACGTAAAATTTATTCGTCGGGCGTAAAATGAAATAAGTTCTATATTTTGTGCTTTCCAAACTATGTGCGACTTACCAGCTAAGAATTATTCCTGGCTTTGGTAAGTACAATTTCATTTTTACATCCCTCTTCCTGATTTTCTAAACGCAATTTTTTGGGAGGCCCGGCTTCCGGCTCCGTAGCGGGTTTGACTCGGGGCATTACACTGTACACAAAAGTTTTTTTTGCTTCGAATGTCTCTATCGCCTGCTGCGGGCTACTTTTCTACAAGTAAACTCTCTAAGGTTTTCTAGGCAGTAACTTAATTAAGACGCTGATGTTATTGCGAAAACTGATGATTTGATGTGCATGCGCAAACCCTTATAGGTTTTTATCCGACCCTCTTCAATATTTACTTAACGCAATTTTTTGGGAGGCCCGGCTTTCAGCTTCGTAGTGGGTTGCCTTGATGCGTTTTAGTAAATTCGAGTTTCTCT
>JBBSDF010000048.1:0-25253 GCA_038249665.1 Chitinophagales bacterium
CAGTGCGATTAATGGCTACATTGCCGCTATAGGTAGAAGCATTATCCCAGCTACTATAAAAAGGGCCTGCCCCCGCAATATTAAATGCTGTATTGCCATTAAAAGTATTTGGAAATTGGAAAGCCTCAAAAAAAGAAGCAACAGAATTAAGCGTTATGCTGGTGTTTCCATTGATGGTATTTCTTCTGAAATAATGTAGCCCGGTATTGGTAACAGCATCGGAAATATTTACGTTTCCTGTTATTTGGTTTTGTAAAAAATCATCCGTGTTTGCCCCGGTGTAGCCGTTTACATTGAGTGCTGTAACCATCAAAGTATCAAAAGCTATAGTAACAAAACCGCTGTTTTGAACAGAAATAGTTCCGCCCGTGGTATTATTTTGGATGCGTTGCATTAAAAAAGTAGGATTACCTGCTCCCGATGCATTAATATTAACAGTTCCTGAAATGGGTATTTTCGCTGTACCATTCTGGTTAATAATGGTATTGCCGCCTACAGTATTGTTGTAAGAAAAATTACCCGTTACGGCTACAGCCCCGAATCTAAAAATTTCTGATCCTCCAGCGGCATTCCGGTTAACCGTTACATTGCCATTATAGGTAGACGCTTTATCATAGCTAGTGTATAAAATACCAGAACCGTTGCAATTAAATGTAAGATCGCCATTAAATGTATTGGGAAACTGAAAACCCTCCAAAAGTCCGGATGCGCTGTTGTGATTGATAATCAGATTGTCATTAACAATAGATTGCCTGAAGTATAAAACACCTATACCATTTAAGGTAATATTGATATCAGTTGTTCCGTTACTATTAATCAATGTGGCTCCGTTTATATCAAAAGAACCATTGCTGGTAAGGGTAAACCCGTTAAAATCTAAACCACTTCCCAGGCCCATTGAAAAATTATTGATCACCACATTATTGGCCAACACAGGCTTATTAAGCGTATTGGGGATGATCACGTTGCCTGCTGCAACCGGCACAGCGTTGGTACTCCAGTTGGCGGGGGTGTTCCAATCGGTGCCAGCACTGCCGTCCCAAGTTTGCGCCAAAGTAGATGAAGCAATTAAAAGAGAGACCGACAAGAATAGTAGAAATACTTTTTTCATAATACAGCTGATTTTATAAAATTATTTTGAAAAAGGATGATCGGACATCAGAAAACCTTGGGTGGGTTTTATAATACGCTGCGGTTACTTCAGCGTAAAAAAGGATATTTTATAATTGTCAAATGAAGACAAACAATCCTATAGCACCTATAATCCAATTGGATAATTACTTTATATAATAACAGTTTCGTAATTTGAAAATAAAAAAACCTATTTTATCGCCATTGAGGATATATAAAACCATACTTTTTATAGTTTATTGCTATTATAGCCTTTACGCCGTACAGGCTCAAAAAATTGACCGGTATAACACTTTTAGCTACAATGTGAACGAAGGACTCTTACAAAGCACCATATCCGATATTGCTTTTGATATGAATAATTTTTGCTGGGTTGGCTTCCCCAACGGTATCCAAAAATTTGATGGGAAAAATTTTATAACCATCCCTTTGCAAAATGGCTTGTCCGATGATAAACAGGTGCTTTTTTTTAGGTGCAGTAACGGAGATTTACTGATCAGTCATGCCAATGGAATAAGCAAATATGAAATTAGTAATAACAAATTTACGGAAATCTACACACATGTGTTACCAGAAAAAACACCTGCTCAAATTATTGGGGAAGATGACAATACCATTTTTTTTTATTCGCAAAAGGGAGCTATCACCGGCATCAGTTGTAAAACTTATACTAAACTATCAGAAACTAAAACGGGATTTCCCGATTACTCCAATAATAACAACTATCGACCAAAAATTAGCGATAATATCATCAATCATAAAGTAGCATTTATTATAAATAATTCAATCTACTTATGGGATCTTCAAAAAAAAGGGATGGTGTCAAAGTCAGCCCCGATGCCTGATATTTCTGTTTTTTTTTTAAAGCTTAAAACAGAAAATGAGATTTTATACTATAATTACAACATAACTAACGCCCTGCAATGCTATAATTTTGACTCTAAAAAGTATAGTTCCCTGCTTGTAAAAGGCAAAGATGACAAACCAATTAGCAGGTGCAATATTTATACCTGGCAAAATAAAATACTGCTTAGTTTTAATAACCATATTTATGAAATAGATTCTACGCTGCAATTGCTAAAGTCTGAAATAGTAAATTTTCAAAATCAACCAGTGGCAGGTTTACAGGGTATTTCCTCCTGTGAGGAGGATAATTTTGGGAATCTTTTCCTTCAAACGATAAGCGGAGGGATTAAAAAAATAATCCGCAATAATTACCCTTTTAAATATTACAGTTCCGGAAACTCAGATAGTAATTTTGTACTGAGTGTACTGCCAGATAAAAGCAACAATCGTATTTTAACGGGTACATCCGAAAATGGTTTGTTGGTATTTGATACGCTCCAACATTTGGTTAAACATATTAGGGTATTACCTGGAAGAAAACTACCTGCAATGGTAAACACCATCATTAAAACACCTCAGGGCAATTATTTGCTTTTTGTTGGAGGCGAAAAGCAGGTGTGGAAGGTGAGCCAAGATTTTTTAAACATAAAAAGTACGCCTATTTCTACTTCGCTACCCGATAATATGGGTGGTATTGGTTATTTTACTACCCTGTTGTACCAGAATGATAAAGAGGCCGTTGTTCAATCCGGGACCAATCTTTACAGAACTAATTTCTTAACAAACGTTACCACAGAGCATTATATATCGCCGGGCTATATCATGAGCGGGCTGTACATCAATAAAAGTATTTTAACCCATGCAAATGATGAACTTATCTTTCTGGATGCCAGCACATTTAAGGAAATTAAAAGGGTTTCTTTTAAAAATACTGGCTATGTAAGGTGCTTTGCCGTGCCGCCCATGCCGGCAGGCAACGATAAAACGGCTATTATTTATGTAGGCACCAATAAGGGGATTTTTAAAATTGACAGTACCGGAAAAATTTTACAACATTTGAATAAAGAAAATGGGTTGCCAGATGAATGCATTTATGCCATGTCCTTTGATGACAAGGGAGTTCTATGGTGCAGCACCAACATAGGACTCCTCAAATTAAATAATAACAATAGCTTCCAGCAATTTAAGAAAGAAGATGGCTTGCAGGAAAATGAGTTTAATACCAATGCTGTTGCTAAGGCCGAAGATGGAGAACTTTTTTTTGGGGGCGTAAACGGTATGAGTAGTTTTTTCCCTGCTGCCATTAATAGTTACTACGATAAAATAAATTTATTTTTCACTAAAATAAAAATAAATGATACAGATGTTTTTAAAGATACTGCCGCTTGGAATGTTTTATCTATTAACGTACCCTATCATCAAAATTCCCTGTCTTTCGATTTCGTAGCCATGGGCAATAACAACCCAGGCCAATACATTTATCAATACAAAATGGAAGGCGTAGATAAGCATTGGATACAAAATGAAGATTTACAAACCGTTCGGTATTATTTGTTACCAGGCACTTATATCTTTAAAATTTACGCATCCCGTTTTTTCGATGAGGCCGCCATCTCTATGAAAGAAATACGAATTACCATTCACCCGCCGTTTTATAAAACCTGGTGGTTTCTTGCAGCAGCTACTTTAGTTATTCTTTTTTTGATGGGATATTTAATTAATCAATACAATAAAAATAAATACCGCAAAAAACTCGGAAATCTGGAAGCAGAACGCAAAGTACAAATAGAAAGAGAACGTATCTCCAGAGATCTCCATGACAATATTGGTGCTTACGCCAACGCCGTTTTATATAGCACAGAATTATTAGAAAATGAAAAAGAAGTGATGGTAAGAAATGCTTTAATGAAAGATTTGAAGTTTGCTTCCAAAGACATCATTACTTCTTTGAGAGAAACGATCTGGGCCCTCAAAAAAGAAAGTTATACCACCCAGGAATGTATCATGCGCGTCCGAAATTTCGTGCAACCCCTGAGCAGGCACTATCCTCATATACAATTTAAAATAGAAGGGGAAGGCTCAACTGAAAGTCGATTGCATTATGCCAAGGCATTGAACTTAGTGCGTATCTTACAGGAAGCGGTTACCAATGCCATTAAACATAGCAAAGCCAGTCAAATAGTTATTACAAGTTCCCAGCAGAACGCCCAGTGGGTGTTGGACGTACGGGACAATGGCATTGGTTTTTCGGAAAGCAATTTAAAAGACACCGGTAGAGGCTACGGACTAGCCAATATGAAGGAAAGGGCCGCTGAATCACATTTTGACCTGCAAATCCTTTCTTCAGCAGAAACAGGAACCAGGCTTTTGGTTACCCTTCGCGTATAACCCAATTGGATTATTATTTTATGTCATAACTTTTATGATATTTAGAAATATAAAAATTAGTATGCAAATTAAAATTTCCATCATAGACGATAAGTCGAGCAACCGGAATATTCTGAAAGATAAACTCCTGCGCCACGGTCATTTTGATATTACCCTGGTGGCTGAAGACGGAAAGGATTTTATGCAAAAAATGAAACTTTTACCGGCAGATAAAATACCAGATGTTGCACTGATGGACCTCGAAATGCCCAACATGGACGGTGTAGATGCCATTGCAATCGGCTCTTCCTTTTTCCCTTCGGTAAAATTTGTGGTACTGACTATTTTTGATGATGAGGATAAAATTTTTAAAGCCATTAAAGCAGGTGCTTTCGGATATCTGCTAAAAGACGAAAGCGCCGAAAATATCGCAGACATGTTATGGCAGATGCACGAAAGTGGCGCCGGACCCATATCTCCGGGCATCGCTCACAAAATATTACAATTGGTACAAAACAATGAACTAACCCCCCTTCATAAACCTGCTGTTCTATTGCAAAAAACCTTCTTTGACCTTACTAACCGCGAAAGCGAAATATTGCAATTGCTTGTACAAGGTTTACTCTACAAAGAAATAGGCGTTCGCTTGTTTATAAGCCCCAACACTGCAAAAAAACATGTAATGAATATCTATCAGAAACTTCATGTAAACAGCCGGGCCCAAGCGCTTCACCTCGCTTATGAAAAAGGGATGCTTTGATGCATGCTATTGCCGCGTTTTTACCCATGTAATGTTATGCACCCAATGCACCATATCTCTTTCAAATGTTCAATCCTGAAAATACAGCATTGGATATAGGACCGTGATTGAACGGGCCAATGGCTTTCATTCAACTTCTTGTTTCGTAAATACCCTTTCTGCCTTCCGTTTTATTTCCCTTTCCATTAATCCTTATCTTCGCAAAAAATCAAACCTTCTTTATCTACATCACACATTATAAATCATACCTCCTTTATGCTTCCTAAATACAAACGCATTTTGCTCAAACTCTCCGGCGAATCACTGATGGGTGATAAAAGTTTTGGTCTCGATTCTGCCGTCATTTCACAATACGCGCAAGACATCAAACAAATCACCGAAATGGGCGTACAGGTTGCCATTGTGATCGGAGGCGGTAATATTTACAGAGGCATGAACGAAGCCGAAACCGGCATTGAAAGAGCACAAGGCGATTACATGGGCATGTTGGCCACCGTAATCAATGGTATGGCACTACAAGCTGGTCTTGAAAAAGCTGGCGTGTACACCCGCCTTCAAAGCGCCATCAAAATGGAACAAATTGCAGAACCTTACATCCGCAGAAGAGCCATGCGCCACTTAGAAAAAGGCCGTGTAGTGATCTTTGGCGCTGGCACCGGTAACCCCTATTTCACCACCGATACTGCTGGTTCTTTGAGAGCGATCGAAATAAAAGCAGACGTTATTTTGAAAGGAACAAGGGTAGACGGTATCTATACCGCCGATCCGGAAAAAGATCCTACCGCTACCAAGTTTGGACACATCTCTTTTGAAGAATGTATTTCCAAAAGCCTCAAAGTGATGGACATGACGGCCTTCACCCTTTGCATGGAAAACGAACTCCCCATCGTCGTGTTCGATATGAACAAACCTGGCAACCTGCTCAGGGTAGTCACCGGCGAAAAAGTAGGCACACTAGTAAGTTAACAATCCACTCTTACCATATTTACAAAGCTACCTTCCGGTGGCTTTTTTATTTACCCAAAACCCACTATCTTAACAGTTGAAAAACACCCCACATGCTTACCCAAAAACAGTTCGAAATTTTAAAGTCAGATAATGAGCTCCTGCAGCTTCAATTGGAAGATGTGAACCAGATGATACAGGTGAGGGAGGAAGAACTGGACCTGCTTAGAAACAGGGCCAAAGAGGCTGCTGCCATGCAAAGCCAGCTCGATCAAAACCTGGATGAATTTGAGCAAATGCAATTACACCTTGGCAAATGCCAGCAAAAAAACAGCGGTCAATCAGGCCGTTTAGAAGACCTTGAAAATGAACTTTACCAATCCATTAAAGAGCAACTGAGCGCTGCAGAAACCGTGAAACATTTTGAGCGTATGGAAGCCAATTTAATTGATACGAGTAACGAATTACAAGACGCTTCAGCCGTATATCAACAACTGTCTACCATGAAAAAAGCAGTAGCAGCGGCAAATAGCGAACTCGAGATCGCCCTTATGGAAATTGATAGCCTCAAAGAAGAACTTGCAGAAGTAAAGGCATTGAACGATCTATTGATTGAAAAAAAATTCACATAAAGTTCTTAATTCACTTGCATAAATAAAGATCATGTATTATTTTGTTCAATAAAAAAACATTATGATCGAAAGAATTAAAAACATTTTGCTAAGCCCAAAAACAGAGTGGCAAAAAATTGACGCTGAAACCACCAATCCACAACAATTATTGATGAGCTACGTGCTCCCGTTAGCCGCCATTGGTGCACTGGGGTCCATACTCCAGGGCTTTTTATTTCCTGCCGCTGCTGGACTGAATTTTTTTTTAATGACAGCGGTAGTATCGCTGTTGGCCAGTACCATTTCTTATTATATTAGTGCTTATATAATAGATATGCTGGCGCCTACTTTTAAGTCGGAAAAAGACCTCAATAAATCTGCTCAGTTAGTGGCTTATTCCAGAACACCCTCCTTTATTGCGGGGCTGCTCACGTTTATTCCCGTAATCGGTTGGTTGCTGGGTATAGCCGGAATGGTTTATGGCGTGTACCTAATGTACCTGGGTTTAGAACCGCTCAAGAAAACACCAGAAGATCAGAAGGTAGTGTATTTGATTGTAGCGTTTCTAATCATCATCGTATTGTATTTCGTGATCGCTTTTATTTTAGGGCTTGTACTCCTTTCTTCCTATGCGGTAACAGGTGGGGCAGGTATGTTCAATTAATAAATAATTTTAAAGTCTTACCCAAAGCATCTTAATAAAGATGCTTTTTTTTGTGCCTTAAAACACCCAATTTTACATTTCAAAATAAGCTATGAGCCATATCGCAGATATTAGACGAGACTACCAAAAAGAAAGTTTGAGTGAAACCGACGTAAAAGGAAATCCTTTTCTACAATTCGATGTTTGGTGGGCAGAAGCACTGGCCAGTGAAATAGACGAAGTGAATGCCATGACCCTGGCTACTGCCAGCACTGATGGCAAACCTTCCGCCAGAATTGTATTATTAAAAGGATACGATCCACAGGGTTTTGTGTTTTTTAGTAATTACCACAGTCACAAAGGAACGGAGATTGAAAAAAATCCGTTTTGCAGTTTGGTGTTTTTTTGGAAAGAATTAGAGCGACAGATTAGAATCGAAGGCAGTATCCAAAAAATAAGTGCTGAAGAAAGTGATGCCTATTTTTATTCGCGGCCAGCATCGAGCCGCATCGGCGCGTGGGCTTCTCCTCAAAGCAAAGTCATTCCATCCCGCGATGTGTTGGATGAAAACGTGATCGAACTTGAAAAAAGCTTTGCAAACAAAGAAATTGAAAGGCCACCACATTGGGGTGGCTACATCGTTCAACCCAATCTTATCGAATTTTGGCAGGGGCGCTCTAGTCGCCTGCACGATCGCATTCAGTACAGCCTTACCGACGACGCCAGCTGGAAAATAGAACGACTGGCACCTTAATCAAGCATGTATTTATTTCAAAAAAAACAGCACCCTTAGTGCTGTTTTTTCATTTCGAAAGTTGAATGAAAATAAACGAGCTAGTCATCAAACATACAAGTCACCTGCTCCAAAGATGGATGAAAATCTTTGAGTCATAGGTGGCTGCTATTGTTGCCTACACTATTTATTTTCCAATGGTTTGTATCAGGCTTTCTTTTCTGCTGCCTTCTTTGCTGCTACTTTTTTGGCTGCCGCTGGTTTAGCTGGTCTGGCTTTTCCGAAAGACCCTGCAAATGTTTTACCCTTTTTGGTTTTGATATCACCACGTCCCATAATAATTTATTTTAATTGAGTGAAATTACTTTGTAAAAAAAAGCAAGATACGAAGGTATCTTGCTTTTTCAAGAATTTGGCGAAGCTTAGATCTTTGCTGATAATTCTTTCCCTGCCTTAAATTTGGCAACTTTTTTTGCTTTGATTTTGATCACAGCACCTGTTTGCGGGTTACGACCGTTACGAGCAGCTCTTTTTGATACTGAGAAAGTACCAAAACCAACCAAAGTAACTTTGTCACCTTTTTTCAGTGTTTTTGTAACTGCATCTACAAAAGCATCTACAGCACCGTTGGCCTGAGTTTTTGTGATACCTGCATCGTCAGCAATTTTTGCGATTAATTCGGCTTTGTTCATAATGATTAATTTGAAGATTTATAGTGCAACAAATATAGACGGTTTTTAATTGCAACAAAATTTTTTTTATCAAAAATAAAAATGGTAAAAATCAGCTACAATCCAATATACACAAGCATTTTAAGGAAAAAATAAGATGCGGATTTGATCGAAAAAAATGTATAAATCGTCCGAAATGCTCTACAGTAAAGGATTTCAAAATATTATCTCCTTAAAAACCAATGCCAATAAGGATTGTAGCGCTGTGCTGAAAATTTTTGTTATTCTGTAAATTCGTTCTGGGTTATGCACAATTAGTTCACAACTATCATCACCGATCGGAAGCCGATAAACTGATCGCCCCACTTTTCGAAAGCTTTTTTTCGCATCAGCTCTGCAAAATTTTCGATATAGCGGTTGTACAACGATTTGCTTTCTGCAAAATATTGTACCGCGTAAGTGGGCCCTTCAGCATCATCCACCTCCAACAACCTTAATACTTTTGCACTGGTAAAACAGCCAGTGCCTATTAAATCGGCAATATGTTCTGTTTGCAACCACTGCAGCCATCTATCTGCAATAACATGACTCACTTTGATGGTAACATTGTAAACAACAGCAGTTTCTTCATTCATGCTAGAAAACAGTTTGGGTTTATATTGTAATATCTAAAAAAACAGGACAATGATCGCTGTGCTTCACCTCCGGATAAATAGCTGCATGTTTTAGTTGATCTTTCAAAGCAGCTGTAACATTGATGTAGTCGATGCGCCAGCCTTTATTGTTGAGTCGCACGCTCGGGAAGCGTTGGCTCCACCAACTGTACCAGTGGGGCTCTGGATGAAACACCCGAAAAGTGTCGATCCAACCACTGTTTAAAAAAAGCGTCATCCAGTCTCTTTCTTCCGGTAAAAATCCCGACGATTTTTTATTGCCTTTTGGATCGTGAATATCGATTTCCTGATGGGCGATATTGTAGTCGCCGCACAAAATAATTTTAGGATATTTTTTCTTCAATCCCTCTAAATAACTGTTCATTTCGTCTAGCCACTGGTACTTATATGTTTGGCGTTCATCTCCAGATGTGCCAGATGGAAAGTACGCATTCATGAGCATCACATCACCAAACAACACTTGAATCACCCTGCCTTCGCTATCGCTAATGGCATGACCAGTTCCTGCAAGAACAGCGGTAGGTTTTATTTTACTAAAGATTGCCACACCGCTGTAGCCTTTTTTTTGTGCACTAAACCAATGGTGCGAATAACCCAAGGCTTCCAGCGCTTTAATATCTATATCTGCTTCGGTGGCTTTGGTTTCCTGTAAGCAGACCACGTCTGCCGGATCTGTTGCCAACCAATCTATCAACCCTTTTTTAATAGCAGCCCTGATGCCATTTACATTGTACGAAATAATACGCATTGATTTTTTTTATTTATACTTGCAAAAATAACCATAATACCCGATGGAAAATAACAAAGACCAACAGCTACCAGAAATGGAAAACAATACTTCGATTTTCACGGAGAACGAATTTTCCACTGCAGGTTACGACAAACACATTCGACAGGCAAGAAACGCCATATTTTGGGTAGCCGGATTGCTAACGTTGAATGTGGCGATCTTATTCACGGGCGCAGATGAATTGAACGAATACATGTGGTTAGACCTACTGATATATGGAGCATTTATTGGAGGATTTATTTTCCTGGGGCTTTTTACAAAGAAGAAACCTTACACGGCCATCATCATCGCCCTTATATTATACACATTATTTATTTTACTCAATGCCGCTATTGATCCTACCACTATTTTTAAAGGGATTCTTTTTAAGATCGTCACCTACGTATTTTTGATCAAAGGAATCAACGATGCCAGAGAAGCACAGGAGATGAAGAAAACATTCGGTAAATAATTAGTTACGTTTAGTGCATTCAAAAAACTTTGACTCGTCCACCGCCCCGATCCATGTTTAAACGAACCGCGTCCCGGAACTGCTTTCATAAAAAAACAACCAACGTCCAATTAGCACCCTGGTAGTTTAAAATAGCACCCTGCAAGCCACTACATTCTATATATTTGCAGCCCATGGGACAAAAAAAATTACTGCGTTTTGCTCAGATCAAAACATTTTCGAATGTGCTGGAATACCCAAAAGACATGCAGGGCCAATGGCATTCTTTTTTCAACAATGAGCATCCTCTTTCGCTGGAACTTGCTTGTGGAAGAGGGGAATACACATTGGGGTTGGCTGCCATGCACCCAGCCCATAATTTTATAGGAATAGATATCAAGGGGAACCGCATGTACCTGGGGGCTAAAAAAGCGCTGGATCAGGGTTTGACCAATGCCGCGTTTTTAAGAACGCAGATCGAGATGCTTCCCGATTATTTTGCCAAAGAAGAAGTAGCAGACATCTGGATCACCTTCCCTGATCCGCAGCTCAGAACTTCTAAGGCAAAAAAAAGATTAACTCACCCGCGTTTTTTGAGAATGTACCAACAAGTGCTGAAACCGGGCGGCAGTATCCACCTAAAAACAGATTCGCCGCAATTGTTTGAATTTACCAAACTGGTCATTGAACTCTATGGGCTTTTTCTTGTTGAAGAGACAAGGAATGTATATGCCAGTGCGCACCAGCCTGAGCTCGATATTAAAACACATTACGAGACCCTGGATATTGCGAAAAGCAACAAAATATTTTACCTTCACTTCAAACTGCCAGCCACCATTGTTTCGCTAGATGATGAATTACAAGAAAAAATAAAACGAACCGAAAACCAACCAAACGAAGATGCAAAACCTGATTGAGGGCGAAGATTATTACTACAACGAACAAGGTTATATTGTATTAACAGAGCAGTTCCACTTAAAAAAGGGATACTGCTGCGGCAATGGTTGCAAACATTGCCCTTATGATTATGAAGCGGTACCTGAACCAAAAAAATCAGAGATTCTGGCCGGTTTTGTAAACAATTCTAACAATACTCCCGGCACTCCTTAAATAATTGTATCTTTTTGTGATGAAGCAAACATCCTCTTCTAAACCAGCTTCCGCAAAAACAAGCCCACTGGTTAAAAAAGAAAAAACAGGTTTTACTTTTTTTGCAGACGTGTACGATGTGGTACGCCAAATTCCAAAGGGAAGGGTTACCAGCTATGGCGCCATTGCCGCTTATCTCGGCACTAAATTATCTGCCCGAATGGTAGGCTGGGCCATGAATGCTGCCCACCAGGTTACGCCCAAAGTGCCCGCTCACCGGGTGGTCAACAGAAACGGTATGCTCACCGGTAAACATCATTTTGAAACGCCCACCCGAATGGAAGAACTGTTGAAAAAAGAAGGCATCCTTGTTAGCAATGAAACCGTGGAGCATTTCAAAGAAAAGTTCTGGGATCCAGCCGTTGAATTGAGTTTATAACCGGCTAAAAATCTCATCTTTACAACATGAGCACTACTGATATTCCTGGCAAAATCGCTTTTATCAATCACGAAAAAAAATACGTGATGATAGCGTACGAACAAAATGGTAAAAAAAAGACGGTTAAAGGAAGCATTGATCCATCCAAACAAAAAGAAAATACCAAAAAGATGCATCATTTTCTGATGGGAGATGCGGTGACATTTACCCATAAAATGAGCGAAAGAGGCGATCGGATGATGGCAACCGACATCAGATTCTTGTACAACAATGCTCTGGATGTACTCCTCAACAAAGCAGCCATTCAAAACAAATTTACTGGCTACCTCAAGGCCGCAGACAACGGTTATTTTGTAAAAGAAATAGAAAGCTATTTGTTTTTCCCTGTACACTTTTCGCCATGGCACATTATACCTACCGAAGCAGAACTGAATGAACCCGTTTTTTTCTCTTTAGAAAATATGGACAAAAAAGAAAAAATTACTGCTGCATTGTTCAACAACGAATATATTACTGCCTTCCATACAGCGGTAAAATTGAGCAAATCAAAATCGGTGATTGAAGCAACCGTTACCAATGTTACTGCCCACGGTATTTACATCAACCTGATAGAAGATGTGATCAAATCAAAAATTGCATTGGATAAAAATCCGGAGGCGGCGGCCTTGGCGGCTACCCTGAAAGTAGGCGATACTATTAAAGTAGTGATTACACATATTGGCAAAAACAGGATGATCGTAGCAATTGCTGGTGAAGCAACAACAGCTTAGTGTTACAATAATTGATCTTCCGAAGTACGTAACTGCTTCCCCGCTCCCGACAAGGATCGACTAGTGAAAATCAGTACCGTTGGGATTACTCCGGCATACGCAAGGCACTTCGCATCGGCAGTTACTAAAGCAAAAACAAGGAACAACAACGCTGGTACTTCTATCCATGCAAAACGAATGGTGGCAGCTTTTCGATATAATTGAAATTTTTCGGGCAGAGAGGAATTTGTGCAATTCTGTGCATTCATATTCCTTTTAAACAAACTAAAAGCGGCAATAATAAAACCCGTCGCTGCAGCATTGAGTATTCGTCTAATGCTCCTCATGATATCTGTCTCAGTAAACGAAGCTACCATACTGCCTGATTGAATTAAATAAAAATAGTCATTCCAAAAAAGACTTAGCTCCTAACAAAAGCGAGGTGTATCATCCCGAATGCTTTGGTTTGATCTCGAAGGTTAGATTTCAAAATAAATTCGATGACAATATTAGGTGTAATAAGGACTCACCATCCAATAAATAATGACTCCGCTGATGGCTACATAAAACCAGACCGGCCAAACGATTCGTACCATTTTTTTATGTTGTTCGTATTCGCCGATCAATGCGCGATAAGCACTCATTAAAATAAAGGGGAGTGCCAATCCAGCCAAAGGAATGTGCGTGAGTAAGATAATGAGATACAGTGTGCGCATGTTACCAGCAGCAGCCAGTTCGGCTTCGCTCAACCCTTTGATGCCATCGGTTTCGCCATAAGCTGTTTCGCCAGCAAACAAGTGATGGCCAATGTAACAAACTAAAAACAGAATAGAAAGTACCATCGCGGTCATCATCACTGCCCGGTGAATAGCATATTTTCGGTTTTTAATACTGATCAATCCCGCTACCAATAAAACGGCTACACCTGAATTGAAGATGGCATTAAGAGTGGCAAAAATTCGCTCGTTAAAAGGAAGAATATTTTGCCCTGCAAGGTTGTACTTTCCCAATACAGTGACGGCGCCAAAAACGACAACTGATAAAATACCGATTAGCCATTTAGCTTTTTGATCATTTTTTTGGAGCGTTGGTTCTAACATCATTCGTTATGCTTTTAATCTTCTTTTATTTAAAATACTGGTAACTAAAATAACGAAAGCAATACCAATAAATATAATAGGGAGTATCGGTATAAATCTTCTAAGTATAGAAGGGCTTTTTCGATCTCTTTCTAACATCAACGTAGGGATGTCCATGGCGAGTTGAGCCAATTTTGCAGTATCAAAACCGTTGTACCAGCCTCTGACAACCCTGTTACTGTCAAGAAGAAAAAAGTTTTCGGTATGCACAAATGCAGTATCTACATTTACATCTGCGACACTGGCTTTTATTTCATTGAAAGCAAAATCGTAAATTTCTTTTTTATCCCCCGTCACAAACCACCAACTGTCGTGGTTTACATTGAACCTGTCGGCGAACTTGCGCAGGTTGTGAACACTGTCATGTTCTGGATCTACACTGATGGAGATAAACTGAACGATCTCCGGATTTTTCAAAAATGATTCCTGCACCCGTTTCATGTTTCGGGTAAGGCCCGGGCAGATACTTGGGCAGCGGGTAAAGAAAAAATTGACTACGATCACTTTTCCTTTTGCATCATCAAGAGAAACTTTTTGGCCCAATTGGTTGGTGAAAGAGATATTTTTTACCGAGTGCCATACTGTGTCGGTTATTGTTTTTCCTCCCTTTTCTCTGGCCGCCACGTCATCATAGAAATATCTCTTTGGCATGTGCACCGCATCCTTGCTGTAAAATTTAACTATAAAGTAGCCGGCAAGTGGTACCAGCAAAACGATTAAAAATGTAAAGATTCCTCTTGTGTTCAAAATAAAATAGTTTTAAGCCTTTGGGGTTAAATGGTAGCTTCGCTGGTAACGCTGTTTCAAACAACGAAAGCGTTACAAAGTTCGTCAATCCTGCCCAAAGCAAACTCAATTAACAACTGAATCTTGAGAAAAAAAATACTGCCCCGAATTTCATTTTAGGCCAAGCCGTTGTGGCTGAAATGCCGGATAGCTTTTGTATGGTAGATTTGGGCAATTACTATACTGTAACGATGTGTTTGACATTGAAAAGTTTTGGGTAACCATAAAAAAACCATCATCCTTTCAGGATAATGGCTAGTATGTTTTGATGTGAATGTATTATTTTTTATCTCCTGGATTCACTGCTGCAGGTGCCACTTTTTCAGTAACATCTGGTGTTGAACCAGCGTTGGTATTGCGTAATTTCTTCCAACTTTCTCCATCAGCCAAAAAGGCGATAATGAACCACACAAAAAGAATCAGCGGCACTACGATCGTCATGATTAAATTTCTTACTTCATCACCCAGGTGCATAAATACAGACACAATGTAGTAGGCTTTTGCCAAAGTAAGCAAGCCAATGACGATTTTGGTACTGATGATGGTCATATAACCAATAGAATTGCCCATCCCGTACAAGAAATATCCTAGTCCAAGTTCTACGATCGTGAGCGCAGAAAGTACCCAAAATATCTTCCATATTCTTTTGGTTCCGCCTGTATGCTCAGGTTGGAACGTTACTTCTGGTGATGTTGTATTTGCTGACATAATAAGTTGAATAAGTCTTTAAAAAATAAATTTACACCAGATAAAAGCAAAGGAATACGAATACCCACACCAGGTCTACAAAGTGCCAGTATAATCCCGCTTTTTCAATCATTTCGTAGTGCCCGCGTTGATCGAAGTGACCCAGTTTGGTTTTGATATACATGATGATGTTGATTACTACGCCGCTTAATACGTGGAAACCGTGGAAACCGGTGATACCAAAAAAGTATCCTCCAAAAGCAATTGGGCCAGGCGTGTTTACGTGTTCGGTGGCCGATAGTCCCATTTGGGTGAGTGTTTCAGGAGGCACCGGAACACCCCATGGATTTTTTGTAACAGTGGTTCCCCACTCTTCAATAACCCCATCTACCAGTACTTTATGGTCGCCGGTGATCATGTGCGTCCATTCCCAGGCCTGACAAGCCAAAAACGCGATACCGCCAATGATAGTGAGTATCATGTATTTTTCTACTCCTTTGCGGTTCATTTTGTGTCCTTCGTGTACCGCCAATACCATCGTAACAGAACTGAAGATGAGGATGAAGGTCATCAAACTCACAAATGCCAGCGGAAGGTTGGCATGTCCTGCAAAAGGAAAAGCGTTGAACACCTGGTTGGGATCCGCCCAATGATTTACACTAAAACGAATGGTGCCGTAACTGATGAGGAAAGCGCCAAAAGTGAAGGCATCACTCATGAGGAAATACCACATCATTACTTTCCCGTAACTGGCGTTGAAAGGACTTTTGCCCCCCGCCCACCATTTAGTGCCCGCTGGAATTGTTGTTGTCGACATAAAGGTTAAATTCTATTTGCTAAAAAATCTGTTATTCTGCGTTCTATTAAAACTATCTTATCATCAACAGGAAGATAAGAAGGTAAATCCATAATACGTCCACAAAATGCCAGTAGGTACTGACCAACTCAACCGGCACAGTGCTGTAGCTTCTTTTTTTGCTACTGAAAGCTTTTAAGGCCATCACCAGTAAAGTTACCACTCCTCCTACAACGTGTGCAGCGTGAATGCCCACAATTACATAAAGAAAGGAGTAGGCCACATTTTTTTGAAGGGTTAATCCGCTATTCCAGAGTTGTGTAAAACCCAACACCTGCAATAAAATGAACACCACTCCTAAAACCAATGTTCCTAACATCAGCAATCTGTACCTCGCCATGTTCCTTTGTTTAAAGGCCTTTCCTGCCAGGTAAAGCGAAGCACTGCTCAATACCATGGCTGCCGTGCTGTACCAAAACATTACCGGAATTTCAAAAGAAGTCCAGTTGGCTTGGTTTCGTTTAACGATGTAAGCACTGGTTAAACCTGCAAACATCATTAATATACTTCCAATTGCCACCCACAAGGTAAACTTATGAGGGTGTAATTTATTTTTAGCTGCTGTTGCCACTGTACTCATTCCACGTACCCTATCGGGTGATTTAATTTAAAAATTTTCTTAAAGCAGAACCTTTATTGGAAACTGCTGTTAAGACTTTCTTATAAGATGAGCTACTTTACTTTGTCTGCGTACAGACTCAAAAATACGATCATCAGGTAAAAGTAAGAACTGAACATTACCTTTCTGGCAGATGCTACATCCATTTTTATAAACAACTGGATGCTGGCAAAAACCATGAACAGGTTGCAGCCCAATAAAATCCACATGCTGGTGATCCCACTCAATTGATAATAATAAGGCAGTATTCCTACCGGTATCATCATCACGCTGTACATAATGGTTTGCAACGCCGTGAATTTTGTTGGGCCTTTATCACTTGGCAACAACTTAAAACCCGCTGCGCTGTAATCTTTGTGCGCTACCCAGGCAATTGCCCAAAAATGGGGAAACTGCCATAGGAATTGAATGGCAAATAGGATCCACCCACCCGCCCAGCTATTTTCTTGTCCTTCGCTAAAGCTCGCTAACCATCCAATTAAGCAAGGCAATGCTCCGGGAATTGCGCCCACCAATACTGCTATGGAGTTTACTTTTTTTAGCGGTGTATAAACAAATCCATACAACAGTAAACTAAATAAACTGAGCAATGCAGCCTCCAGGCTAAAGGTGTACATGATATAACAACCCAAAACAGCGGAAATAACCACAAATACCCAGCCTTCATTCACCGTCATTCGTCCGCTCGCAATGGGCCTTTTGGCCGTGCGCATCATCATGGCATCTGTGTCTTTTTCCAGTATCTGATTAATGGCGTTAGCCGAACCCGTTACGAGCATTCCACCAGCAAAAAGTAAAAGAACTTGTAGTAAATCAAATCTTATATTCGGTGCAAGCAGGTAGCTTACTACGGTACTGAACACCACCATAAAGCTCAGCGTGAATTTGATCAAAAGAAAATAATCCTTCGCTTTACTTGCCAACGCAAACGATGTTGAGTTGGATATGGTGTTTTTTTCCTGCATGCAATAGATTCAAAAATCGATGTCAAAAAATCAATGGTGCTCAAAAGGTTCGTATTGGTTTATTGACAAACAAACATTGCACAATTTCAATCAAACTAAAATCAGCGTTGCTACTCTAGTGCTTACTTTCGTCATCGCCCACGGGTACATTCTGTGGAATGAAGTCTTTTCCATCTTTGCTGTAATCGTAAGCCCAACGATGTACTTCCGGAATTTCACCAGGCCAGTTTCCGTGACCAGGATTGATAGGGGTAGTCCACTCAAGCGTGTTCGCTTTCCATGGGTTGGGATCTTTCACTTTTCTACCTTTGAAAATAGAGTAGAAGAAGTTGAATACAAACAATAACTGAGCAGCAAATACGATCATCGCTACCACGCTGATAAACTCATTTAAACCACCATAGTGTTTAAATGATTCCCAGTTTGAGAAATCATAGTAACGGCGAGGCATACCCGCTAAACCCTGGTAGTGCATTGGCCAGAAAATCAAATACGCTCCTACGATGGTGATCCAGAAGTGGATATACGCCATGGTATTGTTTAGGTAACGTCCATACATTTTAGGGAACCAATGATACACACCTGCATACATTCCAAAGAAAGATGCCACACCCATTACGATGTGGAAGTGAGCAATTACAAAATAAGTATCGTGTAAGTGAATGTCCAGTGCTGAGTTACCTAAAAAGATACCAGTTAAACCTCCACTGATAAACAAACTTACAAATCCAATCGCAAACAACATTCCTGGTGTGAAACGAATGTTTCCTTTCCACAATGTGGTAAGCCAATTAAATACTTTGATGGCAGATGGTACTGCGATCAATAAAGTAAGTAGTACAAACACCGCACCTAAGAATGGATTCAGCCCGGTCACAAACATATGGTGTGCCCATACCAGAAAGGCCAGTACACAAATAGCGAACAAAGAACCCACCATCGCCATGTAACCAAATATCGGCTTACGGCTGTTTACACTTAATATTTCAGAAGACATGCCCATAGCAGGCAATAAGATGATATATACTTCGGGGTGGCCAAGGAACCAGAACAAGTGCTGGAAAAGAATGGCACTACCACCTTCATTTGGCAATATTTTACCGGCTACTACGATATCGCTCAGGAAGAAGCTGGTTCCCAAGTTACGATCGAACAATAATAGAATAGCGCCAGACAATAAAACGGGGAATGACAATACACCCAGTACCGCAGTGAAGAACAATGCCCACATGGTAAGTGGCATACGCGTCATGCTCATGCCTTTGGTACGCATATTTAAAATAGTTGTGATGTAATTCAAGCCACCTAATAAAGAAGAAACAATAAACATCGCCATACTCACGAGCCAGAGATCCATCCCAATTTTACTACCCGAAGAAGCATCCCCTAAGGCACTCAATGGAGGATATACCGTCCAACCGCCACTGGCAGGACCTGTTTGAACAAACAAGGAAGAAATCATGATCACAGAAGCCAAAAAGAAGAACCAGTAGCTCAGCATATTCAACAACGGGGAAGCCATATCTCTGGCACCAATTTGCAATGGAATAAGAAAGTTAGCAAATGTTCCACTTAAGCCTGCTGTTAATACAAAGAACACCAATACTGTACCGTGCATCGTCACCAAAGCATAATAAAATTCAGGCTGAATTTTACCGCCCTTGGCCCAATGACCTAAGAAATCTTCCAGCCATGGAAATGTTTGATCGGGATAACCCAGTTGCAAACGGAACACCACCGAAAACAAACCTCCGATGATTGCCCAGATGATGCCGGTGATCAGAAATTGTTTTGCGATCATTTTGTGATCCTGGCTAAACACGTACTTAGTGATAAAACTTTCCTGATGATGGTGGTGCTCATGATGGGTATCATGGATTTGTCCGATCGCTGCACCCGTCTGCTGTAATGTTACTTCGCTGCTCATAATGTTTTGTTTTCTTAATTCGTTGTAGAGTATTATTTTTTAACAATCCCCGCCAATGGTTTGTTGGCAGTTGTGTCAATAATTGTTGGATTTGACCCCGGTGCTACTTTGTTGGGGAACATCGTTAGGTAATCTGGTTTTTGTTCAGATATCCACTGGTCGTATTCTTCTTTGGTTACGATTACAATCACACCCCTCATACTAAAGTGTCCCCTTCCACATATTTGGTCGCAACTGATTTCGTAAGTGAAGTTTGGATTGCCCGTTCTTTTCTTCATTTCTGCAGTAGTGTATTGCGGGGTGAACCATTGCGTAGTAGGAATGCCTGGTACGGCATCCATCTTCATCCGGAAGTGAGGCAAACCAACGTTGTGGATAACGTCTTGGGCATTGATCACCATTTTAACTGGCTGGTCTACTGGCAAATACAGTTGGTTGGTTTTGATATCATCCCAGCTCTTGTCATCTTCAAAGTCCACCCCTAATGTATTTCCGGTTGGTTTATTATACAACTTGTAATTTTTCTTTCCGAGAATGCCATCTTTCCCCGGGTACCTAAAATCCCATGCAAACTGGTGACCAGTTACTTCTACTACGTGGTGTCCTACCGGAGGCTCCCCTGTAACTTTAAACCAGAATTTTAATCCAAATACCACCAGTACGGTGAGGAATATCGCTGGAACTGTTGTCCAAATCAACTCCAAAGTAGTGTTGTGTGGAAAGAAATATGCTTTTCTATCATCTTTTTCCTGGTATTTAAAGGCGAACCAAAATAACAATACCTGGGTAAGAACAAATACAACCCCTGTTACTAAAATGGTGATCTTCAACATAAAGTCTACCTCTTCGCCTTCTACAGAACCCGATCCTTGCGGAAATAAGGTTGTTTTGTAGTACAATTCATTACAATACCAGGCACCAATGAGCCCCAGCACCAGAAATGCGATCATCATAAATCCATTGATCTTGTTGTTTTGTTTACGGGATTTTTCTTCACCCTTCAACACACTCACATACTCACTGGCTTTCGATATCTGAAATATGATAACGAAAATCATTACGGTAATGGCTATTACAAATAACTCCTTCATTTGATCTTGTTTTTAAACCTGATAATGAATCTCCCGATTGATTATCTGCTATTAAAATTTATAGTTACTGCACTTTCTACAGCTTTTTTCGACAGCAAAATTAGTTTCAAACAAATGGTTTATACCATTTTGTTTAATTCATTTTTTGTTAATTAAGTATGGTGAATCATACTTTCTTTCAAGAATGGATGATTCTTCGCTAACAAAGAATGTTTGCTTAGGAAGCGACCCGTTCCCCACATGATCAATCCGATAAACAATGCTGCAATTCCAAACTCAAATAACGACATTGGGAACTTGCCTCTCAATGTACCCGGCATCACCATTTGGTAAAAATCGACCCAGTGACCAAAGATGATCAACACTGCCATAAACGTAATCACCGTCCAGTTGCGTTTTGTTCCTTTTTTCATCAATATCAACAGGGGACATAGGAAGTTCACTATTAAGTTTAAGAAGAACAACCCCTGGTATGCACCAGCTTCTGTAGCTGTACCGAGCCTGTCAATAAAATACCTGGTTTCTTCCGGTTGGTTACTGTACCAGATCAACATATACTGGGAAAACCACAAGTAGGTCCAAAACACAGAAAACGCGAACATAAACTTACCAATATCGTGCATGTGCTCATCTGTAACATACTCTAGCTTCCCTTGGTTCTTAAGAAATATTACATATAAAGCCACCAAACTCACACCGGAAACAAAAGTGCTGGCGAAGGTGTACCAACTATACATGGTACTGTACCAATGTGCATCAATACTCATTAACCACAACCATGGGGTAGTAGAGGCTACGGTTAAACCAAATACTACTGCAAACAAAGACGCCCATACGGTATTGGTGAAAATCCATTTTTTACCCGTTTCATAGTCCATTGCCCCTTCATCTGATTTCAAACTCAGACTTCTCATTTTTTTACCCAGGAACCACCATAGAAAAATACTTACTGCAGAGCAAATTGTGAAGAATGTTGGATTTAGAAATCCTTTTTTTCCATTTAGGATAGTATCTTTTGCTACCGCTTCTGTATCCAACCAGTGGTAAATATCTGTTCTGTGACCAAACACAATCGCCATCAAAATCAGAAAAGTGATGAATCCTAAAATAGGCACTACGCTTGAAATCGCTTCTGGCACTCTGCGGAAGGCAACTTGCCAGCCGCCCATCGCCATGGTAGTTACTGCGATGAAGAACATAGAAGCGTTTACCAACAACAACCAATACACGCTGTTTTGTAACAGCACTGCCCAGAAACGGGTAGCTTGTGTAATTTCACCATGGGCTGCATGAGCAAATGGTTTGTACACAATGAACCCATACAGCAAGGCGAGCAACCCGGCGATGATCAGTCCCCATGTCCATTTTTTGTAACTGGCCGGTAATTCGAAACGATGTTCCATCTAAAAAATATTTGTGTGATGATGAGTAGTAATTTTTTACAATACACTACTCAGTTGGTTGTTTTCTTTTTAATTACATTGGTTTGGCCGTACTGTCTGCTGCTGGTTTGACCGCAGCAGTGCTGTCTGTTCCCGCACCTCCTGCCTCTTGCAAGGTCCTCACATATTTGATCACCATCCAACGTTGTTTTCTATCAATTTGTGAAGCATAACTTCCCATGTTATTTTTGCCGTAGGTGATAGAATGAAACATGGTACCATCTGTCATTTGCT
Source organism: Chitinophagales bacterium (assembly GCA_038249665.1). Lineage (GTDB taxonomy): Bacteria > Bacteroidota > Bacteroidia > Chitinophagales > Chitinophagaceae > Ferruginibacter. The sequence goes on from JBBSDF010000048.1 coordinate 22,625, forward strand.
TGTACTGGTCTAAAGTTAGGTTAATGATACCCCCAACTTTACCAGCCAGCGGACCATTAGCCGCTCCTTTTGCTCCATGACAAACACCGCAGTTAATATTGTACAATCTTCCGGCTTCTAACATTTCATCAGCGGCAAGTGTAACTAGCGGATTTTGAACCGTTGCACTGGCAGCATATCCTGCACTATCGTTCGGTAGGGTATAGGGAAACATTTCTCCTCTTTTGATTGTACCTGCAGACGGTGAAGCATTGAAGTATATTTTGTTACCCCCTTTATCAAACATATCATTGGTAAACAAAGTAGAATCCAGCAAATCGTATGCCTCATACGTTCGACTGTAAGCCATGTCTGGCATATATATTGATCCAGTGCTCCGTTTGTCTTTGCAACTGCTACCCAATGCAATCAAGGTGATGGCTGCAATTAACGGAAAATTTATTAGTCGTTTCATATTTCAATTATCAAATTAAACTACCCTTGATCTTGTTAGGATAAAAATATTAATAGCCTTTTTCGTCTCTGTACAGTTTTTGTTCCCGGTCGTAACGGCCAATCCACCAACCAGTTTCAGCTACCTGCACGTTCACTTCTGTAGCTCCTGAGCTTTGTAAAAAAGATTGCAAAGTGGCATCGTCGGTTTTATCGGTGCACTCAATGGCCATAACAAACAAATCGTCGGTAGCTCTTGCATGAAAATGATGTTTTTTCACAAAGGGAGCCAGGTTGCACAAGTAACAAAAAGTAAGCACCATGCCTACGGCAGAGAACAATACCGTCAACTCGAATGTGATCGGAATCCAGGCGGGCAAAGCAAAGTAAGGTTTACCACCAATGTTCAGCGGCCAGTCTTTGGTAAATACCCATGTCATAAAAGTTAATGCCGTGGTGGTACCCGCGATGGCGTAAATGAAACCGGCTGTGTGCAAGCTGGTTTCTCTTAAGCCCATGGCATGATCTAAACCATGCACCGGAAAAGGTGTGTATACATCGTATATCTTGTACCCTGCTTTGCGCACATTTTTCACCGCAGGGAACAATACCTTTTCATCATCAAATGAGCCTACTACAAATTTTTTAACTCCTCCTGCCATAATATTGATTTATAATATTTGATTCCATCTTTTAAAGCCGTTGAATCGAATGTTTAAAATACTTTTTATTTGCACATTTTTAGTGTGCGTGCTCTACTTCTTCAATATAGAATTTTTCTGCATCCGCTTTTTCTATATCCGTCATTTTTGCTTTATAGTTTTCTCCGCTGGTTTTCAAAATAGCTTTGATCTCAGACACCGCAATTACCGGGAAGTATTTCGCAAACAGGAAGAAGCAGGTAAAAAACAAACCGAATGTTCCGAGGTAGAATCCAATTTCCCAGATACTTGGACTGTAATAAGTACTCCAGCTCGATGGCAGGAAATCTCTATATACAGAAGTTACGATGATCACAAAACGTTCGTACCACATACCAATGTTTACGATGATGCTCATGAAGAAAGTAACGGTGACGTTTCTTCTTAATTTTCTGCTCCAGAATAGCTGCGGACTCACCACATTACAGAACATCATCAACCAGTAACTCCATCCATAAGGGGTAAAAGGATTAGCCCTGTTCTGGCTGAATACATACCACTCGTATGGATTTTGTGAGTACCAGGCCATGAACAACTCTGTTAAGTAAGCACAACCCACAATACTGCCGGTGAGTACAATTACTTTATTCATGGCTTCTATATGTCCCAGTGTGATATAATCTTGCAGGTTCATTACTTTTCTAACTACAATCAACAGCGTTTGCACCATGGCAAATCCGGAGAAGATCGCACCAGCAACGAAGTAAGGAGGGAAGATCGTGGTATGCCATCCTGGAATAACTGAAGTGGCAAAGTCAAAAGATACAATGGTGTGTACAGAAAGTACCAGTGGTGTACTCAAGCCAGCCAATACCAACGACAAACTCTCGTGACGCTGCCAGTGTTTGGTACTACCCGTCCAACCAAAAGCGGCCACCCCGTACATCATTTTGCGGAATTTGGTTTTAGCCCTGTCACGCACGGTAGCGAAATCGGGTAACAAACCGCTGTACCAAAACAACAAGGAAACGGTGAAATAAGTAGAGATCGCAAATACGTCCCAAAGCAATGGCGAGTTAAAGTTTACCCATAAAGGACCACGACTGTTGGGATAAGGTAATACGAAGAAAGCCATCCACACACGACCCATGTGCCATATTGGGAACTGACCCGCACACATTACCGCAAAAATCGTCATCGCTTCCGCTGCTCTGTTCACCCCTGTTCTCCATCCCTGCCTGAACAGCAAAAGGATCGCAGAGATAAGCGTTCCGGCATGGCCAATACCAACCCACCACACGAAGTTGGTGATATCCCAACCCCAATCGACAGTTTTATTGAGGCCCCACTCGCCGATACCGAACCAAAGCGTCCGGTAAAGTGAGTACATAAAGATCCCAACAAAGAACAACGACACCACGAGCGCGGCGAGCCAGCGCACGTTGGGCGGGTTTTCGACGTGCCGCGCAATGTCGTGCGTGACGTCGTGGTACGTCTTAGCGCCCGTTACGAGCGGCGGCCGGAGTGGCGAAACGTAGTGCATAGTGGTGAAAGAA
>JBBSDF010000049.1:0-24459 GCA_038249665.1 Chitinophagales bacterium
CGACCCTTTCAGGGTCGGCCCCATAAAATTAATTCGGCTTGCTATAAATGTTCGACCCCATCGGGGTCACCATCAAATTTGCAGGAGCCTGATGGAAATGTATGTTCAAGATTACCGCAGAGCATAACATACATCACCAGTTAAATAATTTGCAATTAAAACATCATTGAACATAAAACGGTAAAAAATGGCAGAATGTACATCTGAATAAAAATACGCCAAAATTAAAATGACCCCATCGGGGTCAAATATTTATAGGACAATAACGAAATGATGAACCCGACCCTGAAGGGGTCGTACAAAACAATCATCCCCATTAGCAGAAAATATTTTATAAAAAATTAAAAAATAAAACATACGAAAAAAAACATTTAATGAATGTTCGACCCTTTCAGGGTCGGCCCCACAAAATTAATTCGGCTTGCTATAAATGTTCGACCCCATCGGGGTCACCATTAAATTTGCAGGAGTCTGATGGAAATATATGTCCAAGATTACAGCAGAACATAACATACATCACCAGTTAAATATTTTGCAATTAAAACATCATTGAACATAAAACGTTGAAATTGGCATAACGGCTACCTGAATAAAAATACGGCAAAATTATTATGACCCCATCGGGGTCAAATATTTATAGAACAATAACGAAATGATGAACCCGACCCTGAAGGGGTCGTACAAAACAATCAAAACGAAACTTCTTCCTTTAGAAATCATCAACCAGAAAAAAAATAACCTAGATATCAAAAAAAAAATTAAATTTTTTAATAAAAAACTTGCAAAATTTCTTTTCAATTTATATCTTTAATCCCATCCCCTTTCCGTACCAAAATCGAAACAAATGGCTGGCACATTTTCCCAAATTTATATTCAGGTGGTTTTTGCTGTAAAAGGCAGACAATATCTTATTCATTCTTCTTGGGAAGATCGATTGTTTAAATACATCACAGGCGTGGTTCAAAATAAGGAACAAAAAATGCTTGCTATCAATGGCATGCCCGAACACATACACTTTCTGATTGGTATGAAACCAACTTGTTGTTTATCCGATTTGGTAAGAGAAGTAAAAAAATCAAGCAATGATTTCATTAATGATGAAAAATTAACCAAGCAGAAATTTTATTGGCAGGCTGGTTATGGTGCATTCTCCTACAAGCATTCAGACTTGGATAATATAATCGGTTACATTAGCCACCAAAAAGAACATCATCAAACAAAATCATTCAAAGAAGAATATCTTGAAATATTGCAAAACTTTGCAGTAGATTATAAAGATGAATTTTTATTTGATTGGATATAATGCTATCTCAAAAACTCCTTTTTTAAACAATTTACTAGGATGTAAAATTTTTAACAGCACTAAAACAGAAACCAAGTTTTCTGTAAAAAATAATAAAAAACGAATAAACTCAAATTTATTATAAAATGATATTTTTTTTCTGGTATACGGCAAAACTTTTAGACTAATGAACCTGCAAAACCTTCTATAAGGAATAACTGAAATTTTAGGTATCTTATTTTATTCAATATGCTCAAGGATTCTCCTCCTTACCACAGATATTTGTAAACGCATGAAAGGATCGCTGATACTTGTTTTGATTTTTATTTTTTGCAGTTTTAATACACATGCACAACTCTGTACAGGCAGCCTGGGTGATCCAGCGCTGAATATCAGCTCCGGCAGAGGTACTAACCCTGGACCTACGCTTTCCGCCGCTGCTACCTTACCTATGTCTCCTTTTAAACTTCCACTATAACGTACTAACCCCGGACCTACGCTTTCCGCCGCTGCTACTGGTTACTTTTATGTGCCTGATGATTGTCCAAGTGATGGCTTTTAAACCGTTCGCAATATTACTACCAGTTGCTTCCAGCTGGCACTCACTCACAACTGATCATACCAGTGATGGCAATGGTTACTTCATGCTTGTAAACGCTTCCATTCAACCCAGTGCCTTTTATGTAGATACGGTTCGCGGACTTTGTGGCGGCAGTGCATATGAGTTTGCCGCATGGATCATAAATGTGATCCTCTCTTCTGCCTATAACAATAATGCTATTCAGCCAAATCTTACGTTTACCATTTCCAGAACAGATGGTCCTATTTTACAAACCTACAATAGTGGCAACATCCCTTCTACTGCTAGTCAACAATGGAATCAATATGGTTTTTTCTTTACCACGCCGCCAGGCGTAAATGACATTTTTTTAAGGATGGTCAACAATGCACCCGGCGGTTGTGGCAATGATCCTGCGCTGGATGATATCACTTTTAGAGATTGTGGCCCACAGTTAACTCCTGCGGTCACTGGTTTCAATACTACAACGCTCAATCTTTGTGAAAATATTGCTGCCAACTACCCGTTGAGCTGCACCGTTTCCGCTGGATTTATCAATCCGGTATTTCAGTGGCAAATTAAATTCAACAATGGCGTGTGGACAGACGTTGCGGGCGCCAATAGCAGCAACTATAACCTCAATATTCTTGCAGGAGCCCCTACTGGGGGGTATGAATACAGACTTGCAGTTTAAGAAGTCAATTTTGGCACCCTGCAATGCAGAATTAGCAGCAGTCCTATTTTACATAACATCAATGTTTCCCCGGTAGCAACTGCTACCAATGATGGACCAGTTTGTGAAGGCAATCCCTTCTTACTCACTGCATCGGATGGTACGCAGTCCCAATGGAGCGGACCAAACGGATTCACTGCCAACACTGCGATCATAACAGTACCTGCGAGTAATAGAAACCAGACTGGTAATTATTGTGTTATTGTTACGAATACTGCAGGCTGTAGCAACAACACTAGCACAAATGTTTTCGTTTGTTTGGCACCGTTAGTAAGTGTATCTTTTACTGAAACTGCCGTATGCAGTGGTGGCAATATCTTACTACAGGCTTTCGGTGCAGTTCAATTTACCTGGCCGCCTGCGGCAGATTTATCTATCTTTTTTATTGCCAATCCAATAGCGTCGCCAGTTTCCGCCAGTAATTATAAGGCGGTGGGCACAGATGCTGCGGGCTGTAAAGACAGTGCCTTTGTAAACGTAAATGTTTACAGCCGAGCTATAGCAGATGCAGGTCCAGACAAAAATATTTTTCTCGGTAGCAGCACCACTTTATCGGCTAGTATCATTGGTGAATTTGACAGCTTTACATGGTTGCCATCCATTGATATTATTGACCCACAGGTGTTGCAAGCAACGGTAGCTCTGATAGCTGATGCTACTTATACATTTTAGGCAACTTCCAAAAATGGTTGTGGTATTAGCACAGATGAAGTAAATGTAAAATTATTTACAGGCATTTTTATTCCCAATGCATTTACTTCAAACAACGACGGACTCAACGATACTTGGAATATCCCTGCTTTAAATGTTTACCCCGATTTTGAACTGAAAGTATTTGACAGATTGGGCCAACCTGTTTTTGAAAATAACATATCTAACGGACCATGGAATAGATTTTTTAAAGGGCAGGTACTCGGCATTGGTGCTTATGTGTACTTCATCAAATTAAACGACGAACTTCCCGTTTTGAAAGGAACTGCTATGACCATTCGTTAGTTATTTTGAACCGAATTTCAAAGAAGCTGTAAAACATGATACGACCTTTATTTATTTAACTTTATCCAGGTAAAATTTTACCCGATCAGATAGATCTGGAACTTTTTGTTTTAGTTAAATTGAATTAAAGGATTCAAATCTTCACCACTCCGTTACACAATCAAAGGGCACTCCAATCAAAATCCTTATTTTTAGCATCGATTTGATTGCCTGACTGATAACCGAAAACCTTTGTAATGAAGGAGCATACGTATTGAATTAAATTGATATTATGACTGGAGAACACGCACGATTAAGGGAAAATAGCAAACAATCGATTCCTTTAGAAAAATGGGGCCCCTACGTTAGTGAAAGGCAATGGGGAACCGTAAGAGAAGATTATGGTCCATACGGCGACGCCTGGGGCTACTTACCTTTCGATCAAAGTCACTTCCGGGCATATAGATGGGGAGAAGATGGTATTGCCGGCATCTCCGACTATTTTCAAAACTTATGTTTTGCCGTAGCTTATTGGAATGGCAAAGACCCCATTCTTAAAGAACGTTTATTTGGGCTGGGCAACTATGATGGCAATCATGGGGAAGATGTGAAAGAACTCTACTTTTATCAGGACAATATTCCTACGCATTACTACATGGAATATTTATATAAATATCCACAGCAGGAATTTCCGTACAAACAACTTTTAGAAAACAATCGCAATAAAAGTAAAACCGAACCAGAGTACGAAATTCTGGACACCGGTGTTTTTGACAATGATGAATATTTTGATATCAATATCAAGTACGCCAAAATCAATTCCACGGATATTTTTATCAAAATATCTGTCACGAATAAATTCAACGCACCCGCACCGATTACTATCCTGCCAACACTTTGGTTTTACAACCGCTGGATTTTTACTCCGGAAGATCCAAAACCAACAATTAGTTTGCTCAATAAAAATTCTGTGAAAGCCAGCCATCACCGAATAGGTGACTATTACTTTTATTTTAATGACGCCAATGATCGGTTGTTTACCGAAAATGAGACCAACCATGCCAAATTAAATGGTACGGCTGGTAAAAATCCTTTTACCAAAGATGCTTTTCACGATGCTGTTATTAAAGGCGTGAATAAAACCAAACTTCGTAATAAAAAAGAAGGCACCAAATTTACGCCGGTTTACGAGCGTATAGTGGGTGCACAAGAAACCATCGACCTTTATTGCAGACTCGGGAATGAATATACGGAAACCCCTTTCCGGGAAGGATTTGAACAAGTATTTGAAGAACGAAAAAAAGAAGCCGATGAATATTATGAGGTGATTTTACCGAATGATATAACCGAAGATCTTAAAAACATTCAACGCAAAGCATTGGCAGGTTTGCTTTGGAGTAAACAATATTATCATTTTGACGTTGAACGCTGGCTGTCTAGCAGTGACGGCATTACCCCAATTAATCAGGGTAAAATGAATGGCAGAAACAGTGATTGGAAACACCTCAAAAACCAAGATATTATTGCCATGCCCGACAAATGGGAGTATCCCTGGTATGCAGCATGGGACCTTGCTTTTCATTGTATTTCACTGGCTATAGTTGATGTGGGCTTTGCCAAACACCAGCTACAACTCATCATGCGGGAATGGTACATGAAACCAGACGGACAATTACCTGCATACGAATGGAATTTTAGTGACGTGAACCCTCCTGTTCAGGCTTGGGCTGCGATGGAAATTTACAGAATAGAAAAAGAAACACACGGACAAGGGGATGTCATTTTTTTAAAACGGGTGTTTCAAAAACTACTCATCAATTTTACCTGGTGGATCAATAGAAAAGATAGAAACGGAAACAACATATTTGAAGGTGGTTTTTTGGGACTCGATAATATTGGCGTGTTTAACAGAAGCCACCACTTCACTTCAGGCACGCAATTGGAGCAGGCCGATGGCACTAGCTGGATGGGCATGTACGCACTAAACATGATGGATATTGCACTGGAAATTTCTAAGCATGATGTTGCATTTGAAGACATCGCCACCAAATTTTTTGAGCACTTCGTCATGATCGCCGAATCGCTCAACAACCATGGATTGTGGAATGAAGAAGACAAATTCTTTTACGATGTTTTATGCATTTCCGGGGCCGACCCATTGCCTTTGAGAATACAAAGCATTGTAGGTTTAACGAGTTTGTTTGCAGTGAGTACCATTGACAACCATATTCTGAAAAAACTACCAGATTTCAAAAAACGAATCACCTGGTTTGAAAATTATAGAAAAAAGAATGGACTATTCTGGCCCAACGAAGAACGCGGCGACGGAGAAGAAATATTGATTTCATTGGTACAAAAAGAAAGGTTGATCCATTTATTGAACAGGATGTTAAATGAAGAGGAGTTCTTATCCTGCGGAGGTATAAGGGCCTTATCCAAGCACCATAAAAAAAACCCATACACTGTTGTCGTAGATGCTGAAGAATATACCATTCAATACGATCCGGGTGATAGTACCAGCAATTTATTTGGAGGCAATAGCAACTGGCGGGGACCTGTTTGGATGCCGATCAACTATCTGATCATTAGGGCGATCAGAAAATATGGTGAGTTTTATGGCGAAAGTTTAAAAGTAGAATGTCCTTCCGGATCAGGCACGTGGCTCAACTTATCAGAAGTAGCAACCCTGTTATCCAATCGGGTAATTAGTTTGTTTGCCAAAGATGAAGACGGTAACCGTAAACTGAATGGAAAATACAATTGGTTTTACAACAGACCAGGCAATGAATCGCTCGTATTATTTTTTGAATACTTCCATGGCGATTCTGGTTCAGGTTTAGGTGCCAGTCACCAAACAGGCTGGACCTCTTTGGTAGCAGACCTTATAGGAACAAAACCCATTCCGAAACAGGAATGGTACGGTAATGATATTTAGAAATTTTAAAAATAAAATATTTAACCATGATCAAATTGTTGACATGCCTACTATCGTTTTCTATGATTAGTCTCGCCTGCTCTGAAATGAAAAATACGAGCAAGCAAGGAACCATAACAGGAAATATAGCGCCTGATACTGCCGCTGCAGCCAATTATGCGTCCTATTGTGCCAGTTGTCATGGCGACAAAATGGATGCTTTTGTAGATCGGCAATGGAAGTACGGTACATCAAGAGAAGACTTGTTTAAAGCGATCAAATTGGGTTACCCGGATGCTGGCATGCCATCTTACGCAGCTACCTTTAAAGACGAAGAAGTATACGCTTTGGCAGATTATATCCTCAACGGGATAAAAAACAGGGAACGATACGATTTTGAAAAAACAGCAGCAAAAGAAAACCTATTCAAATCAGAACAACAAAACATTGTATTGGATACCATCGCTCGCGGCGCAAAATCATTTTGGGGAATGGCCTTTTTACCCAACGGCGAAATGCTGGTGACCAGCAAAACAGGAGCTTTATATAAGATTGGTATAGACAAATCCATGACCCCTGTAAAAGGAGTGCCTGAAGTAAATGCAGACGGGCAAGGTGGATTGATGGACGTAATACTTCACCCCGATTATACTTCTAATGGGTGGATCTATTTGTCATACTCGGCTATAAAAAAAGAAAACAACCAATCCCTTTCTACCACTGCCATTGTAAGGGCTATCATCAAGAACAATGAACTTCAAGACAAAATAATAATCTTTGAAGCCTTGCCTTACGCACGAACCAGGCATCATTATGGGAGCAGAATGGTATTTGGTAAAGATGGCATGTTGTACTTCTCTGTAGGTGAGCGTGGAAATGAAAAACAAAACCCGCAATTTACCGGGAACGATTTGGGTAAAATTCATCGAATCAAAGATGATGGCAGTATTCCGGCCGACAACCCATTTGTAAACAACAAAGAAGCAAAGGCCAGTATCTTCAGTTACGGCAATAGAAATCCACAAGGTCTAACGATACATCCTGTTACCGGTGCTCTTTGGAGTCATGAGCATGGGCCACGCGGAGGAGACGAGATCAATATTATTGAAGCAGGTAAAAACTATGGCTGGCCCGCCATATCATATGGTATCAACTACAATGGCACCGTGCTTACCGAAAAAACCGCGCTACCTGGCATGGAACAACCCCTGCATTATTGGATCCCCTCCATTGCGCCCAGTGGAATGGCGTTTGTGACAGGTAATAAATACAAAAATTGGCAGGGTGATGTAATGGTTGGCTCCCTCCGTTTTAATTATTTGAACCGCTGTGCTTTTAAAGACGGCAAACTGGTAAAAGAAGAATTATTATTGAAAAATGTGGGCAGGGTTAGGGATGTCAAAATGGGCAACGACGGTTACCTGTATGTGGCGGTAGAAAATCCTGGATTTATTTTCAGACTTTTGCCTGCAAAATAACGTCTAAATTTATAGATGAAAACAACCGTTTTGCAATATATGATACCCTTTATTAAAACGGTTTTAATATGGTACATCGTAACACCTAAAGTGCTGCATTCTGAAATGCTGAAGGACATATCGGTGCTTGAAGAATACTGTAGATGATGTAAGTATTTTGCAAAATCATGTAAGTTAGACGCTTTTTCATGTATGAACTTTGCAAAACAATTGCGCACGATGAAAAATGAATATACCGACGAGTTTACTACAGATGTAACGCAGGCTAAGGGGACATTCCCTATGGAAGACAAGACCTTATCAGCAGAAATTTTTCCCACCAACGGCAAATACGTCCCTCTAAAAAATAAATCAATTTTTTTTGAAAAGGCCGGGGCTTTTTGCTCCAGTTGGAAGTTCGTTGCATTGATGGGTACGATTCTGGCAATTTGGATTATTGTTAGATTGATATTATCATTTAGAGTATGACGTACGGAAGAAATTTTCAGTGAATAAACTGACAATCAAAATAAATGTTTAAAGCTACTTTAAGTGCAAATTTTGAAAGACCTTTACTTGCTTCGCAGTTCTTTAAACAACACCGAACACAAAATTTAATCTCATGTATAAGCAGCCTGTTGAAACTTACAGCTCTTCGTCATAATAAATTTTATAAAACTTTTTACCCGACTTCTCATCTACGCCTTTTTCTATCAGGTCGCGCCGGCCATGAATATAAATATGAAAGTTTTTATCGAGTTTTAATATAGACTTAAATGATTTTTGTTGTTTTTTCACTGCCGTTAAGTGGATATCGAATTCATCTTCCATTTCAAAATTTCCAGCAGTTTCAAAATTCTTTTTGTATTGGATAAAACTATCTACTACGTCTGGATGGTGAATCACTTCCCCAGCAAATTCTTCAAGGTTAAAATGGTCGCGTGTTTTAAAATAATCCATGGATCGGTTCAGCATTTCCCTCTGATCCGATTTGTTCACCTCAAATTTTTCTGCATATTCATTTGTCACAAACTGTTTACAAAGTGACAAGTACTTATCTGTATGATGGTAACTATCCGCTACCGGTTGTACCTGCAAAAATTTATTCACCCAATATAGTGCATCTTGTTGCTTATTAGTATGGTCGATGACTGCTAACCTATAGCCTTCCTCTCTTTTTGTTTTAAACACTACGCAAGCTTTGTCGGGCTTGTTTACATTGATGCCATCTTCGTGAATAATTTCCAGGCTTTGACCGTGCTGCAATATTTTTAAGAAAGATTCTTTACTTTCCGATTTAAAAATACCCACCGCCTCTATAAAATCATTTTCGAATGGCACTTCCCCCAGGTGCACTACACACAATTCACCCTCTTTTACTTTTACATGTGTAGAAGTATGGTACAAAAACTGAGCGATGTAATTCGATTGTCGAATGAAATCATCCGATTCCTTAAAAATAGAAGAAACATAATTGTACATTTCATTTAAGTTGATATCAGACAAATGACTGAATTGGTACAACTCATTTTCGTTGATGGAACCCAAAAAATATTTGACCAATAATTGCTGAACAATGGGATCATTCAAGGTTAATACATTTTCAGAAAGTTTCAACGCTTCTCCCCTGGTGGGATTACCCACTTTGTGAATGATGGCTTGTTTTATTTTTACACTGTCTATTCCTGTCATCCAACAAAAATAAGGAAGCAGATCCATACGCCATTGTGCGTATGAACAAGAATTTTTAGCTATTAAATTCCAACCTTAACATCTTCTTTATGTCCCTTATAAAATCCTTAACGAATGCGCGGGTATTTTAGCACAAACAAACACTAAAATATGACACTAAAACCATCGAATGCTTTTATTGCTGCATCCTGGATTGCACTTGGTGCAGGTATGTTAGGCTTTTTGATTGGCCTCTGGCGTTCAGACCTGCTATTGAATGAAAAAGGCTATTACTTCACGGTACTCATGTTCGGATTATTTGCAGTGGTGTCGGTGCAGAAATCGGTGCGGGATAAATTAGAAGAATTACCCGTTACAGAAATTTATTACGGACTATGTTGGTTTGCTACCATTTTATCAATTGTTTTGTTGGTGATCGGACTTTGGAATGCGGAGATGCTTCCAAGTGAAAAAGGGTTTTACACATTTTCATTTTTATTGGCATTGTTTGGCGCCATAGCCATTCAAAAAAATATCCGTGACCTTAAAATTTTTAACAAAGAATGAAACAAGCATTTAACTTAACAGACCCTGGCTGGCATTACCAATTGCATACAAAATAAGCGGGCGAAAGGTGCCTTTACTTTCCTCAACACTTGCGTTGGGATCAATCATTTGAGTTGCTATTTTTTGGTATAGCTTTTTTGATACAAATCGATCCATTGTTGAACAGTCATTTTTGTAGATAATTCACCAATTAATTCGAAGGGAATTTGAGCTGGCTTTTTAAACCGCATACAGCTTTTACCTATATCTAATTTTGTAGCGGCTGTTTGGGTATAAGCCTTGGTAAACCAATCTAATAGTAGAGGATCACTATACATACCCATGTGGTGAATGGCGATAAAATTTTTTTGCGAAGCAATTGCCATAAATGGTAGTGGTAGCTTGGGATCGCAATGGTATCCGGCCGGAAATATAGTATGCGGCACTACATACCCAATCATTCCGTAACTCATTTCTTCTTTAAATCCTTTCGGCAGATTTTTCCTGATTTCTTTCCGAAGTTTTTCCATCGCTTCTTTTCTTTCAGAAGGTAGCTCCGATATATATGCTTGAACAGAAGTTGCTGATGATGGCATTTTTTATATAAATATACAATTTTCAGTATAAATCAAGTATGTGGAAAGTATAAAAAGCAACTTCCGTTACTGACGTTTTATTGTAAACAGAAACTATAAAAATATAAGTATGAAAATAATTTTCTTAAACCCTGAATATTAGATTGATACTTTAATTTATAATTGCATTAATTTCTCTTTCGTTTATATTGAATGAAGTAGTTCAACATCCATACACATAGTGCAGCTGTAAACAGCACCGCAATACAAAGCCTGCATAAAAACTTTGAGCGGATAGCGGATATTGGTTGTTATTCGGTTGGATTACACCCTTGGTACATTCATCCGGAAAATTGGAAGTCTGAACTGGAGGATCTAAAAAGAAGCCTGGCGCGGCCAAATGTGGTAGCCGTAGGTGAATGTGGACCAGACATGTTTTGCAAAACCTATTTTGTACTACAAAAGGAGGTATTCGCTGCTTAAGTGTTGTTAGCGAACGAATTTGGGAAACCGCTGATCCTTCATGCGGTAAGGGCGTATGCTGAGGTATTGCAAATGTTACAACAGTTGAACAATTAGGTTCCAGTGATCATCCATGGTTACAACAAAAACCAGGTGCTGGCGCAACAATTATTGAACGCAGGCTGTTATCTTTCTTTTGAAAAAGCAATACAATTTCCTGAGTTGGCAAAAGTAGTGGCAAACTTTGCTGAGGATCGTTTTTTTTGGAATCTGATGACGCACCCGATAGCATCGAATCAATTTATAAAGGCGTAGCTGATCTTAGAAATATTTCGATAGAAGCACTAAGTTTGCAACTTCAAAAAAACACCCTCAGCGTTTTTAAAATCCCGGTTTAATACAAGATATATCCTGGTTAGGCAGAACGAGTTTACCCATCGGCGAAGAAAAAGTGTGGGAACTTACGCGTAAACACGTAATGATTGTAGGAATGGGAGGTGTAGGTTCGTTTGCCGCAGAATGTATTTGCAGAGCAGGAATTGGCAGCATTGTAAAATTAATTGCGCACAATATTTCAACCAGATATCAGTTAAACCTTTGATCAAACAAATGGTCATAAACGAACAACAAAAATCCACTGATGAAAAATATAGTATTTTTTTTGATGACTTTTATACTATTGTTGGCTTGTAAAAAAGACAAGAGCCCAACAGATGACGACAACCCCGTTACTGTTTTCAGATTCACCGATACCATTGTAGTAGATGGTTTGGAAAGAACCTTTATCGTAAACCTTCCTCCTAATTACAACAATGCCGCTGATTTTTCTTTGGTGATTGCCATGCATGGTGGAGGTGGTAGCGGGCGGCAATTTGATAGCACTTCGAGGTTAAGCACAAAAGCCAACGCAGAAAATTTTATTATTGTTTTCCCTGATGGTAATAAAGGAGCAGGCCCGTTGGGCATTAGAACCTGGAATGCTGGAGGATGCTGCGGTGCTGCCGTTACTAACAATGTAAACGATGTGAAATTTATCAGGAACCTGATAGATGAACTCGTTGCCAACTATAAGATCAATCCCAAAAAAGTATATGCTACCGGCCACTCTAACGGAGGTATGTTGAGTTATCGGTTGGCGTGCGAAGCAGCAGATAAAATTGCGGCCATTGCACCCAACGGATGTAGTATGTCGTTGTTGAGTCCTTGTAACGCATCACGGCCAGTGCCAGTGTTACACATGCATTCTGTGTTAGACACTCAGGTGCCTTATATGGGCGGAGTTGGAACAGGCATTTCGAATGCTTATTTCCCTCCATTAGATTCTGTATTAAATGTATGGAGTAACCGAAACGGTTGTAACAACAGCCCCCAAATTGTGGTAAACAACAGCCAGTATAAACTTACCCGGTGGAACAGTTGCAGCAACAACGGCAGTATCCAATATTACCTCACGCAGGATGGCGGCCATGGTTGGCCCGGAGGTTTGCCAGGTGGCCCCAACAGCGATGTTCCTTCAGTGGTCATTGATGCCAATAACTTATTATGGAATTTCTTTCAACAGCACCAGCTACCGTAAATTTTTGATCAACCAGTTATTTTTTAATCAATAACTGTGTCCCTTTTTTTATATTGATGGCAGCTAAAAACACCTTCAACGTCTGATGATTGCTTCCCAAAGTATTTTTGGATGAATCTTGCCACTGTTGCCTTTACTTCATTCGGTTCTAAGGACGTTCGTATGTTTCTCCAAACAAATTTCAACGGGTAGTTTCTGAGTACTCACTATTACCCATACACGCAAATGGTCATTTGCACTGCGTGAGGGATAGTAGCGGAAAGCCCGCACGAAGCGCAGCGGAGGAGGACTTGCAGCGTAACCGAGAAGGAAAGCAACATTAGTTGCTTTACGACGAAGGTTACCAGCGAAGCTGCCCGACCCACAGGGGCACGCCCTTACACAAGCAAACTATTGTTGGTTTACAATGTTACCTTTGTAGTAAATTTTGCAGCATGACAAAGCTTTCAGTAAACATCAATAAAATAGCAACCCTCAGAAATGCCAGGGGACACAATAATCCCAATATTGTGCAGGCGGCCATTAACATCGAGCGTTTTGGGGCAGATGGCATCACTGTGCATCCCAGGCCCGACGAACGACACATCAGATACCAGGATGTATATGATTTAAAAAAAGTAATTACGACAGAATTTAATATTGAAGGAAACCCTACAGAAGACAAATTTGTGGAGCTCGTGCTTGCCAATCAACCTACGCAAGTAACGCTGGTTCCCGATGCATTGGGACAACTCACCAGTAACCATGGCTGGAACACGATTGAACATGCTGGCTATTTAAAAAACATCATCGCCGTATTTAAAAAGGAAGGTATCCGGGTATCAATTTTCGTAGACCCGATTGTGGAAATGATTGAAGCTGCCAAAGCAACCGGTACGGACCGCATTGAGTTATACACAGAAAGTTTTGCGACCGAATTTGCCGCAGGCCGCCATGAGCAAGGAATAGAAGCCTATATCGCCGCTGCAAAAAAAGCACAGGAACTGGAACTAGGCATGAATGCAGGGCACGATCTTGACCTGCACAACCTGCCCTACTTTAGCAAACAAATTCCAGGATTGCTGGAAGTATCTATCGGGCATGCTTTGATCTGCGATGCACTCTATCTTGGTTTAGAAAATGCAGTTCAATTGTACAAAAGGGCTTTAAAAAATGATGAACCCCGTTTTTTTAAATAAAATAAAGGGATGCCATTTTAAGTGCATCCCTTCGTGTATTTTCTAAAAGAATTTATTTGATGAGCTCTGCCAGTTTCGCTTCTAAAGCCGGACCTCTTAAATTTTTAGCAATCACATTTCCCTGAGGATCTAACAAGAAACTTTGTGGAATACTGAATATTTCAAATTTGGTAGACACTTCGTTGTTCCAACCTTTGAGATCACTTACATGTGTCCAGGCCAGGCCATCTGTCTTGATGGCTTCCAACCAAGGCTCTTTGCTTTTATCGAGCGATACGCCCAATACGGTGAAGTTTTTGTTTTTGTACTTATTAAAATTGGCTACAATATTGGGATTTTCCTGGCGACAAGGACCGCACCAGCTAGCCCAGAAATCGACCAGAACATACTTTCCACGCAACGAAGATAAACTGATCATTTTACCGGAAGTATCGGCTTGAGAAAAATCGGCCAGTGGTTTACCAACCGGGAATTTTTTGTTGTCTTTGATGATGGTAGCCAGGTAAACTGCCACAGATGCTTTTTTAACATCCGCAGAAAGTTTATCGTAAGATTTTTCCAACACGTCTACATCATCTGTTAGTTGATGCACTCTATAAATGGCGAGTGGTGTAACATAGGAGTTGGGATATTGACCGATGAATTGTTGTAATGCAGTGGCTGCTTTTTTTGCAGTTTCAGGATCGGCTTCTTCCTGTTGCATAAATATTTTTTCGTAAGGTTTGGCGATGGCATTAAAGGCGATAAACTCATTGTGAGAAGCAGAACCGGTGATGCTGGCTTTTTCAAAACCTTCTTTTGTTCCTACTATTTTAACGTTGCTATTATCCAAATAAAGGGGCAAATAAGGAGGCTGGCCGTTTACTACCAATACCCTATAATCTGGGAAAGGCATTTTTCCTGTGATAGTGAATTTACCGGCGATGATTTTTCCGCTAGCTTCGGGTGCGCCTGTATTGGGATTTAATAAATCTATGGTTGTGTTGTCGTCAAAACCAGTCAAAATACCAGAAACGGTAAAGCCATTTTCAGCTACCGGTTTCAGTGCTACAGTATTCGCAGAGTTGGTGCCTGTTTGAGCCCACACTGCCATTGGGGCCAACGCAATGAGAAATAATACTTTTTTCATGTTTATTATTTGAACCTGCAATTTAACGGGTTTACAGTTTTAAAAGGCAGTTTTACCGATTATTAACAAGCTTTATTGATTTTTAATGGCGTTGATAAACTCAGTTGTGGTTTGGCTGATGTTGGAAGTATGTTCAATAGCTTTAATATAGGCGCTTCCAATGATGGCTCCTGCTGCGTAGAGGGATGCCGTTTCAAAGTCCTCGTTGGTTTTAACGCCAAAACCAATTAATACTGGTAGGCGAAATTTACTTTTTTTAATTTTTTTGAAGTAGGGTACCTGGGCTTTGAAGCTGGTATCTTTCCCGGTGGTGGCAGCAGAAGACACGGCGTACAAAAAGCCTCCACTTAGTTCGTCTGCCATTTGCATTCTTTGTTCGCTGGTTTGGGGACTGATCAAAAATATGAGGTGCAAACCGTGCTTTTTAAAAATGGATTGGTAGAACATTTCGTATTCGTACATGGGTAAATCGGGCAAAATGATACCGCTTACGCCGGCATCGGCAGCGGCTGCACAAAACTTTTCCAATCCATATTGCATCACAGGATTTAAGTATCCCATGAGTATAACGGGAACGGAGAGTTGCTCTTTTACTGACCGCAATTGTGTTAAAATGGTAGCGATGCTGATCCCATTTTGGAGGGCAATCATATTGCTCTGCTGAATAACCGGACCATCGGCTACGGGGTCGCTGTATGGAATACCCAGTTCGATGATGTCGGCGCCGCTTTCCTGCAATGCCAGCAATACTTCAGGCGTACTGTTTAGCTTTGGAAAACCTGCGGTACAATACATATTGAGTATCCGCTTTTTTTTAGCCGCAAATACAATATCCAGTTTATTCATATTCGTTTTGTTTTTTAAAGATATTGCATGTAAGTAGAAAGATCTTTATCGCCCCGGCCACTTAAGCAAATCACCACCTGATCTGATTTTTTAAATGGAATTTGATCGAGTATCGCAAATGCGTGTGCGGTTTCTAAAGCAGGAATAATACCTTCTGTTTTAGAAAGATCCATTGCTGCAGCCAAGGCTTCCTCATCCGTAGCGCTCATAAAAGTAGCTCGTCCGGTTGTGTACAGGTTGGCATGCATAGGGCCTATGCCCGGATAATCTAACCCTGCTGAAATGCTGTGTGGCTCTACCACCTGGCCATCTTCCGTTTGCATCAGTAAACTTTTACTGCCGTGCAGGATGCCGCTTTTTCCGAGTTGTGTGGTGGCTGCCGACATACCGCTGTTGATGCCTTGTCCTGCCGCTTCAACCGCTATCAGTTTAACTTTTGGCTCCTTGATGAAATGATAAAAAGCGCCCGCGGCATTGCTGCCACCACCTACGCAAGCAATCACATATTGTGGTAATGAATGGCCGGTTGCTTTTTTTAATTGTTTTTTGATTTCTTTGCTCACCACACTTTGGAACCTGGCCACCATATCAGGATAAGGATGTGGGCCAACTACACTTCCGATGATGTAATGGGTATCCGTGGGGTTGTTGATCCAATCGCGGATGGCTTCGTTGGTAGCATCTTTTAATGTTTTACTACCGCTGATGGCAGGCACCACGGTGGCACCCAACATTTTCATTCGTGCAACATTTGGCGCCTGGCGTTCGATGTCTTTTTCACCCATGTACACAATACATTCCAATCCCATCAAAGCACATACAGTAGCAGTAGCCACACCGTGCTGCCCCGCACCTGTTTCTGCAATGATGCGCTTTTTGCCGAGTTGCTGCGCCACCAATACTTGTCCAACGGTGTTGTTGATTTTATGCGCCCCGGTATGACACAGGTCCTCTCTTTTGAGCCAGATATTTGTCTTGTATTTTTTGCTCAGGTTTGCCGAATAATACAAGGCGGTGGGCCTGCCCACAAAATCGCGGAGTAAACTTTCATAGGCTGCTTTGAATTTTTTTGTACCCATGATCTTCAGGTAACCCGACTTTAGCTCTTCTACATTGGGGTACAACATTTCTGGTATGTAGGCACCACCAAACGCTCCGTAATAGCCAAATTCATTGGGATTGGCCATGTTCTTGCTCTTCTTAAACTGATTCATACTATTTATTTTCTGTTATAGTAAGGTAAGGGATTCGCCGACGGATAATCATTATTTTAATGCATGCATGAACTTCAACAGCAGCGCCATGTCTTTTACTCCGGGCTCTTTTTCGAACAAACTATTTAGGTCGGCACCGAAATAATCTGGATGTTTGAAGGCTTTCATTAGTTTGGCATCATCCGGACCGATACCACCACTCAAAAAAAATGGTTTTTCTATTTTGCTGTCCGCTATTTTTTTCCAATCGAATTTTTGTCCGGTTCCTCCGGATCCGGTGGCCGTTTTGGTATCGAATAAATAAAAATCACAAACCGCATCGTAGGGTGCCACCAGTGCATCAATATCTACAACATCGTTGTTGATGGAAAATACTTTGATTACTTCTACTTCAGAAGAAAGGTCGTCGCACATTTCTGGTGTTTCTTCGCCATGCAATTGAACCACATCCAAACCGTAGGCATCAATAGCATCTAACACATCAATGAGCGCAGGGTTTACAAATACCCCTACTTTTTTTAATTCAAAGTCAGAATTGTTGATTTCCTCCCCCTTTATTTTTTCGCCCATGTAACGGGGAGAATCTTTGTGAAAGATTAATCCCGCATAATCTACTTCTAACCCATCGAGTTGTTGAAGTTGTTTTAAACTAGTAATACCGCAGACTTTGATATTCATTATAAATGATTTTTGGGCAAGGCCCGATGTTGAATATAATTAAACTAATACAATCGATTAAGATGGATGGAGCTGACTAATAAAATTTTTAAATGCCAAACCTGGATCCGTTTCTTTCATAAAATTTTCTCCCATTAAGAAACCCTGAAACCCTGCATCTTTAAAGCGCCGAAGGGTATCTATGTCGCTGATACCGCTTTCTGCCACTTTTAGGGTATGAGCAGGAATTTGTTGGGCCAGCTTCAAAGATCGGTTGATATCTACTTCAAATGTTTTTAAATTTCTGTTATTAATTCCTACCAAATCTATTTCGGCACAAACATGGCCTAACTCCGCTTCGTCATGTAATTCCAGTAAAACTTCCATACCGAGCGATTGTGCAAAGGCTGCCATATTCTTTACTTCATCTACAGTTAAACAAGCAGCAATTAGCAAAATTACGTCTGCCCCCATGGCCCTGGCCTCCACTATTTGATAAGGGTCTATCATAAAATCTTTGCGCAGCAAGGGAATCTCATTCGGCCTGGCTGCATCAAAATCGGCCTTGGTTCCACCGAAAAAAGTAAGATCTGTCAAAACAGAAATACCACTGGCGCCGAAATTCGTATAAGCGGCTGTAATGGTTGCCGCATCTGCGTGTTCCTGAATGAATCCTTTAGAAGGTGATTTCCTTTTAAATTCTGCGATAATACCTGAAGCCCCTGGTGCGGTAAGACTGGCCTTTAAAGAAAAACAAGTCCTTTTGAAAAGAGCTGACTTTTCAAGTTCGGAAACGGGATGAAGCTGCGCTGCTGCAGCCACTTCCTTGCGCTTTTCTACAATAATTTGATCTAATATATTCATGTTGTTTGAATGAGTTGCTGTAAACTTTGGTAGGCTTTTCGGGACTCTAAACTTTCTACCGCCATTTGATAGCAGGTTTCATAAGTATCAAATTTTCCGGTACTGTATAATCCCATTGCGGCATTGGCTAATACCACGGCATTCTGTGCCCAGGTGCCTTCGCCTTTAATGATTTTTGTGAAAATAGAGGCCGCTTCTTCAACGGTATGTCCGCCATAAATATCAGCAGCCAGCACTACCCTTTTTCCCAGCGCTTCAGCAGACATTATTTTTTCTCCTTTGTTGTTGATGATCTTGGTATCGCCGGTCAACGAAATTTCGTCGTAACCATCTAAGCTGTGAATGATGGTAAACTGGCTATTGCCTTGTTGCAACATATAATTGTAAATGCGTGCCATTTCGAGGTTGTACACCCCTACCAACTGATAAGCTGGTTTTGCCGGATTGACCATTGGTCCCAACATGTTGAAGAACGTACGCACGGCCAGATTTTTACGGATACCCGCCACTACTTTTAAGGCGGGATGAAACAAAGGCGCGTGCAAGAAACAGATATTCGCCTTGTCTAATTCTGTTCGCAATTGCTCTTCTTTATTAGTAAATCGATACCCTAATTGTTCCATCACATTCGAAGAACCACTCACAGAAGTTGCGCCGTAGTTGCCATGTTTGGCCACTTTGTTGCCAGTGCCTGCCACTATAAAACAGCTAAGGGTAGAAATATTAAACGTGTTTTTGCCATCGCCACCTGTACCCACGATATCCATTAAAGGCTCATCGCCCAAATTAACCGGGGTAGCGAGTTGCAGCAATGCATCTTTAAAACCTTGCAATTCCTCAATGGTAATACTGCGCATGAGGTACACCGTTATGAAGGAAGCGATTTCAGCTTCGGAGTACATCCCGTTGGCAATATTGACCATCACCTTTTCGGCATCTTCCCTGGGGAGGGTTTTGTATTCGAATAATTGTTGTAATATCTTTTTCATGTTGTTATGGTCTCTTTTTACTGAGGTAAATATCCTTCAGCAATATTGAAATATTCAGTGACTGATTTACTGATCCAACCAGTTTCTGAGTATGGCTTCTCCTACCGGCGTGAGCACACTTTCAGGGTGAAACTGTACACCCATCACATCGTAATTTCTGTGTTGCATCGCCATGATGTATCCGTTGTGATCGAGTGCAGTTATTTCGAGTTCTGCTGGCAACGTTGTATCATCTACAATCCAACTGTGGTAACGACCTACAGAAATATTTGCAGGCAGCCCCTTGAATAATTTTGCCGAAGGCACCGAAATGCTGGCATCCGTAGCAACTCCATGATAAACCGTATCCAGGTTGATCAATGATCCACCAAAAGATTCTCCGATAGCCTGGTGACCCAAACAAACGCCGAGTATAGATTTACTGGCTGCATATTCTTTGATCAAAGGCAGTAACAGTCCGGCTTCTGAAGGAACGCCCGGACCGGGAGATAAAATAATTTTATCGAAGTCTTTTACTTTTTCTAACGCAATTTTATCGTTACGCACTACCGTTACCCTGCTGTGTAAAATCTTTTCTACCAGGTGAACCAGGTTATACGTAAAGGAATCGTAATTGTCGAAAACTAATATATTCATACCCATGTTTAATTAAATCAAAGAGGCTAATTCAATCGCTTTTTTTAATGCGCCCAATTTATTGTTGACTTCCTGTAATTCATTTTCTGGTTGACTTGCTGCCACTACACCGGCTCCTGCCCGATATAAAAGGGTATTGTTTTTACTCAAAAAGCTGCGGATCATGATCGCATGGTTGCAACTTCCATCAAAGCCCATGAAGCCAACGGCTCCGCCATAAAACCCACGGGCAGTGCTTTCTTGTTCGTCTATCAACTGCATCGCTTTGTATTTTGGAGCACCGCTCAACGTGCCTGCCGGGAAAGTACTTCCCAGTATGCTAAAAGCGTTTTTGCCATCCTGCACTTTACCCTGCACCTCACTTACCAAATGAATAACGTGAGAATAATAATGCACTTTTTTGAAACTCGTTACCGTAACTTCGTCGCAAACCCTGCTGAGGTCGTTGCGGGCAAGATCGACCAGCATTACGTGTTCCGCCGTTTCTTTTGCATCATTCTCCAATGCTACCGCTAGTGCCTTATCCGTTTCATCATCACCAGTTCTTTTAAAAGTGCCGGCAATGGGATGCACAATAGCTTTGCCGTTTTGGATGATGACCTGACTTTCTGGTGAAGAACCAAATAATTTATAATCGCCATAATCGAAGTAAAACAAATACGGGCTTGGGTTTACGCTTCTCAGAGCACGGTACACATTAAAATCATCACCCGTAAAACTTTGCAAGAAGGGCCTGCTTAATACGATCTGAAAAACATCGCCACGATGGCAAGCTTTGATGCCTTTTTTCACCATGGCCAGGTAAGCCTCATTGCTCACTGGTGAACGTTCTTCGCCAGAAATACAAAACGGAAACACCGGCACGTCTTTGCTGCGGATGATACTCATGAGATCTTCTACCTTACTTTCGATTCCATCGAATTTATTTTCGCAAATAAATAACTCATCTTTAAAATGATTGAAGATGATTACATATTGGTAAAGCCTGTAACGCATCAACGGAATAAACAGCTCTTGTGGTGCTAATTTTTTTTCATTGAATTGAATGTTTTCAAACAACTGTACAGCATCGTAACTGCTGTAACCAAAAACGCCCTGAGCAATATTTACAGGCGAAGGAACGGTTCCATCTGCTTCAAAACGGTTCATAAAATCCTGCATCTGCTGAAGCAAAGAAGCAGAACTGTTGAGGTCGGCTTTTTCCGTATTTCGCCCCGGCAATTTATATTCCACCGTGTTTTTATTACTGATCTCAATACCTGCGATCGCATTTACTGCGATGATAGAAAAGCTATTTTCGCCTGCATGAAAATCAGTACTCTCCAACAGAATGGTATCTCTGAATCTATCGCGGAGGCGTAAATAAATGCCCACCGGCGTATAAACGTCTGCCAGTATTTTTTGGTAATCGGTAGAAAATTTGATTTGTTTCATTTCCTGAAATTAAAAAAGCCCCGACATCCGTGTCGGGGCTCAATATTGTTTTATAAATACAAATAGGCATGACACATCATTCACTGATACTGTGCCACCACCAATTGTTATTATTTAAATTAAAATTTATCATTTGCAGGGGCAAAGATGAATTAGAATGTTCAAACTGCAAAAAAAGATTTTGTACCTTTCAAAAAAGATTGTTGTTGAACCCAGGGATTTTTATCTGAAAGCGAACGGGTTTAGTTCAGCGGGCGGGTTTTGCCTCAGTTTCATTCAACAAAATCATCCACATACCATTCGTTTTAAATAAAATGAACAACATGAAAATTACATTATTTGGTGCTACGGGCATGGTAGGAAAAGAGGTAGTACAACAGGCCATACTCAATGGCAATGAGGTAATAGCTTTTGGCAGAAATGTATTCAGCGCCGGCTTCCCGGAGGAGCAACGTCTCACACTCCTGCAGGGAGGCTTGTTTGATGCAGGCGAAGTGCTGCATGCCATCAAAGGTTCAGATGCGGTCATTTCAGTGATAGGCGGTGCCGAAGATGGCACCGATAAATCGCGTTCGCTTGGTATGAAAAATATTGTGGAACAGATGCAAAAAGCGGGGGTAAATAAAATCGTAGCATTAGGTGGCCTTGGAGTTTTAGAGGATGCTGGGGGCAAATTGTTGTTAGAAGATGAAGATTATCCGGCTGCATACTATGCGGTTGGCCAGGAGCACCTCAAAGCATATGAATATTTAAAAGCGTCGTCGCTAAACTGGACTTTTGTGTGCTCGCCCGATATTGCCAGTGAAGCGGCAACGGGTGTGTTTCGTACATCGGCAGATGTGCCGCCTACGCCGAATCACTACAGGATTGCTGCAGGCGATCTTGCCTTGTTTATGCTGAGAGAAATTGAAAAAAATGAATATCCCAAAAAAAGAGTGGGCATTTCAAATTAAACAAAAAAGTAGGCTCTCCTACTAGTATTGAAAACATGCTTTTGAGAAACAAGTAACCTGGACATTAGAAGAGGGTCAACTTTAAATTCAATCGGAGGAACATATGATTAAACCGAATCCGTTGAAACAAATCTATTGTATTCGATTATCACATATCCCACCAGCTCCAGACCAAATAATTATTCCTGTAACATCAGCAGCATGATGGGAGAAGCTGCGCTGACCAGCACACAGTATGTTTCATAGGCTAATGTAGAAAATACGGGAAAAGCTTATCGTGACTTTGTAAAAGAACCCATTCAAAGAGTATCTGTCGCCCATCCGTTGGTTGAATTGGTGAGCGGCAAACCAGCCTTTGAATGATTATATTAACAAGGCTATTACATTGGTTTCATTTGCGTTATTAGTCGTATTGATTTGCATCATGGACGATTTTTTATCTTCGATGAGTTGGATAAAATTTATGTTGATATGGACCATGCTACCGTTCGCCATCCTGTACATGCAACAAAATAAGTTCTGGAATTTTTCTGCCGATCAAATTCTGGAAAAACTACTCTTAAAATAATTCATAAAAAAATGCCCCACATGGGTGAGGCGTCTTTAATATACGAATGTTGCATTAAGCGAATTTCTTAGCATCTTCCAGAAACTGAGCCAAACCAATATCGGTTAATGGATGCTTCAATAGTCCCAAAATAGAAGACAACGGGCAAGTACAAACATCTGCACCAGCTTCCGCGCATTTGATGATGTGAAGTGGATTGCGAATAGATGCTGCCAAAATCTCTGTTGTATAACCTTGAATAGAATAGATCTGGCGAATTTGGTGAATCAGTTCCATACCATCCCAACCGCTATCATCGATGCGCCCAAGAAATGGAGAAACGTAACCAGCGCCAGCTTTGGCGGCTAAAATAGCTTGTCCTGCACTAAATACCAGGGTGCAATTGGTGCGAATGCCATTGTCGGTAAACCATTTGATGGCTTTGATACCTTCTTTGATCATGGGAACTTTCACCACAATATTTTTATGCAATGCGGCTAATTTTTTTCCTTCGGCTACCATACCGTCGAAATCGGTGGAGATCACTTCAGCGCTAATGTCTCCATCAACCATTTTGCAGATAGCTAGGTAATGTTGCAGAACGGCTTCCTGTCCTTTGATGCCTTCCTTCGCCATCAGGGATGGGTTGGTGGTAACGCCGTCTAAAATGCCCAATTCATTGGCTTCTTTAATTTGCTCCAGATTTGCTGTATCGATAAAAAATTTCATATCATGTAGACCCCTGCGGGATTTTTTTAATGATGGCTAAATAAATGGATACAAATGTATAAAATTTGAGCGTTGTTTTGGGAAGTTTTTATTTAGTGTGTAGCGGCGGAAAGGAAGAAGAAAATCCTTTTTGGATATTGGGCGCTACTGGCGCAGATATTCCGACTGGGTCACGGTTGTCTATGAATAATGCATAACCAAGTAAGGAGTTAGCATTTCAAATCCTGCATTTTTAGGAGACTTTGCTCGTTGCTGTAAAAATCCGTAGCAATCCAATATTTGTGGTACCAGGTCTCTCAAACGAAACCATTTCTTACCAAGTTTTGATGCAGGATGCATGAATGCTTACAAGGAGCTTTAATATAAACTATAGGATCCCCTATTGACTTTCCTTTTTCTAAAACTGGTGCCAAACAGGCGAAATTATCAGTCACGGGTGGCCGGCTAAAGGCGAACAGCTTTGCCAGCAGCGAACTAAACGGCAGGTAGTGAACCGACTTGCCGAACACTTGCCAGAGAGGGTATTCGGCAAA
>JBBSDF010000050.1:0-24257 GCA_038249665.1 Chitinophagales bacterium
AACTGTACAGCATTGCACTTCGCTGTGCTGCTTCGTGGCTGCCACAAAATAAATAATTTTTTCTCCCTAAGGCTACAGGGCGTATGCTATTTTCAACGGGGTTGTTATCTATATTAAGCATTCCGTTTTCTGTGTAGTGTGGTAAACTTTTCCAACGCCCAATGCTTAAGCAAGTGCCTTGCCTATGGTATTTTTGGGCGTAACCTGCATGTATTGTTCTTTCATCCATTGGCCCAAAGATGGTAGGATGTGCGCAGACTTTTGCCGGCGCACCTCTTTTATTTCTGCAAAGTTTAAATTTTCTTCTTTTCAAAATCTTTCTATGCTGTAAAGGTTTTGTATTTGCACCATTGCGTAACCCGCACGGGCAGCTTCATTTTCAAGTGCTTCGGTAAACATACGCCGTGCACGAGCCATGCAATGCAACAGCGTAATGTTTTCTCTTTTATCAAAAACACCATACTCAGCATATCCATCTGTTTGTAAATAACCAGCAAAATTCTCCAATATTTCCATGCGGCCTTCTTGTCCACGCCTGGTTTGGTAGTCGAAAAAAACTATTTTTTCCGTACTGCTACAGTACACCCAGTAATAACCTCTGTGCGATGCACCTTTTTTATCTTTATCTAAAACTTTAATGGGTGTTTCATCTACCTGTAAATATGTTGTTTGCAACACTTGTGCTTTCAGGGCTCCATAAAGCGATGTAATTAATTTACAGGTGCTACTTATCTAATAGCTAAGGGTAGAATAAGAAAGTTTTACACCGCCTCTTTCAAAACGCTGCATTTGGCGGTAAAGGGGCAAGTGATCCACCTATTTATCAATAACTATTTGTGACAGTAAACCGGCTCCGGCCATTGCCTTATCAAGCGGACGTAATGGAAGTTCTCCTATTAAACTCTTTGGCCATTTGGCTTTGCATATTTTATGCGCTTGTATTGCTTTACAAAAAATTCACCCGGCGCATATTCTAAAACTTCTGAAATTTCTTTTCCCATTTTTTTGCACCCACTAATATCTTCACCAGGTTCAATAATAATTTAAACAAAAGGATCTGTGACTGAAGAGGGATTAATATTTAAAGGAACAAATGCAGATCCCCCATTTATGTTCGTACTATTTTTTTTCTTGTATTGCTTCTACCAATCATGAAAAACATGATAGCGGATTTGATATTGCTCACAAAAGTTTTTTTAGCTAAACCGCTTTGTTTCCACTGGTCTATGTAATTAAATATGGCTGCTTTAATATTACCTTTCCCCATTACTTTTTTTGATAAATTTAAGCAACGGTGCTAAAAATGAAAAGCTGTACTTGCTGGAAGGTTTACAGTTGTCCTTCTCCATTTTGGTTTTGAAAAGTACAAAACCTGAAGTGGTATTTTCGTATTTTATAGCCTGTGTAAAGTTGAAATATAAATACTAAAAGTATAAATCTAAATATGATATTTTGCTTTTTATTCACTAAGAAAATTCAATTATTAGAATTGATAAAATAAGCCATATTTTACCGAAAATCCTGTACCCTGATAAATTTTATAATCTGTATTTTTTGCTAAAATCGGTGTTGGAGAAAAATATCTTGAGCCAATTTTAAAACGATTTTTTTTTGTTATTCTAAAATCAAATTCATGGTCTAAAATTATATTAATTGTCCAAAACTTTCCAAATTTTTTTTCTTTTAAATATGAATTATTAAATTGAAGTAAATTATTGGGCTCGTCAAAATAATCTCTGGCAGCTACTGTTCCTATACCAAAAACAATACTTAAGCAGTGAACAAATCGTCTTTGACAAAACACAATTGCAGGGTTAGGTATGCCCAGTTTTTTACATAGACAATTACGCACTAAAAAGCCAACTGCTGCACTTTTTAAATCGTTCCAGGCTACATATAAAAATACATCTCCAATTCCACCTCTCTTCAAACGATTGCTCATCTGAAAAAGTTTCCCAATAAGTAACGCTTGATTTAAAATCATCAAATATCCCTTTAACGATTGATTGTTCCATTTGCGGTAAACTTGTGGAATTAAAATTGTTTTCTAGAATGGGTAATTTCGATGTAAACTCTTCATAGCTTTTGTATTTTCAAATTCTGTCTCGAGGCTTTTTAGAAAAGTGCTGAAAGTTTGAGATATTGTTCCTTTATTATTGTGCAATTCTACAACTTCGCTTACTGTTTTTCAATCAGTAGGTACATCTGCTTTTCTGCAAAATTGCATTACCCCCCATAAACCACCTTTCCCTTCAGGAAAAGCATTTGCATTAAATAATTTTCCTGTATTAAAAATTAAATCATCCATAAATGCATTTTCATCTTTACCTGCAAAGTCATAATTATTAATGTAATCGATAACTTGGTTGTGCTTAGTGCCTAAGTCAACATTATTATTTTGGCCAACTGAAGCATGAAATGTGAAAATACACATTGCAAATAAAACTGAAACTTTTCTCATTGTAATAAACATTTAATTTTTTTATGAATTTAATTCACTTCAAAGTTCTTCAGGTAAATTGAAGTGTCTTACTTTCCTATTTTCATAACTGAATATGAGGCAAAGCTGCCAGAAGTTATTCAAGCCAAAAAAACAGGGTTGGTATTTTACCTATGTTGCTCAGTTAACAATCGCTTTCAAAGGAGCTTGCGTTTAAACATCCATCTTAAAATAACCAACCCTTGCTTTTGGATGTAAAAATGAAACATTAAAAAGAGCAAAAAAAGGGGTCAATAGACAAGAACTGACGTGATTTTCCCCGTGAAGGCCTGGCAACTGAATCCTTGTTTGAACGGATACTGGTTATAGCGCACCTTCCATCAACCATTTTAGCAGACGTTAAGAAAAGGAGCTGGTGCGTTCCTGGAATTTGCTGAAAAGGGTGACTTATTCACTTACGACGAGGTATGGCGACCATATTTCTGTTAAAGATGGGAATATTATCGGCACTGATTTGTAAAGTTGTTTGGAATAAAAATGGTTAAACCAGATTTTGCCATAAGTAAGGTTTAAGCAAAATTTTAGAAAATAATCTGTAAAAAAAGTACTTCTTCATTGTTGGCTAAGCGGCTACTTGTTAACTTAGCGGCTCATCGCTGAGCAGAACTTATTTAAATACAATAGATCAGCAAAAGATTATTTTATTTTGAATCAAATCATCATTTACACAGATGGGTCTGCAAGGGGCAATCCCGGCCGCGGAGGTTATGGGGTAATACTCATGAGTGGCAGCCATAAAAAAGAATTATCGAAGGGATTCCGCCATACCACCAACAACCGAATGGAACTGATGGCGGTGATTGCTGGCTTGCAATCTTTAAAAGTGAACCATACGCCTGTCACCATTTATTCTGATAGTCAGTATGTAGTAAACGCTATCAGTAAGGGATGGCTGAATACCTGGATCAAAACCAATTTTAAAGGAGATAAAAAAAATCCTGACTTGTGGCGGAAGTATTTTGAAACTGCCAAAGCATTTCAAATAAAAATGCTGTGGGTAAAAGGGCATGCCGACAATCCGTACAACAATCGTTGTGATGAACTAGCCACCACTGCAGCGGATGGGAAAGATTTAATTGTTGATGAATGGTATGAGGAAAATGTAGGTTAAAGGTTGGCGCTTACTAACGAAAAGGGCCCCCAACCGGGAGCTCGATATTAAATTCATTAAAGCTTGATTGTTTTAAGCAACTGCATTTTTAAACGCGTATTTCTGTAGCAGCACATACCCACCAAAGAAAACAGCACTATAAACTAAATTGGTAAGCAGGTTGTTTTTAAGAAAGGGAATACCCGCAGCCAGACAGCTCATCCATCCAGAGAAACTTCTTGCGTAGGTAAGACTGCTATCCAACAACCAAACAGAGCTATTGCTCAGGAAGAAGAATAACAAAGTTGATAGTATGGAAAACCCGGCAACCACCGGTAGATTGATCTTTTTAATCCGGAAGCCTACAACGGTGATCATTCCTAAAATACCGTACCCTACTAATTGACCCCAACCCCAGAAACCTACGGCGATGCCACTAACTTCAAAAAGGAAATCTGAAAGGAACATGGCGAGTAAAGGCAAAGCAAAAGCCCATTTTTTATCTTTGATAACGGCTCCACCAAAAAGCGCCATGGCGATTACAGGACTATAAGTTATGGGGTAAAATGCTACACGGCTGATGGCTGCAGCGAGTATCATTCCGACAACAATGAGTAGAAGGGTTGTTTTTTGCTTCATCTGAAAAAGAAATATTTTCGCAAAAATAAGCAATAAAGCTTTTAAAAGCACACCGTATTATTTTATTGTGAGTATCCAAATAAATAGATTGGCTAACTTTAAAACATGGCGAAACACAACGATACCGGAAAACAAGGGGAAGCGCTGGCAGCCATTTGGCTCGAGGAACGTGGTTACAACATACTGTATAAAAATTGGCGCTATAAAAACTGGGAAATAGACGTCATTGCATCCAAAGCCAACCGATTGCACATTATTGAAGTAAAAACACGCCGATCTACTATTTACGGTTATCCGGAAGAAAATATGGATACAAAAAAAATGCAATATCTTATCAATGCCGCAGAGGAATACATGGAACAGGATGAGCGTTGGAAGCAGCTCCAGTTCGACATTTTAGCCATCACTATCGGAGAAAAGGAAGTCGAGTATTTTTTGATTGAAGATGTGTATCTGTAAAAAAACTTGATTGAATACAAAACAACTACAGATCCCATTACTTTTTAACCAACGTAACTCTGGTCATCATTTTTTCAACCATCTTATACGTGGCCGGACAATAATCGATATTCTGTTTGTGTACGTGCGCATATTCTCCCCATTTTTGTTTACGGAGGTGGGGGAATCCAGCACAATCTACCGGCCTGATTTCGTAAATAGAACATTTGTTATCGGTAAGGTTGAGAAACTGACAGGGCTGTGTAACGTTGACTAAGTCTTTGTTTTTATCTAGTTCTAACCATTGTTTTTTAAATTCTTCGGGCGTTTGGTTGAAGTGTGCAGATATTCTTTTTACATCTTGTTTGGTAAAAGTAGGCGTCATCTTTTTGCAGCAGTTGGCGCAACTCAGGCAATCCACTTCTTCCCATACTTCTTTATCAATGATTTTTGTAAGCTGGTCGATACCCGGTGGCGGGTTCTTTTCTGTTTTGTTAAGAAAGCTCCTAAAAGATTTTCTGTAGAGGGAAAGCTTTTTTTTGAAAGAACGAAAGTTTACCGCTTGCATGAGTTTATTTGAATTGAAAAAAGTATTTGCGCTACGAAAATAATGTTTAATTAAATTGTACCGTCAAACACTTTAAGAAGATTATTAATAAATATGTGGGAGCCGTATAAAAAAGGATTCAAGGCCTGGTTGCAACTCGAAAAGTCTTTATCGGATAACTCCGTTGAAGCTTATCTGCACGACATAGAATCACTCACCAGTTTCTTACAACAATCAGGCATCCAAAAAACACCGGCTGATATTGATCTAAAGGACCTAGAGCAATTTGTGCAATGGATACACGGCTTGGGCATGACGGTAGCATCGCAAGCCCGCATGATTAGTGGGCTACGAAGCTTTTATAAATATTGTTTGTTAGAACAGATCGTTAGCATCGACCCTACCCTTTTATTGGAAGCACCTAAGATGCAGCGCAAACTCCCCGACACTTTGAGCTTTGAAGAAATTGAACTCATTATTGCCAGCATTGACCTGAGTAAACCCGAAGGAGGACGAAACAAAGCCATTTTTGAAACAATGTATAGTTGCGGGCTTCGGGTAACGGAATTAGTGCATCTAAAACTGAGTCAACTTTTTTTAGATGTAGGCTTTATCAAAGTCGTGGGAAAGGGTGACAAAGAGCGGTTGGTGCCTATTGGCAGAGATGCTATTAAATTCATCAATTTATATAGAAACAACATTCGCAATCAAATGGTCATAGAACCTGGAGAAGAAGATATCCTTTTCTTGAACCGAAGAGGGCATCGGCTAACCCGGGTTATGATTTTTTTAATTTTAAAAGAGTTGGTCAAAAAAGTCGGGATCGAAAAAAACATTTCTCCACATACCTTTCGTCATTCCTTTGCCACACATTTGGTGGAAGGAGGCGCCGACCTCCGGGCCGTGCAGGAAATGTTGGGCCACGAAAGCATTACCACCACGGAGATTTACACGCATTTAGACAGAGAGTTTTTGAGAAACACCTTGCATGCTTTTCATCCAGCTTTTAAGTAGGCTTATTTTTGCCATTCGGGGTTTCAATATTTGCTTCATTATTTGTTGAAAAAATCCTGCTTCTATACCAGTAATTCCCAGGTCAATTTTGACTTTTTGAGTTAGTGGTGATCCTATTTTGGTATTTTGGTCACGGTCAGCCTGGCCACATCGGCCGGTAAGATTTTTTAGATGATTGAAGGAAGATTTTATAACCGGTACGAAGATACAAGCTGAAAAAAGCCAGGTGACAACGCATCAGGAAAGAAATATCGGCAGGGATTTGGTGCCTATCGTATCAGGTTTGCTCAGTTTGCTCCGATAGTCTTTGAACATACTTTGCCAACGCAGTTTTAAAACCCCCAGTATGCCTTCTTTTACGATGCCTTTGTTCATTTTACTGACGCCTAGTTTTCGATCAATAAAAGTAATGGGAACTTCTTCCATCTGAAAGCCAAGTTTCCATGCAGCAAATTTCATTTCTATTTGGAAGGCATAGCCGGTAAAACTGATGGCATCTAAATTCAAGGATTGTAATACTTCTTTTTTGTAGCATACAAAACCAGCGGTTGGATCTTGAATGGGCATCCAGGTGATGATGCGGGTATAAAGAGATGCACCTTTCGATAATAATATTCTGTTGTGGGGCCAGTTTTCTACGGCCCCCATTTTTACATACCTAGATCCAATGGCCAAGTCTGCCCCTGCTTTACACGCATCATACAACCGGTTTAAATCTGCCGGGTTGTGTGAAAAATCGGCATCCATTTCAAAGATGTAGGAGTAACCTTTTGATAGTGCCCATTTGAAGCCATGTATATAAGCCGTACCCAAACCGAGTTTGCCACGGCGTTCTTCAATAAATAAAATTCCAGGGTATTTTGGAAACAGTGATTTGACGACAGAAGCCGTTCCATCAGGAGAGCCATCATCTATGATCAGGATATGAAAACCACTATTCAAACCTACCACTGCAGCAATGATGGCTTCAATGTTTTCCTTTTCGTTATAGGTTGGTATGATCACAAGTTTTTCCAACAGGGAGCTAAATTTTTACGTTAAAATTAAGGTATAATGGGAGCCTTTGTTCAGGTGTTTTCTGACTACGGAATAATTATTTATTTTTTAACAGGGCACGGTTAAATATTTCAGTGAGTTTTCTTTTGGTATGAAGGGGAAAATCGCCCTTCATCATCCAGTCGTAATACTGAGGCTCACTTTTTAAGGTGGCGGCCACTGACTTCCCTTTGTATTTACCAAAATTGAACACTTCTATTCCCTTTTCATCAAAAATAAAACGACGGGCATAATCTACCACTTTTTCTTCCCCAATAACACCCAATATCGAATCTACGGTGTTTCCCAGTTTGGGATAACGTGTTACCTGTGCTTCCAACACTTCAATGGTAGCTTTAATATCTACTTCAGCGCTATGTGCATTTTCCAGTTCTTTGTCGCAATAATATTTGTATGCGGCCGTGAGGGTTCTCGGTTCCATTTGGTAGAAAATATGTTGCACATCAATCATGCGTTGTTCGCTCAGGTCAACTTCTTCCATTCCCGCACGCAGAAATTCTTCCATTAAAATGGGAATATCAAAACGATTGCTATTATAGCCGCCTAAGTCGCAACCTTCTAAAAATTGTTTGATCTCATTACCTGCTTGTTTAAAAGTAGGTGCGTCTTTCACCATTTCGTCGGTGATGCCGTGAATATCACTAGAGGACTGAGGAATAGGAATTTGCGGATGAAGAAGCTTTCTTTTTACGAGTTTGGTGCCATCGGTCATTAGTTTTACAATGGCAATTTCTACGATACGATCGGTAGAAAGATTTACTCCGGTAGTTTCCAGATCGATGAAGGCAATTGGACGGGTTAATTGTAACATTTAAATAATGGGTTTTTATATTTTATTGTGGTTGAGGCTCAAGATAACTAAATATGCTAAAAAAAACACAACAAAAGTATTTAAAGGACGTTTATGCCGAAGAATGAGGTAAAATATTTTAACTTCGTAAAAATAATAAAATTCCAAACAATGAAAAAAATCATTTTATCAGCAGCTATTCTTCTGGTAACAGTATCATTGATCAGTTGCGGTGCCAGCAGAAAGTATGGTTGTCCGGCGGTTGCGAAACAATCTACCAACAGCACTTTAACATCATAGATGAATTGGATCCAATTAAGTACAGCTGTAGAAGTTGACAATATCAAGAAGGCGTCGTTTGAAAAACCGCAGGTGATCTTCAAACATAGTACTCGTTGCTCTATCAGCGGCATGGCCAAATCCCGGCTTGAGAGAGGTGAAACTCCCGCTGGAATTGACTTTCATCACCTCGACTTAATTGCCCACAGGTCGATCTCGAATTTAATTGCTGAAGTGTTTGATGTGCAGCACGAATCGCCGCAGGTATTGATCATTAAAAACGGGGAATGCGTGTTTGATGAGAGCCACAATGGCATCAACATGGCTGAAATAGAAGAGCAATGTATGGTATAAAAAGAATATTATTAAAAGCCCGTTTTAAAAAAACGGGCTTTTTGTTGTTTATGATTGAAGATTTTGAAGCATGTCTGCGGTCATTTTTGAAAGATTGTATTCGGGTTTCCATCCCCAATCGGCTGCCGCCTCGGAATCGTTGATGCTTTGCGGCCAACTGTTGGCAATTTGTTGACGATAATCTGGTGCATAACTGATGCTGAAAGCTGGAATATGTTCCTGAATGGATGCAGCAATTTCTTTGGGAGAAAAACTCATCGCCGATACATTGTAAGAAGTACGAATGTTGATTTTTTCGGTTGGTGTTTCCATCAGTTCGATGGTAGCCCGGATGGCATCGGGCATGTACATCATTGGCAAGTAAGTATCTTCTTTGAGGAAGCATTCGTATTTTTTACATTCCAATGCTTCCAGGTAAATTTCTACTGCATAATCTGTGGTACCGCCACCTGGCGCAGATTTATAGCTGATCAAACCTGGATAGCGCAAGCTGCGCACATCTACTCCAAATTTATTAAAGTAATAATTACACCAAAATTCGCCGGCGTATTTAGAAATGCCATAAACCGTGGAAGGTTCGATGATTGTTTTTTGCGGACAATCCAGTTTGGGTGAAGTGGGACCAAATACTGCGATCGAGGATGGCCAGTAAACTTTGGTGAGTTTCTCTTCTTTTGCGATGTCTAGTACATTGAGTAAACTTTGCATGTTGAGGTTCCAGGCCAATGCAGGATTTTTTTCTCCGGTAGCAGATAGAATGGCAGCCAGCAAATATATCTGTGTAATACCCTGCCTGATCACTTGCACGTGCAACATTTCTTTGTTCATCACATCTAAAGAAACATACGGACCCGTGCCGGTGAGTAAGGGGTTTTCTTCCCGGAGATCGGAAGCTACTACATTGCCATTGCCATAAATTTTACGAAGGGCGAGGGTGAGCTCCACTCCTATTTGTCCGGAAGCACCAATGACCAATATTTTTTCTTTTTGCATGGTTGATTGTATAAAGGCTGACGATTGAAGGCGCAAATATAATTAACCCCAACAGTATTTGTAAAGAGATAAATTTTATTCAACAAAACGAGTTTAGTTTGAACTATTTTTCAATGCTTTTTCCTTTTTTAGCAATTGTTGCAACAAAATGGTCTGGTGTTTGGCCCGATTCAAATTGTGTAAGGGGTATCTGGCACCATAATAAATATTGCTATTTAAATAATCTGTCAAAAAACGCAGTGCTTGCAGGTAGATCATTAAACAGCCGGCATCAAAAAAATGCTGTTTTTCTGTTTTGCTGAGGTAAACACCCATCTGGCTTAAGTATCCCTGTAAGATGGCGGCATAGTACTCGTCTCTTATTTCGATGGCGCCCCACTCCCTGGATTCTTCATTTACCGCACAGAGGTAGGTGCGCATCATATCACCAATATCGCTGAAAAAATAGCCGGGCATTACAGTATCGAGATCAATCACACAAATGCCGCGATTGTTTTCGTCGAACAACACGTTGCTGATTTTGGTATCGTGGTGCATCAGCCTTTTTTTAAAAGCTGGGTTTGAAATAATGCGATCATTACCAATGACGATGTGATGCAATGATTGTAAAGTGTTGATTTGATCCTGAGCCATTAGAAGCAGGTTGGCTGGCGCTTTTGACAATGCCTGTTCAAACTGTTGAAAACGAAGTCGCAGGTTATGAAAAGAGGGAATCGATTCTTTGATAGCGCTGCTGTCGATATCGATTAACATAGCGGTGAAGGAAGCAAATTGTGCAGCGGCTTCCCATGCTTGTTGTGGATTGGCGAATTCTTCTTTTGTATGTGATCCATTTATAAAAGGCATCAACCGAAAATAGCCATGGGTGGGTACAAACGTGAGTGTTTGATCTTCGTTGTTTGGAAGCGGGCCTGCAAAAATATAGTCGGGATGGTATTGATGTAAATGTAATTGAATCAATTTCAAATTCAGATCAATCGTTTGGGGTTCTTTGAACACTTCATCGTTGATGCGTTGCAAAATAAAATCTTTGTGGCCCGCCCGCATCTTCCAGGTGCTGTTGATGAGTCCGTTCCCAAATGGAACGATATTTTCAGCAACACCGTAGCGAGAGAAGGAAGGAAGAATAAAGGTAAGTGCGTCGTTCAATGTTTGAATAAAAGATCAGATAAAATTGTTAACAATTGCCATGCTGGCAGTTTGAACATATTTAAAAAAGTAACACTCATTTAGTAATCGTTGTTAAGTGCAAATACTGGTTTGCGATACATCCACTGTCCGCCGGTAAAATCTGGAAACAAAACCGTTTCATTACCCAGTTCGATAGATTGTTCGCTGAGTGGTGATATGGCGCTCCATGCGGCGGCATCATACACATCCATTTGGGTGGCTGTTTTGCGTTTAACAGATTCTATAAAAGAGTGCATCACATAAAAATCCATGCCGCCATGTCCGGAGCCCTGCGCTTCGGCGCTCCAGCGTTTCCACAGGGGGTGATCATATTTTTCGAGCCATTCTTTGGCAGCATCCCATTGGTGTGCTTTAGAGGTACCTTCTACATGAATGCCTTTGGCAACATCCATCCACAATCCTTTGGTGCCTTGTACCCTGAAGCCGAGTGAGTAAGGTCTTGGCAGATTGGTATCGTGCTGCAATAAAATGGTTTCGCCATTGGCACAACTGATAGAAGTAGTCACCACATCTCCCAACTTAAAGTTGATGTTGGCATTGGGATGGTTAGGTCCACATTTTTGAACGATGTGATTGTGTAAACCCCGGGCTTTAGAAGAAAAAGATACGATGTTTAAAAAGCGGTTGCCTCTGTTGATGTTGATGTAATGTGCAATGGGGCCAATGCCATGGGTGGGATAGAGATCGCCATTTCTATAAACGGAATGGTGGGTTCTCCATCGGGCTTCCGACCAGCCTTTGTCGCCAAACTCACAACCATTTCCGTATGCATCGATACCGTTGTTGAATTTCACTTCTCTAAGATCGTGCTGGTAACCACCTTGAAGGTGAACCAATTCTCCAAATATGTTTTGTCGAACCATGTTCAGCACCGCCATCACATCTCTGCGGTAGCACACATTTTCGAGCATCATCACGTGGGCTTTATATTTTTCAGCGGCTTTTACTACATCCCAATGATCTTGTAAAGTGATGCCAAGCATTACTTCGGTGGCAACATATTTGATACCTGCTTCGAGGGAAGTGACGATCATTTCTTTGTGCCATTCCCAAGGGGTAGAAATAACGGTGGCGTCGATATTTTTGAGTTCCAACATTTTTTTCCAGGCATACAGGTCGCCGGTATAAATCAGCGGCATTTTTTTACCAGATTTTGTGATCATCTCTTTGCTGTCGCTGAGCATGCGATCATCGATGTCGCAGATGGCCACAATTTCTACGTCTGTTCTTCTGAGTAAAAGATCGAGATGGTTTTGGCCGCGAAGCCCTACGCCCATCAATACTACCCTAACGTTGCCGTTATTGATTTGAGCAAACAAGGAATTGGAGGGAAGCACGGTGGCTGCAGCGGCGGCTAATCCAGCATTTTGCAAAAATTTTTTTCTGTTCATGGTATTGAGTTGGCGGGTTGTTTAGTACCTGGTGGCAAGATGGTATAAAGATTCAAATTAAGAAAAAAAATGAATGGAAGTCATTCTTTACAAGAAGGAAGGGTTTTGGAATTAAAAAAAGGGGAAGGGTGATGGCATAAAAAAAGGGAATTGAAACGCATTTCAATTCCCCAGGTGTGGTGGAGCCGACCGGACTCGAACCGGTGTCCAAACAAATTCGCCACAAGCTTTCTACATGTTTATTTATGTATTGTTTTTCGGGAGTAGGCAGGAACATAACAAACCAACTTACTCCTTAGAAGAATGGTCTTAAGCAACCGTCACTTCATTCGGTTGCAGCACCCTGTATTTGTTTTAAGTCGGCGGCGGCACTTGGAAACAGGACATCCTGTGCGGCGGCCCTAATGACGGTCTAATTAATAATTAGGCAGCCATGGCATACTGAGTATTGCCATTTAAAGGTTTCGTATTCAGATTAAACTGCTAATTACGCAACGCAGTACATGCTTACACCTGCAAAGATCTTTGCTGTCAAAACCAAAACGGCCCCAAAAACAAGTTACAAAGTTAAGGAATTAGCCCGGAAGGAATCGTTAAATAGTATGATCCTGTTTTGAGTAGATCCAACACAACGGAAAACTATCCTTTCTCCACACATTCAAACGTTGTTTTATGTGAAACTTGGTTGAATATTTGGGTTCCGCAAACTTCTCATCACCGCTTGTATAATTTCGGACAAAATCACTATATTTCCAACATAATATCCTTCATGATTGCAGCAACATATTACGAAACCCGACTTCAACAACTCCGGAAAACTTACCGGGAACTGGTAAAGAAAAAAAACATTTTTGCCTTCATCAGATTCTCTTGTGTGGTAGCAATCGGATTCTCTGCCTGGCTGCTGTGGCCATTTGGATGGTACTATGCAATTGCAGTGATTGCGGTACTGCTGTTTGTATTTATCAGAATCGTGTATCGGGATATGGCCAATAGATGGCGAATTAAAAACGCCCTAACACTGATAAAGATCAATGAGAATGAGTTGAAAGCGTTGCAACACGATTTTAAATCATTTGGCAACGGTAACGAATACACGCCGAAAGATCATTACTATGCCAATGATATGGATATTTTCGGTTCGGCTTCCCTTTTTCAATTTATCAACAGAACGGTATCTGCAATGGGAGGAGAAAGATTGTCTGCCTGGTTGTTAGAACCCGCCAGGGAAGCCGTGATTGCAGCCAGACAAGAAGCAGTAAAAGATTTGCGCAATAACATCGTTTGGTGCCAGGAACTTCAGGCTTTTGGGAAAGAAAATCCCATACAATTAAGTACCCGAGATCAGCTTAGCCTCTGGGTACAAGCGCCCGCAAGTTTGAGCAATTTTGCGGGCTGGAAATGGTTACGTTATTTGCTGCCGGCCGTCAGCATTTTGGTAACAGTATCGGTTATATTTGGTTACCTTCCCCTATCTGCATTGTATGCCAATATTTTTGTAATGTCATTGATAGCTGCTACGCAAGAAAAAAGGGTACAGCACATGCACCAGCAACTATCCAATAAAGTGGATGAGCTAAGCTCCTTGCAGCAAAGTATTTTGCATATTGAACAGGCTCATTTTACCGCTCCCCTTTTACAGGCCTTGCAGCAAAATTTTGCAAGCGAGGGTATGCCCGCATCAGCGGGTATATTGCGACTGAAAAAAATATTAGATAGAATGGATCTTCGATTCAACCTGGTGTTGGTGATTCCCCTGAACATATTATTGCTTTGGAATATCCAGCAGGCATTGTCGTTAGAAAAATGGAAAACTGCCTACGACCTACGGGTAAGAAAATGGTTTAATAGTTTAGGTGATTGGGAAGCGTTGAGCAGTTTTGCGGTGTTGCATTTTAACCAGCATGATTGGGTATTCCCAATAATTTTACCCACTCATTTTTACATTAAAGCTGCTGGTCTGGGGCATCCTTTGATTGCCCCGGAGAAGAGAGTGAACAATGAAATTGACATCGAACAAAAAGCGGCGGTGATGCTGGTAACCGGCAGTAATATGGCCGGTAAGAGTACCTATTTACGAAGCATTGGCATCAACATCATTTTAGCCATGGCGGGTGCGCCGGTTTGTGCCAAAACTTTTGAATGCAGTGTGGTACAGCTCATGAGTAGCATGCGCATAACCGACAATTTAGAAGAAAGCACCAGTACTTTTTATGCTGAATTAAAGAAACTGAAAACGATCATTGAAAAAGTGAATGAAAAAGCACCTGTGTTTGTGCTGCTCGATGAAATTTTGAGAGGTACCAATTCGTTAGACCGTCATACTGGCTCCAAAGCACTCATTAAACAGCTCATTGCACAAGAAGCGGTAGCGGTGCTGGCCACGCATGATGTTGACCTTGCTACGCTTCAAAGTGAATTCACCCACCATATCTATAACTACCATTTTGATGTTCAGGTAAACGGCGAAGAGTTGTATTTTGATTATAAGCTCAAACCCGGCGTATGCCAGAGTTTGAATGCTTCTATTCTGATGAAAAAGATTGGGATTGAGATTTGATAAATCCCTTTTAACTTTTGCTTTGAATAAAGTGTAAAACAAATCAAAAAATTAGAAAATGACTATAAAAATCTCAAGATTTTATATGTCTATCCATTTTTCCCGGTAAGCATGGGCACAAAACTAAATGCTGCAAATGATTCTTCTGTATAAGTTCCATCTGCTTGTTTGGTGAGACGCAGCATTCTTTGCTGAGCCTCCCCTTCGTTTACAGGTATCACCATCAAGCCACCTGGCTTTAGCTGTGCAATGAGTTTTGGGGGAATATAGGGTGCTGCTGCGGTGATAATTACTTTGTCGAAAGGTGCGTAGGTGGGCAACCCTTCGAAACCATCTCCGTAAAAAAACTTAAGATGAGGGTATTTTGATTTGAAGATAAAATTTTTTGATTGGTCGTATAAGTTTTTCTGGCGTTCGATGGTGAATACTTTAGCGCCCATTTCTGCCAGTACGGTGGCCTGGTACGCACTACCGGTTCCTATTTCCAACACTTTATCATTTGGCTTAATTTTCAGTAATTGTGTTTGATAGGCAACGGTATAAGGTTGTGAAATCGTTTGTCCATCCCCGATAGGAAAGGCCCTGTCTTCATAGGCCGTTAGATCCAACGCAGAATCTAAAAAGTAATGGCGTGGAATATTATTCATGGCGGTCAGTACATGTTCGGCTGTAATGCCGTTTGTTCGCAGCAGGTCGATCAACTTTTTTCGCAGTCCTTTGTGGCGGTATGTATCTTCAAATATTCTCATGTGCGGCAGTTGATAGATTGGTTTTGCAGGCAAGATAAAAAAATGCCAGGGAAATCCTGGCAGTTTGTTGCTGATGAATTTATATTTTTAATCGTAATGCGGTGTATGCGTATCAAAAAATTGTTCAGTTGCCTGGTTCCAGTTGTCTAAAGCTGTTTTACGAGAAGCGTTCATTTCATTCACATTTTTATTATATGCCTGAGAAGCTATGTTGGTTTCGTTTACGAGCTTATTAAAATTGTCAACATCTGCCTTGGTACGGTCGGTTTTCTTTTCAAAATCTTTTTTAATTGTTTCAAATCTTTCTTTGGTAAGAAAATATTCACTGGCCGCGCTAGTTTTATCCGCTTCTTTTACATAAAACTCCAACAGCTTTTTACAACTGTTCAAAACAGATACATCTCCTTTGAATGCCCTGATGGTAGCAAGTTTTGCCAAACCCTCTTCGGCATATTTTTTTAGCGAATTTTTATTTTGTTCAATACTGGTGATGTTTGATTTTTCGATGGCTTCCATCAGGTACACTTCCTGCTTAAAGGGCCTGAAGAAAATGAGGTATAACTCATTATAGTAAACGTTCAGGGCACCCAAATCCTCCATCATCGTTTCCAATTCGGAGCTTCCTTCTAATAATTTGATGTTGTTGTTCGAAGCAAATTTCTTCTGTCCATCCATGAAACGATCATTGGCAACATCTAATTTTTTTTCTGCCAATTCTTTGGCTAGCATGTATGCTTCCATTAGGTCGTAACTTTGTTCGGCTACTTCTTCCATATTTACAATTTTACCGTAATCTTCGTTGAGCACGTTGTAATACAATTTCATAAAACTCACAGCGGTATCACGGTATTTTTTATCTCCATTAAAAGGGGGCATTTCCGCGATGTTCATGCGGGCATTTTGTACTTCATCGAGAAGTTCAGTGCGGAGTACATCTACTTTTTTGGCTTTTTTTCCATGAGCTGAAGCACTGGCATAAGAAAGAAATTTTTTGCTGATATTGGTTTGTTGTTTCCCGATGAATTCAAGGTACACAACCGGATCTTCAAAATTTTGTGCTTGTGTTGGGTGATATTCTGCAATTAAGAATAGCATCAATAAAAAGGGTAGCATTTTTTTCATATTCAAATTTTACAGATTGATAAGAGTCCTCAAATATAAATCACCGAAGTAAAAAAAGGCAAACTGTTTTAATTAAAGGAAACTATTTAATCGTTGCCCGTCCATTCTCTTACAATTTTCACAGCTTCTTCAATCACGGCATCACTTTGTAATTGAAGGAGAACCACTTGATTATTTTGTTGCTGGCGGGTGTTGCTTTGCTGAATTCGTTCTGCATCAAAAGCATTGTTTCTGGCAACAACG
The DNA here is from genome assembly GCA_038249665.1 of Chitinophagales bacterium. GTDB lineage: Bacteria > Bacteroidota > Bacteroidia > Chitinophagales > Chitinophagaceae > Ferruginibacter. The sequence goes on from JBBSDF010000050.1 coordinate 16,957, forward strand.
GCGGTAGTTGTTTTAGATAGGTTTTCCATTCTCTTTAGCAGCCTTATGTAATACAGGTAATGTTGTTGATACATTTCCCACTGAAGTGGAATAATGGTGCCAATTTTCATTTTTTCGATAACTGTCGAAAATTCAAGTACCGTTTTGAAGTATGGGTGCGAATTTACGCGGCTCCCGCTATTGGCTTTCAAAGTAACAAAGGGAATTGGGATCAATGGCTTGAACAGACCTTGTTTGTTTAAATCGGGCAGCAGTGCCGTTTTTTTAGCCTTTTCTTTGAACAAATTACTGCTGTAAATATCTGGGAAGAAGATATCTGGGGTAACACCCTTCCACTGAATGGTGCTACCATTGACTCTGTAAAATTTATTCATGGTCACTTTTACGAAGTCTTTGTACACCGTTCCTTCATTTGGCTCGAGGGTATCCATTGGTTGAAGGTTTTGTGCGGTACCTTTACCGTAGGTATTGCTGCCTGCAATAATGGCTCGGTTGTAATCCTGTAGAACGGCGCTCAAAAACTCACTGGCACTGGCGCTAAAACCATTCACCAATAACAACAAGGGGCCATCGTAAATAGTTCCTCTGTTGGGATCTTTTAAAAAAAAGGATTTGCCGTCTTTGTCTTTAACGGAGCCCACCGATCCGATATCTATAAATATCCCGGCTAGTTGCATTGCCTCCCACATATTACCTCCGCCATTGTAACGTAGGTCAAGAATCAAGCCTGCGATGCTGTCGTTTTTCATTTTCACAATTTCTTTACTCACATCGTTTGCGCATCCATCCATCGAAAGTTGGTCGTCAGATGATAAGTTGTCATTGTTTCGGCTATAAAAACCTGGCAGATTAATATATCCAATATTTTTTTTACCAATTAGTACAAAGCTTTTAACTACACTCTCTTCGTTGGTTATTTTTTCTTTAGCGAGTTTCAATGTTTTGATTTCCCCGGCTGCCGTTTGTATCGTCAATTCTAGTTCCAACTCGCTGTTTCCTGATAAAGAAGCTTTCACTTCATCTAAAGAAATATCCGCAACCAACATTTCATTGTCTGCTGTTTTTATTTTTACCAATACATCCCCTACGTGCAACTGTGCGCTTCGCCAGGCGCTGCCGCCGGGTTGAAGAAAAGCAATCGTTTTATCCCCTTTTTCATCCATATTAATATCCAAACCCACACTATAGGCGGCGGCACTCATTTCCGTCTCAAATTCATTTTTTGCCGACAGGTTCATGTAACTGGTATGTGGGTCGTAGCAATAGGCGATGGCATTTAAAAAAGCATCTTCCATTTTAATATCAAAGGAGGCACTTTTGCCCAGCAGTCGTTGGATATATTTTATTTCTTTGTCGAGTAATTTTTTGCGGATAGATTTTTCGGCTGCGTTAAAATCTTCTGTAGAAATTTTATCAAAAGTTGTTCCTTTTCCTATAAATTTATCTGCCAGTGGTCGAAGTAGTTGCCACTTAAAAAAACGCATCCAGCGTTGTACCAGATCTTGTTCGTTGACAGCAAAATCTGCTGCGGGCCAATTGATTTGATCTGGCATAGAGAAATCGAATGGCTTAGATAATAAATTTGTAGTGATACTATCTGCCCTTTGTAATGCTTTTTGATACATTGCAACAGATGCCGTGTAAAACTTCCAGCCCACGCCGTTCATTTCGTCATCCAAGGTTGCTTGAAGCATTTGAAAGGAAGCGATATCTTTTTGAGTAAAAAATAGTTTTTCTTCATCCAATATTTCCAGCCAGTGCTGATAGAGCGTATTTGCATTGCTATCATTCCATTGCAAGGGTTGGTAATGGTTTTTGTCAAGAAATCGGACCATTATCCTCGCTTTTTGTTGCAGGTTTACCTGCGCTGGTACAGCGTTCGAAAAAATAATCAACAATGGGATTAAAAATATTTTCATTTATTGGCAGAATGGGTTGTTGTAAAAAAAAGAGTCAGCTTTTATACTGACTCTCGTATCATTTAGTTGTTACAAGTTTAGTTCTTTTTCTAGTCTAAGAATTCTTTCATCCAGCAATTTTTCGGTAGCGTCAAAATCGGCTGCATTCTGAAGCGTAGTATTCACGCTGAAATAAAATTTTATTTTGGGTTCGGTACCACTTGGGCGGGCAGAGATTTTACTTCCATCGGCCAAAACAAACTGTAGCACATTGCTTTTGGGCAGATCGATGGGAAAAGTAGAACCATCAGAAAGATGGGTACCCACCTGCCATTCATAATCGAGCAATTGCGCCACTGCCATACCATCCAATGTTTTGGGTGGGTTGTTCCTAAACGATTCCATCATAGCGGCAATTTCTGCAGCGCCATTCATTCCCTTTTTGGTAATGCTGATCAGGCTTTCTTTGTAAAACCCATATTGAACATAAAGGTCAACCAGTTTTTCGAACAGGCTGCGGCCTTTATTTTTTTCGTAGGCTGCTATTTCGCAGATCATCGTTACGGCGCTCACGGCGTCTTTATCGCGAATTTCATCCCCGATCATTAAACCAAAACTCTCCTCACCACCAATGATGTATTTTTCTTTTCCTTCTTTTTCTTTAATCAAAGACGCTATCCATTTAAAGCCTGTGAGTACGTTGTAACAAGCCACCCCGCTAGCTTTGGCAATCACGTCAATCATGTCGGTGGTCACAATAGTTTTGATCACCATATCATTGGGTTGTGCGATTCCTTTTGCTTTGCGAGCTTCGATCATATAATTAAAAGCCAGCAAGGCTGTTTGGTTGCCGTTGAGCAAAATCCATTCGCCTTTGTTGTTTTTAACACCCGCGCCTACACGATCTGCATCAGGATCGGTACCCAACAAAATATCAGCGTTTAGTTCTTTTGCTTGCGCTAAACCGATGCTCATGGTTTCTCTTTCTTCCGGGTTGGGATAGGCTACGGTAGGGAAATTGCCATCAGGAACGCTTTGTTCTGCTACGATATGAACATTGGTAAATCCAATACTGGCAAGGGCTTGGGGCACCAATAGGATGCCGGTTCCGTGAATGGGGGTATAAACGATTTTAAGGTCGTGTTGTGCAATGCATACCTCCGGATAGACTGATAATCCTTTCACCATGTTGATGTAAAGTGCATCTACTTCTTTACCGATGATTTGAATATGTTGTTCTCCGCCGCTCCATTTCACATCCTCTACAGATGCAATTTTTTCTACCTCGGTGATCACGTTTTTATCGTGCGGTGGCACCAGTTGAGCACCATCGTTCCAGTAAGCTTTGTAACCGTTGTATTCTTTTGGGTTGTGACTGGCGGTGCAAACCACCCCACCCTTGCAACCGAAATGGCGAATGGCGAAACTCAATTCCGGTGTTGGACGGAGGGCTTCAAATAAATATACTTTAATGCCGTTGGCAGCAAATACGTTGGCGGTAATTTCTGCAAAACTGCGACTATTGTTGCGGCTATCGTGAGCGATGGCAACGCTAACATCGTTTCCAAATACTTTCGTAAGATAGTTGGCAAAACCTTGCGTAGCCATACCGATGGTATATTTGTTGATCCTATTGGTGCCGATGCCCATGATGCCTCGAAGGCCTCCGGTACCAAACTCCAGGTTGCGGTAAAATGCATCTGCCAATTCATCGGTATTGTTTAATTGCATTTGTTGGATGGAGGCTTTAGCGGCGTTGTCGTAATTGCCATTGAGCCATTTGTCTATTTTTTGTTGAATTGCAGCGTCCATAAAAATTAATGATTTAACATCTTCAAAAATATAATATTCGTACCTGAATAACACAACTTAGGATTAATTTTGTTATTATGGCTGTGGGCTCATCATTTTTTCATCATTCCTGTATTAACTTTCAACAAAATTATCTGGGGTCATTGCTCCTATGTTGTTTAACGTTGGGGTGTTTCCCTGGCCAGGCACAGGATACGCTTTTTGTGAACGCCTCAAAAATTGGGGTGGCGTTGAGGGTGCAGCTATTTTCTTCAAACCAACCATCAGCTGATTCTATCCATACTTTAGCGAATACAATCAATCAAAACAGCCTTCGTTATGTTGACGAAATCAGTTTTCAAGACCAAAAAAGGGCTTTAGTATTTTCAAATACCCGAATTTTTGCGTCAAATTTCACCAGCCAGGCATTTGATACGATTCCGGCGCTCAGCCAAAAAATCATTCAAAAAAGGATTCGCATAATAGCAGGAGCCAACATCATTGGTTATAGTGCTGCCATGGTAGGCTTATACCATGCATGGTATAAGAATTATCCACAAAGCTCCTTTCAATTTTACAATGATATCGATGAGTGGAAGGGCATGGATAAAATTGGCCATGTGTACAGTGCTTATGCCGAAAGTAAAGCCAGTATGGAACTGTGGCGTTGGACGGGTATCAGCAGAAAAAAAAGAATATGGTTGGGTGGCATGAGTGGTGCTGTTTATCAAACTGTGATAGAAGTATTGGATGGCTTCAGTGAAGAATGGGGCTGGAGCTGGGGCGATTTTGCCGCCAATATAGCAGGTAGTGGCTTGTTGGTAGCGCAGGAATTAGCCTGGGATGAACAACGCATACAAATGAAATGGTCGTTTAATCGTAAACATTATGATGACCCGATATTAAATGAACGAAGCGATGAATTGTTTGGAACTGGTTTAGCAGAAAGAATTTTAAAAGATTACAACGGACAAACCTATTGGCTCAGCACCAGCTTAAAACCATTTTTCCCAAAAAGCCGCTTACCTAACTGGCTACAAATTTCGGTAGGAACCGGTGTGGAGGGTTTATTTGGAGGTTATGAAAACGTTGGCAGGGATGAAAATGGTGAAGTAGTTTTTGATAGAACAGACATCAAACGAAGGAGGCAATGGTATCTGGCGCCGGATGTGGATTTGACCAAAATAAAAACAAAGAAAAAAGGCATCAAAGTAGCTTTGCAGATATTGAATATCATTAAGTTTCCTGCTCCATCGCTGGAGTATAGCAAAGGAGGATTTAGGTGGAATTGGTTACAATTTTAATAAATTCCGGAACCATAAAGTAAAAGCAACCTTAGAAAAGTAAGTCATCAAATGAGTAAAATGAATCAATTCACGGCGGCTAATATTTATTCATGATAATTCTTTGGATTCAGTTGCGGTGCTGACCGTTTTTCAAAAACCATCAAGGGCCTAGCCTTACACTTTACAAGCAGGCTGATAAAAACTTCTCCATCACTGTCATGTGATGACATTTACGTTTTCATTAATTTTGCATGGCTAAAATCTGTATAAATAGTACTACATGTAAATAAATATTTTATGGGAAACCGTTTATTCGTGAACATCGTGATCTGTTTGATTCGATGCTTGAATGAATGGCTTCAGGGATGACTACAGAGTACCTAATAAACGACTATCCTGATTTAAAAAAGAGAAGATTTAATGGCACGTGTAGAACATGTTGCTACATTAATTCAAGTTAGAAGTATATATAGAATAGCATCGCGAAATTTTTAATTGACGCCCACTTCTCTAATCCTTCATTGGACTTTTAAAATTAAAAAGGGCAGGATTCTATTTATACTATTAATTTTCCGAAAGCAAACAGCACAAACGATCGTAGCAGTAAGGTAGAATGGTCTCTAAAAGACCGATTGTTTGATTTGAATCAGATACCCACCTTAGAAAATGCTGTGAAAAATCACATTTTTCAGGGTAGATAATCACCTGTTATCAGACGAAGCTCTTTGTTATTTTTCAGCATGAATACGATTATCCTACAATCATTGTTTCACAGAGGCCATGAGTGCATTGGTTTATTTTTTAAGCAAGATGCTGCGCTGAATAATATTGTGAAGACGATCAAGCATGTAAAATTCAGCAAAACGCATAGTTGCTGGTACTTGCCATTAAGCAAAACAAGTTATGACCGGTTGTTAGACACGTTGAAGGGACATGCTACCATTGACAATGCCGAATTGAAGGACTATTTGGTCAAAAGGAATGTGTTGATTAAAGTTACACATAAGCCTGAGAGGGAGGATGAATCATCGAAACCTTTGAAGCAAACCCAGGTAAATATTTTAAAGAACATTAGTCTTGAGAATTCTGCAGAATTTAAGAAGTTTACGGATCATTTGGTATTAAAATCTTACAGTCCCAGTACAATCAAAACTTATCGTTCGGAGTTTATTCAACTTTTACAGATGCTCAAAACTAAGTCAGTATTAGAAATGTCGGCTGAGGAGATGAAGCAGTATATTCTTTTTGCCATCAAGCATCAAAAGATATCGGAGAATACGGCTCACAGCAGGTTAAATGCGTTAAAGTTTTATTTTGAGCAGGTATTGCGAAAAGAAAAGTTTTTTTTAGAAATACCCAGACCAAAGAAGCGCCTGCTGTTGCCCAAATTGTTAAATGAGTTAGAGATAAAGCGGTTGTTCAACGCATTAACCAATAAGAAGCACAAGGCGATGTTGTTTACCACATACAGTGCGGGTTTGAGGGTAAGTGAAGTAGTAGATTTAAAGTTGGTGCATATCGATAGCCAACGGATGCAAATATTTGTGGAGAGCGGGAAGGGCAAAAAAGACAGGTATGTGAATTTGAGTCCGGTGTTGTTAGATATTTTGCGTCAATACGTGAAGTTGTACGATCCTGCTCCGAGGGTATATTTATTTGAATCGGAGCATACGGGCAAAGCCTATCCGATTAGAACGGTGCAACAGATTTTTTACAACGCCAAGAACCGGGCTGGTATTAAAAAGGACGTGGGCGTACACAGTTTGCGGCATAGTTTTGCCACCCATTTATTAGATAAGGGAACAGATATCCGTTACATCAAAGATTTGTTAGGTCATTTTAACATAAAAACGACGGAGCGTTATTTGCATGTGAGTAAGCAACAATTGGTAAATATTGTGAGTCCCTTCGACGATTTATGGAAAAAGGAAAACATAGATTGGTAAGAAACCAATCATTTTTAAATAAATATCAGACACCGTGAATATTGTATCCTAAAAAGTACTATTTTAACATCATTAATTCGACCTTGTCTCAAAAAAAAGATGTGACTGAGGGGGGCAAAGCCGTGAAAAGGCTTGACCTAAGACTTCAAATAACAATATTCCTTGACGCTCATTAACGTACTTTAATAATACAAAATGCATACAACCATCCACTTGATTTTCAACCCTTTCCAAAAACCTTAAAAGCGCCTTATAACGTTAATCTACTCGTTATAGGCTAACTCCGGGACATTCGGTAACATTCATTCAGATATTTTAGTGCTTTACTTTGAGTGCCAGTTATTTTTGGCAACAGTTTTCTGTTCGATATGATCAATTTC
>JBBSDF010000051.1:0-24055 GCA_038249665.1 Chitinophagales bacterium
ATTAATACTGTTTGTGCGGTTGATGCAATTGAAAAAAGGAGCATCCAACCAGCAATTAATAGGTAAATCTTCTTCATAAAAGATGTAAGTTGGTTAAGAATATAAATGCAAATAAAATAAGTCTGGCCTAGTCTAGATGAAAAGGTTTCAACGTCATTCAATTTTGTTTAAATAGAGAAGGTTGGTTTATGATAGGAAAAATGGACTACTGGATATTTGACCCTAAGCGGAGGATGAAAATAAGGAATATTGCTTAAAATAAATTAATGTTAAGAAAATATTTTTTGTTTTTAATAAAAAAACTCCCTTTCGGGAGTTTTTTTATTAAACAATGGGAATAATTTTTATTTTTTCCTAAAAAACAAGCGGAGCGGGACACCACTAAAATCAAAGTTTTCTCTTAACTTGTTTTCGAGATAATTTTTATACGGTGCTTTGATATCATCCGGATAATTACAGAAAAAGGCAAAACTTGGTGTATAGGTTGGCAACTGGGTTACGTATTTTATTTTAATTGCGTTGCCCCTTACCACAGGAGGATGGTAAGCATCAATGGCTTTGAGCATCACTTCATTTAATTTGGAGGTCATCACCTTGCGCAGTTTGTTATCGTACACTTTCAACGCAGCCTCAATGCTCTGAAATATTCGTTGCTTCTCGGTTACAGAAATAAAGACAATGGGTACATCTGTAAAAGGGGCTAGTTTTTGCTTTAGTTCTTTTTCATAATCGCGGGCGGTATTGGTGGCTTTTTCTACCAAATCCCATTTGTTCACCAGCACCACTACTCCTTTGCCCTTTTTAACGGCCATTGAAAATATAGACAGGTCCTGGGCGGTAATTCCTTTTCCCGCATCTAACAACAACAAACAAATATCTGCTTCATCCATTGCCTTGATAGCACGGATCACAGAATAGAATTCTAAGTCTTCATGCACTTTCGATTTCCTGCGGATACCCGCTGTATCAATTAGAATGAATTCTTTGTTGAATAAATTGTAGTGCGTGTGAATGGTATCTCTCGTGGTTCCGGCAATATCGCTCACAATGGTTCTTTCTTTGCCAATCAGCGCATTCAAGAGAGAAGACTTACCCACGTTTGGCTGACCAATGATCGCAAATTTTGGAATTTTATCGGCACCCTCATCAACATTTGAATCTTCTTCTTTCATCAGATCGGTGATGGCATCCAACAACTCCCCTGTTCCGCTTCCACTGATGGAGGAGATGAAAAATATATGTTCAAAACCAAGGCTGTAAAATTCGCTTGCCTCCAACATTCTGTTGTGATTGTCCACTTTGTTCACCACTAAAAAGACAGGCTTTACGCTTCTTCTTAATAAGTCGGCCATGCTTTCATCCAGGTTGGTAATTCCCGCAGAAGCATCCACCATAAAAATGATGGCATTGGCTTCATCGATCGCTATGTGTACTTGCTTTCGAATCTCTCTTTCAAAAACGTCGTCACTACCCGCCACAAACCCACCGGTATCAATCACATTGAATGACTTACCGATCCACTCTGCTACACCATATTGCCTGTCTCTTGTAACACCGCTCGTGTCATCTACGATGGCTTTGCGTTGTTCCAACATGCGGTTGAAAAATGTACTTTTGCCTACGTTGGGCCTTCCTGTTATTGCTACTGTAAAACTCATAAAAACTGGTTGGCAGCAGGCAAATGCCGGTTGGCAATTAGCTGACTGCACATTTTAATAACTTTATTTGAATAAAAAATCTAACTCTATTTGATCAAAAACTTTTCCAGATTGCACTTGACGTGCGCAAAAAATCTTCCAACTACAGCACATCGTTCTCGTCATTTCTAATACTTCTGCCCGGAATTATATCTGCATTCTAATGAAATCTCATATTTACTCCAAAAATATAGATAGACAACCAATACGATTTCTTAAAAAGAATTAAGTCAAGGTAAGTTTTCCTACTTCTTATTGTTCGAAATCGAATTAAACCGCCTAGTACCCATACTCTTTTAAAAACAGATCGCTGTCTCTCCATTTGGGTCGCACTTTTACATACAATTCCAAAAATACTTTGCTCCCCAAAAACTCTTCAATATCTTTTCGGGCCAATGTACCCAGCTTTTTGATCATGCTGCCACCCTCACCTAAAATGATTCCTTTTTGAGTATCTCTTTGTACGATGATATCTGCAGAAATTTTAATGAGTGTTGTTTTTTCTTTGAACTCCTGCACTAGCACCGTGGTATGGTAAGGCAGCTCTTCTTGGTACAATTGAAATATTTTTTCCCTTACCAGTTCACCTACAAAAAATTTAGTAGGCAAATCACTGATATCATCTCCATCATAAAAAGGATGGCCTTCGGGCAAATAAGATAAGATGCGATCTAATAAATCGTTGATACCTGATTTTTTCAAAGCAGATATTTCTACTACTTCTTTGCAGTAGGTTTGTGCTTCAAAAAAAGCACGGGCAGCTTTGAGGGTTTCGGGGTCTTTTACTGCATCCGTTTTATTGAGAATAACAATCACTGGCGCTTTTAGCCGGAGGCTTTTAAAAATTTCGTGACTAGCCGCTGCAGGTTCTCTTGCATCAGCAATCAGCAAAGCCAGGTCTGCATCTTCCAATGAACCCTTAACAGCTTGCATCATTTTTTCGTGCAGTTTGTATTTGGGATCAATGATACCGGGCGTATCTGAAAAAATGATCTGATAATTGTCATCCGTTAAAATGGCTTTAATACGATGACGCGTAGTTTGAACTTTGTGAGAAACAATGGCCATCTTTTCGCCCATCAATGTGTTGAGCAAAGTACTTTTACCAGCGTTGGGTTTGCCAAAAATATTTACGAAACCTACTTTCATAATTGTGAATGGTTGCAAAAACAAGAAACCAATTATCACATGAAGCCGTTGAAGAGGAGATAATCAATTCCATTGCAATTGTAGTTACAAGGAAAAAAGCCAGTTGTTACGATGGCTGTTTTAAAACACCCGATATTTTGGGTATTTAATTTATTTTTTGGTAGAAACTTTTTTACAGGTACCACCGGTTTCAAATAAAAAAAAGCCTAGCGGACCAGGCTTTTTAATTTCTTTTGTTGCGAAGAGAAGGATCGAACTTCTGACCTTCGGGTTATGAGCCCGACGAGCTACCGCTGCTCTACTTCGCGATGCAAAAGTAAACCTTTAATGCTAAGCAGCCAAAAGATTTAAAAAGTATTTTGTTTTAGTTAGTCGGTTCTTTTGATTTCACTCACACCGCCCTTCTTGATATCGATGGTAGATACTGGTCCTTTGAAGTATATTTTACTGGCTCCTGAGGCGCTTGCCAGCAGCGTTTTATTCACTGTCACATACACATCTGAGGCCCCGGACACTTCAATCGTACAATTTTCTACCAGAAGATTGTATCCAGCAAAATCACTGGCCCCGCTGCAACGCATGTCCAACAACTCCACTTTGCCATTCATTTTTGCTTCACTTGCGCCGCTTAAATTCATGTACAGAGAATCTACCCTAAACGTACCTTTTAGCTCACTGGCGCCCGTTAATTCAATGCTAAGGTGCTGCAACCGAACGGCTCCCACAACCAATATTTCTGCCGCACCAGATGCCTGAAGCATTCTAATATCCCGGAATGAAAGATAAACAGTGTATCGGCGATTTTTATTGCTCAGAGATTGGCTCCCTACCCTGCTGATTTTTAAAACATTGTTGACTACTTCCGTTTTAATATCGGAAATATATTTTTCGTCTGAAGCACTTACGGCCAAAGCTATTTGATCAGATTGATTTAATACCAGTTTAACGTTTTGTGCGATCTCGATGCGATTAAAGGTAGCGTTGATCGTTCTAAGCTGTGCATGTTCATCCAGTACCATTTGATCTTGGGCAAACAGAGTAGAACATACGCCTGCTATGGCAATGATCATTAAAGTAATTTTTTTCATACGAATCCTTTTCATTCCTGCTTTACAGAGCCACCGCTGTTCACTGATTTCTTTTCCACAATGGCATTTCCTTTGTATTTTATAACTCCGCCACTACTAGCGGAAGCTGTTAACGTTTTCTCTACTTCTACCCATACATTAGCACCGCTGGAAACCTTGGCTTTACATTCCTGTGTGGTTAAACCATATCCTTTAAAAGCTGCACCACTACTGGCAGATGCCGATAAAGAAAGTGCCGTTCCCGTTACATAAATTTCCGCTCCGCTGTCCACATCCGCGCTCAAAGATTTTACCTGAAGTTTGCCTGTAAACTTTGCACCACTTCCAAAAGATATACTCATTTGATCAGCAGCAATTTCATTGGCAAGTTTCACTATTGCCCCAGAAGAACCTTTAATGGATTCAATGTTTTTGCAGCTAAGGTACACTTTCATTTTTCGGTTACGGTCCTTCCCCCAATTCATCCCCTTAGAGTCGAACCAAATTTTTAATACGCCGTTCTCAACGTCTGTTTTTAGTAGGGCTTCATATTTTTCATCAGAAACGCTGGTTGCAAGGGCTAGCTCATCACTTTGGGTGAGAAGCAACTCGATACCACTCGAGACGTTGATTTTCGTAAACGTTCCAGACAGTGCCCTGGTTTTGGCTTTTGGATCATTGTACACTTTGGTTGGTTGTGTTAGTGCAGTAAAACTAATGCAACACAACAGCAGGGTAAATAATTTATTCATGGCTATACTTTTTTATGATACGAATGGAGGTCAGATTTTGTTACAATAAAAAAAAATAATTTTTTATATTGCTGAAGCCATTAATTTTGTATCAGATTTAATAACTCGACTGAATTTCCGGGGTGCTTCTAATCAGAGGCTGAGATTACACCCGCTAAACCTGCTCAGGATAATGCCTGCGAAGGGAGTAAACAAATTTCTATACCGGCGAATACTGCCCGGATGTTCAGCACAAACCTTTTATTGTATGATGAAAATGTATGCGTTGAGCAGTTGCATGATCATGGCCAGCTTGGGCAGCTTGGCACAATCCGACTCCAAATTGAACGACACCAGCTACCTGCAACCCGTAGAAATGAACGCAGTGAGGGCAAACGACAAAACACCGATTGCTAAAACAAATCTTTCCAGAAAAGAAATTGAGCAACGAAACAATGGTCAGGACCTTCCTTTTCTCCTTCAATTTACCCCCTCTGTTGTGGTAAATTCCGATGCCGGAAATGGGATTGGGTACACCGGCATCCGAATCAGGGGAACAGATGCCAGTCGCATCAACATCACCCTCAATGGCATTCCTTACAATGATGCCGAAAGTCAGGGTACGTTTTTAGTTAACATCCCCGACTTCGTTTCCAGTACTGGTAGCATTCAGGTACAGCGAGGCGTGGGTACTTCTACCAACGGGGCTGGTGCATTTGGAGGCAGCATCAATCTGAGCACCAATGAAGTTAAAACCAAGCGTTCGTTAGAGTTGAACAACACCGTGGGCAGCTTCAATAGCTGGAAAAACACCCTGCTGTTCAACAGCGGCATTTTTGGTAAAAACTTTACTTTCGATGCCAGATTAAGTAGCATCAGAAGCGATGGATATGTACAACGCGCCAGTAGCAACCTCCGTGCATTTTATACCAGCCTGGCTTATGTTGATGAAAAAAATTCACTCCGCTTTAATGTTTTTTCTGGTAAAGAAAAAACCTATCAATCCTGGTATGGTGTAGACGAAGCCACCTTAAAAACCAATAGAACTGCCAATAGTGCCGGCACCGAAAAACCCGGCGCTCCTTACGACAACGAAACCGATAATTACGGACAAACGCATTATCAGTTGTTTTACAACAGAAAAATAAATAGCCATTGGAAAGGAAATGCGGCCTTGTTCTATACAAAAGGGAAAGGATATTTCGAACAATACAAGGCCGGCGAATCATTGAGCGACTATCAATTACCAAATTTGGTAACGCCAGATTCTACTTATAGTGAAACAGACCTGGTGCGACAATTGTGGCTCGACAATGATTTTTACGGCGGGATTTTTTCATTGCAGTACGAGCAAGCCAAGAGACAAGTAATCATTGGCGGAGGTGTAAACGCTTATGATGGTGATCATTTTGGAAAAATCGTTTGGACGGAAGTGTCTGCTCCCGTTCCGGATAAATTTCGTTGGTATAACAATACCGCTTTTAAAACCGATGTTTCTTTGTACACAAAATACACGGAGAAACTGGGTAAAAATTGGCAGAGCTTTGTGGATATTCAAGTGCGAAGCGTACAGTATGAAATTAGCGGTTTCAGAAACAACCCGGGATTGACGGTAAACAATGATTATACTTTCCTAAATCCGAAAGCAGGGTTTACGTACACTCATAAAAATACACAAGCATATTTATCTTATGGAAGGGCCAATAAAGAGCCCAACAGAGATGATTTTGAAGCGGGCATTCTGGAACAACCATTGCCAGAAGAATTGAATGATTTTGAATTGGGCTTTGAACAGAAGAACAAAATTTTTTCCTGGAGTGCCAATGTGTACTACATGTTATACAGGAATCAATTGGTACTTACCGGAAAAGTGAACGACGTGGGTGCCTATACCAGAACCAATATTCGCAACAGCTACCGATTGGGCACTGAATTACAAGCTGCATTTGTGGTGAACAAATGGATGAACATTGGAGCCAACGCTACCCTGAGCAGCAACAAAGTAAAAAACTTTTCAGAGTACATCGATGACTATGATAACGGTGGCCAACAAACGAAGTTGTATAAAAATGCAGACATTGCTTTTTCGCCTTCTGTAATCGGAGCTTTGTTGGTAAATATCATCCCGGCAAAAAACTGGGAATTGAATTTGGAAGGAAAATATGTTGGAAAACAATACCTCGACAATACCTCGCAGGATTCGAGAAGTCTGGAGGCATTTTACAACCAAAATCTCCGGTTAGCTTACACCACCGCTTTTAAAAGTGTAAAAGCGTTGAACCTGTTTGCGCAGGTATCCAACGTTTTTTCTAAAAAGTATGAACCCAATGGATATACGTTCAGCTACATCGCCGGAGGTAGTCAAATCACTGAAAATTTTTATTTCCCGATGGCTCCTATCCAATACACATTAGGATTGAACATCCGTTTGTAAAGTTGATAAAAAACAAGAAGCCTGTTGAGGTAGGTGGCTACTCCAACGGGTTTCTTTATGTAAATAAGTTAACTTTTTTTATTTGTATTTTTCCTGCCAATTGAGCATTCCGCCGGTGAGGTTGATGACATTGGTAAAGCCCATGGTTTCCAGGATCAAACAAGCTTGTCCACTTCGATTACCGCTTCTGCAATAAATGATCAACTCTTCATTTTTAAGATCATCAATCTCATCTGTTTGCATGGTTTGAATATTACCCAATGGCAAAAAAAGCCCCCCAATATTGAAGGCAGCCCTTTCGTCGGGTTCCCTTACATCGAGCAGCTGCAGTTTTTCACCTGCATCTAATCTTGCTTTTACTTCTTCAACAGTGGTTAATTTCATACGCTTTTATTTTATTCTTTGTTTATAATGGTTGTACTGTCTTTGATCACCATTTGAACGGGTGATATCCACACATCCATTACCTGCCCGGCTTGTATGTAAATAAATTGTTTGTCTTCTGTAAACCTTGGTGGACTTTGTTTTACAATAAAAGCGCCGGCAGTATCGGTGATGATTGTATTATCGTATGGAATGGTGCTTCCGAGTGTAATTCCATTTTCTTCGAGCAATAACATGGCAGCTCCTAAGGTCATTCCTTCCAGGTCTGGTACTATAATTCTTTCAACGCCAAGGCCTTTGCTTACTACTAAATCAACTCTGCTTCCCCATGGTAACTTTGCACCAGATAAGATAGCGTTTCCTCTGTAACTTTGTTCCATCACGTTACCCATCGTAAAATCTGTTTTGAACGTGGTGTCTCCTAATTCCAGATGGCTGCGTTTAAGAAGCATCATTGCATAAGAAAGTGTTTTGCCCTGGAGAGCAGGCATTTCAACCAGTGGAAGCGTAACCCTGTTCACTGTTAAAAAAACAGTTCTGTTTATTTTTACGGTGGCATTGGGGTCTGGTAATTGCTTTAGCACAATTCCCATATTAGCCGTATCCACATACACAGAATCTTGGATTTCTACTTCAAACCCTTTTTCTTTTAACAACCGGATGGCGTCGGCTGTTTTTTTACCAACAACAGCGGGCACTGTCAGGTATTTGCCGTGTTGAGTAATGCCACCCAGCATTTTTAACACCAGGAAAATTACCAGCAATACGATAGCTATAGCCGCCAGCAAGTTTACCCAAAAGGGCCTTTTAGTGATGAATGTAAACATCCGTTGTTTTCTTTTATTGGTTAAAGACTGTGTTTTTTAAACAGTCTATTATTTATTTATCGTCTAAACATTCCTCTATCAGCGCCGAATAAAATTCTTGCAAAGTCCAACCCATGGCTACCACCTGTTGCGGCACCAAACTGGCCGCGCTCTGTCCTGGCACTGTATTAATCTCTAGCATGTAAGGGAATCCGCTGGCTTCATCATAAATAAAATCGATCCGCACAATTCCCTTACAATTAAAAACACTGTACGCTTTTTGCGCATGTAGCCGTACTTTTTCAGCGGTTGATTCTTCTACTTCTGCTGGTGTAATTTCCTCGCTGGCCCCTTCGTACTTTGCCTGAAAATCGAAAAAATCGTTCTTCGAAATGATTTCGGTGATAGGCAGTGCAATAACCTTGCCCTTTGTTTTAAATACCCCGATGGTGAACTCTCTTCCTTTTATGAATTCTTCTACCAATACCTGGTCGTCTTCTTTAAAAGCTTTTTCTAAAGCTCCTTCCAAATCGGTGGCATCGGATACTTTGCTCATGCCAATGCTACTTCCGCCATTGTTGGGTTTTACAAATACTGGCAATTGAAGTTGGGTAGCTACTTGTGCTGCAGTAACATTGTCACCCTTAAAAAGGTGAACACTTTTGGCCACATGCAAACCGGCAAAAGCGGCTACAGCTACTGTGTAACGCTTGTTGAAAGTGAGTGCAGATGTAGCTGCGTCGCAGGAAGTGTAGGGAATGTGCAGGCAATCAAAATAGCCTTGCAATTTTCCATCTTCACCAGGTGTGCCATGTAAACCTACGAGCACGGCATCAAATAAAATTTTGGTATCCTTGATCGTAATGCTGAAATCATTTTTATCTACAGAAATTTTTTCGCCATCTGTTGACAAATAGAACCAGCCCGAGGGATGAATGTCGATGAGGTAACAATTCCATTTGTTTAGGTCTATATTTTTTTGAATGGTTTCAGCGCTTTTGTAAGATATCACAGCTTCACCAGAATAACCGCCTGTGACCAATGCAATATTTTTATTCATCATGTAGGAAAGGTTAATGCCTCAAAGAAACAACAATTATACAGATGCCCGACTTATTTGTGTCTTAAAATTCTGTTGTACTACTATCAATCCCTTCATTCCCGGTATCCAACACGATTTTCCAAATGCCTTGAGTATCTTTTTTCCAAATATTTACATATGTGCCATATAAAACGGTATCGATGTTCTTTGGGTGTACCGCATATACACCAAAGGTATAACCCATGTCAGCTGATTTTGAGACGACCGCATTTTGGGACTGCCAGTTGATGGTATAAGAAGTATCGTTTTGTTGAATGAGATAATCGATGGTGCCCGCTCCTATAATGGGCATATAGTTCTTTCTAAGCAACACTACATTACTATCGATGAATTGAATGAATGCTGCTTTCATGCCTTTTTCTTTGCTCATATCAGAAAATGCTTTGTCTGATTGAAGCAATCCGATCTTCTCCTCAATTGGATCAGGATATTTTTCAACTTGTGTATTACAAGCCATCGTTCCAAGCACAAATACGGTACAAATCCACTTTATCATTGGGCGCCATTTTGTTTATGGAAAGATAAGAAAATATAAATGAAGGCTGGATAGCAAAAAGGCGAAAGTACCTATGGATACCCTCGCCAAGCTGCAGGAAAAATCACCTGCCTAATGAGCCTTGCGGCTACAAAAAATTAAATATGTAGTTTTTCTTTTTTTGCTATCAGTTCATCTACTGTTTCTCTGTAGTCTTCGTCTGGAACACAACAATCAACCGGACAAACCGCCGCACACTGTGGTTCTTCATGAAAACCCTGGCACTCTGTGCACTTATTGGGCACAATGTAATAGGTATCCATCGATACCGGTTCATTGCGTTTATCGGCCTCTAACACGGTACCATCCATCAAGGTGTAGGAACCCTTTATGGAAGTTCCGTCGGAAATTGCCCATTCGACTCCGCCTTCGTAAATGGCGTTATTCGGACACTCGGGCTCGCAGGCACCGCAGTTAATACATTCATCTGTGATCGTTATAGCCATCTATCGTAATTTTGATGCAATTTAACAAGAACATCATGAATTTACAAGCAAGAATTAATTTAATGCTGCAGTTAGGCGAATATCTGAAACAAAATGATCCAGAATGGCAGGAAATAAAGCAACAAGCAGCTTATAAAAATGGTTGGTTTACCCCAGCATTTGTTGACAACGCCTGCGGTGAAATTGCAACCCAATTTTTAGAAGAAACAACACTGCGTAAATGGGTAGCACATTACCATTTAGATGATCAAATATCGCCCAAAAATATAGGCATCGTCATGGCCGGAAACATACCCCTGGTGGGGTTTCATGATTTTTTGACTGTGTTTATATCCGGCCATTATCAAACCATCAAATTATCCGGCAAAGATGATCTTTTGCTTAAATTTCTGATCCAAAAATTATACAGTTTAGACATCCGCATTCAGAATGTTGTTTCTTTCGCCGACACGTTGAAAGGCTGTGATGCTTACATCGCCACCGGCAGCAACAACACCGCCAGATACTTTGAGCAATATTTTGCAAAATACCCGCATATCATACGAAAAAACAGGACTTCTGTGGCCATTCTAAACGGTAAAGAGTCTGAAGAAGACCTGCTGGCATTGAGCCATGACATTCACCTGTACTTTGGATTGGGCTGCAGAAATGTGAGTAAACTATATGTTCCGGAGGGTTATGATTTTGTGCAATTGATCCAATCTTTCAAACCCTATGACTATTTTGCTGACCACCATAAATTCAAGAACAATTACGACTATCAATTATCGATCATTCTGTTGAATCACCAGTATTACATGACGAGCAGCGCTACCCTGCTCACTCAAAACGATGGGTTGTTTTCGCCCATCAGCCATGTGTTTTATGATTTTTATACAGACATTCGAAGCTTGCAAAACGATTTGAAACAAAATGACGACATTCAGTGTATTATAGGAGACGGAGGATTGGGCTTCGGGACTGCCCAGCACCCAGGCTTGTTCTCTTATGCCGATGGAGTAGATACCATGGCGTTTTTACTGGAGCTTAGATGATCTACGAAAGGCTTACTAATTTAATGTTAAACATGGCAGCAGGTAAAATACATTTTGTCAGAGTTAACGTACTTTGTAGGCATAGGCACAAAATTTGAACTTACTATTAGTAAAAAAGTAAAAGAATACGACCATGAAACTAAAACACATTTTATTTACCGCCCTGATCAGCGCAGTTACTTCTGCAGCATTGGTGATTGGCATGGGAAATTATTTTAAAAAAGACAACAGTTACGGAGGTCAGGCAACCGGCGTAGTTCCGTCTAACTACAAACTAGCAGGACTAACAGAAGGCGACGCTCCCAACGGAGTTGTTCCTGATTTTGTTCAGTCTGCTGAGATAGCTACCCCTACGGTAGTGCACATCAAAACAAAAACAAATGCAAAGCAGGTAAACAACAACCTGCCTCGAACAAGACCTAACAATCCATTCGGCGATTTGCTGGATGACGATATGTTTAACCAGTTATTTGGTGGCCGTAACAATATGATACCAGAACAAAGAGCTTCCGGGTCTGGTGTGATCATCAGCGACAATGGATACATTGTAACCAATAATCACGTGATCAGCAAAGCAGATGAGATCAATGTAACCCTCAGTAATAAAAAGACGTACAAAGCCACTTTGGTGGGAAGCGATCCTGCATACGATTTGGCCGTGATCAAAATAGAATCTCAAGCATTGCCTTATTTGTTGTATGGCAATTCTGATGATGTAAAAATTGGCCAATGGGTGATGGCCATCGGTTATCCACTGAACCTTGAAACCACTGTTACAGCGGGTATTGTGAGTGCAAAGGCGAGGAGCCTGGGCTTAAACAGAGACAAGGCTGGAAGTACTGCTACGGCTGTAGAATCCTTTATTCAAACAGATGCAGCCGTCAACTCCGGCAACAGCGGTGGAGCGCTGATTAATACTGAAGGAAAGTTGATTGGTATTAACTCTGCCATTGCCTCTCCTACCGGTTACTACTCAGGATACTCCTACGCCATCCCGGTGAACATTGTAAAAAAAGTAGTAGATGATATTATTAAATTCGGTACCGTTCAAAGAGCCTACCTCGGTATCAGTTACGATAATGCCACAGGCATGTCGGAAGAAGAGAAAAAAAGTAGAGGCATTCCAACAGGCATAGCGGGTATATATATTCAGGAAACTGTTGTTGGTGGTGCAGCCGCAACTGCGGGATTAAAAAAAGGCGATGTTGTAAAAACCATCAATGGTGTAAATGTTAGCAGCGGTGCCGAATTACAGGAACAAGTAAGCCGTTACAAACCCGGAGACAAGATAACGGTTACGTATGAACGTAATAACAAAGACATTACCGTTCCCGTATCGCTCACTAACAAATCTAATAATTTTGACCTGGTAAAAGAAGAGACCAGTGCAGCGGAGATATTAGGTGCAGACTTCATCACAATAGATGCAAAAAATGCAAAAAATTATGGTATTACTGGCGGAGTGATCGTTAGAAAAATAAAACCGGGCGGAGTACTTAATGATCAAACCAGGATGAGGGATAATTTTGTGATCTTGAAAGTGAATGACCGGTCTATCCACAACACGGAAGAATTACGGAAAGCGATCTCTGGAAAAAATACTTTCACCGTTAGCGGGTTTTATCCTGGCTATGATGGTGTGTATGAATACCCCATTTCGATGGATGGAAATGGAGAATAAATATTATTAAAGCTACAAACCGGTTCATTTTTGAACCGGTTTTTTTATGTTCCATTATTTGGGAGAATATAAAATGGTCAATCGATTTTTTGAATTAGGATAAAATCTCCGGGTGCCATGTTCATGCGCATCGTTGCGCCAATGTACATTTCTTCTTGTGTAAACACATTGCGGTAGCTTCCCGGTAAATTTTCTATATTTAATGTGCAGTCGATATGGTTAGGGGAAATATTCAAGAATACCAATATCAGTGCTTCATCCGTTTTTCGGGAATAGGCCAGGAGTTGGTGCTGGATGGCATCTTCTATCAGCACAGGAAAACTTTTGTACCCGGCTGAGATGGCAGGATTCTCTTTACGAACCTGTAAAAGTGTTTTGTAAAACCCATGAAGAGAAGGATCAACCGACCAGTTGATGGGATCCTTATCGAAAAAAAAGAGTCTTTTATTTAACCCTGCTTCTTCGCCCGAATAAATCATCGGAATACCATACCAGGTAGCATTAAAAACAGACAATGCTTTTACATTGATTCCGTATTTTTCAGCAGCAGTGCTGTTCCAACTATTTTCATCATGATTGCTGGTAAAGTACATCCTAAGTGCCTTTTCTGGAAAATCATTTTTGTAGTGTGCTAAAGTTTGTACGAGATCCCAGAAACTTTTTTGTCCTTTGCAGTAAGCTTCAGAAGCGTGCATCCATTGCCAGGTAAAGCTGATATCAAATGCTTCGTGGTAAGGAATGTCTTCTGTTTCAGCCAACCAAATTAAATCTTTTTTGAGTGGGGTGGTTTGTTGCCTGGCATTGATCCAAAAAGGCAAGGGCGTTAAATGTGCCAGATCGGCGCGAAATCCATCAATGTCAAAATCGGTGATCCAATATTTCATGGCGTCGATCATGGTTTGTTGTTGCAAAGGGTGCTGGTGATTGAATTGAATCACATCTTCCCAATCGTAAGGAGCTTTGAAAAGACCAGCTTCGTCATGTTCAAAAAAATCGGGATGATCTATTGTCCACACATTGTCCCACGCTGCATGATTGGCCACCCAATCGAGGATCACTTTCATTCCTACAGTATGCGCTTGCTGTATCAATTGTTTAAAATCTTCTTTGTTACCATATTCCGGATTCACGTCTCTGAAATCTTTGATAGAATAGTAACTGCCCAATGTTCCTTTTCTATTTACGGTTCCGATGGGGTGTATGGGCATAAGCCAGAGAATATCGACACCCATGTCTTTTAAACGGGGTAAATGTTCTGCAAATGCATTAAAAGTACCAGCTTCGGTAAACTGGCGCATGTTCACTGAATAGATATTGGAACTAGCTAAAAAGGAGGGGATGGTAAACTGACTCAAAGTGAAATAGATTTTAATATTTGATGGAAGATACGAAGCAGTTGCTATTGTGCAAACATTGTACCTTTGCGGCTGTTATAATTTACGATGAAGCAATTTACCATTCCATTTACTTACAGAAGTCCACTCATAGCAGCCATTAAAAACAAGCGCAGGTTGGAGGATAAAATGAAAAAAGATTTTACCCCAACGTTGTTAGATGTTGGACCGCTAAAAATTTACCTGGCCCGCCATTTTGGTTTTTGTTATGGTGTAGAAAATGCCATAGAAATTGCCTTTCGCACGATAGATGAAAATCCGGGTAAAAGAATTTTCCTGTTGAGCGAAATGATACACAACCCACAAGTGAATGCAGATTTACTGGCCAGGGGCGTACAATTTATGCAGGATACCAGGGGAAAAGAATTGGTGCCATTTGATGAAATCACGGCAGACGATGTGGTGATCATACCAGCGTTTGGTACGACGCTGGAGATGGAAAAAAAATTAGCTGAAAAAGGAATTGCTACCAAACAGTACAATACTACGTGCCCTTTTGTAGAAAAAGTTTGGAACCGGGGAGAGCAGATAGCTGCTAAAAAATACAGTTTGGTGATACACGGTAAACCCAGTCATGAAGAAACGAGGGCTACATTTTCTCATGCCGCAGCAGAAACCGCAGCGGTGGTGATCAATGATATGCAAGAGGCGATAGAACTCAGCCAATTTATTACGGGTGAACAACCCGCAGCAGATTTTTATACCCGATTTGCAGGAAGGTATTCGGAAGGATTTGAGGTGAGCAAAGATTTACAAAAAATTGGCGTGATCAATCAAACTACCATGCTGGCCAGTGATACGCAAGGTATTGCTGATTTTTTGAAACAAGTGATGGTGAAAACTTTTGCCTTAAACGACCAAAATGTGGGCGAAAGGTTTGCAGATACCAGAGATACTTTGTGTTATGCTACCAACGACAACCAGAGTGCAGTATATGGCTTACTGGAGCAGGAAGCCGACCTGGCAATAGTGGTAGGGGGTTATAATAGCAGCAATACCAGTCATTTGGTAGAATTGTGTGAAGAGAAACTCTCCACTTTTTTTATCAATGATGCGTCTAAAATAATATCCAGGGAACAAATTTTTCATTTCGATCTGCACGATCATACAGAAAAAGAAAGCTTTCAATTTTTACCGGAACAACCTGTAACCACCATTTTAATCAGCAGCGGCGCCAGTTGCCCGGATGCGGTGGTAGAAAAAGTGATCGAAAAATTATGTTCGTTTTACGACTCCGGCGCTACCCTGCTTTCGCTCGAAGAAAATTTTAAGTAGGGTTTACAAAGCTTTGGCCACTAACTTCAGGGCGAAGTCGAGTTGTTCTTCCATGCCGATATGGGTATTATCTAAGAGTATAGCATCGGCTGCCATTCTGAGCGGGCTCACTTCTCTGTTAGAATCGATGTAATCCCTCATTTCGAGGTTCTTTTTTACTTCTTCTATGCGTACGTTGGGATTCTTTTCATACATCTCTTTGAATCGCCTATCCACCCTGGTGAAAATATCGGCGGTCATAAATATTTTGAGTTCGGCATGAGGAAAAACGGTGGTGCCGATATCTCTTCCATCCATGACAATGCCTTTTTGGGCTCCCATTTTCTGTTGCTGATCAACGGCGCAGGTTCTAACGGCGGCAATAGCGGCTACATCGCTTACTTTTTCCGCCACCACCAAATCTCTGATTACGTATTCAACGTTTTCAGCATTCAAAAACATTTCAGACTGGGCAGATTTTTCGTTGTATTCAAAGTGGAGGTAAATATTGTCTAATGCGGTGGCCACTGCTGCTTCGTCTGTCCAATCTATGTGATTGCGCAAAAAATACAAGGTCACGGCCCGGTACATGGCGCCGCTGTCGATGTACACATAGCCCAAGGCCTTGGCTAACTGCTTTGCCAGCGTGCTTTTACCGCAACTACTCCACCCGTCGATGGTGATGATGATTTTTTTTGCCATACCGGTGCAAAAATGATACAAATAAAATGGATGGCAAAATGAAGTTTGAAAATTTAGGCTGTTGCGGCCTTGTGGGAAAAAGGTTGGCTTTCCTGCAAATGGCAAAAGGGCAGATGATTTAAAAATAATAGCTTTTTGACTGGCTCGAAATAGTATAGTATTATGGATAATGATAAGAAAACTGCCTCCAGACTTGTGCAAAAATTTGCATCGTTAAGTAGGTTAATCCTAGAAAATTCTACTAAAAGTCTGGTAACAGGGGATAAGGAATGGAAAGGCCTAATGCTTTATACGGAGCTAGAGGCGATGCGCTACAATGATTCTTTCAGCTATACATTTATCGTAGATGAGCAAGTTCAATTAAATAAAATCTTATTGCCGCCCATGCTGATTCAGCCCTTGATAGAAAACGCCATTTTACATGGTTTAATCATCGATAATAAACCTGACGCGCATTTAGAGGTAAAACTGGAGCAAAGAGATGCAGGAATTTGCATTACTGTAAAAGACAATGGACAGGGAATAAATAGCAAAACTGAGGTGAAGCAAACAAACTACTTCAAAGAAAAATCTATGGGCATAAAATCTATCAGTGAACGAATCAATATGATTAATATTACGAATGATAATACAATTGCAACATTTGAATTAAAATCCGGCGAAAATAACAGAGGAACTATTGCCAAGGTATGCTTGCCCATGTTGAGACATTATGTAGAGCCATAATCCAGTTGCTTTTTTTAAATTAAACTCTTTGCTTTTTGTCACGCAACAATCCTTACGGAAGACTTTACTGAAAAAAAATCAAAATGAATTGACAGGTATTCAGAAACCTTAGGTGCTGATTTGTAACCCTCCGAGCAAGTACAGCTTTTCATTTTTAGCGCCGTTGCATAAATTTACCAAAAAAAGTAATGGAGAAAGGTAATATTAAAGCAGCCATGTTTAATAACGTAGACCAGTGGAAACAAAGCGGTTTAGCTCAAAATAACTTTTGTGAGCAATGTCAAATCCGCTACCATATTTTTCATTATTGGTATAAGCAATACAAGAAAAAAAATGGTACGAACATAAATGGGGTATCTGCATTTGTTCCTTTAAATATTAATCCTTCTTCAATCACAGATCCTTTTGCTGAAATTATTTTTGCAGACGGTAAACGTCTTTTATAGCATCAATTTGCAGACGTTCCTTTTTACGAAATTTAATTTCCTGATCATGCTTCATCTCTCCGCCTCCTGCAGGTATTTTTTGTACCGGCAGCAAACAGAAATGCGCAAAGGCTTTGATAGTTTGTATGGTCTGGTGCGAAATAAGTTGGCCGAAAATCCATTAAGCGGTGACGTATTTATTTTTTTAACCCACATGCAAAAGGAACAGCCGACAAAAATATTTCCTGGAATAAATTAAAAGTATCAAGTCAAAATTGTCACGATTATTTAGTAAAAGAGATGACCTGAATAAGAATAACAAATATAGATTCAACGTAAATGATGTTATACTTTTTAAAACACAACGAAGATTTTGAATTAAAATCTGAACCAAGATGGTCTGTAATTCGCAAAAAATATTTAAACCAATGAACGAAACTCCCCAACTCGCTTCGTGTCTCCACGAAACATATTCCAACCGTCTTAATCTTGACAATTCAAAAATTAAAGAATATTTACAGTATTTTGGGCAAAATATAAACAAATACGGCAGCCATTTGTTGAAAAAAAAGAACTGCAGTTTAAATTACCTCAATGGCAACTACCAAAACATGGGATGGCTTTTACCAACAACTATTGTCGGAAAGTACAAAAAAGAAAAGTGAGCGCATCATCCTGGTGATTGCCATTGCCAGCTTTATCATTCACTTATTGCTGATTTATCTGTCAGAACTTGGTATCATTCACTTACCAGGTGCGGGCGGCTTGCTCAAAAATCCGATTGCAGCCATTTATACGCCCTTCTCTTTTATTTTGGTGTACGAAGTTTACCTTTTGCTATTTTATCTGCCCAAATCCATCACCACGTATATCAGTAAACAATATGAAATCATTACCCTGATCATCATCCGGCGCTTGTTCAAAGACCTCTCTAATTTGTCGCTCTCCGACGATTGGTTCAAAATAAAATACGATCTGCAGTTTACTTACGACTTGGTTGCAGCCGTACTCATGTTTTATTTGATTTATCAATTTTACAAACAAAGCAAAGTCAATTATAAAACCGAATTAAAAGAGCCTCTCCCTTCTTCAGATATCAGCAGGTTCATCCGGATCAAAAAAATATTGGCCGCAGCCTTGGTACCAGTACTCATTTTTGTGGCGCTGTATTCATTTATTAATTGGAGTATAGGGGTAGTTTCGCCGGGCGACCCGGCTGCTGTAAATTTTGAGAACATCAACAATATCTTTTTTGAACAGTTTTTTACTATCCTCATCATTGCAGATGTGATTCTGTTGTTGGTATCCTTTTTTTACACAGATGAATTTCACAAAGTGATCAGAAACTCTGGCTTTATCATCTCTACCATCCTTATCCGACTGTCTTTTTCGGTAACGGGTTTACTCAATACCCTGCTCATCGTAACGGCCATAGTGTTTGGTTTGCTGATACTGATCATTCACAATAAATTTGAGGCAAAAATTACCAAAGATGGAATGCAGTAATTAGAGAAAAAACACCCTCAAATGCTTGATGCCCCAAAATGGGAATTAGTTTCAGGCCAGAAAATTATTCCTTCCTCCTGGTTTCGTATGTCACCAAACCTGTTACAACAAATAGATCAATACCGATAAACTGATCAGCTATCATTGGTATTCAATTAGTGTTACCGTTTTATTTTGTATATTACTATGTGGTGGTTCACAAAAAAACGTAAAATGGTGGATGCGAAAAAAACATCATTCATTTTTGATAGGACAATACTTTTAGAAAGCTGTCTTCTATACCAAAATTATCCCTGTAATTCCTAACCGATGAATCGAAGCACAAGATATTATTCCACTAAAAAAAACATTACACATGACAACTCTACAAAAACTTGAAAAATTAGCAACAGAAAAAAACACGCCTTGTGTAACCATTTCGCTCAACACACATAGAACCCATCCAGACAATATTCAGGATGTAATTGAATTAAAAAATCTTCTGCAGCAGGCAGAACAAAACGTCATTCAAGAGTTTGGTAAGAGACCCGTTGCTTCTCTGTTAGAAAAAATTTCAGCTATTGAAGGTGAAATTGACATCAACTATAATTTAGACAGTTTGCATATTTATCTTTCTAACGATACAAAAGAAATTATACGTTCGACATGGCCCGTAAACGAAAATAGCGTACATATTGCGGACGCCTTCTCCGTTCGTCATTTGATCAAATCATTCAGTAGAACAGAATCATATCATATTCTTTTACTATCGCAAAGCGGTGTACGCTTATACCATGCTTTCAATGATAGCATCACGAACGAAATCAAAAACGATGATTTTCCCTTTAGTGAAAACCTGCATTATAATACGGATTTAGACAAAAGCAGTGACTCCAAATACCTGGACAATCTTGTGCGGGAGTTTTTAAATAAAGTTGATAAAGCAATGGTGAAACTCAACAATGAAGCGGGTCTGAATGCTGTAGTTATTTGCACAGAAGATAATTACAGTCGTTTAATGCAGGTGGCGGATCGACCGGCTATTTATAGCGGGCATGCCAATATAGACTACAACAATACTGCATTACACCAAATTGGAAAGCAAGCCTGGACGATTGTAAAGGATTTACAGCACGAGCGCAGAACGGCAGCCATCAGTGAAGTACAAGAAGCGGTTGCACAGGGCACGGTTTTAACGGACCTCCAGGAAATTTATCAGGCAGCAATGGATGGCCGCGGCGACCTTTTGATCGTACACCAGGATTTTGCTCAACCGGTGTTGATGACTGGTGAAAGAACTTTTGATTTGGCAACAGATACCAATAACGCACATGTAATAGATGATATCAGCAGTAAGATAGCCTGGGAAGTGATGTCGAAAAAAGGCAGAGTATTTTTTACCACACAAGAAGAGGTAAAAGAACTTGGAAACATAGTTTTGAAAACAAGGTATTAAATTAGTTGATGGCCCAGCTAAAATCAAATGCGGATCCCC
Source organism: Chitinophagales bacterium (assembly GCA_038249665.1). Taxonomy (GTDB): domain Bacteria; phylum Bacteroidota; class Bacteroidia; order Chitinophagales; family Chitinophagaceae; genus Ferruginibacter. The sequence continues at coordinate 20,548 of JBBSDF010000051.1, forward strand.
ACCAAATGGTGGGGATCCGCATTTGGTATATGTTCAACTATTTACACGAGGTTTTTGTGATATTAGTCTTTAGGTAGTTCCTCTCCGAAGTTTAGTTTCTGCAATTCTATCCCATCTTCCTTCTCCAGCCAAAGAAGAGACTGGTAAAAGTCTTGCCTCAAGTCTTCCATCTCGGAATCGCTCAAATCCCGTGGAAGCTCTGCTATTTTTTTCTTGGCTGTTGGTGGGGTCTTGATCATTTTCTTCGATTTCATGCTTTTAAAATAATGAAATTAATGTAGTTGCTATAATACCCGCAGTAATAAGTAGGCATCAAAAACTCACTATCCCGTTTTTAACCGCATACAAAGCCAGCCCTACCCTACTTTTTATATCCAATTTTTCGAATAAAATTTCCCGGTGATTTTCGATGGCCCGTGGGCTAAGGTTTAATTCGCTGGCAATTTGTTTATAGGTTAATTCGGTGCAAGAGAGTTTCAGCATTTCAATTTCGAGAGCTGTTAATATTTTTTTGTCTACAGACAATTCTGCAAAGCTAGATCTTTTAAAAATATTTACGAGTTTACCCGTAGTGCTGTGAGAATAGTAATAACCACCTTCTGCCACAGCTACCAGGGCTTGTTTGAGGTGATCGGGACTAATATCTTTTTTCAAAAACCCCCGAACGCCTAGTTGTAGTAGTCGAATCATCGCTACTTCAGAATCGAACATGGTTAGTATCAGCATTTTTACGTCAGGGTAATATTGGGCGATCCACTCGGCGGTTGCATACCCATCCATTTCGGGCATGTTCAGATCCAGCATGACCAGGTCGGGCCGGCTTCCATTTTTAAAAGCTTCCAATACCTGTTTGCCATTATCGGCGCGGCCACACACGGCAAATTGATCGGTTTCATTGATCATGTTGGCAAGTCCATCTCTGAGCACGATGTGATCGTCTGCCAACAGGAGTGTGTACTTTTGGTTAAGATTGATCATAAACAGGAATTTTAATGGTGATGGTAGTTCCTCTTCCTGGTTCAGGAATACAAGCATACTGAGCTTTGAGCATGGCTATTCTTTTTTGAATGTTTCCCAACCCTAAACCTGTAGAAACTATTTTACTGGTATCTACTCCGAGCCCATTGTCATGAAGAGAAAGATCAAATACATTATTTTTATACGCAATCTGCATTTTCACCAGGGTAGCTTGGGAGTGTTTGATGATATTGTTGAGCAATTCCTGCACCACCCTAAAAATCATTAGTTCTGATTGGGAACTCATAAAAGTTGATTGTCCTTCTATTTCAAAATTCACCTCGTAATTGCCTGCTTTTCGCATCAGTTGAAGTTCACGATCGATGGCGTAGATCAAACCATTGGAAGACAATACCTGATTACTGATACTTTTGTTTAGGTTAGACAAATCATTCATAGCATTAGCAACAATGAGTTTTAAATCTTGAAGCTGATCGAGTGATTTTTCTTTGTCAGAGAGATCTATGGAACTCATATAAAAATTGGCTAATGACAATTGCTGGCCGATATTATCATGCAACTCTCTCGAAATATCCTCAAACGTGCGCTCTTGTATATCTGTATAGGATTGAAGCATTGTTTGCTCATGATTGAGATTTAGATCGTCGGTATTTTTTTCAAACTCCTTGTGCTTTGCCTGGAACTTACGTGCCAGTGAAATAATAAAAGTGGTGAGTAGTATGATCATAGTAATACTCAGTATTACGAAAATAACTATGCTCGTTACTGCATTATTCATGATCTAAAAATTACTAAAATGAAAATAATATTAATCGATTTCTTTTTCTTTTATTGTTAATTTTTTTTTTAGTTATTTACTGATTTCGGTGTTAATAAAAAATTTATACCCTTTTATAAAAAATAAATGTATTATAATTATTGTCAAGTTACTAAGAGGAAAAAGAATAAAATATACACTTGAATTTTTAGCTATAAACATATAATTAGTTCCAAGCAAAATTGGAATCGAAACTACACTGTTTATAAATAAGCCATTGTTTATCCAAAAATTCCATCTTTTTTAAGTTCTACTTTAGGTGGGAAGTAAAATATTGAATAGTAATATGAAATTCCTAATAAAAATAGAATTATGTAGTGAAGTACCCTTTGATAATAATAATTATAACTATTAAATAAAGTGTACACCAGAGCTGTAATATATACTATAGAAAACAAAAGTCCAATCAATACGAGCTTATTTGAATTTATAATCCTACCGAAATATCTGAAGAAATAAAAAATCCAAAAGAAGAAGTCAGAGCTAAAAAAAGCAATTTCAAAAAGTATCAAATCTTTCGAAAACTTGATTACCCCACCAACTAGCAAAAGTGTCTTTATTGACATAATCGTTGCGAATAAAGGGCACAGGAAAAAAAGCCTAGATTCTGTCGAAGAAAATTGCGTACGCTTTCCAAAAGACAGAAAAAGTGACATAAAAACAACTAATGAACCTAGAATAATAATTATAGTATGAAAAGTTTTGATATTCACGAGTAGTAGTTTGATATTTTAAATTTAGTATCGATATAATTTTTAGATACCCGGATATGAGCTATTTAAATCTTTTGAATTTTAGAAGTAAAAACAACCTCTTTCATTTGCTCTTTTCTAATACTTATGAATGCATACATAAAAAATATGTACATGAATAAAATGGCAATATTTGAGATTGGGAAAATAATGAGGTAGAGCGCAGAATTTTTTCCCACAAACATGATTTCCGAGGCTAAATGAGTAGGAATTGCTATGGCGCATTTTATTAACAGACCCGTTACAATTAAAAAGACGGGGTTCCTTGCTAATAATTGTTTAGGAGGATCTGAAAATAATTTATTGAAATAAAGTAAACAAAAAGCAATCTCAGCTATTAAAAATAATGAGATGGTGTAATGGTGAAATTTATTAGTTCCGAAATTTATGGAAAGAACGATGAACAAAATACTTAATCCTACAGATAGTAAAACTCCACGCCCTTTTTTATTAGCAACCCTTATTCCTATACTGGAGAAAAAATATAACCAAAATAAAAAATCAAACGCAACCAAAATACGTTCTATCATACCTCCCGCCTCTAGGCTATAAATTCTTAAAACGTTGTGGAAAATAGTATTAATTGTTAATACAATGCCCAATAAAGGAATAATGAAAAAATAATTTAATGACTTAGGGCTCAGGTATTTATTTCTTATGCCTATAGAAAATATAAAAGCCGTTAACAATGCTATAGATCCAATTAATAATATTGTTTGGTGAAAAGTGAACATTTAAAATCGATTTAAAAAATGAATAAACTACCAGCACCCTTATTTATGTTTAAAAATAATATAAATATTTTTTAATATAAAAAAATTGATTCAAAAAAGTAAGTAATTATATGTTTACTATTTCCAAAATTTTAATTTAATTAAAATTGTATAATATATTTAATTGCTTATTATAAACGGATATCAATAGCACCAGCCACTTCATGTAAGATATCGACTTCCCTTTC
>JBBSDF010000052.1:0-22518 GCA_038249665.1 Chitinophagales bacterium
CAACACTCCGGCAATCACAAATACCAGCACAAATAGCCATATATTGGTCCAGCGTATTTGACGAGGTTTAATAGATTCTTTTTCAGGAATTCTCTTGTCACTTAAATTAGTGATCATTCCCCCTACCACGATTAACAAGGGGAAAATCCAGGGAACCTTAAATAAGAAAAAAGAAATTAGCATTGATGCCAGCATGATAATCTGAGTAATCAAATTTTTAACAGAGATGCCGAATGCTTTTACTGCAGCATACACCAAAAATCCAATCGCCATAGGCTCAATATAAAATAACATGCCATTATTGATATCTTTCGCCGGATACGCGGCCAATAAAAAAGAAAAGCTACCCATCAATAAACAGGCAGGAAGTAACCATAAAAGCAGAGTGATGGTTGCCAGTAAAACCCCTCCTCTCTTATAACCAATAAGGGTAAGGGTTTGAGTGCTTGAAGCCCCGGGCAGCATTTGGCAAAAGGAATTATATTCGATCAATTCCTCTTCAGTAACGTCTCTTCTTTTCTGAACAAATATTTTAAACATCATTCCAAGATGACCTTGCGGACCACCGAAGGCAGTAATGCTGTATATGAATACTGCTTTCAAAAAAGGAATGTGACGTATTATATTCAATTCATGAAAATTAAGAATAAGTCAATATAATAGAATAGTAAAGAAAATTATTTTTTTAAACCTATTTCAATTAAGCGTTCATTCAGGTATTCACCCGCTGTTGCGTCGTCGTATGCAATTGGATGAAGATCATCTATACAAGCGTCTAAACATTTTAAAGGCATCGTTCCTTTGGGATGTAAGAAAAAGGGAATAGAAAAACGACTGGTATGCCAAAATTCTTGTGTTGGATTCACCACTCTGTGAGTTGTACTTCTTAATTTGTTGTTGGTCAAACGTTGCAACATATCACCAACATTTACTACTATTTGTTCGGGTAGTGAGGTAACTGGTACCCATTCTTTTTGTTTGGTAAGAATTTCCAAACCATCTGCGGAGGCTCCTATTAATAAGGTAATTAAATTGATGTCTTCATGTTGTTCGGCCCTAATGGCAGACTTAGGCGTTTCTGTAATTGGTGGATAATGGATAGCTCTTAAAATGGAGTTACCGTCTTTTACAAAATCATTAAAGAAATCTTCATCTAATGCTAAATACAAAGCGGTGGCTTGTAACAGAGCGGTTCCCGATTTTTCAAATGCCTGGTAAGCGGCATCAAAAACAGCATTGAAACGTTCAATCTCAGTTACCGATATATTGTCTGGATAGGTAGATGTAGTAAACGTATTATGGATACGTTGACCGTATTGAAAAAATTCTTTCAGATCAGGAGCCTCGCTTCCCTTTGCATGTTCTGTGCCAAAACTGGTGTAACCTCTTTGACCAGCCATAACTGGGATATAGTAGTTTTTCTTTTTCTCTAAAGGAAGTGAAAAAAATTGTTGAACACATAAATAAAGTTCTTCTATCAATTCATCGGAAATGCCATGATTTTTCACAGCAACAAATCCAACTTCTTCGTATGCTTTTCCTAACTGCGCTACAAATTTTCTTTTTGCTGCTGCATCGCCGGATAGGAACTCTGCAAGATCCACTGAAGGTATTGACATAATATTTGGTATAAATTTTATTGAATAGTGTAACTATCTTTTGCAATCGTATGTATGATATAATCGGCCAACTTTTTTCTTTTTCTTTCATCGATGGCTCTTGTAAATTCGGGAAAATAAACATTGATCCAACCCATATCAGATTTGGGCTTCCACGAATTTTCGGTGTAGATCATTTTTTTTACAGAGAAGGAAGTACTGTCATACCGGGAACTATCTTTGATTTGGATGGCGTACAAAATAATACCTTCTTCGATAGCAGCAGGAAATTGATCTTCAGTAAAAAAATAATGCATATCAGAAAGATCGTTGGTTTTGTAATTCGCAGGAATTAATCTGAATAATTTGGCAGCAGTATCATAATAGGAAACTTTATTTCTGCTGGCTTGTATTAAATCACTTTTAAATGCGGTGTCTGTTGTTTCATATTTGATATAAAAGCTGTTTTCTTTATTTGTCTTCACAGTATCCTTACAGGAAGTTATCACAAAAAGTACTAATCCTAATAATCTTATATACATAATAAATCACTTCTTTTTTTTATAATCCATAACGTGCGCTAATCTCTAACATCCGATCGATCGGCTTTTTAGCTGCCAGGCGCAGTCCTTCTTCCATTTGTATAGCTGGCATTTCGTATTTTAAACAGAGATACAATTTTTCTAACGTATTTAGTTTCATATAGGGACAATCATTACAAGCGCATGAATTGTTGGGGGGTGCAGGGATGAAGGTTTTGTGTGGACTCGACTTCTGCATTTGATGCAATATGCCCGATTCTGTGGCCACAATAAATTCTTGGCTGCTATCTGTTTGGGAATACTTTAAAAGTCCCGTGGTGCTCCCTATATAGTCTGCAATGGCTAATACAGGTTCCTCGCACTCGGGGTGTGCTATAAATTTTGCTTTTGGATGCCTTATTTTTAGTTTTGTTATTTTTTCAAGGCTAAAGATTTCGTGTACCATACAAGCACCGTTCCAAAGCACCATATTTCTGCCTGTTTGTTTGTTGATATAAGCTCCCAGGTTTTTATCGGGTGCGAATATAAGGGGTTGATCGGCCGGTAAGCTTTCTACAATTTTTTGTGCGTTGCTACTGGTGCAAATGATATCGCTTAGTGCTTTTATGCCAGCACTGCAGTTGATGTAAGTGATGACCATGTGATCAGGATATTTCTCTTTGAATTTTTGGAACAACGGAGGCGGAGCAGAATCACTCAAAGAGCATCCTGCTTTAAGATCGGGCAACAACACCTTTTTACCAGGGTTGAGTATCTTGGCTGTTTCAGCCATGAAATGAACTCCGGCAAACACAATGATGTCTGCGTTGGTAGTTGCCGCATATTGAGCTAGCCCCAAACTATCTCCGATATAATCTGCTACATCCTGGATATCGGGTTCCTGATAGTAATGCGCAAGGATGACTGCATTTTTTTCTTTTTTCAATTTTTCGAGCTCCGCAAATAAATCTAAAGTGGGATCCAACTCTATGTCGAGGAAACCTTTTTCCTGAACCAGCGCTTGAACATTTTCATTGTGTATATCTACCATAATATGTATTAATACTATTTATTTTTATATAAACCCTATTACTATTAGGGCTGTTAATATGTGGAAATCTTACACATCGCTGCTATTGCAAATTTAAAATTATTGTTTTATCCACCTTTATCCACGATTCTTTCACATATTTATTTATACAATTTACCCGTCTGTTATTCTTTCTGCGCTTACATTTCATCCAAAAAAGAAAATTACAATTAACATCTGTTAATAAAAGCAACAGAGGAAAAAAAAAAGTCACTTTTTTTTAAAACCTGTGTGAATTGTATCCGCATAAAATGATGAAAACTTAACAATTGGCCCAACTCACCCTCATTGATGGTTTTTTACTTTCCATTTATACCCAGTTAATTTTTTGAAAAGCTTGCTTTATCAACAGCATTCAGCGTTTTTTAACAATGCCTGTGGATAACCCCTATTTCCGTAAAAATCACCTTGAATATAGCCTTAAAATTTCTCTTTTTCTATCATATATATGTAGGATAGAAAAACACCCACTTTTCCACATACCACATAATAAGTGTTAATATCCATTTTTCCCCTATTTTTGCCGTCCAAAAATAATCATTTTATCAGATGCAAATTATTCAAAGTATTCGTGAAAAAGGTGCAGCCATTACGGTGGCCGTAATCGTATTGTGCCTAATTGGATTTATATTGATGGATGCCAAACCAGGAAGTGGTGGTAATGCATCATCCCAAAGCCTGGGTAAGGTAAATGGTGAGTCTATTGATTTAACAGCGTTCAACAAACGTGTAAATATTGCTGAGCTACAGGAACAGCAGCGTAGCGGACAAAGACCATCAGGGGTGAGAGCAAACCAGTTGAGAGACCAGATTTGGAATACACTGGTGGCTGAAAAAATATTTTTTGAAGAAGCAGCAAAAGTGGGGATCGACTTTACCCCTACAGAACTTTCTTCAATTTTATTGAGCAGCGACCCTTCCAATCCATTTATGCAGCAGCAAGGTATGCAAGATGCATCAGGGAAACTAGATATTACCAAAGCTCAAGAAGCGTTAAGAAATATCAAGAAGTTAACCGGCGAACAAAAAGAACAGGTGAACGCAGAAATCGTAGATCCTTTAAGGTTGTCTTCACTGGTGGCAAAATACAGCGGCCTAATCAGCGCTAGTGCATATTACCCAAAATGGATGCAAGAAAAGGAAGCGTTAGAATCTAAAAATTTTTCGGAGATTTCTTATGTAGCGATTCCTTATAGTGACATTGCTGACTCAACTGTAAAAGTAACAGATGCAGACATCAATGCTTATGTTCAGAAAAATAAAGAACTCTTTAAACAAGAAGCAGGCCGAATGATTTCTTATGTAACTTTCAGTCAGCTTCCGAGTAAACAAGACAGTGCGAATATAATAATGCAGGTAGAAAAATTGAAAATAGCATTTGCTGCAGACAGCAATGCACAAATGTTTGTTGCGAGGAACGCCTCGTTGATAGACTTTCAAGACAGCTATTTACCGAAGTCAAAAATTCAGAGTGGCCAAATAGATACTATTGCTAAATTGCCCGCCGGAACCGTGTACGGTCCGTTTGTAGAAAATGGCGCGTTTGTATTGGCAAAAATGCTGGGAAGTAAACAATTACCAGATAGTGTAAAAGCACGCCATATACTAATACCCACTGTTGATCCACAATCTGGTCAGCCGGTAAATGAGGATGCCACTGCTAAAAATAGAGCCGATAGTTTGTTCACGGCTATCAAAGCAGGGTCTGACTTTGCTGCACTTGCCGCTCAATTTTCTTCAGATGGCAGCAAAGATAAAGGTGGCGATCTGGGAACCTTTGGATATGGACAAATGGTTCCAGAGTTCAATGATTTTTGTTTTAATAAAACAACCGGAGAAAAGGGTGTGGTAAGAAGCCAGTATGGATATCACATCATTGAAATAATCAATCAGAAAAATTTTAGTCCGGCCTACAAGATTGCTTTTGTTGCCAAAGAAATCAACTCCAGCGATCTAACCATCAACAACGCTAGTTTACAAGCTACCAAAGCCAGTGCTGTTGCCAGCGGAGCAGAGCTGGGAAAATATGTTGCGGCCAATGGGTTGAGCATGATTCAGAACCCCATTTTAATTAAAGAAAACGATTACAGTATAGGTGCCATGCAGGAAGCACGTTCTTTGGTTAAGTGGGTATTTGAAGCAAAAAAAGGAGATATCAGCGAACCATTCAGCATCGGAGATGATTTTGTGGTAGCGGTAATTGATAAAGTTACCGCAGAAGGCGTTCAGGACGCAGCCTCTGCAAGAAGTGGCGCAGAAGCCATTGTTGTGAAAGAGAAAAAAGCGGCTATGATCAAGAAAAAATTAGGAACACTTCCTACGCTAGATGCTGCTGCTGCTGCCTATAACAAACAAGTAGTACAAGCGGGTGCAGATTCTACTATACTTTTTTCTGCTCAAATAATAAATGGTATTGGCGTAGAACCTAAGTTAATTGGTGCAGCTTTCAATAAAGAAAATTTGGCCAAGCCTACGCCCCCATTTGCTGGAACAAGTGCTGTGTACGTTGTGAAAGTAAATGCGATTAAAACCTTGCAAGCGGATGCTCTGGAAATGGTTCAACAGCAAATAAGCAGTCGTTTAACAGCCATCAGAGGAAAAACGAATTCCTGGTATGAAGGATTACAAAAAGCGGCTACCATTAAAGATAAACGAAGTCAGATTTTTTAAAAATTTCCTTAAAACGATACTAAGGTTGCCGGCGCTATTGAATAGCACGGCATTTTTCATTTAATTTTGCGATATGAGTGAGTTTGTAAACAAAGTTGCAGAAAGTGGTATCATCACCATCAATTTAGAAGATTTCTATCCGAAAGAACCGGTGGTAGTATTTGATATGAAAGATTATTTGTTCATGGGTTTGATTTTAAAAGAAAAAGATTTCAGAGAATCGTTAAAACAACTGGAGTTGACACCATATGAAAAAAACATCGTAGCCCTCACTTGCACAGCAGACGCGGTGATTCCGATGTGGGCGTTTATGCTCGTAGCGAGTTTACTTCAGCCTGTTTCAAAAGAAATTATTTTTGGGTCTGCTGAAGAAGTGGTTCAACAGTTACTTAAAAAAAATATTGCCGCCCTTAACACAGAAAACTTTGTGGATCAACGGGTGGTAGTAAAAGGATGTGGTGATCTGTTCGTGGCAGAATCCGCCTACGTAGAAATCACCAAACAATTGCGCCCAGTTGTAAAGAGTATTATGTACGGGGAACCCTGTAGCACCGTGCCTGTTTTTAAAAAACCGAACATTCGGCCTGTTTAGTCAGTACAGCAAACGACAAAGGGAGGGAACAAAAAAGGGTAAGAAAATCTTACCCCGTATACAGCTTTTTAATGGTTGTCATTAATACCTGCCTCGACTTCTATCATTGTTGAACCCGCCGCCACCGCCATTTCTGAATCCACCACCGCCAGAAGGAGGCCCACTGCGCTCTTCGGCTTCTTTAACTACCAAAGGTTTTTTGCCAAGTGAAATGCCGTTCATGCTTTCCATGGCATCGGTACCTTCGGTACGGTCTGGCATTTCTACAAATCCAAATGCCCTGCTTTTACCAGTTTCTTTGTCGATGGCAACTTTTGCGGAAGTTACGGTTCCAAATTTTTCAAATATTTCTTCCAGTTCTGCGTCGTCAAGATCGTACGGGAGGCCTGCTACAAAAAGTTTCATGCTAGGTGATTTTTTGTAAATGTATAAAACTTATTGAATGATGTTTATTTAAGGGGCAAAAATATTTGTGGCACGGGGTTTGGAAATTTCGTATTTATAAAAAAACAACACATGAACAAATTAGTGCGCGGTTTAATTGCAGGCTACGGAGCCAAAAAACTAGGTGGAGGATGCATCTCTACTGTATTAGTATTTCTAATTATATGGTGGGCACTGGGAAGTTGTTAAGCTAAAAAAACGTTGCCTTCAAAAGGCGCGTTTTTTTAGCTTCCAGAATTAATCTTCTATTACTTTTATCAAGCTGCCTTTTGTAAGGGCGGTATTTTTTTGCATGCCATTTAAAATACCAAGCTCTTCAATTCTTGCGTCTGGCATTTTAAAATAGCGCATTACCTGCTCAAAGGTACTATTGGCTGCCACCGCTTTTATCCTCACTCTTTCTGCTTTTTTGTTTAGTTTACTCGCATCTGTTAGTACCCTAAAGCTTTGCATAGCGTTGGTAAAAAAACCGTTGTAATTGTTAAAAGTTGAAACAGCCGAAACGCCCAACATATGATAAATAATACCGTTGTAGCTGATGAGGTACGACAAAGTTCTTAAAGGAGCCCGCTGTTGCTGTTGCTGGGGGTCTTGTTTCGTATCAGCTATCAATGCTAAAGCGCTTAAACCGTTTACAGAAAGCTGGCGGGAGTCAACCAACTGAAGATTATTTTTTTGTAACATGGCGTTGCCGGCTTCATCCAATGTTTGGCCAGGCGCCAGGGTTAAATACATCAAGGCTTGCCCGTCTTGTGGAGCCATTTGTACTTTTTGTGGAGAATTCGCCAACCTCCATGAAGTGGGAACATTGAATTGAAACTTCAAAACAGGGTGATAAAAAACGTTGTTTTCTGTATAACCTTGTTTAGGATCCTCCCCCAAAATAATTCCATCTATTCTTCTCAAATAAGCATCCCTATTAATTTTCGGATTGGTTAAGCTCAGCTTTCGTTTCCATTCTGCGGCCAGTTTCCCAACGGTCACATTTCTATCACCCGGGTTGGGATGTGTAGATAGAAAGTCGGGCAATTCTGCTGAACTAGAAGACGCACTTTGCCGCGCCAGTGTGTTGAAGAAACCCGCCATTTCTTTAGCGTCGTAATTAATTTTTGAAGAATATTCTACACCGAGTTTATCGCTTTGTCTTTCTGCATCCCTGCCAAACTTCAAAAACAACAATCCCAACCCTTGCGAAGCTTGCTCTGCAAACTGGCCCAGTTCAGGATTAATGATCATGGCACCGATGATCCCTATTTGTCCAAATACCTGATTACTTTGTTGAACAACAGTATGTCGTGCGGTGATATGACCAATTTCATGTCCCAAAACCCCGGCAAATTCTGCTTCGTTGTTAAAGTGAGCCATGATGCCACGGGTGAAATAAACATAGCCACCCGGAACGGCGAAGGCGTTTAAAATTTCGGAGTCAACCACTTTAAACTCATACTTTAAATTTGGCCTGTGTGAAATAGCAGCCATGGCTTTACCCTTTTCGGTGATAAAAGATTGTAGGGCTTTATCATCGTAGAGTCCATATTCTGCTACAATTTGGGGGTCTGCTTCTTGTCCCATGGCAATTTCTTGTGCTTCACTAATTAACACCAGCTGTTTTTTTCCTGTAACAGGATTAGTCGAACAGGTGCTAAGAGAAAACAGGGCTGCCACGAATAATGGACTTATTAAAAAACGTTTCATGATAGAATGTTTAAAAACAAAAAAATAGATGTAGAAGGTTACACCCTACGTGCTTTTAATACAATTATTGTTCCTGAAATGCAGGGATTAGAAAACAGGAAATTCTGTATCCATTTTCTGGAGCATCATCAGGTTTTTTTTAGCAGCCTTTAGATGACGCCAGCCTTCCCAGAATTTCCAGACTTTAACACCATTTTGCTGATTGTATCTGGAAATGCGAAACAGCATTTTCCAATGTTGGTAAATGATACCGCAGGCTTTAAAAAGAGAATAAGGGTTCGCATAAATATGTTGGGTGCCTGCACCGGCCCCGTTAAATTCCAGAATAGAAAAGTTTTTGCCTTCCTTTAGGTCTTCTATGCTTTTGCACTTGATATCATATCTGCCGTAGAAAAAATGACCGTTGTGGTGACTCAAGCCATCAAAAAAATTTTGCAAACGCTCATCAATTTCGTGATCGATGCCCGTTAGCGTACCACCCTGGCTTCGGTTGGTGGCCAAACTGAGGTGAAACACCTCGTCTCGCGCCAATACTGTTTGTAGTCGTTGTTTATGTCTGCTTAGCAATTCGATTCTTTTAGTTACCACTGCCACAGCGTTGTTTTCCATAATCAATTGTACAATGGTTTTAGTGCCATCGCCGATTATCTGTGCTGGCGCTTTTATGAGCAATCCGGAGATGGTTCCCTTTTTTTGATCGGGCATTCGGAAATAAAATGCGCCCACTTCGATAGGGTAATCAATGAGTTCTTGTACAATGTATTGATTAGGCATGATGGCGTGATATAAGGACAGCTGTTCTGGAGTATCAATTTTACGAAACATAAACCCCATCATGCCTACATCGGGCTTCACAATAAATGGATATTGAAAACCCGCTTCAATAATTTGCTTTTCTACCAGCGATATAGCAATACCGGGCTGGATGTAAGTTGTTTTTGGATAACTGCCCAGGGGGAGCTGTTCGTACATCTCTTTTTTTCCTTCTCCTTCAAAACCACCAAAAGTGAGGGTTGGATTCGAAGGAGTAAAAAACCAAGGAGTGCCAGATCTTAAACAGTACCAGATCCATACAGGAGTGAGCGGTATGTATTTTGCGTGGTGGTGCCATGTTTGCCAATGCGTAACGATATAAATAGATTCTTTTAAATTCATGGTACTTCAAAAATAAGCAGGATTTGCTCTAGTTGTTGCGATATTTGTATATCACCGCCAACAATTTGTAGCACATTATAAAGTTCAACAGATGAAAAAGATTATTTTATTGGCAGCAATCGCTGCATTCATTTCTTGCAGCGGAAATAAAGAGAAATCTTCTACTATCGAAGTAGAAATGGAAACAACGGAAGATAGCTCAATAGTTGAGCAAGCGGTTGTGTACAATCCCGAAAGTAAATTATATATCTGGAAGGCAGAATTCGATTATACCAAACTACAAAATGCCATCATACAACCAGCCATCCTTAATGCCGATAGTTTGATCAAAGGATTAAACGAAATGAATGAAAACGTGTTCTTGCAAAAAGAAAAAATAAGCGGGGATACTATTTATACCTTTATTGAAGATAGTAAATACCTTGCCGAACAAATGGGCAGTACCGGAGCAGAAGTGTATGTTGCCAATGTAGTACTCAACCTGACAGAAGTACCGGGTGTAAAATATGTTTCTATTAAAATGGCGGAGGGTAGCCACGCTCAACCAGGCACCTGGACCAAACAAAATTTTGTAAAATACAAGACAGTGAAAGAGTAACATTTAGTATATGATTTCTTACAACCCCAAAGAGCGGTTTTCCTTTATTTTCAAGTTTCACAAGGCAGACACGTTTAGAAAATTACTTCCACTAATATTGGCTATATCCATTTACAGTGGCGCCATAGCCTGATTGGAATTACAGTATTGAAAACTAAGTGAAGTGAGCAAAGTAAAAAACATTCCGATCATGCACGGTCTGCTTGGCTTTGTTATATCTATGCTACTGGTGTTCAGAACCAACACTGTTTATGATCGTTGGTGGGAAGCCAGAAAACTTTGGGGAGCATTAACCAACAACAGCAGAAACTTTGCCATGAAGCTGGAGGCTATCTTGCCGTCATTTGAAAAATTATTTCCGCTTTTGCTCAGGCCTTACACATTCATTTGCACAGAGAAAAAACCAGACTGGCATTGTTGATGTATCGTCATGTGAATGATTTGCACAAGCAAGCTGTTATTTCCGGAGAACAGCTGTTATTTATCAATCCAGAGTTGCAGTCATTTACCGATATATGTGGTTCATGCGAACACATTAAAAATACCCCTATTCCCTTTTCCTACAGTGTATTCATCAAAAAATTTATTTTCTTTTACTTCATAACATTGCCTTTTGGTGATGTGTTTAGTTTGGGTTATTAAGTGATACCCGTGGTGGCATTTGTGTTTTATGTATTGGCCAGTTTAGAGTTGATTGCCGAAGAAATTGAAGATCCTTTTGGTGGAGACGAAAACGACATTTCAACTGAAAAAATAGCACATAACATTCACACACATGTGTGGGAAATTTTGTAAGAAAACAGCGTCTTTTTACATCATTGACATGGGGAAATAACCAAGAAACTATCAGGCTTTTGCATCCAGTTGCTCAATTTCAGAAATTGTAGCTATTGCCACAGGTTCTATCCTTCTGTATTTCTATCTTTGCAGCCATTAAAAAAGATATATGTTCAACAAAAGAATTAAAATAAAAACATTACTGGCAAACGAGGCAACTGATTATGAAGCAACCGTGATGGGTTGGGTGCGTACTTTTCGCAACAACCAGTTTATCGCCCTTAATGATGGCAGCACCAACAACAACCTTCAAGTAGTAGCGGCGCTTGGTTTACTAGAAGAAGTAACCCTCAAAAGAATAACTACCGGAAGTTGCATCAAAGCAACCGGCAAAGTGATTGCATCTTTGGGTAAGGGGCAAAAAGTAGAGCTTCAGGCTAGCAGCATAGAAATACTAGGCGATAGTGACGCAGAAAAATTTCCGCTTCAACCCAAAAAGCACAGTCTTGAGTTTTTGAGAGAGATCGCCCACCTGCGTTTCAGGACCAATACATTTGGCGCCATCTTCAGGGTTAGACATTCATTGGCATTTGCGGTTCATCGCTTTTTCAACGAAAGAGGCTTTGTGTACATGCATACGCCTATCATCACAGGCAGTGACGCAGAGGGAGCGGGAGAAATGTTTCAGGTAACTACCCT
The DNA here is from genome assembly GCA_038249665.1 of Chitinophagales bacterium. Taxonomy (GTDB): domain Bacteria; phylum Bacteroidota; class Bacteroidia; order Chitinophagales; family Chitinophagaceae; genus Ferruginibacter. The sequence continues at coordinate 11,840 of JBBSDF010000052.1, forward strand.
ACCCTTAGATGGTACCGCATCTAAAAATGAAGACGGCAGCATTAATTTTAAAGAAGACTTTTTTGGCAAGGCCACCAATTTAACTGTGAGCGGGCAACTGGAGGGAGAACTAGCCGCCATGGCTTTCAGTGATATTTACACGTTTGGCCCAACATTTAGAGCAGAGAACAGCAACACTACCCGTCACTTGGCAGAATTCTGGATGATAGAACCGGAAGTAGCTTTCAACGACCTGGAAGATAATATGAACCTGGCAGAAGATTTTATCAAGTATATTATTCGTTATGCCATGGATCACAACAAAGAAGACCTTGCCTTTTTAGCAGACAGACTGGTAGAGGAAGAAAAATCTAAGCCACAAACAGAGAGAAGTGAGATGGGCTTGATGGAGAAACTGGAGTTTGTGGTAAACAACGATTTTGAACGCGTAACTTATACAGAAGCCATTCAGATTCTCAGAGAAAGCAATCACAACAAGAAAAAGAAATTTCAATACCTGATTGAAGGCTGGGGCATTGATCTGCAAAGCGAGCACGAACGCTACCTGGTAGAAAAACATTTTAAAAAGCCGGTGATACTTACAGATTATCCCAAAGAGATCAAAGCGTTTTACATGCGCCAGAATGATGATGGAAAAACCGTAGCGGCTATGGATATTTTGGCACCTGGCATTGGTGAAATTGTCGGAGGATCTCAAAGAGAAGAAAGATTGGATAAACTACTACAACGCATGGAAGAAATGCACGTTCCGGCTGAAGAAATGGATTGGTTCCTCGATACGCGCCGCTTCGGATCTTGTCCGCACGCTGGTTTCGGTTTAGGTTTCGAAAGACTGGTATTGTTTGTAACGGGCATGACCAACATCAGAGATGTGATCCCATTTCCAAGGTATCCGAAAAGCGCTACCTTTTAATCAACAGAGATAAACATATAAAACTCCGGACCTATTCAGATCCGGAGTTTTATTTTGGTTTATTCTAATTCGCTACTTTTATGCATTAAGCAACTTGTATGGCTACTAAAAATTATTTAGAATTTTTGCTGAATCCTTTGGATCTGTTGCGCACTAAAAAAGTGTTGCACGTGAACCCAACAGTGATGCCGGAAAGAAAACCAGAGACGCAAACGCAGATCAAAGTGTACGAGTACAACAACGACAAAGCGGAGGTCTTTGTGATGAAAGAGGTGGAAGATTGTTATCCGTTTTTGATATCGCAATCCTTGACCTGGATCAATGTAGATGGGTTGCGCAAAGAAGATGTAGAAAAACTCTGTTTGCATTTTGGCATCCATGCATTGATTGTAGAGGATATTTTAAGCGTGGGGCAACGCCCAAAGATGGATGAGATCAATGGGCTGGTATTTTGTTTGCTCAATATGCTTTACTTCAACGAAAAAGATTCTTCGGTTGAAACCGAGCAGGTAAGTATTATACTCGGCAAAAATTTTGTGATCAGTTTCCAAGAAGATGCCAGCAGAGACTTGTTTGATCCAGTGAGAGATAAATTAAAAATGTACGGATCAAAAGTACGGATGGCCGGAGCCGATTTTTTATACTACAGCCTGATAGATATGATTGTAGATAATTTTTACATCGTGATGGAAAAATTGGGCGATCGTATCGAGTTGCTGGAAGAAGAAATTATACGACATCCGAATAACAGAAGTTTGGTAAAAATCAACATGCTGCGCAAAGAATTGATTGTACTCAAAAGAAGTGTGAGTCCGGTGAGAGAATTGGTGAACGGCATTTTACGCAGCGAAAGTGATTTGATAGAAGAAAGAACTGAAAAATATTTCAAAGATGTGTACGACCACATTGTACAAGCACATGACCTGGCAGATAATTATAGGGATATGATGATGAACTTACAGGATCTCTATCTCAATAACGTAAACCTGAAGCTGAATGAAGTAATGAAGGTGATGGCTATAGTTACTTGCTTGCTGGCACCTGCAACGGTCATAGGGGGTATTTTCGGGATGAACTTCGATCGTATTCCGCTTTTGCATAACCAATGGGGATTTTATTTATCCGTAGGTTTAATGCTGATCATTCCAATCTGGATGATTTTTTCGTTTCGAAAAAGGGGCTGGTTTTAATTTGCTTCAACCTGCTTCTAAGTAAGCTAAAAAAAATAAATCAATTATTGGTTCAAAACAAAAGAGCTATCAATTGTAATATATTATTGAATATCATCCTTTCATCATCTTCTTCTGACACCACACTTCTGTTTAAGAAATCGGCCTATCATTTGATATCTGTGAGAAATCGCCCTCTGCAAGAGTTAATGACACCCGCTTACCGGCATGTTGAAAATACGGTCTGCACTGCCTTTTGCGCAAAAGGCAGTGCAGATTTCACGAAAAAATACTGTGGATAAATGATGGTTCATTTTTGAAATAAATACTGCACGCGTACGTTTATAATAGCAACACAGACGCGCTACCTCTTTTTAAAACCCGATATTAAGATTGATGGCAAACCCGCCTTTGCCAAATACTTGCCACAAGAACTAAAACTGTGTCTATGAAAAAACTTTACCTCTTATTCGCTTTTTTATTCATCCTTTTTTTTCAAAATTCGCTCATGGCGCAACCTTGCGGTTCGCTCACCGCCACATGTGTAGGCTATGAAAGCCGTTGTGCCTCTACAGGATCTATCAAAATTTTTCCGCAAGGCGGATCGGGAAGTTTTAAGTACAAAGTGAACGGACCGGTGAACACCAATTACACCAGCACCGATTCAATCACCGGATTATCAGCCGGAACCTATTCGGTTACCATCAGCGACATTACCAACAACTGTACGTACACGGTAAATAATGTGGTGGTAGATGGCACGTACCAGGATCCACGATTTGTGCTCAATAAAGTAGATGTGAGCTGTGACAATGCCTTTAATGGCAGCATTTCTGTAGGTAATCAGCAATTTGGTTTGGGCCCTTTTTCCTATAGCATCGTTGCCCCATCTTCTTATGGTGTAGGAACCATCAGCCCCACAGGTAGTTTCGAAAACCTTCCTGCGGGGCAGTATGCCATTCAATTGACCGATTCTTGTGGCGGCATTCAAACCAGGCAGATCACCATCAATAACTATACCTGGCAACTGGTAGAATATCCATTTACCAAAACATCCTGTAACGATGTGAACGGTTACATCAAAGTGGTTGACAGCCGCGGCAACATCAGCACCGTTTCTGGTATACCAGGGTTTATGTACGGTATCGTACGAACCCCCGGAGATACGTTGTGGTCTCCAGATCCCAACATTGCCTTCACCTTATTTGGTACCAATAGTTTTCAAGTGGTAGCTAAAGACAGTTGTGGTATTATAAAACTAGCGCCACTAACGGTGAGCCTAACCCCAAACATCGGCAACATTGTAGGCATTAGCAAGCGAACCTGTAGCACGTTCAACGCAACCATTACCCAAATCACCAATTTTTTTGACGGACTATATTGTATTTACGATAGCATGGATGTGCAATTGGCCTGCAACACTACAGGCGTATTCTCCGACCTGCCTTATGGCTCCTATTGCATTACTGCCTATGATGCGTGTACCGATACCACTATTCGAAGGTGCTTTACGGCTTTGCCACCTGCTCTTTCTATTGCCAACAACGTTTTGATCAGGGATAAAACTTGTTCTGATTTTACGGCAGCCGTTACCGGTCAAACTGGACTCACCAACCCCACCTATTGTTTATTTGATACCCTCGGTAACCTGATCACTTGTAATAATACCGGCATTTTCACCAACCTACGGTATGGTAATTACTGTATTCAAACAAGAGACGGGTGCAGGGACACCAGCATCACCCGCTGCTTCGCAGCTTATCAACCTACGCCGGTGGTACCGGTTATTGTGCCCGCTTATGTTAATTGCGTAAACTTTGGCATCATAGTAGGAGGAGACACATTGTTCGAACCCCAGTATTGTTTGTATGATACTGCCGGGGTGTTAATCGCCTGCAACAGCACGGGGATTTTCGATAACATCCCTTTAGGCAGCTACTGCGTCAATATTTATGATTCTTGTTATGATACCACTATCATTCGTTGTTTTACAGTAGGCTTACCTATTGCTCAAAACGACATCAATATAAGAATCAACGATCGAACCTGCACAACATTTACGGCCATTGCCGCCACTGCCAGCCTTTCTGTAATTCGATTCTGTTTATACAATGCAGCAGATAGCTTACTGGCCTGCAGCAACACCGGAGAATTTCCGAATTTGCCGTATGGTAATTATTGTATCAAAGCCCGGCTTGGCTGCCCGGATACACTAATGGTCAGTTGTTTTACAGTAGCAGCTCCGATTCCTAGTGTACGGGCAAATGTGGGTATATCAAACGAAACCTGCACCAGATTTACCGCCAGCATAACAGGGCAGGCGAATTTAAACAACCCACAATATTGCATCTATGATAGTGCCAATGTGCTCCTTGTTTGTAACACCACCGGTATTTTCAACAACCTGTCTTTTGGATCTTATTGTATTCGTATTATAAACACTTGTTATGATACCACTATTGTACGGTGTTTTACCCGATTAAAAGCGCCTATTGATATAAACGTAACCCCCAATCGCTCTTGCTCTTTTGGTTATGCAAGGTTCACGGTTTCGGCATCTTCGGCTATATTGCCTATTCTTGTTACGATTTATAACCCAGACAGCACCGTTTTTTTGAGCAGGAGTTTTACCAGCACCCCTATCAACATCGATAGTATTCCCGGACTACCCGGAGGCTTACAGTATAAAATTGTGGCAACCGATGTTTGTGGTAGCACCGACTCGGCATTTAGTAACGCTGTTGCCAGTTTTTTCAACCACAATACCGTTATCATTCCAAAATGTCCGGGATCTACTTGGGCAAATGGTTCGGGCAACATCGCTATGACCATTAATACCAACATGGGTTCCATCACCGTACGCATTATTAAAAAAGACGGCGTAACCTATGGCTCTCCATTGGTGCCTAATACTGCCAGCGCAGGCGTGTACACTTTTACAGATATGGGCCCAGGCACCTACATTCTTCGATCAAGTGAAAGCACCTGTAATCGTTTTGTGTACGATACGGTTTCGGTTCGACCGTATATTTTTCCTAACCTCAATCGTTCATCGGCTTACCAATGCGACGAAAATGGGTTTAGTGTAAGTGCTGTGGCTACCAACGGCGTGCCACCCTACACGTACCAAATTATTGGAAGTGTACCCAGCACACCACAGATCTTTAGTACCCCACAAGCATCCACCATCTTCAATATAAACAACGGTTCTACTTATTCACTCATTCGTTTAAGAGCCCTGGATGCCTGTGGAAACGCCACGCTGGGAGATGCCAGTATTTTACCGCTCGCCAGTAATGGAATTTCGGCCACCTATAATTGTTTGTTTTATCCCACCACCATGAGCGTAGATACTATCATCAATGCTACTTATGAATGGTGGAAAAAAGACAGTTTGGACGGAACCGACAGTATTTTTGTGGGCGCCCAACCATCTGTTACCATTCCCATGGTTTTGCCCTCCGATACCGCCTATTATGTTTGTTATTTAAACGTGAACCTGGGTTGTATCAAACGCACTTTTTATTACCACTTAACTGGCGGCTGTTTTACCATACTTCCCGTAAACCTGATCGAGTTTAAAGGAAAACAAGAACAAACTAAAAACATCCTGCAATGGAAAACAACGCAGGAACAACAACTGGCACGCTACGAAATAGAGCGGCAAACCAATACGGGAGCGTTTGTAAAAATCGGCCACATACAATCGAGGGGAAGCACCTTATTGTCGCAATACCAATTTATAGATGAACAGCCAGGCAGGGGCAAGCACTTTTACCGACTAAAAATGATTGATACAGACGGATCGTTTACCTACAGTAATATTGTGTTGCTTAGCAACAAACAAGGCGGACTGAATTACAGTATTTTCCCCAATCCGGTGACAGAACAATTATTTATTCGTTTTGATGAAGGGGAAGGCGTGGCACAGCGATACCAAGTGCAACTGTTGAGTACCACCTATCAGATGGTTTGGCAAAAAACACATGGCAGCATCGGTAGCAATCAACTACAATTAACACGGCCGCCTGGTTTACCCAAAGGCATGTATTTGTTGCGGATACTGAATACGGCCACAAAAGAACAGGTGACCGAAAAATTAATTTTTCTATAAAAAAAAAACCGGCTGACGAGCCGGTTTTTTTGCAGTTTATTTTTAAAAATTTTTGGCACCACAAAAAATGATTTTCTTTGCTAACAATGGCAGTAGAAATCGCATCCATCAATTCTGGCAGCAACGGCAATTGCTACTACATCGGCAACCAGCAAGAAGCGGTGTTGGTAGATGCAGGCCTTAGTTGTAAAGAAACCGAAAAACGGATGGCGGGTTTGGGGCTCGAAATACAGAAGGTAAAAGCCATTTTTATTTCACACGAACACTCCGATCACATCAGAGGTCTTTCCGTTTTAAGTGCCAAATACAATTTACCAGTTTACATCAGCAAATCAACTTACGATAATTGTGGGGTTGATATTGAACCAGATCGGCTGTTTTGGATAAAGGCAAAAAAAAATATTAAGGTCGGCAACATCATCATTCGTGCTTTTGCCAAAATACATGATGCAGCAGATCCCCATAGTTTTGTGGTGGAAGCAGGGGCCATTAAAGTGGGAGTATTCACCGATTTAGGAAGACCATGTGCTGAGCTGATCCATCATTTTAGTACCTGCCATGCCGCTTTTTTAGAAGCCAACTACGATGAAATCATGCTCGAAAACGGACCATATCCCTGGCACCTGAAAAATCGCATCCGTGGAGGATTGGGCCACTTATCCAATACCCAAGCGTTGAAACTTTTTGTAGAACACCGTCCGGCTTTTATGAGCCATTTGTTCCTCTCCCATTTATCAAAAGACAACAACGATCCCGTGATGTTGCAGCAATTATTTGCCGACAATGCAGGCAGTACGGCGGTCATAGTGGCATCTCGTTATGAGGCATCGCCGCTGATACAGCTGGTTGGTAGAATCAGCACCAAAAAATTGCGCACAAATCAACTGAGTTTGTTTTCTTAAAAAAGCGGAAAGTTTTTAAAGACAACAAGCTGCAACTGGTTTGGGCCGTTTTTATCCCTGATCTGCCTCCAGAACATGGCCTCTATTCTCCAATTTTTTGAACCCCTATCAAAGCATCCCGCATTTAAATTGTTGATATTGAATGGGTTTAAGAAGGGGTATATAAACTTTTGAAATTATTTACCGACAGTGTGCCATTTTAATAAAAAATTTCTATATTTACGGAGAACTTACCACATAATTCTCCCCCTAAGTATTCAAAGTATTGATATTCAGATTTATGCCTACTGTATATGTTTAGTTTAGGCAGTACATTGTTTTGTGTTTTAATGAAAGCATTTTAACTGTTGACTTTTTATACTTTTTAAATTACCACTACCGTTTAATTGTTATACTTATGGGACACAATAAATTAAAAAGAAAAGATTTTCTTAAGACCCTTGTCGGCTTGCCATCAAAAGAAGATGGCTCGATAATAGAAGCCCCCCCCGGAGATGCCGACCCCCTGTTTGAAAAATATGCCCGAAAATATTTAGGCAATCGACAATATACAGATCGGATGGAAGTACCTTCTGCGGAAGGCCCTGATCTTAATCGTGTTGGAAATATTACCAGCGGCCTTGCGCCCTATACTGGTGCGTGGACGGTGTGGGAAGCAGCTCATTTATTAAGAAGGGCCGGGTTTGGGGTTAAAAAAACTGACGTAGATGCTATGTTGGCTACTACCATGTCTAATGCAGTTAATTTGCTTTTAAATATTAGTGCACCGGTAAACCCTTCTCCCACTCCGCTGAATTATTATCAAGCGACCACTCCTGATACCGCAGGAATTCTTTTGGGTGCAAGTTGGACCAGCAACAATCTAACCTATGTAGACATTAATGACGGCAACTTAAATACTAACCGGCAAAGGAGTCTAACCAGTTGGAGCTGGGGATTATGTATCAATGAGAGTACCACCATCCGGGAAAAGATGACCCAGTTCTGGTATCATTTCATACCAATTAATTTTGATGATGTAAGAGGCCAGCGAAATAATTCTGCCACTATTTGCAATGATTACATGAGTTTGCTCCGCGGCAATGCACTGGGAAACTTTAAAACGTTGATAAAAGCGATTGCCACTACGCCGGCAATGCTGGTTTACCTGGGCAATCAATTCAGTACAGCAACGGTTCCCAACGAAAATTTTGCTCGCGAGCTAATGGAATTATTTACACTCGGTAAAGTACCTACTCAAAACTATACCGAAAATGATGTTATAGCAGCATCCAAAATTTTCTCAGGGTGGAGGGTGGCCAATTTTAATGCAGCCTATCCATTGGTGGGTGCATTTAATTCATCCTTTCACAATCAAACCAACAAAACCTTTTCCAACAATTTCGCTAATACCACCATCAATAACCAAACAGGGGTAAACGGTGCCAATGAATTCAATGTTTTTTTCGACCTTCTTTTTACACAACAACAGGGTGCCATAGCAAAATATATTTGCCGTAGGCTCTACCGCTTTTTTATTTATTATGATATAGATGCAAATATTGAAGCCAATGTAATTGTACCGCTGTCAGCTTTGCTAATAAGCAATAACTGGGAAATTGCTCCGGTAATAAGTACCCTGTTAAAAAGTGAGCATTTTTATGACGTAGCCAACAAGGGAGTAATGATCAAGAGCCCTGTTGATTTTATTGCAGGATCCCTGCGCACTTTTAATATCAATACTACTCCTCCTGCAGGTGCCACTCAGGTGTTGAACCAATACAACGTTTGGAATTATTTTCAATCTTATGCCAACGGCAACCTGGAACAAGGAATGGGGCTTGTGCCCACCGTTTCTGGCTGGAAAGCATATTACCAGGAACCCACGTACTATCAAAACTGGATCAACTCCAACAGTATCCAACGAAGGGCAACCTTACTCACTTCTTTTATTACTGGGTTTACCACTGCCAGCACTTCTATCAGAATAGACTCGATTGCTTTTATACAACAATTTCCTGCCGCCACCATTCAGGACCCGGATCTTTTAATCAATGCCATTGTACCATTTTTCTTTGCAGTAGATCTTCCAGCTGCTTTCAAAGAAGATACAAAAGTGGTGACTTTGTTGGGTAATCAGGTTAGCAATTTTTACTGGACAACGGCATGGAATACTTATCTATCATCGCCCACAACAGCAAACACAAATATTGTAAAAACCAGGCTAAATTCTTTATTAACCACATTTCTTCAGTTGGCCGAATTTCAATTAATGTAGGCTTAAAAAATATACAGTATGAACCGTAGAAAATTTTTAGGGAACACTGCACTTTTTTCGGTGCCACTGATGATAAAAGGAATTCCTGTTTTTGCCGGAGATGGTGCGTTGCATCCATTTTTGCAGGCACTTACTTCTCCTACAGCTAATTGTGGGAAAGTATTGGTGGTCATTCAAATGAACGGAGGAAACGATGGTTTAAATATGGTTATCCCTCTTGACCGTTACACAGAATTGAACAATGCCCGCCCGAACGTATTAATTCCCGCCGCCTCGGTATTACCACTCAACGGAACTACTACCACCGGTCTTCATCCTTCTATGACAGGATTAAGGGATTTATTTAATGAAGGAAAGGTAAACCTGGTGCAGGGCGTATCGTACCCCAATCCTAATTTCAGCCATTTTCAAGCGCAGGATATTTGGTTCACCGCATCCAATACCATTCCTTCTCCCGACACAGGATGGCTTGGACGTCAACTAAATCTTACCTATCCCGGGTTTCCGGATGGATATCCCAATACACAAAGTCCGGATCCGCTGGCCATACAAATTGGTGGCGCACTGCCGTTGGCTTTGCAGGGTCCTAATATTAATATGGGTTACAATGCTCCCAATCCAGCAGCGTTGGTAAATGTAGCTACCGCTACTCCGGCCCCGGCTCCTGTGAGTGACTATGGTACAGAGCTAACTTTTTTGCGCATGATGAAGGACCAAAGTAATGCTTATGCCACCCGCATTACTGCAGCGTATAATGCACAGGCCACCATATCTTCCATGTATCCTGCAACTGGCAATACCTTATCTAATCAACTTAAAATTGTTGCGCGTTTAATTGGCGGCGGGCTTAGCACACCTGTTTATATTGTAAATCATCCCGATAGTTTCGACACCCATGTTGGCCAGGTTGTGTTAGGCAACACCGTTACAGGAAACCATGCCAACAGCCTGTCAAAACTTTCTGATGCAATCGCTGCGTTTCAAAACGATATCACTTTAATGAATAAAGCCGATAAAGTAACCGGTATGACATTTAGTGAATTTGGACGACGCGTGATTAACAATGCCAGTGCAGGTACCGACCACGGCTCCGGCGCACCAGTTGTGTTTTTTGGTGCTGGTATCAATGGTGGGGTTACTGGAACTTCTCCCGTATTACCCCTGGTTTCGGTAGCCAATACACAGGTTCCCTTGCAATATGATTTTCGGCAGCTATATGCTACTGTTATGCAACAATGGTTGTGTATGAATGCTACTGAGTCGCAAACTGTTTTAAATGGCACGTTTACTACAGTGCCCATCTTTAACAACTCAGTATTGGCAC
>JBBSDF010000053.1:0-22398 GCA_038249665.1 Chitinophagales bacterium
ATTTCCAAACCACCACGTTGCCACACATCGCAGCACTGGCTGGCAGGTTGCCACCAATGGCGGTGAAGTTGAAGGGCGTTAATGCAAACACAAATCCTTCGAGCGGACGGTATTCTAAACGGTTGTAAATACCCGGACCGCTGATAGGCTGCTGGCGGTAGATCTCACTTAGAAAATGAACATTGAATCGCAGGAAGTCGATCAACTCACAAGCGCTATCGATCTCGGCTTGATACACATTTTTACTTTGCCCCAACATCGTAGTTCCATTGATATAAGGGCGGTATTTGGTAGCCAATAAGTCGGCAGCTTTTAAAAATATATTGGCCCTGTTTTCCCAACTAAGGTTGGCCCATTTGTCTTTTACTTCGAGGGCAGCATTGATCGCTTTTTTAACATGGGATGCATCGCCGGCATGAAACTGACCCAGCAAATGTTGGCGTTCGTGCGGAGGTCGGATATCAACAGTTTTTCCGGTGCGTACTTCTTCTGCACCAATATACATGGGCACATCTATCTTCGCAGATTTTAGTTCTTTTAAAACATCTTTTAATCTTTTCTTTTCAGCAGATCCAGGTGCATAATTCAATACCGGCTCATTGGCAGGCAGTGGATAATAAAAGTCTCCGTATTGCATAATTGTGTTGTTTAATTATGGATTGATGGCAAAAATTTTAAAGTTAGCCCCCTCCTGAGTGATCCAGGCTCGGCCACCCGATGTCATCATCCCTTTGGAGTTTCTAAAAATCTGGTTGAAGTTAATCATGGCAAAAGAAAGTTTGACGTCTTTGGTAAAAACCTGGTCATACGCTGCTATCAGTTCTTCTTTATTCTTGATGTTGTTCAAAGGATATTTAACCGCCAGCGCTAGTTGAGCCTTATCATTGCTCATTACCCATTGCTGCACTTGTTTCAAAAATAATTTAAGTCCTTTTACATCTGTGATACCAGCATTTTCCCATGTGGTTGGGATGCTGCCATCGGCAAAAACGGAATCATCTTTCATTTCGCTGGCAGATACGTCGTTTACTACTACAATCATATCGGCGGCGGTGTTTGTGTTTGTAGCAAGAGTGTCTGCAGATGGCACCACAGCAGTGGCATCCTTTGAGTCATTGCTGTTACATCCAATGGCGAGGCAAGTAGCCGATGCCAGGATAAAATATATTTTTTTCATACAAATTCCCTTTAATCGTTGTTGTGTTGATTAGGATGCGTCTGTTTCTTTTTCACTCATCAAATAAGCTTTGATAAAACCATCCAGGTCTCCATCCATTACAGGACCTACGTTACCCACTTCATAATCGGTACGGTGGTCTTTGATCATTTTATAGGGATGAAAAACATAACTGCGGATCTGACTGCCCCACTCTATTTTCTTTTTCTTACTGTTGGTGGCATTTTTAAGTTCATTCCGTTTTTGCAATTCAATTTCGTAGAGCCTGCTTTTTAGCATCTGCATGGCCATTTCACGGTTGCCAAGTTGGCTTCTATCTTGCTGACAAACCACTACGATCCCTGTTGGAATGTGGGTAAGTTGCACTTTGGTTTCTACTTTGTTTACGTTTTGTCCACCCGCACCGCCACTTCTGGAGGTTTCCATTTTTACATCGGCCGGATTCACATCAATGGTGATGGTGTCATCTACTAACGGGTACACATACACGCTGGCAAAAGAAGTGTGTCTTCTGGCATTGCTGTCGAAGGGTGAAATGCGCACCAGTCGGTGTACGCCACTTTCTGCTTTCAAAAAACCGAATGCAAAAGGACCGTCGAACTGATAGGTACAGGCTTTGATACCGGCGCCGTCGCCCCATTGCCAATCCATTTCTGTCACCGTCCAACCTTGTTTTTCTCCGTACATTCTATACATGCGGGAAAGTATTTCTGCCCAGTCTTGACTTTCTGTACCACCGGCGCCACTGTTGATTTCCATCACAGCAGGCAGGGCATCTTCCGGTTCGTTGAGGGTGCTTTTGAACTCTGCTTCTTCGATGGCAGTATTGGCTGTATTAAAAGCTTCACGCACCTCTTCTTCAGCCGCTTCTCCTTCTTTCCAGAATTCGAACAGCACAGCAAAGTCTTCTACTGCGGTAGTCACATCGTTAAACATGGTTACCCAGTATTCATTTACTTTGATTTCTTTTAGAATGGAGGTAGCACGTGCGTTATCATCCCAGAAACCGGGCGAAAGCGACAGTGTTTTATCATTATTTATTTTAGCTTCTCTGTTAGCGACGTCAAAGAAACCTCCTCAAGACCACCAAACGGTCCCTCATATCCTTAAGTAATTCTATAGTCATAGGGCGCAAAGTTAACCCATCGGTATGGGAACAACAAGGGATTCCTGAAATAGTTTTAGTGGCCGTTGCAACTGCAAAGAAGCGCAATTTCATCAAACAAACAACAGATAAAAAACAGCCTTTTTTGCCAATAAATGCTTAGCATTACAGTATGAAAATAAAGCAACTTTTCATTGGTTTTTGCTGCATAGCGGGCTTCATCACCTGCGCAGGAAATAAAGCAAGTTCAAAAAATGATACCATGCAAACAGTAGCAAAAGACAGCAGTTATGAAGTGCTCGTTTCTTTTGGAAGCAGGTGTTGTGGCACAGTATCTAGCGTTTTTTTGGGTAAATTTTTAAAGGATTACAATACAAAAGCAGTTACCAAAGTAAGGGCCGACATCGCGGAGGGTTGCGGCAAAGAAGGTGAATTTTTTATTTTATTTAAAGTAGATATGAAGGAAAAAAAGCAATTCGTTGAGCAGTTGGTTCCCCTGGTGAACAAGGAAGAAATTAAGAATAGAGCGAAAGATGAGAATAGTGGCGACTTAGAAATAAGGTATGATGTGCAGAAAAGTAACATCGATTATTGTAGAATGGGCATCCGTGTTTGGCAGCCCGGCGATTGATATTGGTCATACAAACTACACGGAACAACTAAATGGATGGTCATATAAGAAACAACAATGCACCATAAAAAAAGTATTGGGCTGGCACTTAAAGGCTTTCAATTTAACCTTTTGTTGTAGTGTAAATTTCCTGAAAAAATGTGCAAAAACCATTTTCGAAAATAAAGTTCCGTCAAAAAGGTCCTGGATTCCTACAAAAAATATCCATTAAAATAAGGTATTCGTATCTCGTAAAAAACTGATAATAAATATTTTGCAACGAGCAAATATTTTTTCAAGCAGCTTATTCTTTAAAAAAGATTAAAGATTTTTCAGAAAAATTATTTAAAAATTTGGATAATTTAAAAATCTGCGTATTTTTGCAAAAGACACAAGCGTGTTGAACCACCACCACTTAAGAATTCGCTTACAATTTCTATTTGCCTCCAATACTTCTGAATCGACCCCTCCTCTATTTATTGATTAACTGCATTTTTCACTCTGAAACAAATTTTATATGCAAGTTAAATCTACCGCTATCGCTGTAATACTATTTACAGTATTTTCTTTTGCCGTTACTTTCAATAATGTAAATGCGCAAATCTTCTGTGCCAACGAAACTATTCTTTGGACCGAAAACTTTGGCACCGGAACAACACCCACGGCCAATGCAGACGTTTTAAATATCAGTTTCCAACAAACTGGAGCATTGAACGATGGTTTTTACCGTGTGATCAACAATACACAGCAAAGAACTGAATGGCACAATGCGCCGGACCACACTATAGGTGATGTAGACGGAAAGATGCTGGTAGTGAATGCTAACGGACAAACATTTTACAGCAAAGTGTTGACCAACGGTGCAACTGGATTTTTACCTGGCAGCTATGCAGCCAGCATGTTTCTAATGAACTTAAACACACCTGGCACATGCGGTACAGGAGCATTGCTACCCACTATTGGCTTTAAAGCGGAATACAGTGTAGATGCCAATGGTGAAACTTGGGTAGAATTACAAACGGTAACCGCCAATGCTGTACCACAAAGCGCCACTCCTACCTGGATTCAATTAGGTGGACTTTTCAATATTCCTGCAACAGCATTGAGAGTAAGATTAACGATGACCAATGGCACTACAAGCGGTTGTGGTAATGACTATGCCATTGATGATATTCAATTTGCTACCTGCCCATCAGGAGGTCCATTACCAGTTGATTTCATCAACGTCAACGCTACTCAAAAAGGCGGGGCAGTCGCCATCAATTGGAGCACTGCATCTGAAAGCAATAACAACTATTTTGACATAGAAAAAAGTATCGACGGAAGCAGTTTCACTACTATCAACTCTGTAAAAGGAGCAGGCAACAGCAGCACCGTTAAAAACTACGGCTCTTATGATGCTAAACCTGTAGCCGGTTTTAATTACTATAGAATCAGACAGGTTGATTTTGACGGTAAGTTTAAATTTTCTGAAGTGGTAAAAGTAAAAATCAGTTTTGAAAAAACAGGTGTATCTGTACTGGCCAATCCATTTGTAAACAACATCACGGTTGATTTTGCGAGCCCGGCCAACCAACGTTTGAATGTAAGGCTAATGGACATTTCGGGAAAGATGATTGCTACAGAAATGTGGACCATCGCGAAAGGCAGCAGCCGCGTCGTTTTTAGTAAAGTAAACAACCTGCAAAAAGGCATGTACATTTTCACCGTAACCGACGATGACGGCATTGTGATTTACAATAATAAATTGGTAAAACAATAAGATAGTACAAACACTCCATCCAAAAGGCGGTTATCTGATGATAGCCGCTTTTTTTATTCATAGGTTAGCTGTTTCCCATTAATAAAAGTATATCTAGGAGATGGACCAGCGTTTCACATACCATCTGGATGTGCGTTAGTACCAATAAAATTAACTGGTCTTAGGAAAACCCGGTACTGTAGTAGCACTCATTTGATTTACAAATTGACCCAAATACTTTTCAACACCAAAATACTCCGGTACAGGTAAGCATTTACCGCACCCTTCCGCATAAAAAAGTTATGCGAAATTTCAGCAACCACACATTGGCCTCAAATAGAGTTCTTTTTGCTATAACTGAATGATGCAAACAGAAAAAAAATTTTTAACTGCATACCAAAAGCAGCCACTTAAACTGGCTGCTTTTTTACAATTAAAGCAAAAAATATTATTTGAAGATTGTTCCAAAGAAAACTTTCATCTCATTCCAGGAAGCAGTGTCTGCAATGGGGTTATAAGCAATTTGCATATTAAATTTCTTCCCTGTTTCAGTAGCACCCGGACTGGTGAAAGCGTGTGTAGCACCGTCGTAGCCCTTAAAAGTATAAGTAGCACCAATGGAGTCCATTTGTTTTTTAAACAGATTTACTTCTGTTGGTGGTACAAATGAATCAGCGTTACCATGACAAACCAATACATTAGCGGTTAACATCGACTTATCCAACGGAACTCCAATTAAGTTACCATGGAAACTTACCACACCCTTTAATGGGCTGCCCAACCTGGCCATGTTCAATACCTGGGCACCACCAAAGCAGTAGCCGATTGCCGCAATATTGCTGGTATCAGCCATTGGCATTGTTTTCACTTTTGCCAATGCGGCATCAAAACGTGTTTTTGCCATAGATGGATTCTGGTAAAATGGAGTGGCCATTTTACCCGCCAATTCAGGATTGTCGGCCTGAGCACCGTTGCCATAAAAATCTACCGCAAAAGCAAGGTATCCTAGTTCAGCCAATTGTTTGGCCCTTGATTTAGAATAATCGTTTAAACCCCACCACTCGTGAACTACCAACACTACCGGGCGCTTTTTGTCGGATGCTGTATCGTAAGCAGCAAAGCCAATCATGTTCACGGTGTCGGCACTGTAACCAACTGATTCTTCTTTGATTTGCATAGGGATAACCTCCGTTTTTTTCTCTTTCGTAGCGCTATTATTGTTACATGCGGTGGCTGCCAGACAAACCGCTGCAACCATTGGTAAGGTTTGTAAAAATTTCATAATGGTATTTTTTGGGCGTTTAAACAACAAAACTAATTCAATTTTTAAATGATAAAAAAATTACAATTTGGTTATTGGGGCCGTGGAGATAGAAGATGACTACCAGCGGATTTGTTCTTTGTTAAATCTTCGGCGAAGTTAGTTCGGTTAAACATTCATTTCAATAATCATTTTGTGATTCATCCAGAAATCGTCTAATGCAATGATTCTTGGTTTGAGAAAAGAAATAATCTCCGGCCAATCTGTTTCTTTTAAAACATTTACCGGCTCCAAAATTGTACCGATCTTACTTAAAAGCTGATCAAATTCGTTGTTTGCTTCCTGTTCCCAAGCCCACACTTCCCCCAAGGTTTCCTGTAAAAAAGGACGAAGCAACTCCAATTGAGCATATATTTTTTTTGCCATTACTGGATCTTTGTGCAGGATCTGAATACTGATGGAGGCCATGTTTTTGTCAGCATCCATTCTAAAAAATAAATGAGGGATGCCTGTTTTATAGTTAATCCAATTCACTTTGTTACCTTCTGCAGAAGGGATGGGCGACATATATTTACCGAAAGTTGTCCAAAACTGTTGCCGAACCGATGATGCCTTCCCGCGGTTGTACATGCGAAAATTAATTTAATTGGGAGATATAAACTCGGGTCTTTTGATAAAATTGCTGTTGAATTTAAACCGAAGTTTAGTGCTTACTTCCACTTTCCAATACTCCATATTTGGGTCGGGAATACGTGGAAATACATATCCTCTTAATTCGATGGTACCAAATACCAGGTTTTCATTTCTTGTTCTCACACCTCCACCAAATGCAGGATAGCCCTTGCTTTGACGAAATTTTTCATCCTGAAACTGAATCAAACAGAAATCTGTAAAAACGAAAGGAGCAAATCGGAAACCAGCAATTTTTTTGAGGTTGTAAAATACAGATTCCATTTTGAAGGTGGTTCTGGTTTCGCCTTCTACCAATCCGTTGCGCACATAGGGTAGTCCGTATTCGGATTGTATAAACAGGGGTTCATTCAAGAAAGGGTTTATTTGCCGGGTGTAATAAACACTCATGAAATTGCGGTTAAACCAATTTTTGTTGAGGGTATTAAGTTTGGTAAACCGATCCATACCGATCAAGAAGTCGATGTCTTGGAATTCATTTTGTAGCCGGTAGGCGCCTGATTTAAAGGTGAAGGAATTATAACTGCCATTCTTGCGAAATTTACTGGCTTCCAATTCTAATCCCAGGTAAGGGCGTTTGTATCCTTGTTTGTTGGTGTACCCGGTGATCACAGAAGCGTTGACCCCTTCTGGCACATCTTCGTTTCGGCCAAATCCATAAATAAAATTGGTACGGTAAAAGTTTTGGCGATAGAGCGAATACGATAATAAACCACCCTTGATGTCTGCATACCTGAAATTGTATTGATTGACGTACTTATCTGGCACTTTTTGAAAAATATTGTAAAAGCCTCTTGCTGCAACAAAATGCCGGAGCCTGTTTTCAGAATCTTTTGTTCGTCCACCTTTATAACCAATATTGTAACCCACCCAGAAATCTACGTTGAAGAAACTGTATTTAAATTCATCGTTGTACAAAGAGTCGCCAATGTATGCGTTCGTCGTGCTGTTCAGGGCCACTTCTGCTGCGCCTGTTACGGCTGTGTACCTACTGGCCATCGGTTTATCAAGTTTGGAATAAATAGTTCGCTCCTCCATTCTTCCGCTGTTAAATGCACGATCAAAGGTGAGGATTCCGTTACTCCAATTGATAAAGCTACCTTTGATATTGCGCTTTACATATTCTGCTCCCCAGCCGTAACCAGGTGTTCTTTCTTTATCGTATAATCCATACAAAGCAAATCGGTCACCAGAGCCTCCAATATTTTCTTCCGATAATTCTGCATCAAATTTATCGATGCCAGATGCACCGCCTCTTCCCCCAATGCTAAATACGTCGCGGGTAAGCACTACAATATCAACGGAGTCGTTGGAGTAAGGAGAATAAAATACAGTGATAAGTGCATCTCGTAAAAAGGGCTGTTCTCTCAAGAAACGCTCATTATCTGCAATTACCAAAGGATACAGCGGTTGGCCTTTTTTAAAAAAAAGATTTTTTTCTATCACTCGTCGGGTGCTATTGGAGTGAAGTGCATCTGTTACTTTTACGACAAAGCTATTCTTGAGAGGTGTATGGTCGTTCAGTTGGTTGTTGAAACCCACCGCCGAAACAGTAACACTGCGAATGATTTTACCCTGGTACTGTTTGAAAAGATCCACTGTTTTTACCGGTTCGGTTGGTTCCGAATTGGTGGTAATGCTCTTACCAAGTTTTCCCAATAAGCCCTTTTTTTTTAAAAGGAAAAAGGTATCACTTTCCGGACTTACTTTTTGAGCAAAACTGCAATGGCAAAAAGCCAGCAAAGGTAGAAAAAATGATATTTTTTTAAAAGTGTACACCAGGATAGAGCATGATAATTTATCAAATATAAAAAAAGCAGCCCAACTATAGTGCATAAGCGGGCGTGGATCAGCCATTTGTTTGCTCCATCGCTGCAGTTTTCATCAAACTGGCTTCTTTTTTACCAAGGTAACGCTCTATCAGATAATGTACCAGATAGATCACGGGTGTCATGGCCAGCGCTATCGCGAATTTATAGATATAGTTACCCGTTCCGGTAACCATAACCTGCTGCATCGTCCATGGGTCGCCCTGCCCGGTCTGCAAACGTTTACCCAGGTAAAAAGCGATGAAGATCACCACAAAACTATCTACCAATTGTGATACCAAAGTTGATCCCGTAGCCCTTAACCAGATATTTTTTTCTCCGGTCATTTTTTTGATGCGGTGAAAAACGAACACATCAAGTATCTGCCCTATCAAAAACGCTACCATCGATCCAATAATGATCCAAAGACCTTGCCCAAAAATTCCTCTAAATGCCTTGTTGGGCTGATCAATATTATTCCCAATAGAAAAGTATTCGGACGGTGCCAATGCGATGGCAGCATTGTAAGCGATAAAAGAAAAGGCGATCAACCCAATAGTGAGGAAGGATAAAAAACGAACTCCTTTGGGACCATAATATTCGTTGATGATATCCGTCATCACAAAAACGACCGGCCACAACAGCACTCCTGCCGTCAGGTGAAAACTAAATGGGCTGCCGAACAGAGAGATATTCGCTCTTGGCACTCCAATGGTATCTTCCAAAGAAAATATTTTTACACCGATCACTTCAGCAATGAGCGCATTGGTCACAAAAAAACCGGCTAAAACAATGAACAGCCGGGTTCCTTTATTGTTTAAGATGCCTTGAATCATATGCTAGATATTAAGAAAAGAAAAAATACCAAATCTGCACGGGAAACATCGCCAGATTTGTTGCTACGATCCACTTGGGAAGGGTATTTACTTTTTTGATGACAAAAAAATACAGCATTTGAAAAGTAAAGGCCGCACTTAAAAAAATGGCTCCGTAACCCAATACCACAATAGTACTTTCTAAAGACTGTAAGGGAATGGCACCGTCAAAATTTCCATCTTTTCTTTTGTAATGTTCAACCAATCGTAATATGCAGGCTATTACAAAACAACAATTGCAGAGCAACACAATTTTAGAAAATGTACGCATGCTGTTTTATGATTGTAATGCGATTAAAATGGGTCCATCTTTTTAGCTGTTTCATTTTTTTACTTTTGAAACTTATTGTACACTAATTGATTTTCAATGCTGTTTTTACAGAATAAAATATATTGATTTTGCCATAAACTATTTTTGCTTCACGCGTCTCGATCGCCTGCTGCAGGCTTTTTCCCTTTTTTGTCGCAGATCCCGACATTTGCCAGTGCCGACCAAAAAACCCCGTTTTACATCGGGGCCAGCGGCAAAAAAGGCCCCGCCCAAACGATAGCACTCCGTTTGGCGGAGGTACTGTGATGGAGCTTTTTGTACTTCTATAAACTCAACATTTGTTCCTTTATGCTGAACGAAAACAGCTACTGTTTTAATATTTCGAGGGCATGATCTAACTTTTTTCGCCTCTTTCTTTGAAGTTACTTTGCCAAATTTTAAGTTAAGAATTCTAAATACCCGTTAAAAATTATTTAAACAGCTGCTTACAATGCTATCGTCCCTTGCCCCATCCAAACCAATCGTTTCCATTGGCATACAGCATCAAAGCTAATAAAATTACCATCCCAACTATTTGGGCATATTCCAGAAACTTATCACTGGGCTTGCGACCCGTGATCATTTCTCCTAACGTGAACAACACGTGGCCGCCATCTAATGCAGGGATTGGCAAGAGGTTCATGAAAGCCAATACGATCGAGAAGAAGGCAGTGATGGTCCAGAAGTGTTCCCAATCCCAGGTATCTCCACTGAATACGGATCCCATTGCTTTGAAACCTCCCACACCTTTGTAAGCACCGGTAGAAGGAGACAATATTTTTTTAAACTGATCGATATAAAATTTTAGTTCTTTTCCAGCTCTGGCTACACCCGCCGGTAAGGCTGCAAAAAAACCATATTTTTTAATGCTGTAGCTGTAAATGCCGAGGCTGTCGTATAGTTGAGGGCTATTGGGCACTCTAAAACCTACCAAACCCTCTTTTGTAAGTTGCGTGGCAAAGCTAATCAAAGAGTCTTTGCGTTTAACCGTAAGGGTGATACTATCTTTAGCTTTTTTGGTTTTCATGAATTCTGTAAACTCATCGTAAAAAGCGGTAGGAGTATTGCTGACTGCCACAATTTGATCGCCCGCTTTTAAACCATCTTTTTTTGCAAAGCTGCTATCCGAAACTTCTAACACGATCACGGGTATTCTCGGACTGATGATCGGACCGTCTGCCAGCTTCTTTTTTTCTACCAACTGACCGATCAAATCTTGCGGCATAATAAGGTTCATGTTCTTGCCATCCCGAATGATGCTGACATTGGTATCTACAATGATCAGTTTTTTTAGAATGTCTGTATAATCCTCCACTTGTTTGCCATCAACGGAAACAATTTTATCGCCGTTCTTAAATCCAAGATCCTTGAACAAAGGATCGTTGAAAGTAATGCCGTATTTCAAAGAGTCGGAGGGCACTTTTCTTTCACCCCACACCATGAGGATGCCAGCGTAAATTACAAATGCCAACAAGATATTCACCGTAACACCGCCCAGCATAATGATGAGTCGTTGCCAAGCTGGTTTGGCCCGGAATTCGTAAGGTTGAGGCGGTAATTTAAGTTGGTCTTTATCCATACTTTCGTCCACCATTCCAGATATTTTTACATACCCACCCAACGGCAACCAGCCCACTCCATATTCCGTTTCACCAATTTTCTTTTTAAAAATAGAGAACCATGGGTCGAAGAAGAGGTAAAATTTTTCGACCCGGCACTTGAACCATTTTGCAGTGATGTAGTGACCAAATTCGTGAAGCACTACCAAGATAGAAAGTGATAATAATAATTGCGCTGCTTTTAGTCCCACGCTTCCCCAATCAATTGCTAATAAAGTAAAATTCATAAATAATATATTGCTGTATGCTGTTTGTATTTTATATGTGTGCTGTCGTCCATCCGAGTAAAGTAAGGTGGATTTGTACCTTTACATTTTCATGATCGAGGCTGCGAAGTTACGGGCCTCGCCATCGCTTTCAAAATATTCCTCAAGTGTGGGTTTTTCGATAAACTCAATTTTAGCCATTGTTTTTTCTACCACCGCAGTAATGTCTAAAAACCCGATCCTATTTTTCAGAAAAGCCCAAACTGCAATTTCGTTGGCAGCATTCAGTACACAGGGCATGTTTCCGCCTTTGTGTAATGCTTCTATGGCCAATCCGAGATTACGAAAGGTTTTGTAATCGGGCTCTTCAAAACTAAGCTGGGGGTATTTTTTAAAGGAGAACCTTGGAAAATTACAAGGGATGCGGTTGGGGAAACCCAGCGCGTATTGAATCGGTAGTTTCATATCAGGCAAACCCATTTGGGCTTTGATGCTACCATCTTCAAACTGTACCATGCTATGGATGATACTTTGTGGATGAACCACTACTTCAATTTGATCGGGGCGAAGATTAAACAACCATTTGGCTTCAATCACTTCCAATCCCTTGTTCATCAAAGTAGCAGAATCGATGCTAATTTTAGCACCCATGCTCCAGTTGGGATGTTGTAGGGCATGGTCGCGTTTTACGTTGACCAAAAAATTGGGTTTTTTACCTAAAAATGGACCGCCACTCGCCGTCAAAATAATTTTTTCTATGGGATTTCTGGCTTCCCCCACCAGGCATTGAAAAATGGCAGAATGCTCACTGTCTACCGGAATAATTGGCGCCTTAAACTCTATTGCTTTCTGCATTACGATATCGCCCGCTACTACCAACGTTTCTTTATTGGCCAAAGCAATGAGCTTTCCTTTCCCTACCGCACGCAGGGTAGGTTTTAAACCAGCAAACCCAACAATAGCGGCCAACATAATATCGTAAGTATCAAAATCAGCTACTTCTTCCAATGCATTTTCACCTGTAAAAACCTTGGTATCGGTGCCAGACAAGGCTTCTTTCACTTTCTTGAATTTGCTCTCTTCACCGATGACCACGGCGTTGGGCTTGAATTCCAAAGCCTGCGCAATGAGCAACTCATCGTTGGTTTGTGCAGTTAATATTTCTGCCTCAAACAAATGCGGATGTGAACGAATCACCTCCAATGCCTGGGTGCCAATTGAGCCTGTAGAACCAAATATAGCTATGCGTTTTTTTGCGCCTGCTGCCGCCATATATTCCTATTTATCTTAAAAAATTATATACGATGGGCAATTTAACGTAATAAATCGTTTATTGCTGCATTCGCTTTGCCAAAATTGAATTGTAAGATGGTTTCCTTCATCAAACTGGCAATAGCCGCGTTTTCGAGGTTCCCCATAGAGCCTTCATGGGTATGTGCCAATTCCAAGGTATAACTGAAGTTACCTTCGGCAATGTCGGCACCAATTTTTTTGTAGGCTTCCCGAAAAGGCAGGCCTTGCCACACCAGTTTATTTACTTCTTCTACACTAAACAAATAGCGGTATTTGGGATCTTGAAGAATATTCTCTTTGATGTGGATGTTTTCAAACATCAACATGGCCATATCCATGCATTGATGCAATGTGCCAAATGCAGGGAATAGATTTTCTTTTAATAATTGTAGGTCGCGATGGTAACCCGAGGGCAGGTTGGTAGTCATCATACTGATTTCATTCGGAAGGGCCTTGATGCGGTTGCAATGTGAACGAATTAGCTCAAAGACATCCGGATTTTTTTTATGGGGCATAATGCTGCTGCCAGTCGTTAAAGCCGCAGGAAAGCTGATAAAATCAAAGTTTTGATTGAGGTACAAACAAGCATCCATACTCATTTTGGCCAACGTGTCGGCCAAATTTGACACTGCCTGTGCAGTGATCCGCTCTGTTTTCCCCCTGCCCATTTGTGCATACACTACATTAAAATTCATCGTTTCAAAACCCAGCAATTGCGTTGTGAGCGTGCGGTTGATGGGGAAAGAGGAACCATAACCTGCAGCGCTTCCCAGCGGGTTTTTATTAATAACGGTGTAGGCTGCACGAAGCATTTCTACATCATCTACCAAACTTTCGGCATAAGCACCAAACCATAAACCAAAAGAAGATGGCATGGCCAACTGCAGATGCGTATAGCCTGGTAACAAATGATGTTGGTGGGCTTCACTTTTTTGCTGTAACAAAAAAAAGAGCTGTTCTGCTTTTTTTACCAATAGTTCTACTTCGTATCTCAAAAATAATTTTACATCTACCAGCACCTGGTCGTTTCTGCTACGGGCAGCATGAATTTTTTTTCCAAGATCCCCCAATGCTGCCGTCAGTAAATATTCTACCTGTGAATGAACATCTTCGATGTTATCTGCAATATGAAATTCGTTCTCTTCAATTTGCTTATAAATTTTTTTAAGTTCTGCACAAAGTGCATCCGCTTCTTCGCGGGTGAGCAACCCAATACTGGCCAGCATCCTGGCATGCGCCATATTACCGAGCACATCAAATGGTGCCAGCATCATATCAAACACCCGGTCATTTCCTACTGTAAAAAAATCTACCCTGCTGTTGGAAGATTCGTTTTTTTGCCAAAGTTTCATGCTGCCGTATATTAAAATTTGAAGGGCTCAATGCTGTTAATTTTTGGGATGCCCTACTTTATATTCATCCGAAAAGTATGTTAATTATTCTTTTATTGCTGAAAAACTATTAATGGTTTTCTTTATTTATTTCAACAGCTTTTCCAACAATTGGATGTAAAATTCAATGCCATCATTCAGATCTTTTAACAACACAAACTCATCGGCGCTGTGACTTTGAGCGCTGAAACCCGGTCCTGCTTTGAGAGTGGGCAAGGGTATCAATGCTTTGTCAGAGGTGGTAGGTGATCCAAAAACATTTTTTCCCATAGCAACACCCGCTTTTACCACCGGGTGTTCTGCGGAAATGGCGCTGGAACGGATACGTGTACTCCTGGGCGTAACGGTAACGCCTACATGCTGCTGTATCATCTCCAAAACTTTTTCGTGGCTGTACAATTCGTTCAAACGGATATCCACCACAAAGGTACATTGCTCCGGAATGATGTTATGGGATCTGTTCATAGTATTGATAGATGTGACGGTCATTTTTACGGGGCCTAAAAAAGGTGAAACGTCTGCAAATTGATAGGTCCTAAACCACTGAATGGCATCCATCGCTTTGTACAAGGCGTTCTCCCCCTCATTCCTGGCCGCATGACCAGACTTACCTGTGGTAGTACAATCGAGCACCAGCAAGCCCTTTTCTGCAATGGCCAGTTGCAATTGGGTAGGTTCACCTACGATGGCAAAAGAAGCAGGGGCGGCAAAACAATCTTTGAAATCGGATTGTGCAAACAATGCTCCTATGCCATTGTTACCACTGATCTCTTCTTCGGCAGTAGCAGCAAATACAATGTTAAACAGCATATCCCGTTGTTCATAATAATATAAAAAACAGGCCAGCAAACTTACTAATGATGCGCCTGCATCTGTACTTCCCAACCCATACAGTTTGCCGTCGACGATGGCTGGTTCGTGTGGATTTCTTGTAAAAGCGGCATTGGCTGGCACCGTATCATGATGAGAATTTAATAAAATGCTGGGTTTGTATCGATCAAAATATTTATTGGTTACCCAAACATTGTTGCCATAACGGTGATGTGGAATTTCAGTTGCATTAAAAAAGGAAGCAATACAGATTGCTGTTTCATTCTCCAGTTTGCTCAGCGAAGGAATAGCAATAAGTTGCTGAAGGAGCAACAACACTTTGGCTTTTAGATGATCTATATGGCTATTATTCATGAACAATAGATGTACCTGCTTTTTGTTGTAGGAGTAAAGGTAAGTCGTTCGCTGCTCCAATGGTAACCACAGACACCCCGGCTTCCAAAGCTGCAAAGGCGTTTTGCAATTTTGGTAACATCCCACCTGCGACGATCTTATCCTTTTTTAATTGCAGAAAATCAGTGGAATTGATGGTGGAGATCACAGAATGGTCGTCGGCGGCATTGCTCAACACACCTCTTTTTTCAAAACAATAGATCAGGCTAACTTTACACAACGAAGACAAGCTTGTTGCCAGTTCCTGTGCAATGCTGTCTGCATTGGTATTCAACAGCAATCCCTTTCCATCATGTGTGATGGGAGAAAACACCAAACAGGTTCCTTGTTCCAGCATCGATTGAATCCACGAAATATTCACTACGTCAACATCACCTGCAAATCCATAATCAACCCCTGTAACTGTGTCTTCTCTTTTATGAGATTGAATAACGTTGGCATCCGCCCCACTCAATCCGAGTGCATTGCACCCAACAGATTGCAAAAGTGCTACTATATTTTTATTGATGTAACCTGCATACACCATGGTTACTACTTTTAAAGTAGCCATATCTGTTATCCTTCTTCCATCGAGTACCTGTTGTGGAATTTGCAGCGCCTCAGCCACCCTCGTGGCCATTTTACCACCTCCGTGTACCAGCATTTTTGCACCGGGTATAACAGCAAAATCGTTGAGAAATGAAAATAATTTTTCATCTTCATCAATGATATTACCCCCTATTTTAACAATGGTTAATGCTTGCATGGTATGATCTGATTCTATTTATAAATTTTCATGTTTTGTACAGCGTTAAGCAAGTTTCTTTAATATTTCTGCAATCACTGCCTGTGCAGCCCATACCCTGTTGGCTCCTTGTTGGGTGACCAAACTATTTTCCCCATCCAGCAAATCATCACCCAATTCTACATTGCGCCTTACCGGCAAACAATGCATGATAGCCGCGTTGTTGCTGACTTTCATTTTGCCGGCATTCAGCATCCAGTTTTCCGAAACCGCAGGCATGGCACCATAATTAGCATAGGAGCTCCAGTTTTTTACATACACAAAATCTGCTACTTCTAATGCCTCTGCCTGTTGATGCGTGGTACTTGCCCCTGTTGTAAAAGATTCATCCAGCGCATATCCCTCCGGGTGAGTAATCACCAGATCTACTGCTCCCCAGGCCGTCATCCATTGCGCAAAAGAATTGGCCACACATTGTGGCAACGGTTTTATATGAGGCGCCCAACTCAGTACTACTTTAGGCGTTCTTTTTTGAGAAACAAAAAAATCATTTTTCAACAACTGCTCTTTGATGCTGATCACATCCGTGAGCGATTGCAATGGATGAAGCGTGGCACTTTCCATGCTGATCACCGGCACCCCCGCGTATTTAATAAATTGATGGATGATGTTTTCGGCGTAATCTTCTTCCCTGTTTTTTAGTCCGGGGAAAGTACGGATACAAAGTATATCGAAATAATTTCCCAGTATCGGTGCTGCATCTTTTATATGCTCTACCGTAGTTCCATTCATCACTGCGCCTTCGGCAAATTCCAAAGCCCATCCTTCTTTATCTACATTGAATACTATGGCTTCCATACCCAAATTACTGGCGGCCACTTGCGTACTAATACGGGTACGCAAACTTGGATTGAAAAACAACAAGCCAATTTTTTTGTTCAGTCCCAACAGTTGATCCCGCAAGGGCGCTGCTTTGTACGCCAATGCTGCTGCTGCCAATGCATCAATGTCGTTTACATTTTTTGCGGAGATAAAATGGATTCCACCTGTTTCCTGAGGAAAACTATTCAGTAGCATTTGATCAGATCTTATCATGTTAGCGTTTAAAATATTTTCATTAAAACCTTTCTCCGATTTTCTATCACACAATTGCTTCGAGCTCTTCTTTGATAGCAGCCAAAAAAAGATCTGCCTCTACTTTCCCGATGTTCAAGGCGGGCAAGAGTCTGATCACATTGGGTTTAGCTTCCCCCGTAAAAATTTTATGTTTGTACAACAAATTTTTCTTCACCGCTTTCTGATCATCCCCCAATTCTATTCCGATCATCAACCCTACTCCGCGAACTTCTTTGATCTGGTGCATTTTTTTCAATTCCCCCATCAGGTAATCGCCCATTGTTGTTGCATGCTCCATCAGGTTCTCTTTCTCCATCACTTCCAACACGGCCAATGCTGCCACACAAGCCAGGTGATTACCACCAAATGTGGTACCCAACATCGAATGTTTGGCTACAAACTTTGGTGCAATGGAAATACCTCCCACCGGAAAACCATTTCCCATCCCTTTAGCCATGGTATAAATATCGGCCGAAACACCTGCTGCGTCGTGTGCATAAAACAATCCCGACCTTCCGTATCCACACTGCACTGAATCTGCAATATAAACGGCGTTATGAGTATCACATAAGCTGCGGATAGCCCTTAAAAAGGAATGATTGGCCACATTGATGCCTCCCACACCCTGAATACCTTCAATGATCACCGCCGCAATTTCTTGTTTCTCAAAAGCTTGTTGCAATGCAACTTCATCATTGAAAGGTAGAAAAATTACATGGTCTGTTTTATTTACAGGGGCGATGATCAAAGGGTTATCGGTAGCTGCCAATGCAAGGGAAGTTCTTCCGTGAAATGCTTTCGAAAAAGCAATGATCTTTTTTCTGCCGTTGTAAAAAGAAGCCAACTTCAATGCATTTTCGTTTGCTTCAGCACCAGAGTTACAGAGAAACAATTGGTAATCTTCTTTACCGGAAATTTTTCCGAGTAAAGTGGCGAGTTCTGTTTGTAATGGAATTTTGATAGAGTTGGAATAAAACGATATTTTATGCAACTGATCTTCTATCCTATTCACCCAATGTGGATGGGTATGACCGATACTGATCACTGCATGTCCACCATACAAATCGAGGTATTTGGTGCCGTCATCTCCCCAAACATAAGATCCTGCCGCTTTTACGATCGTAACATCATTCAGTGGATATACATCAAATAACTTCATACTGCAATAATTGGCTGATTAAATTAAAATGCGGATGCTTTAAGTTTTAATCCCATGGTTTCTTCTAATCCAAACAAAAGATTCATGTTTTGTACAGCTTGTCCGCTGGCACCTTTCAATAAATTATCGATGGCAGAATGCACCACCAGCTTAATACCTACTTTTTCTATTTGTATCAGGGCTTTATTGGTATTCACTACTTGCTTTAAATGGATGGGCGATGTTCCAAAAGCGACAAAAGGATGATTTTCATAAAATTCGTTATACAGTACCGTTAGTTCCCCGATGCTTTCCACACAAGTTACTTGTGAACTAATGAAGATTCCTCTGGTGAAATCGCCCCGCCATGGTACAAAGTTGAGGGAGCTTTCCCCGAAGCCAGGCTGCAACTGTAAGAGCGATTGTCCTATCTCTCCCAGGTGTTGATGGATCAATGTTTTATACGCTTGTATATTGTTGGAACGCCAGCTAAAATGTGAGGTATTAGCAAGCGATTGGCCGGCGCCTGTAGAACCGGTAATTCCCGTACAGTAAACATCAGATAAAATTCCTGCTTTTGCAAGCGGCAATAATCCTAATTGAATAGCCGTGGCAAAACAACCTGGATTGGCAATGTTATTGGAAACCCGAATGAGATCACGGTTGAGTTCTGGTAGCCCGTAGATAAAGGATCGGTCACCAACCACTGCATCTGCGTTTAGTCTGAAATCGTTGCCGATATCGATTAGTTTTACATGTGATGGGATCACCTGTTCGGTAACAAATTTTTTGGCTTCGCCGTGACCGGCACAGAAAAACAACACATCGATATCGAAATGATGTGATGTAGCAAAGATGATATCTGTTTCTCCCACCAGATCTTCGTGAACATTCCACAATGGTTTGCCTGCATTGCTGTTGCTCTGCACAAATGCGATGTTAACGGCAGGGTGATTGATCAAAATTCTGATCAGCTCGCCGCCTGTGTAACCTGCTCCACCGATAATGCCTGCTTTTATTTGTGTCATGTGTTTGGTCAGGTTTTATGAATATGCCCTCGTTATTCCTTCATCTCACCCGTTGGGGTTGGTTTTCTATAAATCAGTTAAAATCGTTTTCCCTTTTTGGATAGGTCGAACATGTTTTTAGTAACTGTATCAACATCGTTGCAGTATCTTTTATGCTGAGAAGATGTTAAACACGTTGCGTTGTTATTTTTCGTTTACCAAATGAAAAATGCTGGTTTGGTTACCAAAAATTTTAGAGAACCCGCGAACGTCTTCCCCGGTGAAACCGTTGTTCATTTCACCATAGCTTCCAAACCTGCTGTTCATGAGATCGTGTGCAGATTCAATGCCTGCTATCATGAAACGATAAGGCAACAATTGTACAAACACATCGCCGGTTACTGTTTGTTGAGTGCTTTCGAAAAATGATTCAATGTCTCGCATTACAGGATCCATAATTTGACCCTCGTGTAACCAGTTGCCATAAAATTGCGACAGCTGGTCTTTCAAATTCAATTGCCATTTGGTAAGCACATGTTTTTCCAATGCATGGTGCGCTTTGAGAATAATCATGGGTGCCGCGGCTTCAAATCCGACACGACCTTTGATGCCGATGATGGTGTCGCCTACGTGTATGTCGCGACCGATCGCAAATGCTCCGGCAATGGATTGCAGGTATTGAATAGCTTCAGAAGGATGATCAAAGTTTTGTTGATCGATGGCCGTTAGTTCCCCTTTTTCAAAATGGAGTTGTATGTTTTTTTCTGTAAGGGTGATATCCAATTGTGTAGGCCAAGCAGATTCCGGAAGAAGCCCATGGCTTTTTAATGTTTCCCTGCCGCCCACGCTGGTGCCCCACAAACCCTTGTTGATAGAGTACCCCGATTTTTCAAAATTCATTTGCACTTGCTGCTCTTTCAGGTATTCCACCTCCGTTTCTCTGCTTAATTCCAAATCGCGAATCGGTGTGATAATTTTTACGCCTGGAATCAAGCTGTTAAAGATCATATCGAAGCGCACCTGATCGTTGCCCGCCCCTGTGCTGCCATGGGCGACCACAGTTGCCCCTATTTTTTTTACATGAGCTGCAATGTTCAATGCCTGACTCAACCTTTCCGCACTCACACTCAGCGGATAAGTATTGTTTTTTAATACATTCCCAAACACTAAATATTTGACAATGCTATCGTAATAATTTTTTACTGCGTCCACTGTCGTATAAGATGCAACGCCCAAACGATAGGCATGCGCTTCCATTTCTTTCAGCTCTGCTTCGCTGAAACCGCCTGTGTTTACGAGTACTGCGTGAATTTCGTAGCCTTTTTCTTTGGCAAGATAAACGGCACAAAAACTAGTATCTAACCCGCCACTAAAACCCAGTACCAGTTTTTTTCCATTCCCGGCTGGTATTATATTATCTACAATAGTTACACTCATTGGAAAAAATTAGAAATTAAAAAAATGTTTGAACATTGCCACAAAAGGAGCGCCGGATTTTGGCTTTTCATTTCCTCCGAAGAAACGGAGCAGCTTGCTTTGTTTTAAGCGCATAAATCTTTCATACAATTTCGAATATTCTTTGAAGTCTGCCGCCGTTTCTTCAGGTTCATAATGATCGGCAGGATCGTATAACATGGCAGTGCACATACAATTTTTACGATCCTTGCTCATTAAAATATCGTAGTTCACACAACTTTTACACCCAGCCCAGAATTGCTCATCATCTGTAAGTTCGCTGTAGATAACAGGCTCATAACCCAGATCAGAGTTGATTTTCATCACTGCTAATCCGGTGGTGAGTCCGAAAATCTTAGCTTCCGGATACATATTCCGCGATAATTTAAAAATATGTTCTTTGATCTGTTTGGCTATACCGCTTTTACGAAAGGCGGGTGCAACGATCAATCCACTGTTGGCAACGAAAGAATCGTGCCCCCAAGCTTCGATGTAACAAAAGCCAACCCACGTACCATCGGGCGTGTGAGCGATCACTGCTTTGCCTTCTTCTATTTTTTTGGCAACATATTCCGGGGATCGCTTGGCGATACCTGTTCCCCTTGCGTTTGCGGAAGATTCCATTTCTGCTGTAATAATAGGTGCGTATGTTGCGTCGGCTGCTGTAGCAGTCCTTATGATGATGCTTGCTTGTTCCAATTATACTGAAATTGAAAAATGAAATAAAATGATTGATTGCAATCAGATGGCATTTTGTCCGGGGGATTTTTTCACTGATAGGGGCAATTGGTTATGCTCGGCCTATCAGCAACCACGTCGTGTCCGCGGCACTGTTACAGGAGAAACTGGAGATATGTAATGGTTTTGTTTCAAGCTATAATAGTAATTAGAAATGCAAATGTAGGTTTTTCAACGATAAACTATCCTAAAGGAATATTAATATTTTGTTAGGAAGTAATATGTTCTATTAAAAGGGAGGTCAAAACGGATGGTAAGTCGGTATCTGGTTTAAGCCATTTAGTTCTGTGCCATTTGCAACCAGGATATCATCAAATTCCCCCTGGCGCATATAGGCAGTTTAGCCAAGCAGCGCTGGGTATCTGTGCCAAAACATACTATTTCAAATCATACAATCGGTTTAGCTACTTGCAGGGCACAGATACGCGAACACACTAAACCATTGCTGCAAATATGCGCCAGCAACTGTGTTGCTATCACCTGCCGCGGGTTTCTGTTGCGAAATAAAAAGAGGTCACCGCCGTCTTGCTTTCAACCAGCGGCTATGGATGGATTTAGTAGATGAATATTGATTTTACCGTAAAAGCTTTTTGCTTCGCGCCTTTCTAACGCCTGCCGCGGGCTTCTTTTCTTTTTTGCTTCTCCAAAAAAGAAACAAAAAAGGAGCCCGCCAAACGATAACACCCCGTTTGGCGGCGGTACCCTGATGGAGCTTTGGTACTACTGCAAACTCAAAAGTTGTTCCTTGATGCTCAACAAAAACAGACAGTGTTTTAATGCTCCGAAGGCACAAAGTTTCATTCCTTACGAATGTAAGATACCCTCGAATTTAATTATACTAACTCGAGACAAACCCGCTACGAAGCTGAAAGCCGGGCCTCAGAAAAAATTGCGTTAAGAAAAATAAGAG
>JBBSDF010000054.1:0-21548 GCA_038249665.1 Chitinophagales bacterium
ATTCATGTGATGGAAGTTGCTGTTTACATTATTTTTTATTTAAAAGAAATCAATTCAAATTGGCAAAAGCCAAATTCCTGTTCAGGACTTTGCGAAAACCGTTGGGAACGTACATATAAAAGAAAGGAGGATGGAAGCCAGCAACAACTTCATAAAATTTTTATATAGTATTAAGTTTGTTTTTCAACAAATATTATTGCCGAAGATGAAGAAAAAAACCAAAGCTCCATTTATAACTTCCAGGTGAAACTACTACTGATATTGATTGCTGGCAGCATACTATTCCGTTTGCCAATCTATTACCAAAATTTATCCCTCAAATTCTTTTCTTATTTCTGAGCAACGCTGTTTACTTCCATCCAGTAACCGTCAGGATCTTGAAAATATATTTGGTTAATTCCATCTGCACGAATGTTTACTTTGTTTAAGCTGCCCTTCGAATCATTAAAGGTGATTTTAAGCTTGTCAAGTTTAGAAACAAAACCATCAAATTTTGAAGTCGTTAATGCAAGATGAACTGCTAAATTAACAGTAACTGGTTCTTTTATGATTGAGATTAAATGTAGTTCTTTCCCTTCGCCTAATGAAAACCAACGTATGCCATCCATTTTTGACCTATTGATAATTTCCTGAAGTCCGAGAACATTTTTATAAAAATTGGATGACTGGTCAACGTCTTTAACAGAAAGAGCTATATGGTTAAAAGAAAAATTAAATGAATTACTGTCCTGTGCCTGAAGTAAAAAACTAAAGGAAATAGCCATCATAATGAAAAATATTTTACGCATTGGTTTTACATTTATTGATGAACGCTTACTCTTTTCGGCTTTCAGCTTATCCGTTGTTATATTTATTAAGTTCGTTAAATTAAACGTCCTTGTCACTAAGAGGTTGCCGGTAATAGTTGCCTGTAATGATACGATTGATGAAATAAAAATTGATTTAACTTTACGATACGCTAAAATAAGTGAATGAGAATACAAGAAATCATAAATGCGCTGAATTTTTATGCAAACCCCTTTTTACAGGAAGATTATGATAATGCCGGATTAATTACTGGCAGTAACAATTGGGAATGTACAGGGGGCCTTGTTTGTTTAGACGCCACCGAGGAAGTAATACAGGAAGCCATCAACAAAAAGTACAACCTGGTGATTGCCCACCACCCTATTGTTTTCAGGGGTTTAAAAAAGATCAACGGAAACAATTATGTGGAACGGGCGTTGATATTGGCGATCAAACATGATATTGCTTTGTTTGCCATTCATACCAATCTCGACAACGTGATAGATGGTGTTAATGGGAAAATGGCCGAATTGCTGGGTCTGCAAAACAGGAAAGTATTGCTACCGAAAAAATCAGTTTTGCAACAATTGTCTGTGTTTGTACCTACAGCCCATAAAGAAACATTGCTCCGTGCTTTGTTTGCTGCTGGTGCGGGCAATGTTGGTAAATACAGCGAATGCAGTTTTAGTGTTGCAGGTACGGGCAGTTTTAAAGCGATGGAGGGGAGCGATCCTTTTGTGGGGAAACATGGTGAAAGGCATTTGGAACCAGAAGAAAAACTAGACGTAATTTTCCCTTCATGGAAGCAGGCAGGTATTGTACAGGCTATGAGAGCGGCTCATCCGTATGAGGAAGTAGCTTATTACCTCTATAACCTGGACAATATTTTTGCAGAAACGGGCAGCGGAATGATCGGCGATTTGCCAGAAAAGATGGAAGAAGACCTGTTTTTTGAAAAAATACGGCAGATTTTCAATATTCCGGTAATCAAACACAGCAAATGGAGGAACAAAACTATTGAAAAAGTGGCTCTTTGCGGCGGTGCCGGTAGTTTTTTAACGGGTGCTGCCATTGCGGCCGGTGCTGATGTGTACCTGACAGGCGACCTAAAATACCATGAGTTTTTTGATGCAGACAGTCGATTGGTATTGGCAGACATTGGGCACTTTGAAAGTGAACAATATACCATTGACCTACTATTTGATCATTTGAGGGAAAAATTCCCTAACTTTGCCGTCCTTAAAACCGGTGTAAATACCAACCCTGTGTGTTATTTTAAGTAAATGGGGAATAAAGATTTCCTGTTGAAGTGAGTGACACAACTAAAGTGGAAGAAAGGTATATAGCTGGCAAAACAAAATAATAAACAAATAAATATTATGGCTTCCGTTAAAGAATTTTCTGTTGAAGAAAAATTAACTTCCCTGGTTCGCTTACAAAAAATTGATAGCAAACTGGATGAAATTCAAATCCTGAAAGGTGAATTACCTATGGAAGTAAAAGATCTGGAAGATGAAATTGAAGGTTTGCATGCTCGTCAAACCCGTGTAGAGGAAGAGATCAATGGAATCAGTGATTTTATTGAGCAAAAGAAAGAAGCTATCAAAGAAGCCCAGGCTTTGATTGCAAAATATGAGAAGCAAAGTGAGAATGTAAAGAACAACCGTGAGTTTGAAGCGATTAACAAAGAGATTGAGATGCAGCAGTTGGAAGAAAAATTGTGTGAGAAACACATAAAAGATGCTAACGAAGAAATTGGTGAAAAAGCCAAGCAATTAGAATCCGCTAAAAAAGCGGTGGCCACCAAAGAATCTAATTTGAATGGAAAAAAATCTGAGTTGGAAAAAATCATCAGTGAAACTGAAAAAGAAGAAACCACTTACAATAAGGATGCGGATGCAGCTCGGAGTCATGTAGACGAACGATTGTTGTTGAGTTACGATCGCATTCGTAAAAATTACCGCAATGGTTTATCGGTTGTACCAGTAGAAAGAGACAGTTGTGGTGGTTGTTTTCATGCTATTCCTCCACAAAAGCAGAGTGAGATCAAACTTCGGAAGAAAGTGATGGTTTGTGAAAACTGTGGTAGAATACTGGTTGACAACGAGCTGAACGATGCCGTAGAAGTAAATTAATAAAAACACCTTATTCTATAAAGTAAAGCCCGCAATTGCGGGCTTTTTTATTAGTTCTGAATGTTAGCTCTTTCTCTTTTTCTTTTTTTCCGGATAAATTTTTTGCGCTTTTTCCAATAGCGTCAAAAATTCGTTTTGCAGGTAATCGTTTTTATTGGCTGCTTGTTGGGCCAAAGAGGAAATGGTTATCCAATCTACGCCATCTATGTATGGTGATTGTTTTAACTTGAGGGCGAGCATGGTTACCACCGTTGCAAACTGAAGGTCTTTGTGAATATGAGCGTATGCGACAAAATTATTTGGTACGCTGTGTTCTATTTTCAGGCTGTCGGCAGCATTGCAGGAACTGTATTTTAGTTGTAATTGTGCAATGGATTTGTTCATACCCCCCGTGTTGTTGGATTCATTTTGAGGGGTAGGTACAATTTCAAAAATAGCCAGAGTGCTGTTGCCGCTGCCGATTTCGCCACCTTCTAAATCGTTGGATTGGTCGGCGATGGCTTCTCGTTTGTTATCGAATCCAACGAGGCGATATTCCTTTACCATTGCCGGATTAAATTGAATGTTCATCAATGCATCATCGGCCACTGCATAAAAGGTTTGCGTAAGTTCATGCACCAGTACTTTTTCTGCTTCATGTATATCATCCAGGTAGGCGTAGTTGCCGTTGCCTTTTTTGGCAAGGGTTTGTAATTTAGAATCTTTAAAATTTCCCATTCCCACGCCGAGACAGGTAAGGTAAACACCTGTTTGCCTCATTTTGGTAATGAGTTCGTCCAAGGCTTTTTCGGAGGTTTCGCCTACATTAAAATCACCGTCGGTGGCGAGTATTATTCTATTGTTGCCTCCTTTGATGAAGGTACTTTCTGCCACTTTGTAGGCTGCTCTGATAGCAGATTCACCAGGTGTGTCGCCAGATGCGGTGAGCTCTTCAATAGATTTGCCGATCTTCTCTTTTTCGGCTCCGGAGGTTGGTTGCAACCAAACGCCCACGGTGCCCCCGTACATTACGATCGACATTGTATCGATGGCGCGAAGATTTTTTACAAAGGATTGAAAGGCGGCTTTTAGTAAGGGCAACCTATTGGGCATATCCATACTACCGGATACATCTATCAAAAAAACAAAATTGCCTGGTGGAATGTTGTGGAGGTCTAACTTTTTAGCGCTTATGTTTACAAACAACAGTTGTTCTTTATCGTTCCAGGGATTGGCCGAAAGCTGGGTACTGATATGGAAGGTTTCGTTTAGGGCCGGTTTGGTATAATGGAGGTTAAAGTAGTTCACCATTTCCTCTACCCTTACCGCATCTGGGGGCACGGCGCTATTAGAATTGAGAAAACGCCGAACGTTGCTGTAAGAAGCTTTGTTGACGTTGAGCGAAAAACCGGTATTGGGATATTGGGAGCTATGAACAAACTGATTTTCGACCAGTTGGAAATAGGTTTCATCATTTACAAACCAATTGTACTTGCTGGTTTGCTTCATGTCTTTTGTAATGGAGATGAGTTTCTGTTTATTTTTTGTGGCGTACGTAGCAGAAACTTTTAGTACGATGCTTTGCCAAATATCTGTTTTTACCTTAAGGGTTTTGGCCTCATAGCCATCCATGCTGCAGGTGAGCGAATCGTATATCTCTCTGACTATAATGCCGAAACTACCCTGCACGCCGGTATTGTACAGCATTTTTGCAGAGTGCAAAAGTATCTTTGCATTCTGGATAGGCCTATTTTGTTCGTCTTTAACATCACCTCTCAAATAATACTGAGCGGAGCCAGAAAATGACAAAAAAATCGTTGAACAATATAAAACAAGTTTTTTCAAGCAATGGTTATTGATGTATTAACGCATACTGAAAGATATTATTTCCTGCGGTATTTGCTAACCTACTCATCAAGCCTATAAATTTCTTTCAGGTTTCGAGCTAATCCGTCGAAATCCAGACCGTACCCCAGCAAAAATTTGTTGGGCACTTCAAATCCAAGGTAATCAATATCGATGTGGTGTTGCAATGCCTCCGGCTTGTGAAGCAGGGCCACAATTTTTAAAGAAGCGGGTTGTTGGTCGTGCAACTGAGGCAGAAATGCACTCAGGGTTTTACCAGTATCTACGATATCTTCTAGAATAACTACATGCCTTTCTTTTAAAGATTCGTCTAGTCCGATAGAAGTAATGACGTTACCTGTGCTACGGGTTCCTTTGTAGGAAGCCAGTTTGATAAAACATATTTCGGGTTCACAATCTAGTTCTTTGAATAAATCGGAAGCAAACATAAAAGAGCCATTGAGGATGGCAATAAACAAGGGTTTTTTTCCGGCATAGTCGCGGTTAATTTCTTTACCCAGCCTTTTGATCTGCTCATCTATTTGAGCTGCGGTGAGATAAGGAACAAAGTTTTTATCTTTTACTGTAATGAGAGACATACGGCCGTTTATTTTGATATAATCAGTTGTTGGCCCACTTTAAGATCATCGGATGTTAATTGGTTCCATTGTTTTATTTCTTCGATACTAAGGTTGTACTTTTTGGCGATGCTGTAGAGACCTTCTTTGGATTGAACTTCGTGGATTTTTTTGGAATCTGCTACAGGTGCAGCTACTTTAATGGCTGCTGCCGTGTTTGTGGGTACTGGTGCTGATGTGAATGCTTCACCTGGTTTTAAGCGGATGGTTTGACCTTTTTTTAAGACAGTACCCGAACTTAATTGATTGTACAACACCAGCTTTTCGAGTTGCACTGCATAAAACTGAGCAGCTTGATGCAGCGTTTCATTTTGTAATGATGTATGTGTACTTCTACTGCCTTCCTTGTGTTTTTTCTCCAGGTAAATCCATTGATCAGCATCTAACAGACCATCATCGGCCATATCGTTGTATTCTAATAATTTAGACAATGCGATATCATTTTCAGTAGCAATAGCCAATAAGGAGGTTCCTTTGAAAGCCATTACAGCTCTGAGGTTGTTGAAGTATTGTTTAGCATTATTTTTTTTGCCAGAAAAAAGTTTTCGAAAAACATTGGGTTCTTTTTCTACTTCAACTGATTCACCTGCTTTACTTTTCGTATTTTCTTTTCCAGTATACACGCCATGTTCCATTACGGGTTGCATTGCCTGACTGCTAACCATATCTGCCATCCTATCTCCCTGAGCAGGCTCATTGTATTGTTGGAGGTTATATTTTTCAATGTTGCTAATCAATATCTGTGGATAGCGAGGGTTGGTGGCATAGCCTGCTTTTTTTAAGCCATAGGCCCATCCTTTGTAATCAGTAGAGGTTAATTTGAATAATGAAGTGTAGCGAGGTGAGTTGTACAGGTAATCGCTGTGATCCTGGTAACTTTCCATCGCGCTGGGATATTTTCTAAAACATTCGTTGGGGGCATCATCTGTGTGACGCACACTTTCGCCCGCCCAGTTGCTTTTACATTTAATGCCGAAATGGTTGTTGGATCTTTTAACCAGGTCGCTGTTGCCGGCTTCTGTTTCCAGAATGCCTTGTGCCAAAATGATAGAAGCGGGAACCCCCAATCTTTTCATTTGTGCGATGGCGGCCCCTTTGTAAGTTTCTATATATTCCTGGGGTGTCATGCGTTGTGCTGCAACATGGCCCATCAAAAAAAATATGGTAATGCTAAGAATGGCTTTCATTGTATGTGATGCTTTTTCTTAATAAATAATAACCCATCTCGCAGACTGATCATAGCCTGTTCTACCCTGTCGTCATTTTTAACGTGTTCATTAAAATGATGTATGGCTAAAGCATTTTTTCCTTTTACTTCTTCCTCCAGTACCTGCCCATGAAAAAGTACATTATCGGCGATGATCCAGCCCCCAGGTTTTAATCGTTGCAAAGTTAACTCGTAATACTCAATATAGTTCACTTTATCGGCGTCGATGAATACCAGATCCCATGCGTGATTGAGCATAGGGATCATTTCAATAGCATTACCGAGATGCAGCTTTATTTGTGGTGCATTTAAAGATCTGTTAAAATAACTAACTGCGGTGTTGGCATCTTCTGCACGAATCTCGATGGTGTGCAATTCGCCGCCGGGCACTAACCCTTTTGCCAAACACAATGCACTAAAGCCGGTGAAAGTACCGACCTCTAAAATTTTAGCTGGACTAATGGCTATACTGAAAAATTCTAAAAATTTACCTTGCACGACTCCACTCAGCATGTGGGCGTGTTGGTGATGTGATAGTGTATGGTCGTGCAACTCTTGTAACAGTGTATCCAATGGCGTGGTAAAATAAGCTGCATACAATTCTGCCTGTGGTGAAACTAATTCCATATTTAAAAATCTTTATGCCTTTTTAGAGATGAAATACAATCCCATAAAAGTGATGAAACCATTGATCAGGATCAGTTCATTGCCAATAACATACCCGCCAAAGATGCTGGCTGATAAGTCATTTAATCCCAGTTGCATGTGAAGCTTGGTTTCATACCATCTAGGACTGCTGAGCATATCTAATAATAAAGTGATCGCAGGTGCAATGATACAAACTGGCCAAATGAGGCGCTCTTTTAAGGTACGTTTGGTTAAAATACCAAAGGCGAATAACCCTAGTAAAGGACCGTAAGTAATGCCTGCAAATTTTAAAATAAAATCGATGATGAGTTTATCGTCTATAAATTTGAACACAAGTACCAATAAAAAAAATATGGCAGCAAAACTAAAATGAACTTTTAGCCTTGTTGTTTTTTTGGCTTTCTCGGTGTCGTTGCTTTTGTTGAGTCCGAGTATGTCTATGCAGAAACAGGAGGTTAAAGAAGTGATGGCGCCATCAACGCTTGGGAACAATGCAGAGATGAGGGCAATGATAAACAATACCCCGATGGTGCCGCTGAAAGCATCGCTGAGGGCAATGGTAGGAAATAAATCATCGGGGGCCGTTTGAATATTATTGGCGGATGCGTATAGGTATAATATGCCGCCCAGGAAAAGAAATAAAAAGTTAACGACCATCAATACAGTTGTAAAACTCATCATGTTTTTTTGAGAGTCCTTCAAGTTTTTGACGCTGATGTTTTTTTGCATCATCTCCTGATCCAGGCCGGTCATAGCAATAGCGATGAACATACCCCCAATAATATGTTTTAGGAAGAAGGAGCCCGACTTTACGTCTGTATTGAACACTTGCGTATATCCTTTGGCATTCATCATTTCTAGTGCACCGGAGAAATCTGTACCCAAAGCCTTTATGATAACGATGATACACACAACCAAGCCAATGAGCATACCCGAAGTTTGTAGCGTATCTGTATAAATGATGGTTTTAACACCTCCCTCAAAAGTGTACAGTAAGATCATTAATAGTATAACGAAAGTAGTAACCAAAAAAGGCACACCCAGCTTATCTAAAATAAACAATTGCAAAATATTGATCACCAAATATAGACGTGCAGTGGCTCCTACAGATCTGGAAAGAATAAAAAAGGAAGCCCCAACTTTGTGCGCATTTACACCAAATCGATTTTCGAGATAAGTGTAAATACTCGTTAGGTTCATTTTGTAGTAGAGCGGAAGTAATACGTAGGCGATGGTGAGATAACCAAACAGGTAACCAATAACAATTTGGTAGTAATAAAAATTGCCAGTAGCCACGCCACCAGGCACGCTTACAAACGTAACGCCGCTCAGGGAAGTACCAATCATACCGAAAGCTACCAGCATCCAGTTGCTTTTTTTGTTACCGATAAAAAAGGATTCATTGTTAGAACCTCTGGAGGTATACCAAGCTACCCCAAGCAATAAAATGAAATAGCCTATTACAAATGAAAATAAAACAACTGGAGACATAATTACATTTTATGAAATAATAACGGCAATAATAATTTTTGAAGATAAAGAAAAATGTTTTCCCTTTGTCTCATAAATATTTTAAATGAACAGTATCAAAGCCATTGCGGTTTTTTGCGGCAGCAAAACGGGGGCCAATCCAAATTTTGAAAGGCAAACCAGGGAACTGGGCAAACTACTTGCACTGAACCATATCACCGTAATTTATGGAGGAGGAAACAAAGGACTGATGGCGGCAGTAGCCAATTCAGCTTTGGAGAACGATGGCAAAGTAATTGGCATTATACCCAGGGTACTTACAGAATGGGAACACCAGCACGACGGACTTACAGAGCTACATGTGGTAGAGACGATGCATATCAGAAAACAAATGCTGTATGAAAAATGTGATGCCGCCATTATTTTGCCAGGTGGCTATGGCACGTTGGATGAAGTATTTGAAATGCTCACCTGGAACCAGTTGAGCATTCACAACAAAAAAATATTTTTTTTAAACACAGACGGTTTTTATGACCACTTGATGGCACATATCAAACTGATGATGCAGGAGCAATTTCTATATGGCGACCCGGAAGAAAAAATTACGATGCTTAACGACCCGGAGGAATTGCTATCTTATCTTTAGCGATTACCTGAGAATTTACCCTGAAAAAGTGCAATGTTGTAACCAGCTCTGATCACTGGAATGGCTCTGTTGAACTCATCTTTGTAAGGAGAATTTTGATTGTTGGCTACATCCCACATGATAGAAAAATAAAAATACGTGTTACTCCCGGGTGCCCTGCCGCCCGCATAGCCTGCACCTACTAAGATGCTGCTTACCTCATCATTGTAGTTTTCGTTTTGGAGGCCACTATTGGAGGGTGCGATATATTTTAATTTGATAAAATTATATTCAAACTGGGCTTGTGCAAACAAAAAATTAACCGGGAACAACCGTAGAAATCCACCAGGGCCCACCACAGTTTGGCGAAGCTTATCACCAATCACAATATTGTCTCGCTGAGAAATGTAGTTATACCCCACGGAGGCTGCTACATCCAGGTATTTGTTGACGCTGTAACCAAAGTGTGGACTAACACCCAGCGCTGTAATGCGGTTACCAAATGATAGGTTCACACTACCGCCTGTAAAAAGATTTTCTTTTTTAAATTTCCCTTTTCTGTCATCTACGTATTCATCTTGAGCCAGCAATGTAGTAGCAGAGCTGGTGATTAAAACAAGGAATATCACAATTTTTCTTTTCAAGGGTACTGTTTTATTAATCAAATATTTTTCCGCTGTTAAGAATATTATTTGGATCGAAGGTTTTTTTAATTCCCCGCATGATATTGAGTTGTGCATCATCGAAAACAATGTCCATATATTCTTTTTGAATTAAGCCAATTCCATGTTCGCCACTTATGGTGCCGCCCAATTTTTTGACCAATACGAAAAGTGCCCGCAGCGCGGGAATCACGTCTTGGTTGTTCAAACTAAAAATACTTCCTTCTTTTTTTATTCTAACGTGCAAGTTGCCATCCCCGGCATGGCCGTAGCACACTGCGTCAAAATCGTATTGTTTGCCCAACTCTTTTACTCCTCTAATAAGTGCTGGCAGTTCTGCTCTTGGCACTACGGTATCTTCTTCTATGGTATAACCAGCTAGTTTTACTGCTTCCGCTACCCTTCTACGCAATTTCCAAAGTTCAGCTTTTTGTTGTGCATCATCGGCAAAAAATACTTCGCCGCAATCATATTGTACAAGTAATTCTGCAATGGCTTCCATTTCAGCCATTAACGTTTCTAGGTGATTGCCGTCTACTTCAATGATGAGATGCGCAGCGATGTCGTCACTAACGGGAACGGCTGTACTATCAACAAAACTGCTCACAATTTTTAGTGCATCGATCTCTACCAACTCCAAAGCGCTCGGTGTAAATCCTGATCTGAATATAGCACTTACAGCTTCCCCCGCTTTCTCCAAATCACGAAATGGAACCAGCATCAGTAGGTCAAACTTGGGATGGGGAATTAGTTTGAGCACAATTTTAGTTACCAATCCAAGGGTACCTTCACTCCCTACCATCAATTGTGTAAGGTTGTAACCAGTAGAATTTTTGAGTACATTGGCACCTGTCCAAATGATGTCACCGTTGGGTAAAACTACCTGTAAGTTGAGCACGTAATCTTTTACCACGCCATATTTCACAGCTTTTGGACCACCGCTGTTTTCCGCAATATTACCACCAATAAAACAACTGCCTCTGCTGCTGGGATCAGGCGGATAAAACAATCCCTTTTCTTTTACGGCGTTTTGTAATACTTCCGTAATTACACCAGGCCCTGTAATTACTTGCAGGTTTCTTTCATCTATATCAAAACTGTTCATTCGTTCAAAGGAAACCAGTACGCCGCCAAAATGGGGGAGTGCGCCTCCACTCAGTCCTGT
Source organism: Chitinophagales bacterium (assembly GCA_038249665.1). GTDB lineage: Bacteria > Bacteroidota > Bacteroidia > Chitinophagales > Chitinophagaceae > Ferruginibacter. The sequence goes on from JBBSDF010000054.1 coordinate 11,161, forward strand.
TCCTGCACCACGGGGGGTAACCGGAATTTTTCGTTCATTACAAATTTTCATCACAGCGCTGAGTTCTTCTGCGGTGATAGGTTTTACGACTATGTCGGGTAGAAAATGAAGGTTCTCTGTTTCATCGTGTGCATAATGGTTAAGGCTCTCTTCATCTGTAAACACGTACGCTTCTCCCAAAATGGCTTTGAACATGGCCAGCGGCTCCAACAATTTATCCTGATTTATATGAACGGTCATAAATGGTATTTTAAACAAAAATCGGAAAAAAATTGCTACAACAATTTATTGTGGAGCAAAATTAAAAACTAGGGCACATGGATTGCCGACCTCCGCTTTGAGGATAGAATCCTTTTTTGATTAAAGTAAATTCGCTGGCGCCTCTGTAACCATTAAAGTTGTTGAGGTTAGATAGCGTAGCGTCATAACTAAAAGTGAAACGCAATGAGTTTACTTCAAAGCCCAACATGGGGATGGCTGCATCTTTGTGGCGATAGTAAAGTCCTGCTATCAATTGTTTTTCTCCCGCCTCACTAAGGTTGTAATTGGCGAGTAAGCCGCCAGTTAATTCAGTGGCTTTTGCCTGTGTACTGAAATAGATATTCGGGCTAAGGATTACTTTTTCGTTCACTTTAAGAATGGCATTTACAAAACCAATATGCCGCATGGATACGGTACCATTTTCTGTGTTGTCGCCAAAAAAAGTTTCACGTGGTCTGTTTACATGGTGGATAGAATAACCCGCATTGATGTAAATATTTTCTTGAGGGAAATAGGCATAATTCATTCCAACCTGCATATCGAAATAGCTGGCGCTGTTCACCAAGGGAATAGCTGCAGTAGGAATATTGCTATCAAAAAATTTACCATCAAACTGATCCGGGAATTTAAGCCTTGTGGGATCAATTCTTTTTTGAGCATACCCCAGGTTAAATCCTGCACTTAACAAACTGCTATTACCCAACATTTGGTGGTAGGCGACAGACCCATATACTTTTGTAGACCTTAGACTGCCATTTCCGGCAACATCGCTTAAAATTACGCCGCCTACTCCCAGCCAACCATTTTCTAATCTGTCTCTGAACAATTGAGCATCACCAAAAACGCTGGTAGTTTTGTAAGGTACCGTCATGACGGAGCTCCATTGATTTCTGTACTGCGCTCCCAATCTAAAATCAGCGTCGGGAATAAATCCGGTGTTGGCAGGATTGGTGGTCAATGGGGAGTTAAAAAACTGAGAGAAGTGAAGATCCTGAGCATGCAGCGTAGTGCTGCTTTGCAGGCAAATCCATCCTAATAAAAATTTTCCGAACGTATTCATAACAAACTCCTTTTTTCTATCTAAGCAGGGTAATATCTCCTGTTTTTCGCAATTTGGTTCCATCTGTAAATTCTGCATCTAGCGTGTAGGTGTACACATCCATTGGTTGTAGTTGCCCTTTAAAAGTTCCGTTCCATCCAATATTTTTACTGGCTGATTCAAATACTAATTGCCCCCATCTGTTGTAAATGCGCCAGTTCATTTTACCAATCCCAAACCCTTCCACTTTTATAATAGAATTGATACCGGGCTGGCCTGGAGTGAAGGCATTGGGCACATCTAGCAGGGGTAATACGATGACATTCACATCCAAATTAAACGTGTCTGAACAATTTGCTGCGTTGTAGGCAATCAGTTCAGCATTGTAGGTACCGGTAGCTTCGTATTGGTGTGTTGGACTGGCCAACGTAGAGCTGCTACCATCCCCAAAATTCCAAAGGTATCTATTGGCCCCAATAGATAAATTGGTAAATCGCACAGGGGTGTTTTCAATGGGCGGATTTGGCGACCAATTGAAAAATGCGGTGGGTTTAGAAAACACCTGAATCGAAAAGAAGCCAGATGTATCAATTATGTTGCAAGTGCTCGAATCTGTAGCGATCAAACGAACATTGTAAGTACCTGGGTTGGCATACAAATGGGTGGGGTTCACTACCGTTGAAGTATTTCCGTCTCCAAAATCCCATATAAAATCGGTGCCGGCCAAGGACGTGTTTTCAAATGTTGCTAGATACGGTGCGCAACCTGAACCCGATGTATTGAACTGGGCTCTTACCAAAGGATTGAGCCTTATTTGTTGTGTGGTGGTATCTGGAGCGTTACAAAAGTTTGTATCAATTACGTATAACGTTACCATATAAGTTCCGGGAGCCGCATAGGTGTGGAGCCTTGGTGGATTGAACCCTGCGGTGTCTCTTGGTGAACCATCCCCGTAATCCCAAACAAAGGTTCTTGGACCAAAAGCGGTACCGCCAGCGTTGGAGGAAGTGTTGTTAAACTGCATGGTCAAACTTGCGCAGGGAGGTACTTTTGTGAAGGTAAAATTGGGTACTACTTCATTGTCGCCTACTCTGATGTTAACATAAGCGGTATCTCTGATGTTACATGTAGTACTGTCTTCTGCGATCATGCGAACCCTGTACACGCCGATGCTCGTAAAGACGTGAGATATGGATCCTACCGTTGTAATTTGTTGTGGAGAGCCGTCACCAAAATTCCAATAAAACGTTTTTCCCATTAAAAGGGTATCTGCAAAATCAACGCGCAGCGGCACACAACCGATTGAGTCGTTTCTCACAGAGTTAATAGATGCTTGAAGACCAGCACCAACCCCGGCAAAATTCATTTCAATTTTAATGGCGGCGAGGTTACAGTTGCTGCTGCCATTTGTACTCGCCCAAACGCCCGGCGTTGTGGGGAAAATGGCCCCTCCAGTACAGTTGGCGCAAACAGCCTGGTAGATAATTCCATTTTCATCAAAGCGACTGGTGCCGCCATCTGCGTGATCGCCGAGTCCGCCGTTTTGTCCAAAATGAGATCCAAACAATTGACTGCCAGCATTTCTTTCCATTACAAAAAAGTAAAAGTCTCTTCCATCAGGAGGGGGAATTCCGGGAAGTGGTGCAACAGAGGCCAATCCACTGGTATTACCTGTGGTGTACAGCTGTTGTATATTGATACCTCCGCCCCAACCGGAAACATATACGTTTTCGCAGCGATCTACCAAGAAAGCTACCGGAGAAATATTTGGAACGGTTGAATTGGTGCCAAAAACGGTCGAATAAGCATAAGCCGATAAATCGGGTAGAAGTTTACTGATGAATTGTTTGGCGTTAACACCGCCTGGATATACATTGCTAAATGCTGCGTTTAATACTGTCCAGTTACCAGTGGTGGTACCCATGATGTAAGGAAAACCAGCCCTGTCGAATTTGAGTCCATAAACCAGATCCACTCCTGCGGTACCTTGGTAAGTTGTTCTGATAATGACTGAACCATCGCCACGCAACTGTGTGATAAATCCATCGGCGTCACCACCATTAAAGGTATTGTCAAGTACACTGGTCGTGAGGCCGGGAAGATTGTTGCTGCTGGTTGCGCCGCCAACATACAAATCGCCGGTTATTGGGCTAATACTGGTAACAAAGCAAGCATCATTGGAGCTGCCACCAAAGAATGTAGCAAACTGGATGTTAGAAAGGTTGGGATTAAGTTTAACGATATAACCATCTTGCAATCCACCTCCAAATATTGGCTGTACGGCATTGGCAATGGGCATCAGTGGCGACTGTGTACAAGATACCAGAATCACATTGTTGTTGTTATCCAGAATGACTTCACTGCGGGCATCATCCCCGTAATTTCTTCTTAGACTTATCGCAGAAGGGTTGGTGAAAGGATATTTGCTTCTGATGTTGACCCCATCATCTGCGGCACCACCTATTTTTACAGAACCAATTAAAGCTGTTCCGGCTGCATTAAATTTTGTAATAACAATGTCATATTGCCCTCCTGCTCCCTGTTGGGGCGTTGTTCTAGGATAATTGGCGGAATTGGATCTGCCTGCGATCACCAAATTACCTTGGGGATCAGAGATCATGCTGTGAGGTTGTTCGTTAGCAGAACCACCGAGATAAGTGGCGTACAGCCTGCTAGAGCCGGTTGCACTAAATTTAAAAATAGCCATGTCATACCCACCAATACCCCCTTCATCCACGCCACCTCCGTAGGCTGTTTGAAATGCTCCGGGTGATACCCTGAAACCGGATGAAAAAGCGATTCCTCCTGCGAAAAAACTACCGTCTGGTCCGGGTGTGGCGGTGTACCCCCAGTTATCTGCCGTGCTTCCGGTGAAGGAGGAAAATATAATCGATGGATCTATGATGAGAGTAGCAGCTGGATCGTAATCGTCTAATTTAAAAGTAACCACGTTGTTTTTTACCACAAACCGGCAGGCTACTTCCTGTTTTTTACCCAAGGGTGTTTGATATGTGTAAGGGTACAATTCCTTCACAACCCCCACTGGTGTTTCGATAATCAGTTCTTTGTCTTTTACAGAAACCTTATCTGGTCCATCATATTGCATGGCAATATAATCGGGGTTTCCACCGGGTTTTACGATAAAATCATACTTGAGGGCGCCACCATCACTGTAGTAGCGAATGTCGATATTGGGATAAATGTTTTCGTAAGTAACTGCCTGGAATATTTTGCATTCGTTGGCCCATTTGGAGGGATCATTGCCAAGAAAGTAATTGTTATAGGTTGGTAAAGCTTTGTCGGGTGTCCTGGTGGCGTTGGCGGCAGCTCCCAGAAACTTTACTTTGTAAGCAAAGGATTGCACCACGATGGTGTCTTTAAGGTTCCCTGTTTTTTGTTTTGTCTCGCCAGCTAACGGGTTTTCATGACCGTGCATATATGCCGACAAGCGCTGTACATCAGCTGGTTTGTTCATCACCACTGTAAAACCTTTATTTTCCAGAAAAAAGGCACCTGTTTTAAAGTCGCCTTTGAACTGAACAGCTGGCTCCCACTGGCCTTTGTTCTCCACAAACTCCATTTGCGCATAACTACTTAATGCTGAAATAGTAAAGATGGTAAGCAGAAAAAGGGTTTGTCGTATGGTAAGTAATTTTCTCAAGTAACTTTTTATTTACAATGTAGGAATAAAAACGTAATTCTCGTTCAGATTGTTTGGTAGTGATAAAGCTTTAATGAGTATTTAACTATTATACAAGTATTTACGCAATTTTGCCCCAACCCGTTTTGTGTTTCTGCTCCTGCATGAATTTTTTTATCAGCAAATTTTCGGCCAATGTAAGATCTGGGTCATTTTCGAGTATTTTTTCAACCGCTGATCTTGCGACTTCCAGCATCACTTTATCTGCGACTATGCTGGCCAACTTAAAGTTTAAAGCACCACTTTGGCGGGTGCCTTCTATTTCGCCGGGCCCCCTGATCTCAAGGTCTTTCTCCGCAATTTTAAAGCCGTCGTTGGTAGCTACCATTATTTTAAGCCGCTCCCGGGCATCCCTGCTGAGTTTTTGGCCAGTAAGTAATACACAGTAGCTTTTTTCAGCACCACGCCCTACCCTTCCCCTAAGTTGGTGCAACTGAGAAAGCCCAAACTTTTCGGCACTTTCAATCACCATTACAGAAGCATTGGGCACGTTCACCCCCACTTCAATTACCGTGGTACTCACCATAATGTTGGTGTCTCCTTTTACAAAACGTTGCATATTGGCTTCTTTCATGGCCGAATCTTGTTTGCCATGCACCATACTAATCCAATACCTGGGTTCAGGAAAAAATGATTTTACTTCTTCATAACCCTTCATCAGGTTTTCATAATCAACCTTGCTACTTTCTTCGATAAGCGGGTATATAATATAAGCTTGCCTTCCGGCTTGGACTTGTTCTTTAATGAAATCCATTACAGACGGACGGGCTTGTTCAAAGCGGTGGATGGTACTAATGGGTTTTCGGCCAGGCGGTAATTCATCCATCACGCTGTAATCCAGATCGCCGTAAGCGGTCAGTGCCAGCGTACGAGGGATGGGAGTGGCCGTCATTACTAAAATGTGCGGAGGGAGGGTGTTTTTTTTCCAGAGTTGTGATCGTTGGGCAACGCCGAATTTGTGTTGCTCATCAATCACTGCAAAACCAAGATGTAGGAATATAACTTTGTCTTCGATCACAGCGTGTGTGCCTAACAATATTTGAATGCTACCGTCTGCGCAACCCAGCATGATCTCTCTTCTTTTTTTGGCGGGCGTAGAACCGGTTAGTAAAGCCACTTTTACAGGCAGGTCTTTCAGGTATTCAGTAATGCTTATAAAATGTTGCTGCGCTAAAATTTCGGTAGGTGCCATCAACACACTTTGAAACTGATTATCGGCAGCGATAAGCATGCTCAGCAATGCTACCATTGTTTTTCCACTGCCAACATCCCCTTGAAGCAGTCGGTTCATTTGTTTGCCGGTAGCGGTATCTTTTCTTATTTCCTTCAGCACATTTTTTTGTGCATTGGTTAATTCAAACGGTAAATAATTTTTATAAAAAGTATTGAATAAATCTCCCACTTTATCAAAAAGCCAACCTTTGCTAAAGCGATGCCTTTGCAGCTTGATCAGGTTAATCCTCATTTGTGCATAAAACAATTCTTCAAACTTCAAACGACGCAAGGCCAGTTGGTAATTGGATTCTGAAACAGGAAAATGTATTTGATTGTTCGATTCAAACCTGCCCATCAGCTTATAACTGTTAAGGATAAACGAAGGAATGTTTTCTTCCAGGTCTTTGGGTTGAATTTTTTGCAGCATCTCCAGCATGATTTTGCCGAGTGCTGCTCCGTTTAATCCGCGGGCCTTTAATTTTTCCGTGGAGGGGTATATTGGTTCGAGAAACTTTTTGCCAGTAGCTTTTTGCGGGGTATAAGGCTCCATATCCGGATGCGCAATTTGTGGAGACCCCATGAAATATCCAAGCTTACCAAAAGCCAGGTAACTATGGCCGGGCAGCAGTGCTTTTTGCACCCAGTGAACGCCCTGAAACCACACCAACTCTATGGTACCGGTGTTGTCTTTTAATTTACCCACCAATCTTTTTGCTCTGCCATCGCCTAACAAATCAAGGCTCAATAGCGTACCCGCTACATAAGCATATTCATCTTGCTGCTCCAGGCTGGCGATGCTGCCTACATTGGTTTTGTCGATGTGCCTGATGGGGAAATGTTCCAGCAGGTCTCTAAAGTTGTGGATGTTGAGTTCTTTGCGCAACATTTCTCCCCGCTGAGCAGAGATGCCGGTCAGATATTCTACCGGACTGTTTAATATGTTGTTGGTTACGCTGATAAGCTCTTTTTGCAAATATATTTCAGCAGCCGTTACAAATACCTTTTATTGATGCCTGCTTCCCCCGCGTTTGTTGTAGAAACCTCGCCTGGGTGGGTTTGCCTGTGAGGAAGCTGGGGCATATTCGGGTTGTTCGCCCAGGTGTTCCGGAATGATTTGTTTGGGCACTACTTTTTCAATCAGTTTTTCTATCGAATGAAACTTGCGTTGTTCCTTTACGCTGATCAAGGTATAGGCTACTCCTTCTGCTTCGGCCCTTGCTGTTCGTCCAATTCTGTGAACGTAATCTTCACCATCGTGTGGTACATCAAAGTTAATCACCAGATCGATGTTGTCGATGTCGATACCTCTGCTTAAAATATCTGTTGCTACCAACACCGGAAGGCGGCCGCTTCGGTAATGCATCAATATTTCTTCTCTGCTGTCTTGCTCCAGGTCACTGTGTATTTCGCCCGCATCAATGCCGTTGCGTTTGAGGTCACGTGTAAGTTGTTTTACATTGAGTTTGCTGCTACAGAAAACGACTACTTTTTTAAAATTTTTCTCTTTGAGCAAATGAACGATTAAGGGTATTTTTTGAGGTTCGAAGACCAGGAAAGCTTGTTGTACAATTTTTTCTGGCGGCTTGCTGAGAGAGATGGTGATCTCTTTGGGATCGTGTAATATTTTTTTCGCCATGGCCCTTATCTTGGGAGGCATGGTAGCAGAAAACAGTAGATTTTGCCGCTTTTTCGGAAGATGATCGATGATGAACATGATATCGTCGAAGAAGCCCATATCTAACATTCTATCCGCTTCATCTAACACCAAATATTGAAGGGAATCGAGTTTTACATAACCCATTTTAATGTGGCTCATCATTTTACCGGGTGTACAAACGACCATATCTGCACCAGTGCTAAGTGCCTTTTTTTCCTGTACAAATGCCTGACCGTCGCCACCACCGTACACAGCGATGGAGCTTACAGAAGTAAAATACGAAAGCCCTTCGAGGTGCTGTTCTATTTGCACGGCGAGTTCTCTGGTAGGAACAATCACCAACGAAGTAATACCATTGGGATCGTGCGGAATGGTCAGCAAACGGTGAATAAGTGGCAATAGAAATGCGGCAGTTTTTCCGGTACCGGTTTGTGCCGATGCGATGATATCCTTACCTTCTAAAATATGTGGAATAACCTGTTCCTGTACTGGTGTGGCGTCTTGGTAATTAGAGGCTTCGATGCCTTCCATGAGGCGTTGGTCGAAACCAAATGCTGTAAACTTCAAAATAAAAGAATTGTGTTGATAAGGCTTAAAGATAGTCCGAATTGTTGAATTGTTGTTTTCTTTGGCATAGGTACCCTGCAAAACCATCAAAAAATTCAACACTTACACAATGTAGCATCAGGAATTGCTGTCTTTGCAAACTAGTTTAGACCGCACTGCTATTCACCTATCTTTGCCACACAAAAAAATCCCATGGTACAAACAGGTGAATACAATATGTTAAAAGTGCTCAGAACCGTTGATTTTGGGGTTTATTTAGACGACGGAGCAGAAGGAATTTTGTTACCGAAACGTTTTGTTCCGGCCAATACTAAAGATGGGGATGAACTAAAGGTGTTTGTTTACCATGATGGGGATGAGCGACTGATAGCCACTACCCAACAACCTTACGGTGTAATAGGTGATATTGTGAAATTGAAAGCAGTAAATGTAACGCCACAGGGAGCGTTTATGGATTGGGGCTTGATGAAAGATCTGTTTGTGCCCACTTCCCAGCAGCATGTGGGCATGAGACCCAATGGGGAATATCTGGTAAAAATTTACAGAGACGAACAAACGGGTAGGGCTGCGGCCACCGAGAAATTTGACAATACCCTTAGCAATGATGTGTTAACGGTACAACTTTTAGATACCGTACAACTCACTGTTTATCGCAGAACAGATATAGGCTATGTTGTGATCATCAACAACCAGCACACAGGCGTGTTGCACCACAACGAAATTTACAGAAGCATTGGTGTGGGCGATCGGTTTGAAGGATTTATTAAAAAAATATATCCCGACCATAAAATAGATGTTGCTGCGGGCAAACCAGGCTATCAAAGGGTAGAAGACGAAGCCGCCAAAATTGTAAGATTGTTACAAGAACAGGATGGCTACTTACCCTACCACGACAAATCTGACCCTGAAGAAATTTACTTGTTTTTTGGCATGAGTAAAAAGACGTTTAAAATGACGGTGGGGAATTTATTTCGGGAGAAAAAAATCAGTATAGAAAAAACAGGCATTAAGCTGATCGAAGAATAAAGAAAATTATAAAGTCATCTTTTATTAAGGGGAAGATTTTTGCAAGAGCTCATTGCCCAATGAAATTACACAGTTGATGCCATAATATCCGGTAACATCCCGTTCACCTGCAATTCTACAAAAACGCTTTGGCCGCCGAACAGCCGCAGCACATCGTTTAAAGTGTTGTAATATTTTTGAACCCTTGATTACTTGTACCAGAAACTTCCTTTCGAACCTTCATCCGAGCTGGTACCAATCATCACATCAAACTCGCCAGACTCAACGATGAATTTACCATCGTTGTTAAAAAATCCCAGGAGCTCATCTGTAAGTAAAAAGCTGACCGTTTTGCTTTCGCCCGGCGCAAGGAAAAATTTCTCAAAGCCTTTTAATTCTTTTACCGGACGTGCAGCAGAAGCAAACTTATCTCTGATGTATAATTGCGCCACCTCTTCTCCACCCAACTTGCTTATGTTTTTAATGTTTACTGAAACCTTGATCGCCGAAGAGTTGCTATTGTCTATTTGCAATGTACTGTATTCAAATTTGCTGTAGCTGAGGCCATATCCAAATGAATAAAGGGGCTTGTTGCTTTCGTCTGAATAATGCGACCAAAATACATCTGGCTTAGGCCCTGGCCGGCCTGTATTCATGTGATTGTAGTAGATGGGAATCTGTCCTTCGGAGCGTGGGAAACTCATCGGCAATTTTCCCGATGGATTGTAAGCGCCAAACAACACTTCGGCTATGGCATTTCCACTTTCCGTTCCCAACTGCCAGGCTTCAATGATGGCAGGAATATTTTTTGCTGCCCAGGGCAAAGCCAATGGCCTACCATTCATCAATACCAGCACGATGTTTTTGTTTACTTTATATACTTCTTCCAACAACTGTTGTTGCAAACCTGGCAAGTTGAGTTTGGCCCGGCTTCTGCCTTCACC
>JBBSDF010000055.1:0-21365 GCA_038249665.1 Chitinophagales bacterium
CCCCGTTGAAAATAGCATACGCCCTGTAGCCTTAGGGAGAAAAAATTATTTATTTTGTGGCAGCCACGAAGCAGCACAGCGAAGTGCAATGCTGTACAGTTTACTGGGCACTTGCAAAATGCATGGCATAGAACCATATGCTGCTTTAAAAATACGCTTGAAAAAATAGCTGCACATCCCATAACCAGAATACAAGAATTAATTCCCCACCACAACAAATAATTGCAAAATTAAATCCTTTTTTATTTACAAAAAGATGCTGTTAGCCGTGGGGATACGCTGCAACAGCCTACCCAACCGCATTCCGTCAAAATGTTATGGCTGGTGTTCTTTGCCCTAGTGGAATAAATAGTATTGTACTATCAAAAAACATCTGGCTGGCAGGAATCTTTCATTGCACCGTTAATTTACCAGCGGCATTTTCCAAATTCAATTACTTAGAAACAGCTGATATAGAAACCGAATTGCCCACTGCTTTTAGCGAAAATCTGTTTTCATCCTTCCTATATTTTTTGATCACCAGTCCAATTTTCATGTTGGCATGGTGCTACCTCCAAAAAATCCAACAACTCGAAAAAATTTCGTCTGGCCCTCATGAAAGATTTCGTTGCGTAGAAGGATAAACCTGATCACCTGTAAAATATGCAAATGACCTTCATCCTACGTAACTTTTTATAAATCATCTCGGGGAAAATCACCTGAAATAGTGTGGTTTTTCCTCTACTTACCTAAAATGTTCTATAGACCTTTACAAAATAAAGCTGATGATGCTTTCGATAGTAAACCATTTTATATTAACCCCTGATAATTAAAATTATGATTGCAAGATTAGGAATAGCGATTTTTGTGGCAGCCGCATTTTTGTGTTTCCCAACTCCACTTTTTGGATTAGGTCCATTCTTATCCATGTTGATGACTGCTTACCTGGCAGGCGTTGTTGCCTCTATAATTTATTTTCAATCAACAATGATCAGCAGCACACTCACTTATATCAGAGTGGGGACACTCAATTTAAGAGATAAAGAAAAACTGCTGCCCATTATACTTGCCGTGCTTTTTGTACTGTTTTCTTCTTACCACCATCTTTTTCATTACAATTACGGCGAAATTTGGATGTTCCCCTTTTTTGTGCTCATATGTTTTTTATTCGTTTTTGCCGAAGAAATGGTGTTTAGAAATTTTATTTTTTATGTTTTGATTAAATACAAAGTTCCGGTAAACAAAGCCATTTTAATATGTTCGGGTCTGTTTGCCTGTATGCATACTTTTAGGTACATGGCACAGGCTGGGCCCTGGGTAATGGCTTATCATTTTGTATTTGCATTTTTGATCGGAATCACATTGGGTTGCTTATTTGTAATTTCCAGAAACGTACTTTTTGTAACAATCACCAACTTTTTGATTCGACTTCCAATTTTTGGGTACGCTTTAAACAATACGATATTGGCAGGAAAAAAAACAAACTTCCTGCTACAATTAGAATTTATTCCTACGATAGCTTCCACTATTTGGTTCTCCCTCTACCTCATCGTCGCTTTGTTGATAGCAAGATATTATTATAGGGTGGTAGTGCGCCAATATTCTGATATTGCCAGACTTAGCATCCCCCGCATCGTGTACGACCCAGTGCGTATGGAATATTTGACCAATAGATACATGCGCCACAGGTAAGCAAATGTCTGATTCTATTTAAATGGTCGTTTATGGTAAATGGACCTATCTGTAAAAAACCAACTCTCTTGTACCCTTCACTGTCGCAATTGTTTTTACTACAATCAATTTTGCAATAGTATAGAAAACGTTTTATGAATGTACCCTTTACGCTACATATTGTTTTGTTTGGCAGGTCTCTGCTCTATGTGGGGCAGAACACAGGCAACTCGTGCTGCAGTTTTGCCGCCAAACAGCCACACAAAGTTTGTAGCGAGCGCACACCTCATTGATGCTTCTATTAATTCGTTGAACTCTTTGGGAAGCCTCATCCGAAAAGAAAATTACCGTAATAAAATAACAGCGTTTAACAACCCCGCTTCTTCGGAAATGGGATTCAATTTGGAAATAGAAATACAAGCCGCGCTTAAACCGATTTTAGATAAAGCTAAAAATACCAATATCAGCAAGTTCTCAGAAGTGATCGCTTCTATTATTCAGCACCCGATAAAAAATCAACAAGGAGCCATTGTTTTTGGTAGCAACGGGTTACTAGGATCAGTGTTGGGGCTGGTAGCGAATTTAACAGTGCAGGAAAGGCGGATCAGCAAACAAGACCTGGATTCTTTTTTGGTAAGAGTGAACAAGTATTTTATGCAGTACGAAAAGTTAAACCAGTCTAACAATGAGCTGGATAAAAAAATCGAAGCATTTAGTATCAAGCTTCAGGCCTTGCAATTCGACATTCGGGAACACATGATGGACTTGATCATCGTACTGTTTAAACAAACCAACCGTCAACAACTTAAATACAAATCACTGGAGGAACTTCAAATACGGTACCTTGATAAATCCGTTTTGGATACCATTTTGAAAAAAGACAGTAGCATCCTACTTAAATTTCCCGGAGACGCAATCAAAGCATCTAAAGAAATGGTGTATGGTATTCAAAAATTATTTGAAGAATACCAGAAACTGTATGCAGATAACTATGAACAAATCAGAAATATTTTAATGCAGAGCAAGGAGCTAGGCAATAATGTGAATATTCAAAAAATTGACCAGTCGCTTGCTGAATTGGAAAAATTTTATCTCGAAAGTAAAGACGCAGATATCCTCAATCTGCGGTTGCAGACCTTATCTGAGCGACTAAAAGTATTGGTGCAAACCGAACAAGAATAGTGTTGGTTTGCCGGTAACCAGGGAATTTGATCGAAATTTAAAGCAGATTAAGTTGCTGCCGTTGCTCTACCAGCCGCCGCCGATGCTGCCGATGTAGCATCATTGCCTGCATTTCCAAGACTGACAAAACCGTAACCCCAGCCTTTTAGTTCATTTTTCCAAACCAACGATCCATCTTTGGTACTCAAACAGAGCAGAATGCCGGTTGTACCCACAAAAATTTTATTGTCTTCTACACTGATTTGTCCAAAGCTGTAGGTAAGGCTGCTGCCAACATATTCTTTGAGTTTTACTTCCCAAACAATATCGCCGGTTTTTTTATTGATGGCAGCTACCCTGCCGTTAGATAGTATAAACAAATGACTAGATGGTTTCATTGTATTTTTTTCATAAAATTAATCATAGAATCCTTAACAACAAATATCATGTAGTTTTTTTTATGAATCTCCGCTCCGATAGGCCACAGTCAACCTATGTCAGCGTCATACAAATTACATTTATTACTCACCGCTTATCATTCATAAAAAACCCGGCTATTTTTTAATAGCCGGGTTTAAAAGTGTTGAAACCATTGATGGATATATTATTCCATTCCGCCTTTGCGAGTGGCCTTCCTGGGCTCTGGCCAGGTACCTGGCTGGCCAGTTCTGGAATTGATCGGTAATTTTATTTTTTCTCTCGACGTTTTTTCGGGGTCTTCGCAAGCCATGTAAACCAATATGGCCGTTAGTATGGCGTTGTTGCGTACATCATCAAATACAATTTTATCGTAAGTGTCGCGGTTGGTATGCCATGTGTAAGATCCATACAGCCAACTATTAGAACTCAGCGAAAAGCCCGGCGCGCCTGCTGCCACAAATGAGGCAAAATCAGAACCGCCTGTTCCGGGTGTTCCTGGAAAATTGGTTTCTATTTGTTGCCTAATATCTGAAGGAACTGCTGTTAGCCAACGACTAATGTATTCATACGAATGAAGGAATCCCTGTCCGTTGATGTTCACCACACGACCTGTTCCATTGTCTTGGTTAAACAGTGCCTGTAAATTCTCCACCACTTCAGGATGATCTTCTACAAAACCGCGAGAACCATTCAGCCCTTGCTCTTCGCTGCCCCAATGACCGACCAGGATAGTACGTTTTGGATTAGGATATATTTTTTTAAGAATTCTCATGGCTTCCATCATCACAATGGTGCCAGTGCCGTTGTCTGTTGCACCAGTGCCCCCATCCCATGAATCGAAATGCGCGGAAAGCATCACATATTCATTTGGTTTTTCTACACCTTTTAATTCACCAACAATATTAAAAGCATCTGTTGGGGGCAACATTTTTGAATCAATTTTCAAAGCCATCTTGGGTTTGATGCCTGCCTCTGCCAATCGATATAACAACCCATAATCTTCTACACTGATATCAACGGAAGGAACATTTTTAGTATAAGCCCCAAAAATTTTATTCACGCCGAATCCTCTCGACCAATTACAAGTTACTACTCCTACCGCTCCTGCTTTTTCCAGGGCTGCAGGCAGGGTGCGTGCATTGTAACCAGAATTACTGATGCGCTTGTTCCAGGAAGCAGTGAGTACTTCTCTGTCTTTTTTCATTTTTTCTACAGATTCTTTTGTGCCAAATTCTTCCCAATTGTAATCTGGCCTACCTGTAGGTTGGCTCATCGAAATCAATATTATTTTCCCCTTTGATGCGGGTAACCATTTTGCAAATGATAAGGAATCTTCCAAATAGGGGAGTATCATCACTTCAGCTTCTACCGTTTTGCCATTAGTACCAGGACTCCAGGCGAGCTGCATACCTTCCAAAGATTTTGCTCGCGGAAAAGTCATATCAATATGTGATACACCTCTTTGCCAGCCTTGCCATTCTCCCCATTTTTCGGTTTTTGCAGCAATGCCCCATTTATTGTAAGTAGCAATAGCCCAATCGCCGGCCTGTTTCATCTCGGGCGTCCCTACCAAGCGTGGTCCAATACCATCCATTAATTCTGTTGCAAGTTTTTCTAACTGCGAATTGTCATTGCCCTCTTTTACAATGGCTTCCGCTATCGGATTTTTGATGGCAGCCGAGGCCGCCGGTCGTCGTTGCGCCGTTACTGAAAATGCTGCCAATAGCAAAGCAGCCAGGAATAATTTTTTTGAATTTTTCATACTGTGTACTTTTTCGCTGAATTGCTAAAATAAGGAATAGATCAGATAATCGTGGTTAAACCGAAATAATCTTGGCTGCTCCAAACAGATGGATATCCAAAAACCATGGTGGTTTCCGTTGGAGGGTTGGATAAAAATGAGATGTTAAATTAACTTCTCAGCTAAGCCTTCTTTTTCAAAGTTAGGTAATCGAGAAAGTAAATTAATTTAATCGAAAAATTGTTTTCCTGCGGACTGTTCAAAGTGTTGCCGAGGTTTTTGATGTACCTGTTTTTAACTTGTTGATTGTAGAGGAAACTGGCATCTTTCCAGCCAATATTAAGGAAACTCCCCAACGCAAATTGCCAGGTGTACACCATGTCTACATTAAAGAAATTCACATTGCTGGCAGCATTGTTAGCTGAAGTTGCGGGTTGCAGATACCCATTGTCCTGTAATAAAAAATATGACTTGTAATCTACCTTGCTCCAATAATGGCGGGTGCGCAAGGTTAATCCCATTTTAATATTAAAGTTGTATTTAACATTCAGGATATTTTCTACAGTAGTTCTTTTTCTTAAGCCAAAATAAACATTATCAGGATTTAGCACATAGGCAAATCCCAATTCATTTGCTGATATGCCCCTAAAACTGGCCAACGATACGCTGAGTTTGTCATTGAACCGGTATTGATTGTTGAGAAAAATTTCAACGTTATTGCTGTTATACTCACGCGAACCAGTATGCGAAAAGTCTATACTGGCTGCATACTTTTTGGTGGTATTGCTACTTATTCCAAAACCAGACCTAAAACTGGAAGGCCTTTTAAACATCTTTCCAGGTATTCTCGCCTCGTAAAAGTCTTGTTGCTCACCAGTGGAAGAAACATCTACAGAAACGTTCCAAAGGTTTTTTAATTGACTTCTGCTGCGGGCATACATTCTCAGGTATTGAAATCTTCTTGGAAAATATAGTTGTGAATAACTGGCACCTGCAGAAATATTAATATTATTATAAAACGCTTTTGGTTGAATGAATTTGTACCAACTATTGAATCCATAATCGTAATAATTGTTGTTGGTAAAATAGCCCATGTCATTTTGCTGGAATTTATTATCCGCAGCTTTGTGATGTATTTCAAAATTAAATGGCCCTCTGAATTTCCCTAAGTTCATTTCATACAAAACACCGCTTAGGTCTTTGTCCTTATTTAACCCCATAAGTCGGCTGTTGGCTACTTTGCCCCATACATTCCAATCTACTTTTTTATCGTATAAGTCAAATAAGCCTGCCGTAACGTTGGCATCGTAGTCGCTGCCGCTGCGGAGCACATTGGTATTGATGAGCGTAACACTGCTATTGTTTTTCATTGTTTGATCCAACACCACAATGTTGTAGTTAGTGAGTGGATTTGTTTCAATTTGATATTCTTCACCGGTATCGTTTTTGCGAATCGTTGCCGACTGAGGTTTGGTAACTGCATTAAAAATACCAATGCCCAATCCTCTCGCGGTTCGCCCGCTGAATTTTGTGGCGTTGACCAATTTAGTTTCCGCCGGATTTTGTACAATGGTTTCTAAACTGTCATTGATCTCCCCATAAGGTCGATCAATGTTCAAAGGCCTGCCACCTATTCGTCGGCTGTAGAAAAAATTTCCTTTATTAAAAAGTTCAGTCCCTTCAGTAAAAAAAGACCTGTTTTCGTTAAATCGTACTTCAAAAGGGGATAGGTTGAGCACCTGGTTATCGCTTTGTACTTGTCCAAAATCAGGGATCAAGGTCATATCCAAAGTAAAGCCTTTGCTCACTCCATATTTTACGTCCATACCACCATTCACCGAAGAAGTGATGTTCTTACCACTAACTGATTTGGGCACGTGGTTCACATAAGTAGAAAAATAAGGAGAAAAGGAAAGTCGAATAGGGGCTTTGATGCTTTTAATATCTGTGAGCACGCCCGCTTGATTCATGGTTCCAAATTTTACAGGGTCGATGGGGTTCCAGGAATATTGTTTGCCAGCCTTTGCCCTTCTTCGAATAATGTTAACACCCCAATTTTGCACATCGTTGTTGCTAAAACGGATGGCGGCATACGGTATCCGCATCTCAAAGGTCCAGCCTCTGTCGTTGATTTTGGTGGCCGTTTCAAACACCGTGCTCCAGCTATCGTCTTCGTATCCCAACGAATATTTTACATCCGCTTGTTCCCCTAATGCTGTTACAAAAAAACCTGAACCATTAATTTTATCCAAATAAGTATCAAACATGATCCCTGCAAAATCGTTGATGCCCAATTTATCTCTACCTCCTAGTTCTGATGAAATAGAATCCTTGGTTCGTTCGTGACAAAATCCAGAAACATAAATGGCATTGTCATCATACAACAACCAAATTTCGGTTCTGGTAGCTTCATCCTCTTTTAACCCAAAGCTGGGCTTTTGTTCACTGAAGTTATTGAAAAAGCTGGCTTGCTTCCAGGCGTCTTCTTGTACGTTGCCGTCAATTTTAATAGGAAGGTTGGTACGCACGCTTTTGATGTTGCGTGTGCTGTCGCCAGCGTAACTGGTGGATATGCCGGACAATAAAAGAGATAGTAAAAGAAGAAATTTCATGGCTATGCTTTGCCAAACATGTTGTTACAGGAAAGGCTGGTAAAATTCAACTGCAATTTGCCATCTAATTGTTATAAAAAATGAATAAAATAGATGAAAGGCAATTTTAATACGCTCAACTACATTTTTTGCAGTTAAAATCAATAAAGTGATTTTAAATTTCAGATTAAATTTGTTTGTAAACCACCTGTTAGTCTGCTGAGTGTTTTTTTAAATGGCCAGCCTTTTTTAAATAAATAAATTCGCTTATTTAAAAACCACCTGTTTGTAATGTAGATGTCTAAGAAATTATTTAGCGAGGTTTTGCCTTTCCCGAATTGCACCAGAAATTACCAGAGCGATGGTTGCAAGACTTTGTTTTAAACAATCTGACTTTTAAGGAAACTCTCAATGGCGTTGCAAGGCACCATAAAGGGTTTGCTTTCTATCACTATGTTAAGGTCATTGCCGGCCACTGTGTAGGAGCCAATAATTTCTTGTCCAAAAAAACTCACTTGGAAATTCCCATTGTTGCCGTCACCGGTAAAACTGCCGCTTTGTTTTTCAACTGCTTTTTTAGCTTTATCCAGAACGATGCTGGTTTCTCCCGTAAAAGGGATAGTAAATGTACATGCTGCCATACTGCAAAAATAATAAGAGTTGTTCAATGAAAACAATCACACCGTCATTTTATTTACTTGGATGGGTGTTTGTGAGTGTAAATAAAAGTAAGTGATTAGTTTCCGACCCGCCCTGATTTTTTATCTTGTTGCCTTCCTATTACGTAGCCTCCTGCAGCTCCAATTGCACCTCCAATAACGGCGCCTTTGGCATTCTTACCAATCACTCCGCCCGCAAGTGCACCTCCTACACCCCCAATGATGGTTCCTTTTGCAGCCTGACTTAATCCTTTTTTCTTTGTGGTACCAGTACCAGTTGCGGTAGTTGCTCCTGAACTGTTATTAGAAGACGATACATTACCATCGTTGTTGCTCGAATTCGAGGATTTTTTTTCAGGAATGGTAGCTTTGCCAGAAACCACAGGGCCTTCACCAAAGAATACTTCCGGGTTACTTACTGCACCTGTATCTGTAAGGTAACTACTGTTGCTAGTAGAATCTGTTAGAACTACCATCTCTCTATTGGAACTTAAATCAGTTTTTTTGTTGGTGCAAGCGATGAATCCGCTGCTCATAATAAAAATGTATAAAATCTTTTTCATAGCGTTTATTTTATTTAATACCTTTCATTTGATGAAATTATCCAATATTCAGTACAGGGTTGTTAATCAGAAAACCGTGCCAGAAAAAGGTAAGCTTTCAAACGTAATAAAAAATAGATATGTAAAACGGTGTGTGATTGGCCGCTCAATAACACACCTGATTTGTTAAACCGGAAGAAAATAAAACGGGCGATGGATTCTTTGAGGAATTCGTCGCCCGTGTAGAGATGACTTAGTCAATCATAAATATTTTTTGATACCCGATGAAGTAAACTTTTTATTGATCATAACGTTCCATATCTGCCTTTCTGCTGTGTAAATTTAAATGCACGGTCCAGCCCTCTATGCCGTTGATCATTTCTACTTCTGCCATAAAATTTTTATAAAGATCAGAATGATTAGTAGATCTTAAAATGCTGCTGGTAAAGCGCAGATCCTCGCTAGGTTCCAGCAAAGTGCCCTCCAAGCTATAGTTTGTGACACCTATCTTAAATTTTGTTTGACTAGTTTGTTTAAAAACTTGTTTGTACGCTTTAGCGGCTGCATTAAAATCTTCTCCTTGATACAAAGTGGCCTGATAACTGGCAGAGCTATCTTCTTTTGAGTGAAAACGGTAAATCACACAATGGGAAGCACCTGGCAACAGCACTGTTGATTGAAATATTGTACGATCAGGATCCGAAGGCAACAATTCGCCCTGAATTTGATTGTAATTATTTTGAAAGTGTTCTACCACGGTAGAAAGAGATTGAGAAAATGTATTGCCCCCCGGTAATACTTTGTTAAGGAGCTGGGCATTGGTTGGGGTACTGGCGCACAGCGATAGTGTTGCACAGATGAGTAATTTTCGCATAGTATAGATTGGTTTGAGTGCAATATAATGACTTAAAACAATTTATACAGTAAATTTTCTTAGCTTTTCTACTCTGCTAACAATTGGTTTACCTAAAAAATTTTGATGAGTGGGGGTAGAAGAAATTCTACAAAAAAATGAACGACGAACTACATTCAACATTTTTGATGAGATGTATATTTGAATAAGAAAACCAAATCCAATTATCTCTGACAAACCAAACACCGCTTATCCAATTATCTCTGAAAAAAAGAAAAAACCACAATTATGAAAAACCTTCGCCAAAACAACGAAGGTTTTTTTTATTGCTACTGGTTCCAATATTTTCCAATACATCTGCCATCGCTTTAAATCCTCTTCAGTATTATTCCTCTAAATCCTTTATTTTGGCAGTATGAATGCTGCATCGGTCAAAGAAATTAAGACTACATTGGAACAAATGTCTTCTACAGAATTGGCGGAGCTTTGCATGCGGTTGATCAAATTCAAAAAGGAAAACAAAGAACTGGCTACTTATTTACTGTTCGACGCCTACGATGAATCAGGTTATGTTGCCAATGTGAAAGCCGCCTTGCTGCTGCTCTTCGAAGAGGTGAACAGAACCAATCTTTATTTTGCTAAAAAAACTTTACGAAAAATTGTTAGGGTAGCTGGCAAATACATCAAATACAGTAATATTGAAACCACTGAAACAGATTTGTTGTTGTTTGTTGCGGAAACCATGCTTGGGTTGGGATTGCCCTTACACAAAAGCACTGCCCTTCAAAATATTTATACGGGAATTATCAAAAAAATAAAAAAATCTGTGGCTGGTTTACACGAAGATCTTCAATATGATTATCTGCGTCAACTCACCAGCATCGACCCAGACAATTAACATGAAAAAAGAAATCATATTTTCTGCCACACTGTTGTTTACAGTTTATGATGTATTAGCACAGCGTCCGGCTAAATTTTCCGATGAAATGAAAACTAGCCAGGTAGCTGCCGTAAAGACTGCAACCGCTCACGCTTGGAAAGGGTATAAAAAATATGCCTGGGGTAAAGACGATTTACAGCCGCTGAGTAAAACCGGAAAAAACTGGTACAAACATTCTATGTTGATGACACCCGTAGATGCTTTTGACACTTTTTTGGTGTTAGGATTAACCACAGAAGCAGCGGAAGCTAAAAAATTAATTTTGGATTCGCTCTCCTTTGACAACGACAACGAAGTGCAGGTTTTTGAAGTCACTATCCGCATCTTAGGTGGGCTCATCACGGCCTATGAATTAGATGGGGACGCCCGTTTTTTACAATTAGCAACTGACCTGGCCGATAGAATGCTCCCTGCATTCGCTACACCTACGGGTATGCCTTACCGTTATGTGCAGCTTCAAACCGGTGCCGTTAGAGATGGTATCAATAATCCAGCTGAAATTGGTACATTGATGATGGAGTTTGGTCAGCTTAGCAAACATACCCACAACAATAAATATTACGATATAGCCAAAAAAGCCATTATGTATGTTTACAACCAGCGAAGCACGATCAACCTGGTAGGTGAGCAGATAGATGTGAACACCGGCAAATGGGTACAGCAAAATTCGCATATCAGCGGTTACATTGATTCTTATTACGAATATCTCTACAAATGCTGGTCACTTTTTGGCGACAAAGATTTTAAAGAGGCTTTCGATCAACACAATGCTGCCATTAAAAAATACTTGCTGGCCATTACGCCCAACGGCACTTTTTTAAAAGTGGTAAACATGCATTCAGGAAAACAAGTTGCTACAACATATGGTGCATTAGATGCCTTTTATGCCGGACTCTGTGCTTTTGCGGGCGACGTACCTCTGGCAGCCGATGTTCAAAAAGCCAACTATTACATGTGGACTCGTTTTGGAATGGAACCGGAACAATTCGATTTTGCATCCGATAAAATTTTATCTCCCGCCTACATCCTTCGGCCGGAAAACATTGAAAGCTGTTTTTATTTATACAAACTCACCCAGCATTTAGAATACCTTTGGATGGGTAAAGTGATGTTGGATGATATTTTGAAATATTGCAAAACAGAGGAGGCTTTCGCATCCATTAAAAATGTGGAAACAAAAGAACAATCAAACTCCATGCAAAGTTTTTTCTTTGCCGAAACACTTAAGTATGCTTATTTGCTTTTTGCACCAGAGGATGCTTTCGATCTCAACAACGCCGTGTTCAATACAGAAGCCCATCCCTTTAAAATTTTAAAAAAATAAAAGAATGATCCAGTCTGTACAGCATTTTAAATCTGTATTCTTTATCGGCGTAGCCGGAACGGGAATGAGTGCGATTGCTCAATACCTGGCTGGTATTGGCAAACAGGTAAGTGGCAGTGATCGATATTTTATTGAGGGAGAAGTAAATGACACCCGCCAAAAACTCGAAGCTGCTGGAATAGATTGTTACCTGCAGGATGGAACCGGAATCCGCGAAGAAATTGATTTGGTAGTAGTGAGCACAGCCGTGGAAGATACCGTTCCGGAAGTTCAAAAAGCAAAGTCACTTCAAATACCTATCATCAAACGAAGCGAATTGCTGGCTATGATTGCCAGAAGTAAAAAAACAATTGCAGTAGGAGGTACCTCCGGGAAAAGTACCACCAGTGCGATGTTGTTTCAAATAATGGAACAGGCAGGTATGCAGCCAAGTATTATCAGTGGCGCGGGTTTGGTGAGCATCATCAAAGAAGGAAAAATTGGCAATGCGAAAGTAGGTACCGGCGAATGGCTCATCATTGAAGCCGACGAGAGCGACGGATCCATTGTGCAGTACACTCCTCAGATTGGATTGCTCCTCAATATCGACAAAGACCACCAAGAGATGGATGAGCTGATGGAGATATTTTTAAAATTCAAACACAATACGCAATCTTTTTTTATCGTAAATCAATCTAATAAACACGCTGCATCACTCAGCGTAGATCTTGCCGACGATTTTGGTGCCGGCGAAAGTACAGGAGCCGGTTATGTGGGCGGGGATTTTGTTCAAGAGGGTATGTTGATCCGATTTACAATTAATGATCATCCTTTTCAATTGCACAGTGTTGGTAAACACAATATGGAAAATGTATTGGCCGCTGTAGCAGTGGCACATTTACTGGGAGTAAGTTATAAGGATGCCGCTACGGCCATCGAATCGTATGAGGGTATTTACAGGCGTCATCAATTATTGGGCATTAAAAATGGATTGTATGTGATTGACGACTATGCGCACAATCCCGCTAAATGTGCAGCGTCTATCCTTGCCTGTCAGCCTATCGCAACAAAAGTGATCGCCTGGTTTCAACCGCACGGTTACGGTCCAACACGTTTTTTACGGCATGATTTTGTGGAAGAATTTGCGGCGGCTTTACGACCACAAGATGAGATATGGATGAGTGAAATTTTTTATGCAGGCGGAACAGCCGTTAAAGATATCTCTGCAAACGACTTAATAGAGGACATAAAAAAGCTGGGCAAAAATGCCTTCTTTGTGGAAGATAGAAATGACTTGGTAAGCGCCATTCAACCTCACATAACGGATGATACGGTTTTGTTATTGATGGGCGCTAGAGATCCGGGATTGGAAGCATTTTGCAAACAAGTGTACGAGGCGCTGTAATAACACCTGCAATCATTTTATAAAATATATTTGGGATGACTACACTCTTTATCAACATACCACAACTGGTAGGCGTACACGAAACCAATCGGATACTTCGCGGAAAAGAACTGGCAGTGTTACCCGTTCTCCAAGGTGCCTTTTTATTGGTCGAAGATGGCATCATTGCTGCGCTTGGGCACATGTATGAACTGGATATCATTGTACCAAATCAGCCCATTAATACCATAGATGTTACCGGTCAATGGATATTACCGGCCTGGTGCGACAGCCATACACACCTTGTATTTGCCAAAAGCAGGGAAGCGGAGTTTGTAGATAAAATAAAGGGAAAAACCTATGCAGAGATTGCTGCCAATGGTGGGGGTATTTTACATTCAGCAAACGTACTGGCCGAAACCAGCGAAGATGAATTGTACCGCTTGGGTAAAATACGATTAGCAGAAGCAGCGAAGATGGGAACGGGAGCCATTGAGATCAAAAGCGGCTATGGGTTAACGGTAGCTGCCGAACTTAAAATGTTACGGGTGATCAAAAAACTGAAACAAACCTCCGATTTGCTGATCAAAAGCAGTTTTTTAGGTGCTCATGCATTTCCATTGGCTTTTAAAGAAGATCATGAAGGATATATCAATACCATCATCGAAGAAATGCTACCTGCAATAGCTGCCGAGAATTTGGCAGATTATGTAGATGTGTTTTGTGAAAACGGTTTTTTTTCTGTGGAAGAAATGCAACGGATTTGTGTGGCAGCAGCTGCCTATGGGTTAAAGCCCAAACTGCACGTAAACCAACTCAACAGTATTGGGGGAGTGATGGCAGGTATCGAATTAGGCGCTGTTTCAGTTGATCACTTAGAAACCATGACCGATGAAGACATCGCTTCACTAGCCGCATCTGATACCATTGGCACTTTATTACCTACGGCTGCATTTTTTCTACGCATGGCCTACCAGCCTGCACGTAAGTTGATCGATGCAGGAGCTGCCATCGCCATTGCATCTGATTTTAATCCTGGCTCTTCACCAAGTGCCAATATGAATTTTGTAGTAGCTTTGAGCTGTATTCAGCTAAAAATGTTGCCCGAAGAAGCCATCAATGCAGCAACGATCAACGGTGCTTTTGCCATGGAAGTACAAAACTTGGCAGGGAGTATAACCGTTGGCAAAAGGGCCAACCTTATTTTTACCAAACCTATTCCGTCGATTGCCTACCTTCCTTATAGTTTTGGAAATAACCTGATTGATAAAGTAATGATCAATGGAATTTTTATCTAAGCACAGCTATACTTTTTTTTATTGCTCGCAGGCTGTTTACTTCATTTCATAAGTATTGCACAATTCGATAGGGTAGGTCGTAATAAAATGAAACTGGGATTGTTTGACAATTCCAAGGATGGTTCACAAACCATCATGGTACAAGGCATTCAGCAGTGGTAACTCCAAGCCTGGTAAAGTAATTTTAAGAAAAGAAGCCCGTGGCAGGTGTTGGGAAGAAATACATTGAAAATATTTTAGGACAAGACAAATATCTTAGCAAAGTGTTTGTTGAAGACACGAACCACGGCGCGGTTGCCAATTTCATTTTTACCAAACCTATTCCCTCGATTGCCTACCTTCGATATAGTTTTGAAAAGAACCTCATCAGTAAAGTAATGGTCAATGGAATTTTTATCTAAATACCCAAAATACATATTCTTGTTTTTGATCGTTTGTTTCCTACAATTCAAGAGCACAGCTCAAGTAGATAGTTCAGGCTGTAGTAGAATGAAACGCGGATTGTTTAACTTTAGCAACAACGTTTCTCAAACGATTGTTGTACAGCGAAAAAAGAAACAGCAAATAGAAACCAACCGTTCAACAGGTGTAGTCACTACATTTAAAATAACGTGGCTGTCGGCCTGCAGTTATCAATTAAAACAAGCGTGGAGCAATAGCAAAGCGCAACGGAAGAGCAATGGTGTGAGTACAGTAGTAGTTATAGGTAAAACAGGTCCCTTATTTTACGAATATAGTTGTGTTTGCAACAACGCAGCTGATATCGAAAAGAGCAAGGGGGTTATGTTTGTTATAAAGAAATAAAATATTATTCATACATATCCACCTGCGAGGCTAAAATTTCTCTGTATTTTTGAAAGAGCTTTGTTTTTGAAATAAAACCTATAAAAGCACCATTCTCATCCAGCACTGGCAGTTGCCAGCTTTGGGTGATGTCAAATTTCTCCATCACCCGGTGCATGTTGTCTTCTATTCGAATGGTAGCGGAAGGCTTTTTCAATAAATTTAGAATCAATATTTTTTCAAAATTTTCTGGTTGAAACAACCTGCCTTTGATGTCGTTGAGTTCTATGATCCCCACAAATTTCCCCTCTTTATTGGCAACTGCAAAAACATTTTTGTCTGTTTTTTTAATTTCTTCTACCAGATCTTTAAGGGTTTGTGAAATGTCTAATATGGCATAATCGGGTTGAATAATATCTGCCGTTTTAATACTGGTGAGGATATTTTTCTCTTTTTTATGCGTAAAAATCTCTCCTTGTAAAGCCAGTTGTTTGGTTTCCATCGAATAGGGCTCATAAGACTTTACTATAAAAAAAGAAAGAGAAGATACCAGCATCAGCGGGATGAACAACCCGTAGCCATTCGTAATTTCTGCAATTAAAAAGATGGCAGTGAGTGGACAATACATTACACCGCTTAGCAGTCCAGCCATTGCAACCAGGGTAAAATTACTTTCCGGAACGTTGATCCATGAAATTCGATTGAGGATTTTAGAAAAAAAGAAACCAAGAAAAGCACCCGTAAAAAGCGACGGTGCAAAATTACCACCGTTGCCACCACTTCCGATAGTAATGGCAGCCGCAACGGGTTTTAATAAAAAAAGGGAACCTGCAAATAATATAATGCTCCATTCTGCTGGCATACCAGAGAGAAGGGTCGTATGGTCGTCCACACGCTCAAACATACCACCTGCGGCCAGTTTAATACTTTCATACCCTTCTCCAAAGAGCGGAGGAAATACGAAATAAAGGCACAGCAACATACCTCCACCAATAAGGGCTTTCAGATAGGCATTGATTTTCCATTTGTGTATTTGCTGTTCAGTTCTTTTAAAAACTTTTGCATAATACAGCGATACGAATCCACATAGAATTCCCAGTAAAATGTAATATGGAACGTTGCGGTAATTGAACACTTCTGCCAGCGTAAAATTAAATAGCGCCGTTTCATGCAGAATAATACTCGAACACAATACCCCAATTACTGATGATATAATGAGCGGAATAAAATAACTAATGATGGTTTCCGATAACAATACTTCTACAGCAAAAATAACGCCTGCGATAGGCGCATTGAATACTGCTGCAATACCTGCCGATGCGCCACAGGCAATCATCAAAGATCTTTCCTGGTAATTTAAATCGCTGATCCTTGCTATATTAGAACCTATGGCACTGCCTGTGGATACGATCGGCGACTCTAACCCTGCAGATCCCCCAAGGCCTACCGTTACCGCGCTGGTGAGGGCATGGGCATAAGTATGTTTCATAGGTATAAATGAAAATTTAACTGCAATCATTTTTAATACCATGGCAATACCTTTTTGTAATTGGTTCCCAAAAAAATATTTAATAATAAAAACGGTTATCAATAAACCGATGGCGGGAAAAAAAAGGTAGAGCCATTGCCCGCTGTTGGCTGCGACCAAGCTTGTTTGTAGAAAATGTACCAGCAACTTCAACAGCACCGCCATCATGCCTGATGCCAGGCCTACTAATGTGGCGATAAACATTATAAACTGCGGCCTGCTTAATTTGGTGCGCAAGTTTAAAACAATGAGCTGGTATATTTTTTTGATCATCTGATTAGTTTTCGTTAAAAATTTACTGCACCATCAACTGTATAGTATCTATTTTTAGCCTCACTTTTAACCAACTTTCCATTTTGTTCTTGTCCGCTAATGGCAATGGCTCTTTCATTTTCAAGAGCACCAGATAAGTATCTTTAGTCTTTGATGTATCGCCCCATCTTTTAGCAGGTTGAATCACCGCAGTATTAATAGAAGGATACTGTGCTTTCAATTCAGCAAATAACTGTGCTGATAACACTTCTTTTTGAGTAATACTATCCAGTTTATTTTGGTAAGAACGTTCCAGTACATCTTTTTCTTGCAGTGCTTTCGATAGTTGTTGCACTTCTGTTTTTTCGCCGTTCATCTGCTCCTTCAAATAAGCAAATCCTTGTTTTATTTCCAGCGTTGTATTTTCTAAATTGTATTTATCCAGATTACCTTTTACGCGTTCTATTTCTGTAGCAGGAATTTCGTTGCCGCCAAACACCAACGTTATAATCCTCTTTTTTGGATCTATTTTTTTATTCAATAAGTAGTCGTTCGGGAAGTGGGCTTCATAAGTAATAAATCGATTGGCATTTTTCGAAAATTCATTTTTTCGAATCATGTCATAGCCAAAGTAAAGGCTAGGTAATAAAGTAAGTACTACAATGGTTAAAGTTATTCTTTTTGCCATTTTTTCTTCCTTTTCATTGTCCAAATTCTTGAGAGGGAAATGTAAAAACCGAACAATGATATAGGTAGATAAAGCAATAAATACCGTGTTGATAATAAAAAGATAAAAAGCGCCAAAGAAAAAATTGAATTGCAAAGTAGCCAGACCATAACCAGCCGTACATAGCGGTGGCATTAAAGCAGTAGCAATGGCTACACCCGGAATTACATTTCCTTTTTGTTTACTGGATATTGCTATTATACCGGCAATGCCCCCAAAAAAGGCAATCAACACATCGTAAATGGTAGGGGATGTGCGTGATAGTATTTCGGAGTGAGCTTCATTTAAGGGCGATAATAAAAAAAATATAGTAGAAGTAATCAGTGCCACAGCGGCCGCAATACCATAATTGTAAAGGGCTTTTTTTAATAAACTCAGATCGTTGATACCCATGCCTAATCCCATACCTATAATTGGACCCATCAAAGGCGATATCAACATGGCACCAATGATGACTGCTGTAGAATTCACATTCAGTCCCAACGAAGCTACAAAAATGGCGAAAATCAATACCCACAAGTTGGTGCCTCTAAAAGCGATGCCCTTATCAATATTTGCAATCACTTGTGCCAAATCTTCTTTTTCCTGCGCAATATTAAATTTTTCGAAAAATGAGTTCATTTGCTTTCAATTATGATCACTCCTTCAAAGGTAGTCCAAATCAACTTAGTGACCCGTGTGGCAAAATTCAGTGCTCGATTTAAAAGAAAGCTTCATTTTTTAAATCTTATTTTTGTTTTGAACAAATTATTCGACTTCCAGTCATGAGAAATATATCTGTTGAAATTTTACTGCTGATCCTAAGCTCCATTGTGGTGGTGTCCTATGTTTTTTCTATTATCTCCAAATACATCAGAATTCCTTCTGTGCTGCTGTTATTGTCAGCAGGTATTTTTTTTAGAGTAATAGCTCAACAACAACGATGGAATATTGCTATACCCGAAAAACTGGTAGAATTTTTGGGCGTTACGGGGTTAGTAATGATTATTCTGGAAGCAGGGTTGGATTTGAAGGTCAGCAGAGCAAAAAAGAAAATTATCCGCGATTCTTTTTTTGCAGCGTTATTCATTTTCATTATTTCTCTGGCTGGAATTTCCAGCGGTTTGTACTGGTGGTTACAGGAGCCGTTAATAAAATGTATTGTCTACGGAATTCCACTGAGTATTATGAGCAGTTCAATTGTTATACCTAGCTTACACGCCTTGTCGCCGTCCAAAAAAGAATTTTTAATCTACGAAGCTTCTTTTTCTGATATCATTGGAATATTAGTTTTTAACTTCTTCATAGCAGGGGAAGCGCTCTCTTTTATTTCGATTGGAGGATTTTTTCTGAACATTATTTTATCATGTATTTTATCATTGATCTTTTCTTTCGTTTTATTGCTGATCTTGGCCAAGTCTAAACTAAACATTCGCTTCTTTTTAGTTTTTGCATTACTAATATTTTTATATGTAACGGGCAAAATTCTTCACTTACCATCGTTGATCATCATTTTAGTATTTGGCTTGCTCATGAATAATTGGAATTTGATCGCGCATTTCCCTCGGGTAGAAAAATATTTTCCTAGAAAACAGGTAAATGGTTTAACACATTTGCTGCATTCCATTACCGCAGAAACTTCTTTTTTAATTCGAACTTTTTTCTTTTTGTTGTTTGGATTTTCTATTGATCTTAATTTAGTGATACAAAAAGAGGTAATCTTGATTGGATCAGTCATTGTCGGCGTTTTGTTGTTAACACGGTTTTTGTACCTCCGTTTTTTTCTGAAAGAGCAGGTTTTCCCAGAAGTAGTATTCATTCCCCGAGGGTTGATCACCATATTGCTGTTCTACAAAATACCTCGGGTGTTTCAGCTCGATAACTTTAATGAAGGCATACTCTTTTTTGTGATTCTCCTGTCTAGTTTTATCATGGTATTGGGAATGTTGTTTTATAAATACACGCCAAAAGATTTAACAGATGATGTACAATAAGCCATCGTTGTAAAATATCAGCTGGTGTTCGTTGTTTCTACCTGAATATCTTGTAACTTTACGATCTAATTATCCGCCATATATGAAAAAGTGCAGCACCCTTTCCGTCTTTTTTCTTTTGCTATCAGTCCTGGCTCTTGCACAAAAACATCCCTACGAATATGGATTTCAAGGTGGATTAGTGTTAGGTAGTGCTAATGGTTCTGCCATTGTTTCCGCCTCTAAGGACCGGCTTACTGGAATGGGATTTGGAATACATTTTAAGCGCAATTTCTCCCCGAATGTTGGATTGAAAATTAAAATAAATTACGAGCAAATGGGATGGGCCTACAGATCGTCTTTTGTGGAAGGTAATGGTAACAATTCGCCAGCTTTAGATAGAGTAGATGTTCTTTATCGACTTCCTTTTTTGAACATACCGATATTAGCAGAATATGCTTTCGGTAAGCAGTTAAAAGTTTATGTGAACGCGGGCCCGTTCATTGGTTTTTTATTAGACAGTAAATTCTTGGTCCGCTACAAGGACAGAAACGAACCGGATGTAACCAATTCCACCAATAGAATTAAGTCGTTGAATGCTGGCATAGCAACTGGCATAGGGTTGTCTTATCCCTTGTCTTCTACTCTAAAAATAAACCTTGCATCCAGTCAGCAATTTGGAATGATGGATGTTGAAAATAATTCTCAAAGTAATCTGCGGACGAATTTAAATGCCTTCACTTTTATGACAGGCGTAAGCTTTTCTTTTTGAGAAAATAAGGTGCCTTGATCTTAAACTAGTGTGTTTATGCAATTCCCTAATTCCAAAATACCCCTCTGTAACATAGAAATAGTGACTCTCTGCATACGAACCTTAGCATTTAATAATGCAATTGGTTCTTTAACAATTTGGCCCAACTACTATCGCGTCTAATTAACAATGAAACTGGTACGGTAACATACACCACTTCTTTTAAAAAAGTCAGAAACAATCTTATTAGTTTTAGTAAAAAAACTACAAATATCTTTCTTTAATAATGTTGATGTGATGATACACATGACCCACAATGATGAAACCCAATGCACTCACCGTAACCGGCTTATTGCTGGATAAACCAATATGCCCGTACACTTCCAAACTGAAACTGCGAAATAGTATTTCCGTAGTTTGACGAACCAATTTTAGCTCTGATAACATTTCTGTCCAAACTCGTTTGTTAGCATGACTTTGTAACACAAATTCATTTTCATTAAAGCCAGGTAGCGACTGTGTTTCTTTGCGTGCGACGCACAAAGCACGGTAAGCAAAAATACGTTCCGTATCAATCATGTGTTGCAACAATTCTTTTAATGTCCACTTACCCGGCGCGTAAGAGTAGTCTGATTTTTCTGCTGGAATCGCATCAAAAAATTCTACAAAAACAGGTTGCTGGTGTGCCAACGCCTCTAATACATTATTTTCATTTACCAGCTTTATATAATTGGTGAAATAAGAAGGAAAGCTGCCTTCGATTGGTTTCATCATTTTTATTTAAAAGTAAAGAAAATAAGGGAAAGCCTGCATCATTGTTCGCTGATAAA